>CAYPJU010000028.1:0-71660 GCA_964411125.1 uncultured Bradymonadales bacterium | reverse complement strand
GGTGAACGCCGCGCGAAAGCGACCACCCCCGACGGAACGGACGGAACCACCGACCGCGGCATCGGCCCGGCGGGCCAGCCCCCGGAGCCGAGCAGCGACCGGTCGGCCCACAATCGAGCGCGGAGGAAAATCGCCCCCCGCGCGGAGAACCTGCCGCTCGGCCCGGAGGGCCCGGGAGGGAGATCACGAACTATGTTCGCTCTCGCCGACGAGGACGGCACCGCTCTGTCCGTTGGGGGGCGTCGGAGCGCCGCCCCGCGAAACGGCGGCGAGGGGCCTGTGGCGGTTCGCGCCCTCACGCGGTAGCGTACGAGCGCTTTCGAGGTATTTCATGTCGCTGCGAATACTGCATACATCTGACTGGCACCTCGGCGTGAGCATGGAGCAAGCGCCTCGCCACGAAGAGCACCGTCGCTTCCTCGACTGGATCTTGCGTCGGGCGCAGGAGCGCGCAATCGACGCCCTGATCGTGAGCGGTGACCTCTTCCACTACATGCAGCCATCAGCGGCAGCCCAGAAGGAGTTTTACGGATTTCTGGCACGGGTGGCCGCGCGGACACCGATACGAAACGTCGTGCTGGTGGCAGGTAACCATGACTCCCCGACGCGATTCGATGCGCCGCGCGATGTCCTGGGCGCCCTGTCAGTTCACGTAGTCGGCGTGCTGCCCGAGGACGAGGATCTGGCGCGGTGCCTCGTTCCGCTGACCGACGACGGCGGCAAGGTCGAGGCCGTCGTCGCCGCGGTGCCCTACGTCTCCGAAGCTCGACTGGGCATCCAGACGACGAAGGCGACGCCGCGCGAATTGGCGCAGCGCTACTTCGAAGGTTTCAGCGGGCTCTACGCCAGGGTGCGGGACGTCGCCATCTCCGAGTTCGGCGAAGGACCGGCGCTCGTGGCGACGGGGCACCTGACCTGCGTCGCGCCGGAGCGGGCTTCGCGAGACGGGGACTTCCACACTCCCATCCATAGTTTCGGGGCCGGTGAGTCGGGGCTCTCGCCTGCGATTTTCGAGGGGTGGGACTACGTCGCGCTCGGTCACATCCACCGCCATCATCAGGTGGGGGAGGGGCAGGTCTGGTACGCGGGCTCGCCGGTTCCGACAGACGTCGTCGAATCGCGGACGCCGCGCTACGTCATGGAGATCGACCTCGAAGATGGGGAGCTGCGACGGGTGAAGCCCGTGAAGCTGCCGCGCTGGCGCGAGGTGTACGAGATCGTGGGATTCGAGGACGAGATCGTCGACATCCTGCGGGGGCTCGCCTGGGAGAGCGAGCTCGCACCGTACCTCTACATCGAACGGCTCGTGACGACGCCGACGCGCGCGGGGGTCGATCGATTCCAGAATTTCGTCACGCAGCACTTCCGTGAGCCGCGCCCTAGGATCGTCTCGTTCCGCAAGCGTCTGGTGACCGACGAAGAGACGCGGGTCGAATTGCCGCCCGCCGCGCGCCCGCGCCCTCTGGAAGAGCTCGCGCCCGAGGACGTGTTCGTGCAGATGTACCGATTGAAGTACGAGCTCGAGCCGCCAGAGGAGATCCTGCTCGCGTTTCGCAGCCTGCTGGTCGCGGACGAAGTGGAAGACACTGCAGAGCCCGAGCCTTCGCCGCAGGGCACGCTGGTGGAGGGGCCGGGATGAGGTTCCACCGGATCAAGTTGAAGAACCTGAACTCGCTCTACGGCGAGCAGGTGGTCGATTTCGAAGAGGACATCCGAAACAGTCCGCTGTTTCTGATCATCGGGCCGACCGGTGCCGGCAAGTCGACGATTCTGGACGCGGTATGCCTGGCGCTCTTCGGGCAAACTCCGCGGCTCGAGCGGCGCACCGGTCGGGCCGAGACCGACGTTGCGCACATCATGTCGATCGGGACCGCCGCCGCGTACGCCGAGGTGGAGTTCAGCGTACGACAGCCCGACGGCGAGCGGGCGCGCTACCTCGCCACGTGGTCGACCCGGCGGGCTTACGACGATCCCGAGGGCGCCGTTCAGCGTCCGGAACGCTCGCTCTATCGAAAGTTCGACGACGGCAAGATGCGGCTGCTCGTCGCCGACCACCGCGAGAAGTACTTCCAACCCGCGTTCGACGACGCGCTCGGCGGGCTGTCGGTCGAAGACTTCCAGCGGAGCATCCTGCTCGCTCAGGGCGAGTTCTCGGCGTTCTTGCACGCGTCGGACTCGGAGAAGGCGTCGATCCTCGAGCGACTGACGAACACCGACGACTACCGCGTCATCGGCGAGCGAGCATCCCGACGACGTCGCGCGATCGAGGACGAAGCGCGCCGGCTGTCGGGCCGGCTGCAAGAGATGCAAGTCCTCACCGACGCCGAGGCGGAAGATCTCGAAGCTCGCGTGGAGGCAGCGCGTGTCGCGATGAAGGCGCGTCAGGCCGAGCTCGAGGGGCTACGGAAGCGCCGAGACTGGTTGGTGACGTGCAACGAACTGCGCGCCGAAGTGAAGACGCTCGACGAAAAGCTGCAAGTCGCGCAGAAGGCACGCGCGGAGCGGAAGTCGGACTACGCCCAGCTCGAGCGCGACCGCGAACTCTCGGAGGTGGAGCCCGCCTGGCGTGACGTGGTTCGGCTGAACGACTCCCTCGAACAGGTCGCCAAACAGATTGCACCGCTCGGGGAGCAGCTCGTCGAGCTACGCAAAGCGACCGCGGCAAACGACGAGGCGGTGAAAGCAGCCCGCGAGGATCTCACGGCGAGCGAGAAGGCGCTGGAAGAGTCCGAGCCGGCCATCCGCGAAGCTCACGCCGTGCGCGAGCGCCTGACCGCGGCGACGAAGGAGCTGCAGGGGGCAGTGAAAGAGGTCGAACGCCGGTCGACGGCCACCCGGGAACTCGCCGAGGAACTATCCGCGGCAAAAGACGCTCTCGAGGAGTCCGAAGGGTTGGTCGAGGCGCGCAGGAAGCATCTCGACGAGCTGGTCGCTTCGCGCCGGCTGGTCGACGAGTTGCCACGACTGCAGACCCGAGCCGCGGAGGGGATCGCCCCGATCGAGAGGCGAATCGCGCGGCGCGACGAGGAACTCGAGACGCTCTCCAACGAAGTCAAAGCTCTCGAGGCGGAGCTCGGGCAGTTCGACGAGGCGATTTCGGAGGCTCGAAAAGAGCGAGCGAAGTGGCAGGGGCAGGTGACTCGCACCCGCAACAGGGTCTCGGAGCTCGCCGGGGGCGGTGCGACGGTCAGCGCGACCTACGACCGGCTCAACCGCTCCACGCGCGATGCACGCGAGCGCGGCGAGGCGCTGCGCGAAGCGAGATATCTCGCTGACCGGCTGCGAAAGAACGAGGCCGAGCGCAAGGAAGTCCACGACCGGATCGACAAGTCGACCGGGTCGCTGAGGGACCTGAACGCCGAAGAGGCGAAGCTTCGTGAGAAGGAATCCGACCTCCGGGAGTTGATGGCGCAGTGCGACGAGAGTCTGAAGCAGAACGCCAAGCTCCTGGCGCTTTCGACCTACCGCGCCGAGCTCGAGTCGGGCGACCCTTGCCCGCTGTGCGGCTCACCCGTCCATCCGTATTGCGACTCGGACGAGCTCGTGCACGTCGACGAGCAGGCGACGGCGGATCGCGAGCGCCTCGAAGCGAAACGCGAAGACGTCGGCGAGCGACTCGGCAAAGTGATGGACGACTTGCGCCGCCTGTCGAGCCGGTCCGTGGCGATACGAACCGCGCTGCAGCACGACGAGGGTCGCGTTTTCAGCCTCAATGTCGCCATCGAAGAAGATCAGGCCGCGTTCGCGCGATGCGCCGAGCGCGCCGGGTACTCGCCGCTCGAGACGTTCCAGCTCCGCGATTCCGAGCGAATCGAGGAGGCCCTGAAGTCGACGACCGCCGAGCTCGAGACGGCGAGCGAACGGCTCGAAACGCTCGAGGCGGCGCGTCAGCAACTGGAAGTGGCGGAGGAAAAATTCGAGGCCGCCGCGGCCGCCGCGCAGGCCCGGGAGGACGAGACGGCCGAGGTTCGAAAGAAGCTCGAGCGCGCCCGTGAACTCGTGGAGACCCGAACGCAAGACCGCGCGGCCGCGGTCGCCGAGCGAGAGGAACGGGTGGCCGCAGTGTGGGCCAGTCTGGCGGAGCTGGGGGTGGAGGTCGAGGAAGGAACGCCGCTCGAAGCCGGGCTCGCTCGCGCTGCGGAGCGCAGGGACGCGTTCGTCGATGCCACCTCGAAGCTCGACGAAGCCCTCCGAACCCTGGAGAAGCGGCAGGGTCAGGTGGAACGGCTCACGGAGCGCGCCGAGGAGGCTGCGGCTGCGCAGAGAGAGGCGGAGGAGCGCCACGGAACTCGAAAGAGCCGAGTCGACGAGCTGACCGCCACCGTCGGACAGCACTTCGACGGAAAGGACCCTGCCGAGGTTCGCCGTGAGCTGGAGTCGTCCGTTTCGAGCCGCCGGAGGGCTCTCGAGGCGGCGGTCAAGACGCGCAGCGAAGGGGCGCAGAAGATTTCGGCAGCCGAGGCTCGCCTGGAGGAACTCGAGAAGCGGCGTTCCGACGAAGAGACACAGCTCGCGGAAGCAGACGAGGTCCTCGATACGGCGCTGGCCCGCCTCGAGATCACCCGCGACGAGGTGAAAGCGAACCTGCTCGACCCCGCGGTGCGCAAGCGCCTGACGCGGGAGCTGGGGACTCTCGACGACGCCGTCACGCGCGCCACCACCCGGCTCGACGATGCTCGGAAACGGGTCGCGAAGCACGAAGATGCCCGTCCTGACGGAGAGGAAGCCACCCTCGAAGAGTTGGAGGCGGCGGTAGAAGAGGCCAGGACGAGAGCCAACGACGCGACCCAGGAGCTCGGGGGGCTGCGCGAGCGCTGGTCGAAGCACGAGCAGTCCCGGGGACGCCGTGCCGAGCTCGAAGAGGAGATGCAGCGCGTACAGCACGACCTCGACGTCTGGAACACCATTTACGGCCTCATCGGGGTCCGCGATGGAGAACGCTTCAAGCTCTTCGCCCAGAGCCTCAATCTGCAGGGGTTGGTGGACCGCGCGAACCTGCGTCTATCGCAGCTCCACCCGCGGTATCGACTGACGGTCGCGCGAGGGGACGGCGGGGAACCGACCCTCAGCTTCGGGGTTCAGGACCGCTACCAGGCGAACGTCGAGCGGCCGCTGACGACCCTGTCGGGCGGCGAGACCTTCCTCGTATCCCTCGCGCTGGCCCTCGGGCTTGCTGATTACCGTCGCGTGGACATGCCGATCGAGACCTTGCTGATGGACGAAGGGTTCGGAACCCTCGACCAGGACAGCCTGCACATGGCGCTGACGACACTTCATCAGCTTCATCAGGACGCGGACCGTCAGATCGGCATCATCAGCCACGTCGACGCCCTCAAGGATCTGATCGACACGCGGGTCGTTGTCGAACCAGTGGGGCACGGTCGTTCTCAGCTCCGTTTCGAGTTCGGTGCGCAATCGGCACAGACCCGACTCGCCCTGACGTGATCGCGGAACTCGGCCGGGCCCGTCGGCGACGCCTGTCCACGTGCTGGAAATAGCGAGTTTCGCTCGGCCCTCCCCGTCCCTGCAGCAGATCACCGGGCCCGCGCTCTCACCCGCCCTCCCCGATTGTCCCGTCGCGGCGCGGGTCTGAGGCCCCTCCACGACTCGCGGACGAACGCTTCGTTTTTCCCGCAAGGTAGTCACCAAATTACCGCTGTAGTCGAAACATAAAATGTTCGGAAGACTCACTCTCGAGCCGATGAACACCCAACTACAGGGAGAGAACATGAAGTCGAGAATCAGCTTTGGTGCATTCGTGGTCCCGGCCGCTCTTTTGCTTGCCGGATGTAGCAGCAGTGGAAAGACGACGACGGCAGACGGTGCGCTGGACGAGCCCGAGTTGGCCTCCTGCACGGGCGGTAACGTTCCCGTCGGGGCGACGAACTGCCTGCTCGACCTGGAAACCGGCACGGACAGCTACTGGGCCGACACCGATGGCGTGGCACCGGAAGTCGCCGGGTGCCACATCGAGTACGAGACCGACACGTGCTCGGCGGTACGGACCGGCCGCGAGTTCGGCGAGTTCTGTCTCGACTCGGACCGGCTGGTCGAGTCGAACCCCGGCGTCGACGAATGCCACACGCACGCGGGCGACCTCGGCAAGCCGGCCGTCGTATCCTGTTCGGCATGGTGTGCCGAGCAGAATCAGGGTGGTGGAAGCTGTGAGGGCGGCGTGGCGGTGACCGGAACGGTTAGCTGCGAGTCGGCCCGATGCGTCTGTAACGGCTGAGCTTACGGGAGCGAGGCGACCTGGCCGGCGACGGCGACGCAGTCGGACCAGTCGCCCTCGATCTTCCCCATCCCGTACAGCACGGCGTTGCGGACAACCGTCCCCGGAGCGAGCTCGACGCCGTCCATCACGACGTTCGGGCCCACCTTCGCGCCGGCTCCGATCTTCACGTTGAGTCCAGCGAAGACGGGCCCCGAGAACTCGGCGGAGTCGTCGATCTCGTCGGTTCCGTAGAGCCATATACCTTCGGCGCGGGGCTCCCCGAGCGGTGCCAGCGCGAAGACCGTCGGGTCCTCGAGGACCCGTCGGCTCGTCTCGACGAACAGCCTCGGGTTGTCGAGCGCCGCCCAGAATCCACCGCACACTTCGGCGCCGATCGCCCCGCCCTCTTCCAGCATCGGGCCGTACAACGAGTCGATGACATCGCAGTTGTCCATGGGGAGGGGTTCGAGCGCCGGGCCGTGGACGATGTGGACGCCGGTGAAGTCGTGCTCGACGAGGGCGGAATCGGGTGGCGCACCGGGCCGCCGATAGTCACGGATACCCTGCAACACGCCATCGGTGTCGAGCCAGATGCGGCCCGGCTGGTCGTCGTCCTTCGGGCGCGCGACGAGCGTGATTGCCCGCCCAGACGTCCGGTGGCTCTCGATCAGCGGCGATAGGTCCACGTCCATGACACTGTCGCCGTTGAGCACGACCATCGTCGCGTCGGGCTCTCCCAGCGCGTGCCAGACGCCGCGAATCCCGCCCCCGGAGCCGAGGATCTCCCATTCCCGGGCGTAGACCGGAGCGAGGCCGAACTGCGGCGCGAGCCGGTCGATCATCGGCGGAATCGCCTCGGCGAGGTGG
Source organism: uncultured Bradymonadales bacterium (assembly GCA_964411125.1). Taxonomy (GTDB): domain Bacteria; phylum Myxococcota_A; class Bradymonadia; order Bradymonadales; family Bradymonadaceae; genus JBFIHF01. The sequence goes on along the minus strand of CAYPJU010000028.1, from coordinate 64,579 downwards.
TGGGTGTTGACGGCAAACCGGCGGACACCGGCGCTCGCCAGCCTCTCCATGGCGTAGGCGACGATCGGGGTGTTGAGGAACGGGAGGAGCGGCTTGGGGAGCACCTCGGTGAGCGGCTTGAGGCGCGTACCGAAGCCGGCGCAGAGAATCGCTCCGACGAGCTCGGTCATGATCGACGTCCTTGAAATGGAAACGGCCGCCAGTGGCGGCCGTCAGATTCTCGGGAGTTTCCCGATCAGAAGTCTTCGTTGTCCCAGGTGCCGCGGCTTCCGGCGGAGACGGTCTGCTTGACCTCCTGCTTCTCCTCTTCGAACTCGAAGGACTGCTCCTTCGCTTCGCTCGCGACGCCCATCTTCGCCTTGAGTGCGGCGAGGGCTTCGTCGGCACCGTGGTCTTGCTCGAGGTTGTCGAACTTGGAGGCGAGGTCGTCGCCGCTGAACCCGGCGGCGAGCTCTGCCGAGGCTTCCGCTTCGGCCTCCATCTGCTCGATCTTCTGCGACATCCGGTCGAACGTGTCGAACGCGGACGTGTCGTTGAGGCCCGACATCGTCTCCTGGATCGTCTTCTGCGCTTCGGCGCGCTTCTGGCGAGCGATGAGGAGATTCTTTCGGCGCTTGGCCTCTTCGATCTTGGCGTTGAGCTGTCGCAGCGAGTCACGCAGCTTGTCGGCCGCGGCTTTCTGCGCTTCCCAGTGCGCTTTGTACTCGGAGGCGAGGGTGTCGTGCTCCTGCTTTCGCGAGAGCGCCTCTTTGGCGAGGTCGTCGCGCCCGGCACGGACCGCCATCATCGCCTTTTTCTCCCACTCGCGCGCCATGTGCAGCTCGTTGTCGAGCTGCTTCTTGAGGCGCTTTTCGTCGGCGATTGCGACGGCCACCTGCTTCTTCGCTTCGATCAGTTGCTCCTTCATGTCGAGGATCAACTGGTTGAGGATCTTTTCGGGATCCTCGGCTTTCGAAACGAGGTCGTTCAGGTTGGCTTTCAGCAAGGTGCTGATTCGACCGAAGATACCCATCTGTTCGTTCTCCTAGCATCGAACACGGCGCGCAGGCCGGGGACACTCATGTATGCAACAACTGGCGACCGACGTGGCCCGGAGGCCCTGCCGACTCATTCCTCTTCCAGGAATGCTTCCGAGGGCGACTCCGGCATGAACCGTCGGAGCTCCTCGTAGTGTTCCCGGACCGCAAACGCGAGGGCGTCGACGGTGGCCTGGAATTCGTTGTAGTCCAGGTTCTCGCTCTGCAGCGACGCCGAGATGACGACCGCTTCTTCTTCGAGGCCGTACGCTCCGGCGATCATGTCCGTCGCGTTCAGCCGCAACAGATGCGCGAAGAGCTCGGCGTGATTCCCCGATTCGGGAATCTCGAACAGTTTCACGCGGAACGTGATGACCGGCGGCTTGTGAACGACGACGATGTTGTCGACGGCGTCGTAGTCGTCGTGAATCAGCCAGAAGCCTTCTTTCACGCGTTCGAACGGAACGCCCGTCTCGATGAGGTACGCCTCGATCTGATCGTTGTTGACCATCTCCAAACCTTCGCCTTTCCGCAGGTAACCTGAATGGGGCGCATCTTATTGGCGCCGCGGCGAGACTGTCAATCGACTTCGGCGAGGTCGTCCGCGGACAAAACCTCTTCCTGGTCACGCTCCGCAGCAAGCTGCGAGGTGTACTGCTGCACTGCGGGATAACGCGTTGCGAGGTGGTGGAATTCCTCCCGCGACAGATGGAGCAGGTGCCCGGCAGTCGTCATGACGCACCCTGCCACCGTCGGGCTGTCTCGAACCAGCCCCATCTCGCCGAAGATGTCCCCTGAACGGAGGGTCGCGATCGTAATCTCCCAGTCGTCGTCCTGGCGGACGATGTCGACCTCTCCATCGAGGATCAGGAAGAGTCCAGGCGACGGGGTGTTCTGCCGGATGATAACCTCTCCTTCGGCGACGCGCAGACCGGTGAAAGTCTCGATGACGTCCTGCCGATCGTCGGGGAGCAGGTCCCGGAACATCGGGTGACGCTCGAGGATCCGCTCGGTCATCGCGTGCCGCCGCAGCGTGGCCAGGCGGTTCTGGAAATCACCGATCGACTCCTGGATCATCCGAATCCCCTGAGGTCCGAGCTTGATCACCTCGCTCCCCGGCTGCGTGAAGACGTCGACCTCCGCGGGTCGCCCGGACCGTCCGAACGACGAGAGCCCGAGGAGCGATCCTCGGGGCACCATCATCGCGACGTCCTCACTCTCGAGGACCAGGTCGTCGCTCGCCGTCCAGACGAGCGCCTCGTTCGACTGTCCCTTCTCGAGGACCGGCTGGACCTCGTCGAACAGCGAGTACTCGAGATGGTCGAGCACCGCTCGAAACGTCTCGTGCGGCAGCAAGCTCAGCAGCGGAAGCGCCGGAAGTCGGTCCGGCTTGGCCGCGAGGCCCCGTCGCTCCACCGACCGACCGGCGGCCGTCTCGAGGAGTTCGTCCTCGGGGATATCGAGGCTCGCCTCGAGATCGACGCTGCCGCCATCAGGAATCTCGACGCGATGAACGTCGGACGACAGGAACGGACTGCGGATGTTGTAGAGCGTGGCGATGTGGTCGAGGAGGTTCGTCGTGTCGGGCTTGAGGCTGTGCAACTGCTTGGCGACGGCGATCGCTCGCGTGGGGAGACCGGCGTTCGCGTAGTGCCGTCCGACGAGCTCCAGGATCTCCACCGCCTCCTTCTTGCGTCCGTTCTCGGCGAGGACGAGCGCGACGCGCTCCCGCAGCGGGGCGGTGTCCGGGAAGCGGTCGAAGTTCGCGACGACGAGCCGCAGCGCCCGGTCGTGGTCGGTGTGGCGCAACGCATCGTCGATGCTGAACAGCAGCTTGGCGAGGTTGGACAGCTCCATCGGTTCCTGCCGCAATGGGGGAGTGCACGCATCTTATGCCAGCACCGTGCGAAGCGACAACCGGGATGTGGGGAGAGACGAACTCAGTCGTCGTCGCGACGCGCCATCTTCGCCTTCAGTGCGGCGAGGGCGTCGTCGTTGCCATGGCCCTTCTCGATGTTCCGGAACTTCGCCTCGAGATCCGATGCGTCCCGGTCCGACGCGAGCTCGCCGTGCGCCTCCACCTCGGCTTCGAAGTCCTCGATCTTCGCGGCGCTGCGCTCGAAGCTGTCGAAGGCGCTGGTATTGTTGAGCGACGCCACGGTGCCCTCGGTGGCGTTCGTCGCCTCGATCCGCTTCATGCGAGCGACCAGCGTGGCCTTCTTTCGCTTGGCTTCCTCGATCTTGTCCGACAAGCCCCGCAGCGAATCACGCAGGTCGTCGACCATCGATGCCTGCTGCTCGAGGTTCGTCTGGAAGCCTGCGGCGAGCTCCTCTTGCTCCTGCTTTCGTCCGAGGGCCTCACGCGCGAGGTCGTCACGCCCAGCCTCGACGGCGGTCATCGCCTTCTTCTCCCACTTGTCGGCCTCGATGCGCGCCGCCTCGAGCTGCTTCTCGAGCCGCTTACGGTCGGTGATGGCATCGCGGACCTGCAGCTTGGCTTTTCGGAGCTGGTCCTCCATGTCGAGGATCAACTGGTTGAGGACCTTTTCGGGATCCTCGGCCTTCGACGCGAGGTCGTTCACGTTGGCTTTGAGCAGCGTCTTCATTCGTCCGAAGATTCCCATCGTCTTCTCCCGGCATCTGGCAGTCGTCTCGTAACTCTACATCACCAACAACGATCGTTGCATGCGACATTCCGGCGCCGGTGGAGAGCATGTTTGGCCCGACGTCGGCCGGACACGAAAAAGGCGCCCCGAACGGGACGCCTCGCGGAGCGATGGGAGCGCTCAGCTCAGGGGAACATCGGGAGCTCGTTACGGAGCACCTGACCCTGGATCCAATTGCGCAGGCGCAGGAAGTGGTTGTGCGAAATGTCGGTAAACTTCACGCCGATGTAGTCGTCGCCGTCGTAGACCTTGCGCGCACCGATGTTGAGCGGGCTCTCGCTGTCACCCGGCAGCGCGACCTCGAGGCGCACGGGCCCTTCACCCTGAAAGTACGGCTCGAGGAGCCGCCGGATTCGCATCCCGCTCAGCGAGATGTTGGTGGCGCGGGCGATGTTCATCGAGCCCTCTTCCACCTTGTTCAGGATGATGTCGCAGTCGAGGCGTTCTTGTCGTCGCAGATTCATCGTGACCTCCGTGTCTAGAGCCGCGCGTCCGTTGCGCGGTGAGCAAATGTACCACGATGTAGGTGCGCCGCGATTTTTTTGGGCGGGCGCCCGACGTGCGAGCGGTCGCGGGCAAAAAAGAAGGCGACCCCCGGGGGAGCCGCCTTCGAGGTCGAGCGTTCTCGCCGTCAGCGCTTCAGGCTGAGGTATCCGAGGATGAGCGAGACCACGCCGTTGGCCGCGAGCCAGATCCGGTCCAGCATGTCCATGCCGGGGATCCAACGGACGTCGGACGTGAGGATGAACGACTCGGCGAAGCAGAAGCCGGCGAAGCCGAGCGCCAGTCCGGCGGCGAGGAAGCGGAGCTTCTTCGTACCACCGAGTGTCAAGACGGCGCCGAGCGGGATGAGCGCGGATGCGAGCAGCGGGTTCTGGTGGTAGCCGAACCCGAGGAGCGCGGCGTCGAGCTCGGGGAGCGGACGTCCCACCACGTTGGCGATGCTGCCGAAGAGTCCGGCGTCACCGAAGATGAGCGGGAGGAAGAAGAGACCGCTCGATGCGACGACGGCGGCACCCGCCATCATCGCGGTCGAGGAGCCGGGCATCGGCGCGAGCTGGTCTTTGCGACGCAGTCGTCCGAACGCCATCAGCCCGAGGAGGAACGTGAGCGCGAGTCGCACCCCGCCCTGCCCTGCGGCCGCGGCTTCGGCAGCGGAGTCGGCCTGCATGATTCCGGAGCCGTAGCGCTCGGCGTACTCTTTGTCGCTGTACCGATCTTTCTGCGAGTCGTCGGTCGTGCTCTTTAGCACGGCCTCGACCTTGTCGGGGTGGGTGATCCCCTGGGCGACGACGAGCGCGGCGCCCGCTGCGACGTGGGGCGACGCCATCGACGTTCCCATGTAGAGGAGGAAGTCGTGCTTGCCGGTGTTGCCCTCTTTGAGGGTCTCCTGCATCACGCCGTCGGGGCGCCCGTCGCCGTTCTGGTCGACGCGCGTGTTACCGCCCGGCGCCGCGATGTCCACGAACGAGCCCCACTGCGAATAGAAGGTGGTCGACTTGTCGAACTGGGTCGCGGCGACTGCAATGACATGGTCGTAGGAGGCCGGGTAGCTGGGCGCCTTGCGCCCGCCGTTGCCGGCGGCGGCGACGGTAGTCACACCCTTCTTGTAGGCGTAGTCGACGGCGCGCTTCATCACGAGGCTCGGCAGCGGCCCGCCGAGGCTCATGTTGATGACCTGCGCCCCGTTGTCGGCGGCGAAGCGGATCGAATCGGCGATGTCGGAGACCGAGCCGAAGCCCTGCGAGTTGAGCACGCGCAGCGGCATGATCTTGGCGTTGTAGGCGAGGCCGGCGACGCCGTACTTGTTGTTGGTCGTCTGAGCGATCGTCCCCGCGACGTGCGTCCCGTGGCCGTGCCCGTCCCAGGCGAAGTCGTCGTTGTCGACGAAGTCGTAGCCCTTGACGGTCGCCGTGCCGGCGAGGTCTTTGGTGGCGATGATGCCGCGGCCGGGGTCTTCTTCGACGGCGACACCGGTGTCGATGACGGCGACGACGACGTCTTTGCCGGTCGACGTTCCCCACGCATCCTCGGCATTGACCTGCTTCATGTTCCACTGGAACTGGTAGAGCGGGTCATTCGGCTTGCCGAGCAGCGCGTACTCGAAGTTTTCTTCGGCCGCTTCGAGCCACTCCGCGTCGGGCGCGTGCGCCTGAAGACACTCGAGGTATTCGGGCACTCGCCCTTCGGGCACGTCGGCGATGAAGAGGTTGGCTTCGTCGGAGTACGTGCTGTTCAAACGGGCGGTGAGGCCACACTCGGCGGCGAGCGCGATGACGTCCTCGTTGGCGATCGAATCGTCGACGTCGAAGACCAGCTCGTCTTTGAGCGGGTCGGTGTCCATCGGGTTGATCGCGAAGGGGTCGGCGACGGCGCCGGCCACCGGGTTCAAGAGCGTAGAATCTTGGGCGAACGAACTTCCGGTCGCGAGAACGACCGCGCCGAATCCGGCGAGGGCCGCGGCGTGCCGGGCTCTTCGTGTCCAATGTGCCATGTACGAGTCCTCTGGAGTTGACCTTGTCGACCCCCGGCCCTTCGACCGGAGTTGCCACCACTATAACGAAAGGCGAGACGCCGTTCATTCCTAGGAACGATCGTAGCCGCAATTTGGATCTCAGCAAGATCGTGAGCGCGTAGGCCGGTCGACCAGACCGGTCGACCAGGCCGGGGCGGAGCCCGGCGGTCCGGAGGCCGGTGGCCTGCCGCTTGCCGGTCGAGGGCTGTTTCGCGTAGGTTTGGTGCACCACCGCAAGGGAGCTTCCATGAGCGACACCATCACGAAGACGATCGCCGAATCTCCGCTGTTCAAGCACCTCTCCGAGGATCACATGCAACGCTTGATCGATGCCGCTACGATGCGCACGTATCAGGACGGCGAGGTGATCATCGAAGAGGGTGGCACCGTGCAGAGTCTGTTTGTCCTGGTGAATGGAAATGTTCGCGTGTGGACCAATTCGTTGAATCGTGAGGTAGACCTGAAGACGCTGGGGCGTGGAGCCTACTTCGGCGAAGTTTCGCTGATGAGTGGCAAAGCGGCGACGGCGACGGTCGAGGCGAAGGATTCGGCGGAGGTTCTCGCGATCGCCAAAAGGGCGGTGCTCGAGATCGTGGAGTCGGACGAGAAGGTCCGAAAGATGCTCGAGGGCCTCACGCTGGCGCGCGCGAAAGACACGCTGGGAAAAGTCCTCAAATAACGGCTGGTGTATCTCGATGAAGTTCTCTCGTTCCCTCTTGATGGCGATCGCCTCCAGCATCGCCGTCTCCGCGGCCGGGTGTGTCCCGAACCCCGAAAAAGAATGTTACTCGCGTCCGATCGGTGGCTCCGACGGGCCGTGGGTGCTCGCCGACCATTACCATTCCCGCAAGCAGAACCCCGAAGACTACGTCCTGACGAAGAGCGAGTTCGGCTACCAGGGGGTCTTCGGCTTTCGGCGGGTCTTCGATCACATCGAGCGGGCGGGGTACAACTGGACCTCGATCCGCAGCATGCCATTGAGCGCAGAACGCCTGGAGGGTTTCGACGTCCTCTTCATCAACCTGGTCTCTTCGGACCGACCCGATTTCAGTGACGACGAGGTGGACGCGATCCTCGACTTCGTGGAAGGCGGAGGCGGACTGTTCGTCATCGTGGACCACACCAACGTCTACCGGCACGCGCAGCGGGTGAATCCGTTTCTCGAGCCGATGGGGATCCGGGTCGAGTACACAATCGCGGTCGACTATCCGCCCGAGTACAGCGTCGCGGGGCTTGGCTGGATCATGGCGTGGAACTTCACGGATCATCCGGTCGCAGCGGACCTCGAGATGGTGAGCCTGCAGACCGGCGGTTCGATGGTCACCGAGAACCAGGAAGGCGCTGTGGCGCTGACGTCCGAGGAGAGCTTCGCGGACTACTGGGATCCCGAAGACACGGGTGGTTACTACGGCGACTGGAAACAGACCGACGAGGAGCTCGAACCATCGGGACCGCTCGAGGTCGTGAGTGCCGTGGAGTACGGCGAAGGAAGGGTCGTCGTCGTCGGGGACCAGAACATCTTCGGCGATGCGTGGGCGCACTTCGGGGACAACTTCGAGCTCGCGATGAACTCGTTCGAGTGGGCGGCGAAGAACGAGGACAAGGCGGAGAAACCGCTGCGCGACGTGCGCCCGAAAGGGACGTTGATCGGTCAGGACCAGCGGCACTCGGACTTCTCGGGAGGGAAGCCGTCGAAGGAGAACTTCTGGGTATTCTTCGTGAACGGCAACCGCGACCAGGAGGTCACGACGCGCGGCAGCCTGCGGTTCGAGAACGAGGAGGACGCTCTCTTCCTGATGAACCCGTCGGAGGAGTACTCCGACGAGGACATCGAGGACATCCGCGCGTATCTGAAGGCGGGCAAGAAAGTGGTCGTGACGTTCGAACCCGACGACATCTCTTCGGCGGCGACGGGACTCCTCGCGGCGCTCGCGCCCGAGTTCGAGCTACGCGCCGGTGACGACGTCTACTCGCCCACGGACGAGGAACCTGTCGACCTGTCGCCTCAGAAGGTGGAGGGGAAGACGTTCCCGGTGACGAGCAGCTACATCGGCCTTGGGGATATCGAGATAGCGACGTACGGCGCCGACATCGCAGACAAAGACAACGATCCGGACGACTTCCCGCCGTACCTGTGGGAAGTGACCTCCGACTGGGGCGATCCGTTCGTCCAGGCGGACGACGGAGGGGCGAAGATCGACGTGGCCCGCATCAAGGAGGTCGACGGTGGCGAGCTCATCGTCTTCGTGCAGGACGGGTTTTTCCGGAATCGTTCGATGGGCAACTACCTGCGCGCGCCAGGCGATCACAACAAGGGAAATCACGATTTGCAATATCGGCTGATCGACTACGTCAAAGTGGAAGCGGAGGAGGATCCCGGGATGGAACCGGGCGTCCAGCTTCCGCCGGACGACAATCCGTTCGAGTCCCCGACCGAGGTGTGCCGATGAGACGCGTTTCTTCTCTGATTTTTCTGCTGGTGCTGATTTCGGCGGGCGTGGCGTCCGCGACGACGGTGGCGAAACTCACGCTCGAGCAACTTATCGAAGCTTCCGACCGCATCGTCGTCGGAGAGGTGGAGTCGACAGAAGCCTTCGTACGCGACGGCCGCGTTCTGACGCGCATCGTCGTCGACGTGGAAGACGTCTGGAAAGGTGAATCGACCGACGAGGTCGAGATCATCCATCTCGGCGGGCGGACGGAGAAGCTGGCGACGCGTGTGCACGGAATGCCGCATTTCAGTGTCGGCGAGCGCGCCCTCCTCTTCCTCGAACAACCGAAGGGGCACGAGCACTTCGTGGTGACGGGGCTGTCACAGGGTAAGTACGCGATCGATGGCGACGGCGAGGACGCGAAGATCCGCCCGCAGCTCGACGCCGGCTCCCTCGTCGTCCGCAACCCACAGGGCGGCCAGCTACGCCTGGCCGACGACGGCGAGGCGCCCACGCAGTCCCGACTGGTGGAGTTCAAGCGACGCATCGTCGACATCGTTCAGGCAGAGACGGCAGCCGAATGAAGTGGTCTCTCGCGGGGGCGGTCTTCGCCCTTGCTGTCATCCCGGTCGCCGCCTCGGCATTCGAGCAGACCTTGACCTGTACTGGGAGCGGTGGCCCTTTCCCGTGTCAGCCAGGCGAGGTGGCCCTCCCCGTCGAGTGGGGGAAATCGTGCGTGGTTTTCTACGTGAACGAAGAGGGAACGGACGACGTACCGGGCGACGGTACCGGGCTCCATCCCCTGGTGCTCGAAGCGGTGCGCCAGAGTTTCGCGACGTGGTCCGACGTCGGCCAGAGCAGCTTCAAGGCCGAGTACGGGGGGCTCACCAACGACTCGCGCGCCGAATACTCGAGCGCGCGCGACGAGAGCGGAAACGCAAACATCGTAATGTGGCGCGACACCGACTGGCCGTACGCGTCCGACACCGCCTTCGCGATCACGTCGGTGACTTTCGACCCGAGCACGGGTGTCATCGCCGACGCCGACATCGAGATGAACGGCGAACACCATCGGTTCACGGTGGGGGACAGCGACTCGGTCGTCGACGTGCAGAACACGTTGACGCACGAGGTCGGGCACTTCCTCGGCCTCGACCATTCGAACGTCGCCGACGCGACGATGTTCGGGCGGGCCCCCGAAGGCGAGACGCAGAAGCGCACGCTGCACACCGACGACATCGCGGGGCTGGTGTCGATCTACCCGGGTGGAGAGAGCGATTCGTGCGGCGACTACCCCGACTACTTCGAGGCACCGGGCGACGAGACCTCCCAGGGCGGGTGTTGCCGGGGCTCGAGCAGCGTCGAAACGTCCCGCCCTGCCCCCTTCCTCGCGCTACTTCTCGGCCTGCTCGCGTTCGCGAATCGCCGCCGACAAGCGGTCGAAATCCGCCGACGCTAATCGTTCGGCGCGGGTCCTCGGCTCGACGCCGGCGGCCTGGAGCGCTTCGTCGACGAGGTCCCTGTCCCATCGAGCTTTCAGCGCGTTTCGGATCGTCTTTCGACGGGTAGCGAACCCGGCGGTGACGGTCTCCACGAACGCGTCTCGGTCGACGACATCGCGTCCGCCGGGGATCGTGTCGAAGACGACGACGGCGCTGTCGACCGACGGTGGTGGCGTGAACGCGCCCGGCTTGAGAGTCATGGCGAGCTTCGCGTCGCCCCACAGCCCCGCCCGAAGCGTCATCGCGCCGTACTCGCCATTCCCCGGCGATGCGACGAGTCGGCGGGCGACTTCCTTTTGAAACATCAGGGCGAGCCGCTCGAACCGGTCGGCCTCGAGCAGGCGAAACAGGATCGGAGTGCCGACGTTGTACGGCAGGTTGGCGACGACGAAGCGACACGCGCGGGGGAGCCTGTCGAGGTCGAACTCCAACGCATCCTCTTCGAGGACCTCGAGCGTCGGGTGGCGGGGCTGGAGCTCCTCGCGGAGGAAGGCGGCCGCGTCGCGGTCGAGCTCGACCGCGGTGACCGTGTGTCCTCGCTCGAGCAGCGTGGCCGTCAGGGTTCCGCAGCCGGGCCCGATCTCGAGGACGTGCGCGCGGTCGGGCAACGAGGCCGCATCGACGATCCGGCCGAGGAGCCCCGAGTCGGTCAGGAAATGCTGCCCAAAGCTCTTCTTGGCGCGCTGTCCGTAGAGGCGCAGGAGTTCGGAAGGATTCACGTCAATCGCCGAGGGGTACGCAGAGGACCGAGCGATTCGTCGCGAAGAGAATGCGGTGGGTGGTGTTGTCGACAGGCTCGGACGCCGACTTGCGCCCACAGACGATGAGGTCGACGCCCTCTTCTTCGGCGACGTCGAGCACGACACGCCAGCGCGGCCCGATGCGGATGTGCTGCTTGACGAGGAGGTTCCGGGCGCCCAGATGTGTAGCGCGTTCGTCCATCTCTCGTTCGGCGCGGTCGAGGAGCTCGCGGTAGAAGTCGTCGTACTCTTCGGAGTCGTGCTCTTCGACGCCGCGGATCGGCTCGATGCCGTGCACGACCACGAGGGTCGCGCCGCAGCGTTCGGCAATGTGGCGGGCTCTCGCCTCGGCAACTCGGCACGCCTCGCTGAAGTCGGTGGCCAGCAGAATCGTAGCTATGGAGTGGGCATCGAGGTTCACCGCTTCTTCCTCCGCTTGAGCTCGCGCATTTCCCGACGCTCGACCCCGGGGAGCTCTCCACGCGCCTGCGCACGGACGGCGGCGGCTCGCTCACGGTCCCCCTGTTGCTCGAGGAAGTCCGCGTACCGGAAGAGGATCATCGCGTTGTCGGGGTATTCTTCGACGAGCGCGAGGTAGATTTCGCGCGCCGACTTGTCGCGGCGCTGGTTTTCGTAGGCGTCGGCGAGCCGCAACTTCGCCTGCACGTTGCCGGGGTCGGCTTCGAGGACGCGACGGAAGACGGCCTCGGCGTCCTCCCACTCCTCGAGCTCCGAGTAGATCCCGCCGAGGCGCAGCCCGATGTTGAGAGCCGTTCGATCGGCCTCCCAGAGCCAGAGGTAGTGTCTGGCGGCGGCCTTGAGGTCCCCCTCGAGGTCGAAGTGTTCGGCGGCGACGGCGTGGATCTCGGCGCTCGACGGATCCGCCTCGAGGGAGCTCTCGAGGTAGGGACCGAGCCGCCGGGATTCCAGGCCCGCATTGCGCCCGCTCTCGTACGCCTTCCACCAGTCCTGAGCACGCATCGCTCGGCGTGGCTCGAGCTCCCCGGCGCGAACGTAGGCGTTATGGGCGCGCTCGAGTTCTCCGGCGGTCTCGTTGCGCGTCGCCAGCTCGCGGTGCACCGAGGCGAGGATCGCGCGAGCGTCCTTTCGTTCGGGATCTTCCCGATGGACGCTCTCGGCCTTCGCCCTGGCCACCTGCAGATTCCCCGCATCGAGGGCGACGCGTGCGTCGGCGAGCGTCGACTCGGGGGTCGACCCCGCACACGAGGCGAGGAGTAGCAGCGATGCGAGCAGAAGTCGTTTCATGTTATATCGGCCTGCGGTTGCGTTCTGCCGGCGACGTCCGGGGGATGCAAACCACTGTTTACCGAGATGGCCCCGCCTTGCAAAGTCCCCGGGCGCCGGACGAAACACCAAGCGAGCGTTTCATGGCTGACGATCTTACGCACATCGACGCGGACGGCGAAGCGAGAATGGTGGACGTGTCGTCTAAGGCGACGACGCAGCGGGCCGCCACGGCACGAGGGTTCGTGTACATGCAGGCCGCCACGCTCGAGACGGTCCGCGCGGGGAACGCGGCCAAAGGGGACGTACTCGGGACGGCGCGGCTCGCCGGCATCATGGCGGCGAAGAAGACGGGCGAGTTGATCCCGCTGTGCCATCCGCTGGGGCTGTCGCACGTGGAGGTGCGCTTCGCCTGGTGCGACGGGGCGATCGGCATCGAAGCGACCGCGCGGTGCGAGGGGAAGACGGGCGTGGAGATGGAGGCGCTCACGGCAGTGACGGTGGCGGCGCTCACGATTTACGACATGACGAAAGGGGCGGATCGCGAGGTCGTCATCGGTGACGTCCACCTCGCCGCGAAGTCGGGAGGACGTTCGGGGGACTGGGAGCGTCCAGATGCCCCCGGGCCCGCTGCAGAATCGTGGCGATGAGGATCTTCGACGCTCAGATCCGGAGCGACACGAGGACCGACGACGAGCTGCGAAACCTTGCGTACTTCGGGACGGAGCGGGCGGTGACCACCGCCCACGCGCCGAAGAGTTTCACCACGGCCGGGCCACTCCTGGAATACCTGGACGCGCTGAGCTCGGAGGAGCCGGCTCGCCTCGAGCGCTGCGGCCTTCGGGGTCACGTCGCGCTCGGGGTCGTCCCGTCGGCGCAACCTTCGCGCGCTCACTACGAGGTCTGGAAGCGCCTCCCCGAGCTGCTGTCGCGCGACGCGGTGGTGGCGGTGGGTGAGATCGGGGCATGGGAAGACACCGCGACGCAGTGGGAGCTCTTCGACCGGCAGGTCGCGCTCGCCGCGGAGCTGTCGCTGCCGGTGGTCGTCACCCCTCCTCACGAGCTTCACGTGAACATGACGTACAAGATGATGGCGCGGCTGTCGGCGGGGGGGCTCGCTCCGGGGCGCTGCCTCCTCACGCGGCTCGACGAGCGGACGGCGCATACGGTCCACGAGGAGGGTTTCGTCGTGGGGCTCGCCGTCGGAAACCAGGACATCGAACCGCGGGAAGCGGCTTCGTTGATCGCGCGTCTTTCGGAGAGGAGTTCGGCGCGAATCGTCTTGAGCACGTCGTTACGGAGCGGCGCCGCGGACATCCTCGGCATCGCGAAGACGATGGTTGCCCTCGGTGATGCGGGCGCGAGCCCCGAGGAGCTCGAGAACGTGGCCTACGAAAACGCTGCGGAGCTTTTCGGCGTTTCGGGGACCAGCGCCGTCTGAGGGTCAGAGGAAGTACTGGCACTCTTCGGTCGTGGCGAGCCCACCCTGCGCGATCGAGCGGGACACCAGCTCGCAACTGAGCTCGGGGAGCGAGTCTTCGCAGAGTTCGAGTTCTGCTTTCGCTTCTTCGACTGTGGCGGCCTGGTCGCCGCATCGGACGAACACTTCCTCCACGCACCCGGCCTCGTCGAGGTCGGCGGAGACGCCGCAGGCGTCGGCTCCGTCGTCACCGCACGCGTAGCAGTTCGCGCAGTGGGCCTCCGCGGAGGTTCGGCAGCGGTCGTCGATCGAGTCAGACGTGCAGCCGACGCCGAGCGTGACGACGAAGAGTCCAACCAGTCTCACGACGAAATGTCGGTAGTGATTCATGTGCGCGCGACGGAGCCCGTCGCCTCCTGCAGGTGTCGAGTCAGCCGCGTTCCTTCACGGCGACGTCTTCGATGATGTCTTTTGCGTGCTGGAAACGGTCGGACGGGTCCTTCTCGAGCAGCCGAAGGATGACCTTCTCCATCTGGCGCGAGAGCGCCGGGTTGATGCCACGCGGGCCGGGGGGCTTCGTGTGGACGTGGTGATAGCCCAGGTCGCCCTTGAAGAAGGGCACCGTTCCGGTGGCGCATTCGTAGATGGTGCAGCCGAGGCTGTAGAGGTCAGCGCGGTGGTCGATGTCGGTCCCGATGATCTGCTCGGGGGACATGTAGAACGGCGTGCCGACCTGCTGGGTGTGGTCTTTCTGGTACTCGCGGACGAACTTCGCGAGGCCGAAGTCCATGATCTTGAGCGCCTTGTCACGGGTGATCATCACGTTGCCGGACTTGATGTCGCGGTGGACGATCCCCTTGGAGTGCGCGTACTGCAGCGCACGGCAGCAGTGGACGGTGATGTAGCGCACCTGGTCTTCGGGGAGCGCGCCCTTTCGTCGGATGAGCTCCTTGAGGGTGGTCCCCTCCACGAACTCCATCGCCATGTAGTACTCGTTCCCCTGCTCGCCGGCGTCGTACACGGTCACGATGTTGGGGTGTGAGAGCGCGGCGGCGGCGCGCGCCTCGCGCAGGAAGTACTTCACCGCGGTCTCGTTGTCGCGGAGGTTCTCACCGAGAACTTTGTACGCCACGACACGGCCGAGGACGGTGTCGCGCGCCTTGTAGACGATGCCCATGCCCCCGCGAGCAATCTCCTCGAGGACTTCGTACCGCTGCGCCTCGCCACTCGGGTTGGCAGGTGCGGAGAAGATGCCGGACGAGGCGGTCCGAGACGGGAGCCGTTCGCGTCGTAGTCGGCCGCGCACGGCTTTGGTGCGGAGGCTGACGTCTTCGTAGTTCTTGTCGAACTCGAGGATCGCCTCGAATTGCTCGAGTGCTGCTTTAAGATCGTCGCTCTCCTCGAGGGCGCGAGCCATCTTGTAGCAGAGGGCGACGGTGTTCTCTTTGACCCCGCGGTTGCCTAGCGCCGAGCGGTACTTGCTGTACGCCTTCTCGTGCCGGTTCTGGGAGCGGAGGACGTCGCCCTGAAGCTCGAGCCCCCGGATGTAATCCTCGTCACGAGAGTCGATTCGCAGCAAGGTCGTGAGAGCGTCGTCGTAGCGGCGGTGTTCGAACTGAAGTCGACCAGCGTCGAAGTGGCGTTCCGAGGCGATGAGCGCGCGGAGCTCGCCGTCGACGTCGTTTGCCTTGTGGTAGAGGTCGGCAGCGCTCTCCCACTTTTGAGCCGTCTCGGCACAGCGTGCGGCGTAGGCCCACATTTCGGCGCGCTCGAAGAGTTCCATGGCGCGCTGCTGCATGCCGCGGCGCTCGTGAATCTGGGCGGCTTCGCCCCACTCTTCGACCCGCTCGAAGAGTTCGGCGGCACGTTCGTCGTCGCCCGCGTCGCGGAAGAGCGCGGCGGCCGCGCGAAAGTCTTCGTCGGCGAGGGCGGCCTCGGCGCGCATTCGGAGGGCGGCTTCGCGCTCCCCGGCTTCTTCGAGGACCTCGGCTGCCTGCAGGGGCTTGGCGGCCTTCATCAACATCTGGGCGGCGCCGGTGAAGTCACCGGTCGTGCGCAGGCATTGTGCAGCCTCGCCGAAGAAGCCCCCCGCCTGGTAGATGCTGCCCGCCTTCTGGGTCTGCCCGTTGTCGCGGAAGATGTCACCGGCGCGGCGGGCGTACTGGCGGTCCTGCTCGACCTCGGCGAGGACGCCGCCGGCCTTGGCCAGGGCTCCCTTGAAGTAGGCTGCGTAGTTTTCCGCGGCCTTCTGCTGAAGCCCGGCGACCTCATAGTACTTGCCCGCCTTCAGCAGCTTTCCGGACCGCTCGAAGTTCTCCGCGGCACGCCGATCGTCGCCGGCGAGGGCGTACTGTTCGGCGGAGTGCCCGAAGTCGCCGGCGGCGAAGTATTCGGCGGCGGCGGCCATGTGCTCGCCCTGCTCGGCGTAGATGGCGGCTGCCGTGGCTACGTTGCCAGCTTGCTTGAAGTAGTGGATCGCCTGGGCGGTGTTCCCCGACTTCTGAAACTCGAGCGCTGCCTTCTCGTAGGCTCGTGCTCGGATGTAGTTCTGCGCAGCCTCGTCGTGTGAGCCGGTCTTCGCGAGCAGGTCACCCGCCCCTTCGTAGTCCTGACGTTCCACGGCGTCCTGGATGCGTCGGCGCTGCTCCTTACCGATGAGTTCGACTGGAGCGACGGTAGTCTTCTGCGTCGAGCGCCGGTAGGTCTGCAGGAAGCGCCAACCGCCGTAGGCGGCCGCGAGGAGCAGGATTGGTACGGCGAGGAAACCGACGGTCGATGCCCAGTCCGTGCCACGCGGCGCCCCCTCGGCGATGTCGATGGTGCCACCGGCCTGTGCGAGCAGCAGATTGCCGCTGACCCAAACGGTGACGAGATCGAGAGGAGCCATCAGTTAGCCGTGCTCAGAACCGGCCGGAGATTCCGGCCGTGGCGCCGTCGGGCGACACGTTGAAATCGAACCGGGCGGAGGGTTCGTCACCCATGGAATCGAGGACCACCAGCGTGACCCCTGCCGCGGTCAGGATTCCTCCGGCCACGTAGAGCGGAACGGAGGTCTTGTAGAACGAGACGGCCTGCTCCTTCATTTCCTCGAGTTCTGCTCGAGAGGCGCCGGGGGCTCGCTTGTCGTAATCGTTGACGTCGTTCGTCTTCCCGGCGCTGAGTGCGCTGAACACGACGCCCGTGCCGATCAAGGCGACTCCGACACCTCCAGTGATGTAGCCGATGGTGCGAAGGTCGAGCCCACCGTCCTGCTCGGGCTCCGCGGTCGCGACGGCGACGGGCTCCGCCGGAGTGAGACGCTCGAGGGGGGCGAGGGAGACGGCGACGTCGGTGACGGTACCGTTCGCGAGTTCGAGTTCTTCTTTCGAAACCTGGTAGCCGTCGAGCTGCAGGACGAGGGTCGTCGGTCCGGCGGTGAGGTCGAAGGTTCCGGGGGTGATCCCGAGCGTCTGTCCATCGACGGAGCCGAGGAAGACCGTCGCGCCGGCGGGCGCGGTGGTGACGGTCACGCGAGGTGGAAGTGTCGCTTGAAGTTCGTCCGCTCTTGCCGCCATCTTCGCGGCCGTGGGATCTCCCGCGGGGCTCTGCTCTGCGAACTTTCGGTACGCGTCGATCGCCTTTCGCGTGTCGCCGTGCTTCTCGGCTGCGTTGCCAATGCGGTAGAGCAGCACTGGCTGCGGGTACTGCTCGTAGGCTTCCTCGTAGAGCCGCAGTGCGTCATCGAACTCGCCTCGGGCGAACTCGTCGTTCGCATTCTTGATGAGCGAGAGGATCCGTGCGGCCTCGTCCTTGGGGGGTGCGGAAGTCGGGGCAGCTTCTCCCTCGGCGGATTCGTCGCCAGCGCTGTCGCTATCGGGGGTGGACGACCCGGCTTCGGCGGGCGTCTCGTCTGTCGTGGTCGGCTCTGCTTCCGTGGCGGTCTCGCCCGTCTCCTGGGCGATCGCGAGTGATGATGCCCCCCACAGGCAAGCGGTGAGCGAGCACGCTAGCAGGCGTCTCAACGCTCGTCTCTTCATGGTCTACTCCGAGGAAATGAAGTTCGACGAATGTAACACAGCACCCAAGGGGCCGCCAATTGTTGGATCCCCCCTGAACCCCGCGCAGAACGGAGGGTTCAAGGGACGAGGCGTGGTGCGGTCGTCTGCTCGCCGGCGGCGGCTGGGTTCTCGTCGATGCCCCACCCTTGAGGCGGCAACCACACGAGAAATGCGAAGGTCACGAGGATGAAGACGACCAGCACGATCTCGGCCGGGTTCTCGCCCCACCAGTCCCAGCGAATCGGGCCCTCTTCGCCGCTCAAGAATGGTCTGGGTCGTTCGTTCAAGGTCCACCTCCAGTGCAGAGACGGAGATACCACGGGCTCCGCCGCGGGCGCAACGCGGAGAAGGCTTGCGATGGGGTGGTCAGGCGGCGCGGCCGAACCGGTACAGAATCGCCGCGCCGATGAGACCGGCGACGAGTGAGCCCGTCATGAGGCCGATCTTCGCCTGGGTAGCCAGAACTTCGCTTTCGAAGGCGAGGGAGGTCACGAAGAGCGACATCGTGAAGCCGATTCCGGCCAACCATCCGGCGCCGTGCAACTGCTTCCAGCTGAACTCGGCCGGCTTCTCGCTGAGCCCGAGGGCGACCGCGACCCAGGCGAAGAGCGTGATCCCGAGCGGCTTTCCGAGCAGGAGCCCGAGCATCACCCCGAGCGACACCGGGGCGGCCATCGCTTCGGCCCCTCCGGAGACGACGACACCAGCGTTGGCGAGCGCGAAGATCGGCATCACCCCGAACATCACCCAGGGATGCAGGGCGTGCTCCCAGCGCAACAGCATCGGTTCGACGCGGTTACAGAGATCCCGCATCTCGTCGACGCGGGTCTGCGGCGGAAGCTCGTCGTCGTCTTCGCGCTCCTGAAAGCCGAAGATTTCGCGGCCGTGCGCCTGGAACTGATCCCCTGAGAGCATCCCCCGCGCAGGAATCGTGAGCGCGAGGAGCACACCGGCTACCGTCGCATGGACCCCCGATTTCAGGACGAAGAGCCAGAGGGCAGCACCGAGAATCAGGTAGGGAATCGGGCTGTTGGTGCGAGAGCGGTTCGCGATGATCAGCCCGACCATCGCCACGGCGGCGCCGAGCAACGGGCCGGTCGCGAGCTCGCCGGTGTAGAAGAGCGCGATCACGAGGACGGCGCCGAGGTCGTCCACGACCGCGACGGCGGTGAGGAAGACCTTCAGCTCCACTGGTACGCGTCGTCCCAGCAAAGCGAGGATGCCCAGAGCGAACGCAATGTCGGTCGCGGCCGGAATTGCCCAACCCGAGAGCCCTTCACCGCCGAAGTTGAACGCGACGTAGATCAGCGCCGGGACGGCCATCCCGCCCGCTGCGGCGATGGCGGGAAGCGCCGCACGCCTTGGGGTCGATAGAGCTCCCTCGATGAGCTCGCGCTTGATCTCGAGCCCGACGAGGAGGAAGAAGATCGCCATCAGCCCGTCGTTGACCCACAGAATCAACGGTTTGGAGAGCGCCGCATCCCCGATACCGACGGTAAAGAGGGTCGACCACAGCGCATTGTAACTGCCCGCCCAACCCGAGTTCGCCCAGACCATCGCGACGAGGGCCGCGACCAGCAGCAAAATTCCGCTGATCGCGCCAGCTCCGAGTCGAGCAAACCAGTTCTTTATCGACGACAAGCCAACCATCCCATCTCCAGGGCCGCTCGATGCGGCCGTTAAATTTTCGTACGAGTGCCCGCAGTTTCACGGAAAAAGATGCGTGACGAGTGCCCGCAGTTTCGCGGACTCAGAAGAGCAGCCCGAGACTGCGGCGGGACCGTCTCCATCGCCGACGGCGACGCGAGATCATCTCCGACGTGGTGCGCACCGCGGCGAGGGCCGCCCGCGTGATCGCATCGTAGAGGTTGTCGGAAACTTTCCCGACCCGAATGTCCGGCCCAGACCTCAATGTGACAGACACCTTGCAATACTTGTCGGCCCCCCCGCGAGGACCGTTCATGTCGCCCAGAGTCACCCGAACAGTCCGGATGTCTCGCCGGCTCCAGGCCGACAGTGTAGCCAGACGCGTCTCGATGTGTTCGCGAATCGACTGGGTGAGTTCGAAGTCTCTGCTGACGATTTCCAGTTGCATGACGGTGACCTACGTGCGTCTTCGGTGTCCCTCTGAGGATAGGAACCTGGCAACCCTTCGTCGATAAGGTAATATCGGGCAGACACTTCGTTATTAACGAAGCGTTCCTCGAGATCGCCTGGAGGCAACCCCATGGAATGGCTCAATTATCACCACCTCTTATACTTTTGGACCGTCGCGAACGAGGGCAGCATCACCGCGGCGTGTGAGAAGTTGAGCCTCGCCCCGTCGACCGTGAGCGGGCAGGTTCGACAGCTCGAGGAGTCGCTCGGCCATGACCTCTTCAGGAAGTCGGGGCGAAATCTGGTCCTGACCGAGTTCGGGCATCACGTTCATCGCTACGCCGAAGAGATCTTCATGATCGGGCGCGAGCTGATGGACTTCGTGCAGGGACGCCCGGTCGGCGGGCCGGTCCGCCTCGACGTCGGCGTGACGGAGGTCGTTCCGAAGCTGATCGTGAGAAGCCTCGTGGAGCCCGCGCTGCAGCTCGACACCGCCATCCACCTGACGATCCGGGAAGGACACACGCCAGAGTTGCTGGCGGACCTCGCGCTGCATCATCTCGACCTCGTCATCACCGACGCTCCCGCTGGTCCCGATACGCGGGTGAAAGCCTTCAATCACCTCCTCGGCGAGACGGCCGTTGCGCTCTTCGGAACGCGAGAGCTCGCCGACCAGATCGGGGACGACTTCCCGAACAATCTCGAAGGAGCGCCAATGCTCTTGCCGACGTCCAACGCGGTCCTGCGGCGCCTGCTCGACCAGTGGCTCGACTCGCGCGACATCCATCCCAAGGTGGTCGCGGAGTTTCAGGACGCTGCGCAGATGAAGGCGTTCGGAGAACACGGGCTCGGCATCTTCTGCGCACCTGCGGTCGTAGCGGCCGACATCGAGCGCCAGTACCACGTGGTGCGCATCGGTGAGATCTCCGAAATTCGAGAAAAGTTCTACGCCGTCTCCGTCGAGCGACAGCTCGAGCACCCCGGAGTGGTCGCGCTGATCGACGCCGCGCGACACCACATCTTCGGGCCGTAGGTCCGGCTAGGCTTCGCGCAGCTCGAGTGTCGGCAACACCGGTGGTTCCGGCGGCTCCTTCTCTTCGCGCTTCGCGAGGAGACTCTCGGTGTGCCGCTTTTTCTCGCGGTGAATCTGCTCGAGCTCGTCGTCGAGCGCTTTCCAGCGGCGCTTCCCGAGGCGCTCGAAGAGGTGATAGATCGCGCCCGATCGTTCGATCCCCTCGGCGTAGACGACGTACCAGAGGACGCAGGCTGCGACGAGCGCGATGGTGAAGCCGACCGCCGACCACCCCATCTCGCCGATGAGCCAGAGCGAGACGACCACTCCGGCGATCTGAACCCAGGGGTAGAGCGGCGAGCGAAACCCGGGACGGTAGTACGAAAGTTGGCTCTCTCTCATCACGATGACGCTGACGTTGATCAGAGCGAACAGGAGCAACTGGAACGCGCTCGCGAGCTTTGCGACCATCATGACGTCGAACACCGAAACGCACACGGCCATCGCGAGGCTCGTCACGATGATTCCCCAGGTCGGGGTTCCAAAGCGACCGAGTCGCTGGAACCACTCCGGCATGAGGTGATCTCGCGCCATCGCCAACGGATAACGAGACGCAGACAGGATCCCAGCGTTGCCGGTCGACGCGAACGCCGCGACCGCGGCAGCGACGACGCAACCAACCGCGACCGGCGCCCAACTCCCGGCGAGGGCCGCCGCTGCGGTTGCGATCGGGGTGAGGTCGGCATGCAGCTCGGCAGCGGGAAGCACCAACGTGACGAGCGCCACGCCTCCGGTGTAGGCCGCCGTCGCGACCAGCAGCGACAGAATCATCCCGAGCGGGATGTTTCGGTCGGGGTTCTCCACCTCTTCGGCGACCGAGGCGACCTTCGTCAGCCCGGCATACGATACGAAGACGAGCCCCACCGTCGCGAAGAGGCCGTGCGAGCCGGCGAGGAAGAAAGGCTTGTCCGCGTACGTCGTCGCCCCCCCGAACGCCACGAGACCGAACCCGCCGACGACGAAGAGGCCGACGACGATCAACAGGACCGCGACCAGGAACCGCTGAAGTCCGCTCGACTCCTTGGCGCCGACCAGGTTGACCACGCCGAAGACCACCGTCAGAGCGACGGCGACTGCCGTGATCGAGAGGTCGAAGAAGAGCGCGAGATATGCTCCCATGCCGATCAAGGCGAAGGAACTCTTGAAGACGAGCGCCGTCCACGTGCCGAGACCGCCGACCGTCCCCATGAGCGGGCCGATCGCTCGATCGAGGAAGTAATACGTCCCGCCTGCACGCGGCATCGCCGTGGAGAGCTCTGCCTGGCTCAGGAGGGCCGGGATCATGAGAATCCCGGCGATGAAGTAGGCGAGCGCTGCCGACATTCCGGTCTCTGCGGCGGCCAACCCCGGGAGCAAGAATAGCCCGGAGCTGAACATCGCTCCGGTGCTGATCGCGAAGACGTCGACCAGCTTGAGGTTCTTCTTCAACTTCATCAGGGGCCTCTACGGCGGGTCCACGATGAAGTGTAGCGCCCGTTCCCCTTACGAAAATACGATAATAGCGGCAGGTAATTTCGCTAAAACCGAAACGTCACTTCGACTCGAGCTCGTCGAGGATCCGGTCGGCGATCCGAAGCCCGTCGACGGCGGCACTGACGATGCCACCTCCGTAGCCTGCCCCCTCCCCGGCCGGGTAGAGCATCTCGAGCGAGCGACTCTGTAGCGAGACGTCGTCGCGAAGGACGGTGACGGGCGCGCTCGTTCGAGTCTCGACCCCGATGAGGAGCGCGTCGTCGGTGAGAAACCCGGGCATCTTCTCGTCGAAGGACCGGACTGCGTCTCGCAGGAGCTCGGTGACGAAATCGGGATAACACCCGGCGAGGTCTGCCGGGGCGATCCCCGGCTTGTAGGTCGTTTTGCGCACGTCGGTCGGGCCCGTCCCGGCGACGAACTCCGTGAGGCGTTGGGCCGGGGCGATGAAGCCACCGCCTCCTCGTTGGTAGGCGCGCCGCTCGGCCTCGCGCTGGAACGCCATTCCGTCGAGCAATCCGTCCCATCGCCCCAGTCCGGGCGTCTGAGGGCCGAACGCTCCGAAGTCGCTCGGCTTTACGGAGACTACCAGGGCAGAGTTCGCCCAGTGGCCGCGCCGGCTCGCGTGGCTCATTCCGTTGACACAGATTCCGCCCGGCTCCGTGGGCGAAGGGACGACCTGTCCGCCTGGACACATGCAGAAGGAGTACACACCCCGGTGCTCGTCGCCGTCTCCGTAGTTCGCGGCGAGCCGGTAGTCGGCGGTCGGCAGTTCGGGTTCCTCCGCCCACTTTCCGTACTGAATCTCGTTGATCAACTGCTGGCGATGCTCTACGCGGAAACCGACCGCGAACGGCTTCGCCTCCATCGCGACTCCGCGGTCGGCCAGGAGCTCGTACATCTCTCGCGCCGAGTGTCCAACGGCGAGGACGACGCGGTCTGCGTCGATGCGCTCGCCGTCGCGCAGCCGAACGCCTCGGATCCTCCCTCCATCGGTCTCGAGATCTTCGACGAACGATTCGAAGCGAACCAGGGCCCCGAGCTCGCCCAGCCGTGCTCTGAACGCCTTGCAGAGCGCGACGAGCCGATCGGTGCCCAGGTGGGGTTTGCCGTCGGTGAGGATTCGCTCGGGACCTCCGAGTTCGACGATCGTGTGGAGGACCTCGTCGACGCGGTGGTCGCGTATCCGCGTGTAGAGTTTGCCGTCCGACCACGTGCCGGCGCCCCCTTCGCCGAAGCAGATGTTGCTGTCCTCCTTGAGCTCGCCGCGGTGCATCAGTCCGGAGACGTCCCGCCCTCGGATCTCGACGGGCTCCCCGCGGTCGAGCAACGTGGTGTGAACCCCTGCTTCGGCCAGCCGCGCCGCGCAGAACAGGCCGCACGGGCCGGCGCCGATCACGACGACACGCTCGTCGCTGCGGACGGAACGTTTCGGGATGACGGGGGACGGATCGACGGGCCGGACGTCGCCTGGCAACGACCGGGGCGTGGACTGCAGGGTCACTTCGACGGTGCAGGTCCAACGCGGTTTGCCGCGGGCATCGAGGGAGCGTCGGACCAGGGAGACCTCGCGAAGCTCGTCGAGGGACACACCGAGCCGCTTCGCAGCCGCGCGCCGCAGCGTCTCTTCCGGTTCCCCCAGCTCCAACCGCAAGCCCGGTACTCGGAGTCGGATCATGGGTTTTGAGAGGAGGCGAGCCCGTATTCTTCGGCGAGCTTTCGTGCGCGTGCGAGCGCGCTCGTTGCTTCTTCGGACCGGCCGATCTCTTGGAGGTTTCTCCCCAGCCGCTCGATGACGGAGACACCGTAGGGGAACGAGAACGGCGAGGCGCCGATCCTGGAGGCGGCCTTCTCCATCCGCTCGACGCCCTCTGCGTCGCCTCGGGCGACGGAGGCCTGCCCGAGGACAAACTCGGCGCGCGCTTCCCAGAGGTCGTGTTCGAGGTCGCGTGCGAGCTGGAAGGCCTCCCGCGCGCGCATCTCGCCTACTTCGATCTCGCCCATCTGCAGTCGCGTCTCTGCGATCTCGAGCAACACTTCGATCCAGAGGTCGACGTTGCCGTGTCGGCTCGTGATCTCGAACGCGCGGTGCAGGGTGTGGAGGGCCTCCTCGAATTCGCCCTGCTCCCGCTGGAGCTCGCCCAGCCCGCACAGCGCGGCGCCAAGTGGCTCCCAGCTCTCGTTCATCTCGCCGAGTTCGACGGCGTCGGTGAAGTGGCTGGCGGCGTGGTCGAGGCGACCGGTCCATTGCTCCAACCGTCCCAGGAGCGAGAGTGCGCGGACCGTCCCTTCGCGATTTCCGAAGTGTTGGTCCTGGGCGAGACTTCGGCGAAGCCGTTCCTTGGCGGCATCGATCTGACCCCGCATCGCGAGGAAACGAGCCTCGTAAGTGAGCACTTCGGCCTGCTCACAGTGGACGGGGAGATAGTCGCGCAGGCGGTCGAGCCAATCGCGAGCCGCCGCGGCCTTGCCGAGCGTGAGGAGAACGTCGATTCCCGACGTACAGACGCGGTACATCAGCCAGTCGAGCGAAGTGCGTTCGGCGGACTGCCAAGCGGCGTCGAGGTGCGAGACGGCGTCCTCGCTCTCGTGCATCTTGGAGAGCGCCTCAGCGAGTTTCACCCTGACGAGGACGGAGCCCGGGCCGTGGGCGCGAAGTTCGAGCGCGTGGCGATAAGCGTCGGCGGCCGCGGCGAAGCTCGCCTCCTCCATCGCGATGTCCCCGGCGACCTCGAACATGACCACCGCGTCTTCCTCGGATCCGCCGATGTAGAGATGCTCGGCCGCCTGCAGTGCGGTCGAAGTTCCGGCGAACCAGTTCTTTCGCAGCCGCTCCCCGATGCGCCGGTGCAGCGACCGCTTCCATTCGGGGTTCATCTGGCTCTCGATCACGTCGCCGAGGGTCGGCTCGATGAGCCGCAGGTAGCGCCCGGCCGTGTCGAGCTCGAGGTAGACGAAGTGGCGCCAGCGCAGAAGCTCCATCGTCCGCTCGGCGTCTTCGGGAGTCTCGCCGCCGGCGACGAGGAGCTTTCGAAGCGTCGACCACTCGACCCGATCCTTCAAGATCGCCATCAGTTCCAGCGCTTCGCGGCCGAGGTTGCCCAGCGCCGAGAGGCGTCGTCGCAGCGATTCCCGCTGCCCTTTCGGCAACGGGAACTGCAGCAACCGCTGTAGCTTGATGTTCCAACTGATGGAGGTCTCGCGGCTCAGAATCCCGGCGTCGATCAGGTGCCGCGACAGCTCCTCGACGTAGGCGGGGTTCCCGCGCGAAGCCGCCGCCACCTGCCGAATCCAGTCGTCGGGCACGCGAGACTCGCCGAGCCGCGTTCGGAAGAAGTACTCGACGTCTTCGGGCCGCAGGCCTTCCCCCTCGATCACCTCGACGTCGGCGAGGACGGCGAGCTCGTCGGTGGAGTGTCCGGGCGTCGCGGAGACGACCATGCTCGGGCGGTGTTGGTCCCCTCGGACGTCGAACCAACGCGACAGAAGCGCGATGGAATCGGGGTCGGCGAGGTGGAGGTCCTCGATGAAGAGGACGAGCTGGTCGGGATGCATCATCACGACGACGTCTTTGAACGCCTCGCGGATCCATTCGAACTCGGTGGCGCGCTCGGCCGGAGACTTCGCGTGCCCGACCCATGGCGCAAGTCGCTCCAGCATGTGGATCGACGGCTGCAGTCGGTCGCCGATCTCGAGCCCCCGTCCTTCGGCGATCTCGACCACGAGCTTCAGTAGCTCCAGCATGAGCTGGAACGGGTGCATCCCGGGGCTGCAAGCGTACTGAACGACCACGCGGCGGCTCAGCTTCATCGAAGCGGCGACCTCGCGCAGAAGGCGGCTCTTCCCTACCCCGCTCGGCCCGCGCACGAGATGCATCAGCCCGCCGTTTTCGTTCTCCTGCAGCTCTTCGACGAGGGTGTCGCGCTGCGCATCCTGGCGCAGAAGAATCCCGCGCTCGAAGTAGCCGCGCAGCACGGGAGGCGCCGCGATGTCGAGGTTGTTCGCGAGCTGGCCGGTGGCGACCCATTCGAGCGATTCCGTGTCGTCGGCGAGCCCTTGCAGCGCCTCCCCTGCGTCGGCGTACTCGATCGAGGGGACCTGCCGGAGGAGCACCATCGTGAAGCGGCTCATCGCGATCGGAACTTCCGGGTTGAGCCGGTGAGGCTCCGGAGGTCGAAACGGCTCGTCGGTCGGTGGCGGATCTTCCTTGGTCCGCGGACCGAACGGCAAGACCCCGCACATCGCGTAGTACAGCGTCACACCGAGGCTGTAGAGGTCGCTTCGGAACTCTCCCTTCTCGCCGCGGATGATCTCGGGCGCCATGTACGATCGGGTGCCGCCGCGCAGGGTGTCCCGCTTGGGGTCGGCGCTCGACAGTCCGAAGTCGACGAGCTTCACCATCGGCCGCGCCGCGTTTGCGTCGTCGAGCCACAACAGCATGACGTTGGCAGGCTTGATGTCCCGATGGATCATTCCCATGCCGTGCACATACGACAGGCCTTGCAGAAGCTGCAGCGTAGCGTCGATCAGGCCCTCGGGCTCGATCAAGGCACGAGCGTCCTGCAGGCTGAACCCGTCGATGTACTCTTCGGCAAGGAAGACGCCACCATCGGGAAGTGCACCGTAGTCGTAGACGCGTACGAGGTTCGGGTGATCGAGCTTCGACAAAATCTCGAACTCCCGCCGCAGCATCTTCCCCTGCACGGTCGCGACCGCCTCGGGCGACAGGACTTTGAGGGCAACGAGCCGATTGTCGGCCCGCAAATCCTCGGCGAGATAGACAGCGCCGCCCGCACCGCGTCCCAGCGGCTTCGAGTACGCATATCTCCCCGCAAATACTTTCCGCTTCGGTTTCGATCTGCTCGGGCGCGCCATTACTGCCTGTGGAGTGGGCCTGGTCCGACCTTAGCGCCGTTCGTCGACCTCGGGCAAGTTCTGAATGGTCCGCGCGCCGATGATGGCGGCGGAGTCATGGGCAGGACACGAGGCGAGTGACGTACTCCAGCACCGTCGCGCCCCCCGCGTCCAGGATGCTAATGCGGTGGTCCACGTCGGCCTCGATGGCGTTCGCCGAGACGGTCCAGGCGAGTGTCGAGGCGAGGTTGCCGAAGACGGGGTTGTTCACGCCGCTCACCGGAACGTCCGCCATGTCGCTGAGACGAGTGATCACCACCTGATGACCGTCGCTCCAAGAGGCGCCTCCGTGGATCGACCACTGCCCCTGCAGTGCCGCGCGCGGAAACGGCCCGGGCGACGGATAGGCGACGAACTCGACCGAGTGGTTTCGCCCCCGCCCGAACGAGTACATGCAGCCATAGCTCCCTCGATGACCGAAAGCGGTGATCCCCATCCCAGGGTTGAAGATCCAGCGACGGTGGCCGAGTGAAGGGACACCGCGGTCCCCGACGTAGAGACCGACGGTGCCCGCCGGATTTCGAACGCCCCCCGCGAGGTTCGACGAGCCCGCGGCGCTCGCGGCTCCCGACGTATAACACGCCCACGACGGAGGCGGCTCGTGGCTCAGCCCGCTCCCCTGCGCCTCGTGCATGGTGGCGCACTCCTGCTGGTTGTCGACCACGGACTGGGCGAGCGAGACCGGGTAGAGCCCGACCAACATTCGGTACTTGCTGGTCGTGTGAAGCGCTTCGCGCATTTCGTCGGGATGCAGGACCCCGGGGTCGCACTCGCTGGTCGGTTCGATGAGGAAGAAGTCCAGGCTCGACCTCGCGTGTGACGACTGCCACAGGTCGCATACCTCCTGCGTGGTACGCGCCGCGAGGTCACTCGCGGGCGCCGTCGGGATGCATTCCTGGTTCGGATCGCCACTGAAGAACGGGTCGCAACCACATGTGCCGTCGGCGCTACAGCTAGCCCCGCCGGGGCACGTCACGCCCTCGCAGGGGTTGTTCGAGGCGCATGAGACCCACGGATCCCCGAGAAGTCCGGGGTCGCAGACGCACACAGCTTCGATGCAACTGGCGCCGGATCCGCACGCGACCTCCGGGCAACTTCGTCCTGCGTCGGGCTCGCCAGCGTCGGGCGAGCCCCCCGTGTCGAGGGGCGGCGCGCCACCGTCGTCAGCCGCCGTCGGCATATCGCCGAACTCCGACCCGAGGTCGCGCAGCGTCATCCCCTGGTCGAGTTGCGAGGAGTCCGAAACAGCCTCGTCGAACACGAAACCCGCGTCGGCGCCGTCGGACACGTCGAGTGAACCGGCATTACATCCAGCCGTCAGCACGACCGACAGCGCCAGGAATAGATTGGACCGCGGGAACTTCGACTCCATGTGCAGATGATATCCTACGGCTGCGCCCCATGACAGCAGTCGTTGGTTGCCGCTATGTTGTGTGCTGCTCCCGTCCAAGGAGATTCCGTGATCGCCGTGATTCTCGCCGGAGGTTCGGGGACCCGTTTCTGGCCCCTGAGCCGCAAAGCGCAGCCGAAACAACTCGTGGACCTGTTCGGTGACGCCCCGATGATCCGTCACACGGTCAGGCGCGTCGCGGAGCTCGCCGACCACACGCTCGTCGTGACCGGCGACGCCTTGCTCGAAGCGACGAAGGCTGCGGCCGGGCTTCCCGACTCGGCGTTCGTCGTCGAACCGGCGGCACGGAATACGGCACCTGCGATCGCGCTCGCCGCGGTCGTGGCGAGGGAGCGTTTCGGCGACGAGCCGATCGCGGTCTTGCCGTCGGACCACTACATCGCAGACGAGCCCGGGTTTCGCGATCGCCTGCGTGACGCCCAGCGCCTCGCCGAAGACAGATGGATCGTGACGCTCGGGATCCGCCCCACCCGTCCCGAGACGGGGTACGGATACATTCGGGCCGGCGAACAGTCCGTCGGGGCGGGGTTTCAGGTCGACCGGTTCGTCGAGAAGCCCGACGTCGCGACCGCGCTCGAGTACCTGGCGTCGGGCAATTACCTGTGGAATGCCGGGATCTTCGTCTTTCGGCCCTCCGCGCTCCTCGCCGAACTCGAACGTCAGAAACCCGAAATGTACTCGGAAATCTCTCGCATCGCGGATTCGCTCGCGACCGACGACTCGGCGGCCGTGATCGCGGAGGTCTTCCCGCAGCTCGAGCGGGTC
The DNA here is from genome assembly GCA_964411125.1 of uncultured Bradymonadales bacterium. Lineage (GTDB taxonomy): Bacteria > Myxococcota_A > Bradymonadia > Bradymonadales > Bradymonadaceae > JBFIHF01. The sequence continues at coordinate 35,277 of CAYPJU010000028.1, read as the reverse complement.
TCGATCGACTACGCGGTCATGGAAGGTGCGCAGCGAATCGCGGTAGTCCCCGCCGACGTCGGCTGGTCGGACGTAGGCCACTGGGCTGCGCTGGAATCGGTCCTCCCGCGCGACTCCGACGGAAACGTGACCGAAGGACGGACGGTGCTGATCGATGTGGAGGACAGCGTAGTCTTCAACCGGACCGCCGGGGTCACGGCCGTGCTCGGGATGCGCGACGTCGTCGTCGTGCACACCGACGACGCCGTCCTCGTTCTGCCTCGCGACCGAGCGCAGGACGTGCGGCAAATCGTGGCGGCTCTCGAGGCATCGGGCGACGATTTCACATGAACGCGAATGCCGCCGCCGTCCGCCGGGTCTTGATCATCACCCTGGTGCTCAACCTGCTCGTCGCCGCGACGAAGCTCACGGTCGGCTACTCGCTGGCGATCGTCAGCCTGCAGGCCGACGGCTTCCACACGGTCTTCGACGCGCTCTCCAACATCATCGGGCTCGTGGCCCTCGGATTCGCACACCGACCACCGGATCCCGAACATCCCTACGGACACCGCAAGTTCGAGGTCGCGGCGAGCCTCGTGATCGGCATCTTCGTGCTCCTGGGGATGCTCGAGGTGGGGCGTGGGATTTACGACGCGGCGACGGCCGGGACCTCACCGAACATCGAGCCGTCCGCCTACTTCGTCGTGATCGGGACGATCGTCGTGAACTTCGCGATCTCCTGGTACGAGCGGCGCGAAGGAAAACGCTACAATTCGATGATCCTGATCAGCGACGCTGCCCACACCCTGTCGGACAGTCTGGCGGCGATGGCGGTGCTCGTCGGGATAGTGCTCGTCGACCGGGGCATCGTCGTCGGTGACGTCCTCGCGGCGCTCGTGGTGATGACGTTCATCGGGATGACCGCGTACCGCGTGCTGAGGGACGGTCTCGACGTGATCGTCGACACGGCCCATGTCGACGCGGACGTCGTCCGACAGCTCGCCGAAGAGCACCCCGAAGTTCGCAGTTGCCATTACGTCCGGAGCCGCGGGATGTCCGGCAACGTACACCTCGAGTTCCACCTCTCCCTCGATCCGGAGACGTCGCTCGCCGACGCGGGGACGGTGATGATGGCGGTGAAGGCGTCGATTCGCCGCAAGCTGCCTGAGGTACGTGACATCCTCGTACAGCTCGAGCCTCACGAATCGGGGCACATCGACGATGTGCCGGAGCAGCTCATCTGACGCTCAGTTCTCGGGCAGCGTCTGAATTCGCCGCCCGTCGAACTCGACGATGACTCGGCCCTTCAATCTCTGGCGGATCATGTCGAGCGGCACGTCGAGCTCGATCGTCCCGTCTTCGGGCGCCGTCTCCACGCGATGCAGGCGCTCGGGCGGCAGCGAGTTGGGTGGACGAAACTCGAGCTCGGGGTCCTGAAGGATCTCGCGAATGATCGCCTCGCGTTGCTCGTCGTTGACGCCGGGCGGGCTTTCGACCCGGAGCGAAGAAGCCTGCAGCCACACTGATTCCCCGTCGTCGGAGAAACGCGCGACCCCGAGCGGCTCGAGCAGGTTGTCGACCAGCTCGTCGAACCACGCTTCGAAATGGGGGGTCTGAAGCGAATCCGACATCACCGAGGCTCGCTGAACCGGGAGGTAGTACCCGAGGTACGGGTTCTCCAGGACGTGGATCAACTGCGCGAACGTCGACAGGCCCGCCGCGGTCTGCAGAACCTCCACGAGCGCGGAACGCGAGTACCAAAGGCCGTCGTCGAGCAGCGACAGGAGGTCGAGCCAGGTCAGCTTGGTCGACCAGACGATGCCGTTGGTGAGGGCGATTTCCATTCGCAACCGCTCTTCGTCGGAGCGCTCCGCGTTGCGGAGATAGCCGGAGCCGGTCGTCTCGAGCTCGACCCCTTCGTGGCGCAGCCAGAGGGGCGTGAACTCGCTGTATTTCTTCAGATAACGAACGACTTCCCGGCGCCACGTATCATCGAGTCCCAGGGCGACCCCGAGTCGGGCGTCGGCCGTCGACCCCAGGTAGCCCGTGCACCAGTCGAACAGCACCTGGCGGGCGAAGGCGGATCGAGGAAGCTCGAGCACCCGCCGAAACGTCGGGTTCTCCGCCGCGTGACCGCTCCGCTGAAGTCGCAACGCGGAGAGCTCGAGGGCGATCTCCAGCCGGTGTGCCCAGAAGCTCACGTCGTGCCCTCCGACCTCCACCAGATGTTCCATCGTCTCGTCCGTCGCGATTCCGGCGGGAGCCCGGATCGCCCCTCGGTCAGCCTCCACCGCGAACCACTTCAAGGTCGCCTGGAGATCTTCGGGCGCCGACGCGTGCGGACGACGCACCGCTTGTTCCAGGGCGTCCTCGACCCCGACGCCGGCCCAGTCCATCAACCAGATTCGACCGATGGTCCAGAGCGCGTTCCAGAGTTCTTCGGGGACGATCGCCAGGGGTGGATGAGGATCCTCGTCGACTCGGAAGATCAACCCGGCCTCCACGAGGTAATCGGCGACCTGCCGTTCGTAGTCCCGATCGTCGGACCGCATGAACGCCACGACGTTCGACCCGTAGTCGGGGTTCTCGTGAAGGTCGTGGCCGAACACCTCCTGCCAGAAACACATCCCGCCGAGTTCCAGAGCGCTCAGGAGAGGTCCGACGTACTCGGGGGTCGGCAAGAGCGCGGGAAGATCTTCGGCACGCTCGGGGGCGGCGAACCACTCGCTGAGAGTGAGGATCTTTTCGAGCAGGGTCGTACCGACGACTTCGTGAGTCGCGGCGACGCGCTCGACGTGGTCGACCTCGCTGCGCGCCAACAGCAGCGGCATCGACGAGGGCACCTCGACGAGGAGTGGCGCAACGACGGCCGCCAGCGCCGCCGGCATCAGCCCCTCCGCCGACGTCCCGCTCGCTCCGCGCCCCACCGACATGAGGCCGTACTCCACGAGCCGCTTGCGCGCCTTTCGCCCCGCCCAGCCGACGTCGACGACGAGATCGTGCTCGAGCGCCAACGTCTGCATGACGTCCATGGCGTCGTCGTCCGATTCGAAGGCGGCGGCGACTCGCTCGCGGAGGTCCTCGAAATGGTCGTACACCCAACGCATCAACGTGGGGACCGCGCTGTCGTCGGCGCCCCACTTCTCGGCGATCGTGTCGCGCTGCGACTCGGCGAAGGCCCCGAGGTGATCGACCAGCGCCGCGCGATGTATTCCGATCTCCGACATGTCCCACGCCTCTACCGCTGGAGCAGTTCACCCGCTCTCCGCCACGCCTCTCGGGCGGACCAAGCCAGATACCGCGTCGAGAGGTTCTTCGGCAAGGTCTGAATAGAACCGCCCCACGAGCCGTCTACCGGTGAGAGGAATACTTTGAACGCGCCCCTCGCTATACTTTACAGACCAAACCAGCCGAGACTGACGATGTACCCAACCAAACTCTCCAAAGCGGTCCTCGCCGGTGCGCTCCTCTTCGGAGCGCTCTCCATGGGAGCGGTCCACGCGACCGCGCAAGAAGCTCCCGCCACCGAAGAGCCCGCCCAGGAGGTGGAGTTCCGATATGCCGGCGAAGAGCTCTACTACTCGATCCGCCTCAACGGTGTCGAAGCGATTCGGGCCGCAGCTCGGGTCGGCGACGTGCGCTACAAGGAAGGACATCCTTACGTGGCCGTCTCCGGCACCGCTCAGTCGGCCGGGATCTTTCACAACATCTACCCCGTCAACAACCGCGCCGACACGTTCTTCAATCCGGTCTCCCTACGCCCCCTCCGCTCCGAGAAGTTCTTCGACGAGTCGGGCAAGGTCCGCAGCTACCACGTCGATTTCACGCACAGCACGTACCGTGCGAAAGTCCTCAAGACGCGCGACGAGCAGCCGCGGCGCCGCTTCACCAAGCCGATCCCGGGGACGACCCACGACATGGCGACCTGGTTCTTCGAACTCCGAAAACACCCCGATCTGAAGGTCGGGGACGAGATGGCGTACTTCATCTACGACGGATGGAAGCTCTACCGACTGCGCGCCCGCGTGGTGAAGAAAGAGGACGTCTACTCGCCGATCGGCTGGTTCAAGTCGTACCGGATCGACTTCACGCGCGAGGCGCTGAACACGAAGCGCACCAAGGGCGCCGGGCCGATCCTCTCGGTCTCCAAGCCCGAGGAGCCGTCCGGGTCGCTCTGGGTGAGCCGCGACGAGAACCTGATCCCGGTCAAAGTTTCGGTGAACACGCAGTGGGGGGTGGGCGAGGCGCTCCTCATCAAGTACAAACTTCCTTCGATGTATCGAAAGGAAGACTGACCGCCTCCCCCAACCCGCTTGCTCCAATATCCGCCAGCGCTTCGCGCGGGTAGCCAGGTTCGCATCGTCAGCCCGGCTGGACCCGTCACCACCGAGCTCCTCGCCCCGGGCATCGAAACACTCCGGAGCTGGGGGCTCGACGTCGTCGTGGACGACCGTGTCTACGCTCGCTCGAAGTACCTCGCAGGCAGTGACGACGAACGCCTCGCCGCGATCAATGACGCCATCGCCGACCCCGACGTCGAAGCGATCGTCTTCTCTCGTGGCGGCTACGGCACGATGCGGATCCTGCAGGACATCGAGTGGGGTCTGCTCGAAGAGAGCCCGCGCCACATCGTGGGATTCAGCGACATCACGGCGATCCACCTCGCCGCCGCCGCCGTCTCCGGCATCTGCTCGATCCACGGCCCCGTCGTGAAGAGCTTCGCGTCGCAGGGCGAGGACCTTCAGGCGCTGCGGGCCGCGTTGTTCGGGACCGCGGAGGAGCGCGTCGTCGGGTGCGAGCCGGTGCGTCCGGGCTCGGCCAGCGGGCCGATCTACGGGGGCAACCTGAGCCTGTTGGCGGCGCTCCTGAGTTCGCCCTTCGTCCCCGACCTCGACGGGGCGATCCTGTTCCTCGAAGACGTGACGGAGGAGGACTACCGCCTCGACCGGCTCTTCACCACGCTTCGCCTCTCCGCAAAGACGAGCCGAATTCGCGGCATCGTCCTCGGGGACTTCAGTGAATGCGGCGGGACGTGGATCCCCGACGAGGAGATCGACCTCTTCGCACGTGATCTCGCGACGGAGATTGGCGATCTGCTCGACATCCCGGTCGTGGCGGGATTCCCCGCCGGACACGCCAGCCGAAACCTCCCGTTCGCGCACGGGTCGTACACGACGATCGATGGCGAATCGGGGGCGGTGACGTTGCGCTGGCGGGCACCGTGATCGAGAGCGTCCTGCACGACCATCTCGCCCCGTCCGTCGAGGCGATCGGCCACGACGCCACCGCGTCCGCGATCCAGGCGTGGGTCGCCGTCGAGAACGAGGTCGTCCTCGACGTCGCACTCGGCGTGACCTCGTTCGAGGCGCCCTCCCCCGTCGCCACCGTGACGCCGTTCGACCTCGCCTCGGTCACCAAAGTCTTCACCGCGACCGCTGCGATGATCGCGGTCGACGAGGGCCTCGTCACGCTGGACACCCCCGCGCCAGACCTCGGCGGTGCGATCAAGCTGCTTCAGCTCCTCAACCATTCCTCCGGACTTCCGGCGTGGGATCGCTTCTACGAACGGATGCCGATGAACCCGGATCCGGCGACGGCGCGGCACACGAAGGCTGCCGTTCGGCGCGAAATCGTCGAGTCGGAGCGCCAACCGCCGGGGGTCCGTGGTGTCTACTCCGACCTTGGATACCTCTACCTGGGGTTCTGGCTCGAAGACCTGTTCGAGGCTTCTCTCGACCTCGTGGTGCGGAAACGAATCACAGATCCTCTGGGGCTCGAATCGATTCGGTACGTGAACCTGCTCGCCGGCGACCCGCCGGTGCAGAGCGCAGCGTCGACCGAGGTCGACGAGCTTCGCGGCGGACCGGTTACCGGCACCGTCCACGACGAAAACTGCCACATCATCGGCGGCGTCGCCGGACACGCGGGGCTCTTCGGCACGGCAACGGACGTTGGAACGTTCGGACAGCACCTTCTGCAGGTATCGCGCGGTGCCGAAGGCATCGTCAGTGCCGAAGTCTTGCGGCACTGCTGGTCGGAACAGGCGCGTGGTGGGGACGGCCACTTTCTGGGGGGCTGGGACACGCCGAGCGGCGAGCTGTCGTCGGCTGGGCGAGGGTTTTCCGCGGGGCGCACGGTCGGACATCTGGGGTTCACGGGAACATCGCTCTGGATCGAACGGCGAAGCGGAACGGTCGCCGTTCTTCTCACCAACCGCGTTTATCCCTCCCGGGAAAACCCGCGCATCAAGGCGCTCCGCGTCGCGTTTCACGAGGCCGTCATTCCTCCGGCTTGAATGCCGACACCCTTTCTGGTGTCGTCGGCGCACTCCGCCCAGGTGCGCCCCGTGACTCCGCCGATCGCTTGACGGGCCGTCGCCACGCCGCGTATCACAGCGCCGCACACCGGGAAGTCATGCCAACTTTTGCGATTGAACAACGAGTAGCCGAGGCCGTCGCCCGTGAAGCGGGCAAGCGGATGCGGCGCGACCGCCGCGGCGGTTTCGACGTCGGCCTCAAATCGAAGAACGACCTCGTCACCGACATCGACCGGAGCATCGAAGAGTTCGTGAAGACCGAGCTCCTCGCTGCGTTCCCCGGCGACGTCATCGTCGGGGAAGAAGCAGGGACGGTCGGTACCGAGTCGGGCCGTCGCTGGTACGTCGACCCGATCGACGGGACGATGAACTTCGTGAAGGGGATCGAGATCTTCTGCGTGTCGATCGGCCTCGTCGCCGACGGCGAGCGCGTCGTCGGCGTGATTTACGACCCGTCGCGCGACGAGCTCTTCAGCGGACGACGGGGGGAACCGGCGCTGCTCGACGGCGCCCCGATCGAGGTCACCGACGTCGACACGGTCGACGAGTCGGTCTTCGCGACCGGCTTCGCCCCGTCCGCCCGCTCCGGTGGACACGACAACCTCGCCGAGTTCGCGGCCGTCGGAAGTCGTTGCCGAGGAACACGCCGGCTCGGCTCGGCCGCGATCGACCTCGCCTACGTCGCGTGCGGCCGACTCGACGGCTTCTGGGAGTTCAATCTGAGCCCGTGGGACACCTGTGCCGGCGCGCTTTTGGTCGAGCTCGCCGGTGGTGTCGTGACTTCCCTGGGCTCGTCGCGCTATACAGTGGGGGACGAGTGCATCATCGCCACCAACGGTAAGATGCACGACGAACTCCTGGAAATCTTGAGAACCGCGTGAACTTCAACCTCCTTCAGTCGTACGGTCTTCTGGCGATCGCTCTGGCGACGAGCACGAGCGCGTGCGTCCGAGTCGTCGAGATCGAGAACGAGCCCGCACAGATCACGTCGGTCGGGCCGCTCGTCGCCGAGGGCCCCCATCTCGCCGTGGAGTACACGATCCGAGACTTCGAAGGGGACGACCAGGCCGTCGACGTGACGGTCTGCGAGGCGCCCGACGACGCGTGTGGCCCGGCCTACGCCGCGAACGGCGGCGACCCGCTGCAGCGCGTACCGACCGTCCCCGAGGGGACCGACGTCCTGCACGAGTTCTGGTGGGACGTCGCGTGCGGAAGGATCGTCGACGGCGAGCGCGTGGCGACCGACGCCGCCACCGAGTACGTCGTCCGCGTCGCCGTGCGGGGTTCGGACGACGAAGTCCTCGCCACCGAGCCCTTCACCATCGACCAGTTCGTACTCGACGACCGGGAATGTGAGTGAACTGTCCGTCGTGTTCCGAGAACATTCCGGACCACGCTCGTTTCTGCAGCTTCTGTGGGACGCCGGTACGCGCATGCCCGAACTGCCACCGTGGCTACGTCGCAAGCGCGGTCTTCTGTGGAGAGTGCGGCACCCGGCTGGAGGGGACCCGCCTACGGGTCGAGACCGAGACCCAGGACATGGGCACCGACGACGCCAGTCGCAGCCTGCTGCGCGAGGATGCCCGGTGGCAGGAACGCGATCGAGAAGGGATCTACGGGTTCCTCTATCACCCCAACCTCCCCGACCAACGCAACTACCTCTTCGAGGGGGACATCACCCTCGGGGCCGGCGACAAGAACGACATCGTGGTGGACAAACCCGCAGTGTCGTGGAATCACGCCTTGTTGGTGTGCCGGAACGAACGGATCTTCATCCAGGATTCGGCCAGCACCAACGGAACCTACGTCAACGAAGTTCGCGTGACGCGCTCACGCGACCTTCGGCACGGCGATCTCGTACGCTTCGGGAACGTCGAGTTTCGAGTCTGGTTGAAACCTCAAATTCGCACGAACGGATATTGAACGCATGAGTCAGTGGCAGGAGAAACAACTCGCAGTCAGCAAGAACCTCGTCCAGCAAGGGAGTCAGGCCCTTCGGCAGGGTGACTTCAACACGGCGAACGCCGCCCTCGCCGAGGCCAACGTCATCCTCGACATGGCCGAAGAGGAGACGCTCGACGTCCTCCAGCTCCGAGCGCAGGCACTCAACGAGTCGGGGTTCATCCTTCAGCGGGCGAACCAGCCGCAGTTGGCGCTTCGGAACCACAAGCGCGCCTCCGAGATCTGCGAGAAGATCATCGAGCAGGGGGTCGAGTTTCGTGGAAACGCGGCGGCGACCAACATCAACCTCGCCGGCCTCCTGGCGAGTGGCGGCGACTTCGAAGCGGCCAAGGCCGCCAATCTTCGTGCGCTGGAGCTCGCGGAATCCCTGGTGAGCGACGGCAAAGACGTCGGTCAGGGGCGCGACCTCGCGTTCGGGGCGAACTCCAACTTCGCCATCATTGCCGCCCGCGCCGAGGACTGGGATGCGGCCAGCGACGCGATGGCGCGAGCGCTCGCCCTGATCGACGAGATGGGCGCCAACGCACGCGAGAACATCTCTGCGCAGGGCGCCCAGGCATGCCAGCAGCTCAGCGTCCTGAACTTCCACGCCGAGCGGTTCGACGACGCCCTCCGGTGGGGCCGGGAAGCCGAAACTCTTTCGGAGCGAGCGCACGACAAGCTCGGCGAAGCAGCGCTACCGATCTACGTCACCAGCCAGATCAATCTCATCTCGTACAACGAAAAGGCGGGGAACTACGCCGATGCCGAAGACTGCCTCTTCAAGGCGCTCGACGTCGTCGGCAACCACCCGCAGATTCTGCTCCGTGGGAAAGCCTTCTACGACGAAGCACGCAAGCAGGCGGACAATCGGCTCGAGAAGGGAGGACTTCCGCGCGAAGAGGTCGAGGACAGCCTCTCCGAGATCGAGGACCGCATCGAAGCGATGGGGGGCCTCGACAAGGTGCTCGAGATGGTTCAGGACGCGGAGCGCGCCGCGCAACAGCAGCAGCGTCCGCCTCAGCAGCGGGGCTGAGTCGGCCTACTCCGCTTTGCGGGTCGGGACGTTGGGGCGACGAACCGGTTCCGGCTTCGGTCGCCTTTTCTCTGCCCGGTCGAGGACCCTGCGCGTCGACCCGACTTCGTCGATCTCGATCTTCACCGGAACCACCGCAGCATCGACCCAATCGTCACCGGTGACGGGGGCCGCTTCGTTCGAGACTTTCCCCACGGCGCTCAACAAGTTCTGCGATACGGTCTCGAGACGCTTCTCGACGGTCTCGATTCGTTTCTCGCGCTCCTTGATCGCTTCCTCCCGCCGTTCGCTCAGAATCTCGGCCGCCGGCTGCTTCTTCGGGTCGTCTTTGACCGAGGGGTCCTCCGCACGCGCCTGCACGTCCTCGAGGGTCATCTTCAACTCTTCGAGCTTCTGCAGATCACGCACGAGCTGCTTTCGGGTCGTGTGGTAGCTGCGGAGCGCGAGGCGATACTCCCGCGCGTCGGCCTTGGCGCTCCCCGTGGCGTTTCGGTAGTCGACGTCGTCGCCGTTGAGATAGAGCGTCGCCGCGCCGACGTACTTCCCGCGGCTGAGCGGCTCGACCAGCGGGGTTCCGGCGGCCCACTCGGGCTCGTGGGTGAGCCGATTGGTGCCGGAGACCACGACGAAGTCGACGCGCTTCCCGCTCCCCTTCAAGGCTTCGACGAGCGAAATGGTGTCGTTCATCCCGAGGTTGCTCAACAACACCACCGAGCCCACGTCTTTGGGGAGTGCGGCGATCGCCTCTGCAGCGGCGGTCGTCGGGTCGGTGACCTCGAGCCCCGCCTCTTCGTAATAGTTCCCGAACCGCGTCTTTTGCTTGGTGACGCCGACCACTCCCAGCTTCACGCCGTCCCGCTCCACGACCACGTGGGACGGGAAGAGAAGCTCGCCCCCCTTCGACCGCAGGTTCGCCGAGACGAACGGAAACTTCGCAGCCTTCGACAGCTCCTGGATGTCTTCGGTCCCGAACGCCAGGTCCAGCTCGCCGACGAGGAAGGCGTCGGGCGGGAAGGTGTTCAGTGCATCGACGACGGCCCGAGCGTCGTGCCGGGCGATCTTCTGAGCATTGGGCGTGCCCTTCTTCAACGTGGCGTGCGGATAGAACCCGTCCCCAGCGTCGACGTGAAAGATCGGCTGTGCCGGCTTCAGCGTTCCCCACAGGTTCGCGTCGACCGACCCGTCGGCGAGATCTGCCATCAACGTGTGTCGGCGCCCGAGGCCCCCCAGGGGGTTCTTTCGGCAGCCGCAGTCTTCGCGCTCACCGTGGTTGTTTCCGCCGAAGAAGACGGTCAGCGTCTTCGTGTCCGGTTTTACGAGATCGGCAGGCATCGGAACGGGTTCCGACTCCTCCATCCGGTCCGCCTCGCGCAGCGCCTGAGTAGACGCCGATGCGAGCGCGTTCACGACGTTGAACTCTGCCTGATACAGCGCGATCTTCTGCTGCGGTGAGAGTTCGACCGCCGGTTCGACTTTCTGGGACTCCGCTTTCGTCTCCGACTTGTCACAGGCGGCGAACGCGAAAGCGCACGCCAGGGCGAGGGAGGTCGTCTTGCTGAACTTCATGGGCATTTACCCGACTTTATGGCTTTGAGATTGTCGTTCGCGGAGGCCTTGAACTTGGAGCCCGAGAAGTCCTTCACGACCGTCTCGAAGAAGAGCTCCGCCTCTTTGCATTTCCCCGCCTTCATGAACGATTCGCCGATCCGGAAAGTCGCGTCGTCTGCGCGGTCCGACTTCGGGTAGTCCTCCAGAATGCGGCGGTACTCGTAGATCGCCGAGACCCACTGCCCCTGTTTGAAGTGAGTCTCCCCGAGAAAGAACGACGCTTCGTCCATCCGCTTGTCCTTGGGAAACTTCCGCGTGAACGATGAGAACGCGTTGCGAGCGCCCGCCCAGTCCCCCTTCTGAAACTTCTCGACCGCGTCCTTGTAGAGGTCGTTCGCGTTCGTCGGAAGCGTGGCTCCGCCGCCATCGGCGAACCGGAGATCGACGTCTTCCTTGAAGAGTTGCAGGTCTTGTTCGAGCTTCTGCATCCGGAACATGATCTCTTCGTTCTGCCCTCGGAGGCGCTCGAACTCTCGCCGGATCTCCTCCATCTCGGCGCCGAAGTCGGCGCTGTTTCGTTGCAGCAGACCGGTCGCTTCACGCATGACGCTGTCGAGCTGCTCCACGTCCGACCGCGCCGATGCAATCATCTCCGTGAGCTCCTGCTCCTTCTGCTTCAGATTTTTGTTCAGCTCTTCCTGGTTGCTCTTCAACTCCTCGATGTCGGCGCTCATCTTCTGGCCCGACCAGAATGGAACGCACCCGGTCGTGAAGAGGGCGACGGCGAGGAGGAGCGCGAATGGGGCCACTCGTTTGCTGACATTCATGAAAAAACTCCAGTTGAAACGAAAAACCCCGCCCTCGGTTCTGGGGGCAGGGTTTCGACGACACTACATCAAACTGTTCAGCGTTGCAGGACCTGCACGCGACGATTGGCCCGATGGCAGCTCTCGGGTCCTTCCTCGCCGCACTCTTTGAGCAACCGCTCCTCACCGTAAGTGATGGTGGTCATGTCGTCTTTGGCGACGCCGAGTTGGCGCATGTACTTATATGCAGCGGTGGCGCGGCGCTCACCCAGGGCGAGGTTGTACTCAGCGGTGCCCCGCTCGTCGGCGTGGCCCTCGAGACGCACCGACATTCCACCGCCCTTGATGCACTCGGCGTTCCGCTCGAGCTGTCCGCGCGCCGAATCGTCGAGCGCGGAGCTGTCGTAGCCGAAGTAGATCGGCTCGAGCTCGCAGCCCGTCGCGGCGGCGATGCATTTGCCACCCTGGCACGCCTTGCCGTCTCCGCAATCTGCGTTGCTGGAACACTCGGCGGCTGCGACGCAGTTGCCCCCGGAGCACTTCTGCCCGTCGGCACATTCGTTGTCGTCGAGGCATTCGGGGCCGCACACGTTCGCGCGGCACTTCTGGTTGCCCGGGCAGTCACTCACGCTCGCGCAGTATCCGGGGATACGGTCACAGACCCCGGCGTTGCACTCGAGGCTCGGGTCCCCGCAATCCGCGTCCTCTGCACACTGCTGGCAGAGTCCGTTCACACAGTAGAGGTTGCCCTCGGCTTGCCCTTTCTCGCTCTTCTGGCAGTGCTCGTCCTTCTTGCATTTCGGGTACTTCGGCTTGCAAGCGACGAACGTGAGGGAAAGGCAGATCGTCCCGAGAAGCGTGATTGCGCGCTTCCAGTCCATAGAGTGCTCCTTGCGATAAATTCTTGGCACGGCAATTCCCCAGTTTGGCTAAAGCCGGGGGAACCTACTCCACCCCGCTTTTTCCCGTCAAGTGGCGCATTTGCGAAACATCACGAATGGCTCCCGGGGGGGCCTTCGTTATCCCATTGGGGTCGGCCAACTGTCCGCGCCACCGGACCCGGGTCAAGCCCCGTCCTATACCTGGATCGTTTTCCAACTACCGCCGGCGAACTTCCACGCCATGATCCCTCCGAGGGCGACCGTATAGACGGCCGCGCTCAACCAAACCCCCAGGAACCCCAGCTCGAAGTGCAGACCGAACAGCCACGCGAGCGGCGCGAGGCAGAGCCCGTGCAGCACGAGCTCTGTCCACATGACGAACTTCGTCGCCCCAGCCCCGAAGAGCGCCTGGGTCAGCACCAGCGCAGTGGCGATCAGCACTTCCAGCGAAGCCATGACCCGAAGCCCCGGTACCGCGGCTGTGATGACCGTTGCATCGTCCGACAACAGGTCGAGGAAGAACTCGGGGAAGACGATGACCGCTACTCCCACGAGGCCGAAGAAGGCACCACCGAGCTTCACCGAATCCCATCCGTACGCCTCGGCAGAATCGAAGTCCCCCTCCCCCATCGACTGCGACACCAGCGTCGCCGTGGCCGTTCCGAACGCGATGCACGTGACGAAGCCGATGGAGAGCAGGTCGATGATGAGCTTGGCCGCCGTCGTGAAGATCGGGGGACGCGCCCCCACGACCGCATACCCCCAGTCCGGCGCCAGAAACGCGGGGGAGAATCTCGCGCGCGCCAGATGGTTCTGTACCTCCGCCCACCCTTCCGTTGCGTACGGGACCGCTGCCGCCACCGACTCCATCATCGCTCGGTCGTCGAGCATCCCCACGATCTTCAAGAAGAGGAGGACTCCGCTCATCACGAACACCTGTGCCGCCCCCGAAGGCGCGCTCAGCTTCGTGATCTCCCACATCACGCGGGGCTGCAGATTTGCGAGCCTGTAGTAACGATGCGGTCCCAGGTACTTCTTTCGGAAGCTCCACAGCGCCATCACGACGAGTCCGAGAAACGAAGCGATGACCGACGCGACCGCAGCACCCGTCACGAAAAGCGGAGGGATCGGCCCGGCGCCGAAGATCAAGAGGTAGTTCAAGACGATGTTGGCGCCGTTCATGATCAGCGCCGCGTACATGTGAACGCGCGTCTTTCCGATGCCGTCGAAGAACCCCTTGTATCCCGCGGTCATCACCATCGCAGTGATCCCGAGGATGCGCACCCGCGCGTACGGAACGCCGAGCTCGATGACCGAGCGATTGTTCGTCAAAAACTCGAAGAACACCGGGACCAGAAACCACGCGAGCACCGTGAAGACGAGGGACGACACCAGCGTGACGACCAGGCTGTTCGCGACGACGACCCCTGCCCCCAGGTCGTCCTTGGACCCGAAGCGGCGGGCCGTCATCGCCTGGGTTCCGACCCCGAGCGCCGACAGAGAACCCCCGAAGGCCCACAACAACGGCAAGCTGAAGCCGAGCGCGGATTGGCCGGGGATCGAGTAGCTGGGGTCGAGTTTGCCGACGAAGATCGTGTCGACGACGTTGATGAACGTCTGCGTAAACATCGCGACGATGATCGGCCCCGCGAGGACGAGAATCCTGCGCCCCCTCTCTCTGTCGATCCCGATGCTCATCGCTGATTGTCCCGTGTTCACTGCGTACGGACCGGGCGCTTTACCACGGTCGCTCCGTCCTTCACAATCTCGCGGTGTCCCGCGCTCTCCTCAGCTCCCTGACGATCGCCATCGTCGCCGCTTGCGGCCCGGTCGACCCCGCCCCCGTCGACGACGTCCCCGAGCGTCCAGGTCCGTACGACCGCTTCCTCGAAGTGATCGACGTCTCCCCCGGCGAGGGAGACATCCCCGAGCGTCCGACGCTCCGAATCCGCTTCAACGACTATCTCGACGATGACGAGCTCCTCGACTACTCGATCGTCTCCCTTCAGTCCGGTGGGCTCAGGGCAGCGGGACGCGTCGACTACGAAATGACCACGCGGACCCTCGTCTTCGAGCCGTTCGGCCCGCTCGAACATGGGCTGACCTACCAGGTCGTCGTCCGGGGAGACTTCCTGCGGAGCGTGACCGGAGCTCCTCTCGCGACCGCCAACCTCCCGAGGCTTCGGGTGGACCGAAGCGCGGAGTCCGCCACGCCGGGGCTCGCCCTCCCCTCGGCCGGCTGGGATCGCGTGGACGCGATCTTCGAAGCCAAATGCCGCAGTTGCCATTCCGACCCGCAGTGGGCACTCGACCCTCTCACCCGCGACTCGATGATCGGGCGACCGTCGGAACAGACGGGGATTCCGCTCGTCACCCCGTTCGATCCGGACGAGTCCTACCTGATGCGCAAGATCCTCCACGACTACCCTCTTCGCCGATTCACCGTGCAGCCGCCGCCGTGGTCGGGGGCAACTGCGCTCACGGTCGAAGAGACGCTCGTCGTGGAGACGTGGATTCGAAACGGCGCTCGCTGACGGAGCTGCCCCCGCGCCGTGCACGGCGAAGACAGCAGTCTCCCCGTCCGACTTCGGAAGAAACCCCGGCTCGGGCCGGTTGTGGTCGTGTCGCGCTTGACGCCATCGACGCGATCTCGTTCAATACCCGCGCCTCAGCACGGAGCGAAAAGAAGTGGCGGACCAAAGAGAAACGTTGAAGCGCTGGATGTCGATCGCGCTCGTCCCTGCGTGTCTGCTCCTCGCAGCGGGCAACTGCAACAGCTCGTCGAGCGAAGCCGTCGACAAGGACGAGAAGCCGAGCGCGACCGCTGCCGAAAAAAAGGAAGGTGACGAGGCGAAGAAGGGGGCTGCCGCGGGCGACGTCCTCGCCGTCGACGCTTACCCCGACTTTCCGCTCGAGGTATTCGACGACAAGGAACGGGCGAAGATCCAACGGGTCACCAAAGCCGAGCTCTGCCCGTGCCCCGAAGCGACCAGCTCACTGCACGAGTGTCTGCAGGACCGCGACGATCGCTGCGCGCTCGCCGAGCAAGTGATGGCTATGACCGGATCGATGGTGAAGGCCGCCTACAGCGAGACCGACATCCTCGACGAGGTCGCCAAGTTCGTCGAAAACTCGAAGAAGACCCACGAATTCACGACCGACGACCGACCGTCCAAAGGAAAGATTGGCGCGCCCGTCGAGATCGTGGAATTCGCCGACTTCCTCTGTCCGCATTGCCGCGAGGCGACCAAGATCGTCAAGGCGCTGCACGAGGAGTATCCCGACAAAGTCGTCGTCTACTTCAAGACCTACCCGCTCTCCGCGAACCCGATGTCCCAGATCGCGGCCGCTGCCGCCGCGGCGGCGCATCGACAGGGTAAGTTCTGGCAGATGCACGACCTGATGTTCGAAAACCAGCGCTCGCTGAGCCCCGAGAAGATCGACGCGCTCGCTCGCCAGATCGGCCTCAACATGAAGAAATTCAAGGCCGACATGGAGAGCCCCGAGGTCGCGACCTACGTTACCGACGACCGAAACGAGGGCGACAAGGCCGGACTCACCGGCACCCCCACGTTCTACATCAACGGGCGTCGCTTCCTCGGCCAGACCACCGCCGGCGAGCTCGCAGCCGCCGTCGAAGCCGAGCTCCAGAAAGAGACGACGCCCCAGAAGTAGAGCCGTCGATCGCGAGTCTTCACCCACCAGCCCGCGATCGCCGGGCTGGACGAACTCTGGTGGGTTGGACTATGGCGTAGTGCGCCAGAACGGAGCCGACGATGTCTGACGAGAACCAGGAAGCCGAAGCCGAACAGCTCTACCGAATTCGCCACTCGGCGTCTCATCTGATGGCGACCGCCATCCTGGAGATGTTTCCCGACGCGAAGCTCGCGATCGGCCCGCCGATCAAAGACGGGTTCTATTACGACTTCGAACTCCCCCGCCCCATCTCCACCGACGACTTCGAAGAGATCGAAGAGCGGATGGCCGCGCACATCAAGGCGAACGAAAAGTTCGAGCGTTCGGAGTGGACCAAGGACGAAGCGCGCGAGTTCTTCGCCGATCAGCCCTACAAGCTGGAACTGATCGACCGTATCGAGGACGAGAACGTCTCCATCTACAAGAATGGCCCGTTCACCGACCTGTGCGCCGGTCCGCACGTCAACTACTCGAAGAAGTGCAAGAACTTCAAATTGATGAAGGTCGCGGGCGCCTACTGGAAAGGGGACGAGAACCAGCCGATGCTCCAGCGGATCTACGGGACCGCGTGGAGGACCAAAGACCAGCTCGAGCAGCACCTGCACGTCCTCGAGGAGGCGAAGCGCCGCGACCACCGGCGCCTGGGGCGCGAGCTGGAGCTCCTCTCCTTCGACCGACTAGCCCCCGGAGCGATCTTCTGGAAACCGAAGGGGTGGGCCTGCTACCGCCAGTTGCAGGACTACTTCCGCGAGATCGAAGAGGAAAACGACTACATCGAGATCTCGAACCCCCTCCTCTACAACAAGGAGCTGTTCGAGACCTCCGGCCACTGGGAGCACTACCGCGAGCACACGTTCAACTTCGAGCAGAACGAACAGACCTTCTGCCTCAAGCCGATGAACTGTCCAGACACGATGCTCTTCTTCGCCTCGAAGAAGCGCTCGTACCGTGAGCTTCCGCTCCGCGTCGCGGAGTTCGGCCAGCTCCACCGAAACGAGCTCGCCGGCGCGCTCTCGGGCGCGACCCGGGTCCGGCAGTTTTGCCAGGACGATGCGCACATCTTCTGCACCCACGACCAGATCTTCGACGAGGTCGTGACGCTGATGAAGATGATCGATCAGACCTACGACATGCTCGGGTTGAACTACGAGCTCGAGCTGTCGACCCGCCCCGAAGACTTCATGGGTGAGATCGCGCTGTGGGACGAAGCCGAGGCGATGCTCAAACAGGCGCTCGACGACCGCGGCGTGCCGTATCGCATCCACGAGGGGGACGGCGCCTTTTACGGACCGAAGATCGACATCCAGGTGCGCGACTGCCTCGGCCGATCGTGGCAGTGCGGGACCATTCAGCTCGATTTCCAGCTCCCGCAGCGCTTCGAGCTCACCTACACCGCGTCCGACAACTCCGAGAAGACCCCGGTGGTCATCCACCGCGCTATTTCCGGATCGCTCGAGCGCTTCTTCGCAATCCTCATCGAACACTTCGCCGGCGCCTTCCCGACCTGGCTCGCCCCGACTCAAGCGGTGATCATCCCGATCACCGACGAGCAGAACGACTACGCCTGGGAAATCGGCAAGAAGCTTCGCGCCGCGAAAGTCCGGGTGGAGGTCGACGACCGCTCCGAGAAAATGGGTTACAAGATCCGCGAGCACGAGACTCAGAAGATCCCGTACATGCTCGTCGTCGGTGGCAAAGAAGCCGAGAAGGGAACGGTCGCTCTGCGGACTTATTCGGAGGGGCGCCGGGGCGAGATCGCCGTCGACGACCTCGTCGAAGAGATCCGCGAGCGGATCGCTTCCCGCAAGCTCGACGTCGAGGTGAAGCCGATCGAACTCGCCGGTAGCGCCGACGACGACGAAATCGGCTCCGAGATGGAGGACCGCGGGTATTGATCACGCGTCGCACGACCTGCTGCCTGCCGGCACCGTCCCGGCTTCAGCACACGGTTCGCCGGAGTTGCCGTGGCTGACCCATCGGTCGACGGGGCGGGCGAACGTCCCGCGCGATGGGGCTTCGTCGTCTCGGCGGCCGCCCTGTTTTCGGTGCTCGCCGGCGGCGCGCTCCAGGGACTGTACCTCACCGCAACCTCTTCCGACCTGGGGCTCTACGCCGTAATCGCCCACGTCGGGTTTCTCGCCTTCCCGCTACTGCTCGCCGCGCTCGCGCTCGCCGGCACTCATGCCGCGCTCGTGACGATGGGGTTCATGGATGCCACCCTCGCGACCAACGCGCGTCGGGCGTTGGAGTGGACCTGGGCGGACGACCCTGAGAGCCTCGCCCGACGCACAGCGACCCTCCTCGCGGTCGGTGTCGCACTCGCCGGGGTGGCCGGAGGATCGGTCGCGATCGGCCGGCTCTACCTGAGCGCCGTCGCACGACCCGAGAACGCCCTCCTCCTCCTCGTCGTGACCCAGCTCGGATTGCTTCCAGCCGCGGCCGTGGCGTTCGTCATTGTCCGTAGGCTGGGCTCCGTGGCGCTCGTCGCCGCCAGCCGGCGCGCGCCCCGTGCGGTGATTGCGCCGGCTTCGGTCTTTGTCGTGGCGATCGCCGCCGCACTCCTCGGCGGGCTCCTCTTCGCCCGCACGAGCTTTGGAGAGCAGGTGCCGTGGGACTTGCCTGTCGCGGTCTTGGGGGCGGCGATCGGATGGCTCGCCGCGTTGGGTTCGATCCGCACGTGGCGGGTGGGGGCCGTAACCGCCCTCGTCATCGTCGCGGCCCTCGTGGCCGCCCTCGTCGGCACGGTCTGGATGCCCGGCTCCCAAGGCTACAACCGCATGGTTTTCGTGGAGGACTCGGTCGTCTCGAGTCTGGTCTTCAAGCGCATCGCTCCCGCGCTCGACCGGGACGAAGACGGTTCGCTGTCGATCCTCGGGGGACGGGACTGCGCGCCCGACGACCCTGCGATCCACCCTGGAGCCGCCGAAAAGATCGACAACGGGATCGACGAAGACTGTTCGGGCTCCGATCTCGTCCCCGACCGTGACTATGCCGAGTTCCCGCAGTCGTTCGGCAAGCCGAAGCAGGTCCTGGGGCGCCCGCACGTCATCTTGGTTACGACCGATTCGCTCTCGATGGACCGAACGTCGCTGGGACGCGACGATCGAGACACGACCCCCAACCTGGCGAAGTTCGCCCGCGACGCGGTCGTCTTCGAGCATGCGTTCGCGGTCGGACCGAGCACCCGGACCGCCCTGCCCGGTGTCCTGGCCGGCGTCTACAACGCGCTACTCCCGATGGAGCCCGTCGGAGGGCAGCCCTACGACTGGAGCGCCAGCGCCCCGACCCTCTCCACGACCCTGCGCTCGGCTGGTTACCACACCGTCCGCGTAGCCTCGGACGACTACTTCACGCGACGCTGGCGGGGCGGTCCTTCCACCGGCTTCGCCGAGCTCGACAACGACGCGCTCAAGCTCGCGAAGGACAAACGTCACACCGCCCCGGAGGTGACGGACCGCGCCATCGCTCAACTCGAAGCGGCTAAGGGTCGACCGAAGCCCACGTTTCTCTGGGTCCACTACTACGATCATCACCACCCGTTCGAGATGCCCGACGGCGGGACGAAGTTCGGAGACACGAAGGCAGACGTCTTCGACAGCGAGCTCGAGTTTGCCGACCGCCACTGGGGCAGGCTCTTCGACGCGCTGCAGAAGTCGTTCGACCCCGACGAATACGTCGTCGTCTTCACGGCCGACCACGGCGAGGCGTTCGACGAGTTCCATGACAAGAAGCACCACGGGTACGACCTGAGAAGCCCGGTCGTCTCCGTCCCGCTCGTCATCAAGGCGCCCGCCGCCGACGGGCGGCGAGTCGGGGGGCTCGCGAGCCACCTCGACATCGCTCCCACGGTCGCCGACCTCGCCGGCGCGAAACGGCGGAAGGGGTGGGTCGGAGAGTCGCTCGTCCCGGCTCTCTACGAAGGAAAGAAGCCGAAGCGTCAGGTTCAGTACGCGCTCCTCTACGTCCCCGAGAAGTTTCGTGAGGGGATCGACCCGTACCGGCGCTTCAGCGTCCGCGTCGACGACTGGTACCTCGAGATCGATCGCGTCGGAGAACGCGAGTATCTCTGGCGCTGGCGCGACGACTGGCCCGGCACCAAGAACCTCGTCCGTGACGAGCCCGACGTGGCGCAGCTCCTGCGATACCTGGCGAACACGAAGCTCGAGGAGCTGCGCACCAACGAACGGGCGCTCCGAGGGACGCTCTACGATCCGGAGGTCGTCGGAGAGAAGGCGGCGCGAAAGAATCTCTCGGGCGCGCAGGCAAAGGCAAAGAAGCGCGAGATGGAAACGAAGCAGAGGGCTGCGAAGGCGAAGCGGCGAAAGACGGACTGAGATGGTAATCGCGGCGTATCGGAGCGACCGTTCCACCCGGGAGGGTTTCTGAAACCACCCAGATTTACATTTCTTCACCACCGGGAGCGCCCCGCGACAGGACCAGATTGCCTCGAGAGCCCATGAACAGGGGCCGATAGCCGGCTCGATGGTGAGGATCCTCCGATGCAGAAAACCACGAACATGAGGCTTGACGGACGGGCCGCTATCGATACACTTCCCCCTCCCGACACGTCCCCGAAAATTGCAGACGGGACTGGGAGGGGTGGCCGAGTGGTTGAAGGCACCGGTCTTGAAAACCGGCAAGCTGCAAAGCTTCGTGGGTTCGAATCCCACCCCCTCCGTTGGAATAGGGGCCGGTTCTTTGACAGTTGGAGAGCAGGTTCAAGTGCGATCGAGAGTCCGATCTCGAACGCACCGAACGAATCTGGAGAAGTGGCCGAGAGGCTGAAGGCGCTCCCCTGCTAAGGGAGTATAGGGTTAATCCCCTATCGAGGGTTCGAATCCCTCCTTCTCCGCTTGCACCCGTAGCTCAACTGGATAGAGCGTCGGTCTACGGAACCGAAGGTTGGAGGTTCGAGTCCTTCCGGGTGCGCTTTTTGGGTATGGCATGTCGGACGAACGTTACATGCAACTCGCGCTGGACGAAGCTGCCAGAGCGGCCGAGGTCGGGGAAGTCCCCATCGGAGCCGTGGTGGTGGATCCGAACGGCGAGGTGATTGGTCGCGGCTTCAATCGCCGCGAAACGTGGCAGGATCCGACGGCCCATGCCGAACTTCTCGCGATGCGGAACGCCGCAGAGCATCTGGGCAGTTGGCGGCTCGTCGGCTGCACGACGTACGTGACACTGGAGCCTTGCCCGATGTGCGCAGGGACGATGGTCAACGCCCGACTCGGACGCGTGGTCTACGGAGCTCGCGACCCCAAGGCAGGCGCAGTACGCAGTCTCTACGCGCTGGTGGAAGATCCCCGCCTGAATCACGAGGTGGCGGTCACCGAGGGTGTCCTCGGAGAAAAGTGCGGAGAAGTTCTGACACAGTTCTTTCGAGATATCCGAAGCGGCCGGCGCTCGAAGCCGATGCCGATTCGGGGCGGAGAAGAAGTAGATTCGTGAGGAGGGGTGGCCGAGAGGTCGAAGGCGCCTGATTCGAAATCAGGTGTACCGTTAAGCGGTACCGTGGGTTCGAATCCCACCCCCTCCGTTTCAACCCTCACGTCTTAAGGAGAGGTGGCCGAGAGGTTGAAGGCGCACGGCTGGAATCCGTGTGTACAGGTTATCCTGTACCGAGGGTTCGAATCCCTCCCTCTCCGCCATATCACTCCGAAGTGAAAACTCCGGAGGCTCAACTTCGGAAGGCGACTTCCGAAACGTCGATCCTCGCGCGGTCAGCGCGACCCGAGGGCAGGCACCCCGTCAGGCCCGGGAGGGAGCAGCGGACCTGTCCAATGGGTGTGCGCTGACCGCGCGGGGATCGACAACGAATTAGCCCGCTACCGCAAGGTAGCGGGCTTTTTTCGCTCTGGGGCGTGGTGTATAAGTCCGCAACACTTTTCGAAACTTCGCTCAAGAGCAGTCCTCATGCGCCTCATACGACTCGCTTTCGCCGCCGCGGTCATCGCGTCGCCGCTCTCTGCATCTGCCCAGGAAGTCGCTCCGCCGGCAGCCGAAGCCGACCCCGCTGCGTCCAACGTCGAAGAGCCCCAGGCCGGCGCGGAGGCCGACGACGACGGCGACACCGCCCCTACGGGCATCGTCCGACCTGCCGGTGACGCCAGCGGCGGTGACGACGCCAAGACCGCCCCCGCCGAAGTCGCAGATCACGAACCCGCCACCGTTCCCGACGTCGACGAAGGAGACCTCGTCTCCGACGACGAGGATCAAGTCGGAGTCGCGTGGAATCGAGGGACGCTTGGGGAAGACTATCCTTGGACGCTCGATATCGGGGGATACATCCGGGTCGGATACGTCGGCATCCAGGACGACCCGACCGGCACCTTCGGCAGGAACGACGGATTCGCGATGGGCAACGCCCGTCTCACCCTCGAAGGGACGATGCGTGACCTCGGTTTCAAGCTGCAGCTCGACGGCGCCGTCAACGAAAACGTCGACGCCAACGACGCCAACGCCGTCGTCGTCACGCGTCTCCGAGACGCATATCTCGCCTATCGGCCCTTCGATTTCGTCGGGATCGCCGCCGGGCAGTTCAAGCCCCCCTTCGACATCGAAGAGCAGTTCTCCACTGCGAGATTGCTGTTCGCGAACCGATCCGTAGGCAGCCGAGGGGTTTCGGACGTCGAGGGCCGCAACGTCGAGGGGCTCTCCGTGGATCGGCAGGTGGGGATCGAGGTCGGCACACCGGGATGGTTTTTCCTCTCGGACGACAACTCGGCCGAAGGTCCCGGAGTGAGCTACTCCATCGCACTGACCAATGGCCAACCTTCGAACCGCGCGCTCAACGACAACGAGAAACTCGCCGGCTTCGGCAGGCTGGCACTGCATTGGGCCGACATCGCCGCCATCGGTGGCGCTTACTCCATCAACCCACGTTCGCTCGGCGTCCCTCCCGACGTCATCGATGAAGACGTCACCGCGTGGACCGCCGACGCGACTTTCCAGATCGTCGGGCTCTCCGTCATCGGCAGCGTCATCGGCCAGACGATCGCGCGACCCGACGTCGACGGTGGAACGCCGGAGACCAGCGCCCTCGCCTACCAGGCGCAGATCGCGTACCGGGAGCCGTTCTTGGGATTCCAACCCGCGATTCGCTACGCTTACTTCGACCCAGCGGAGCGTGCCGACGACGTGGACGCGCTGACGCACATCACGTTCGGCCTCAACTACCTGCCGCCCTACCCGGTTCGTCTGATGCTGAACTACACGATCACGCAAGAGTCCGAGGAATTGGCGCTGCCCAACAATCGTTTCGATGCCGTTCTACAGGTGACCTGGTGAGAGAGACCGTGCCACAGGAAACGAAGACTCAGACGTCGACCCCGTCCCTCGTGCCGCGACTCGGCTTCGCCGCCGTCGCCGTCGCGGTGACCGCACTCGCCGCGACCGGTTCGTGCGACTCGGACTCCGAGCCCCGCGCGCGCGGGTACGAGGTGAGCGAACGATCGCAGCTCATCGGCGGCCCGACCGCCCTGGGGGACGTCGGCGACTACATGCTCGAGAACGATCGGGTACGGGTCGTGGTGCAGGACAAGACCTACAACCGGGGAAGCGGGGTATTCGGCGGGTCGCTCATCGACGCGGACCTCGTCCGCGCGTCGAACGTCGGCGACGAGCTCGGCGGGTCCGGCAACGACTCGTTCGGCGAGATGTTCCCGGCGTTCTTCCTCGAGATGATCGATCCCGAGAACGTCGAGGTCGTCGCCGACGGCAGCGACGGTGGCCCGGCGATCATCGAAGTACGCGGCCGGGGCGGCGAGTTCGTGACGATGCTCCGCTACCTCAACCAGCTCCTGCTCGGCGCTTACAAGGAGCCGTCGGAGCTCGTCAGCGAGATCCTCGACAAGCAGCCCCCCGACTCCGACAGCGGACAGAACCTCGAGTTTTCGACCCGCTACATCCTGGAGCCGGGCGCCCGCCATATCCGCATCGAATCGAAGATGCGCAACATCGCCCACCGCAAGGTCGAGTTCCCGCCGCAGGTGATCCTCGGCGCGCTGAAATCGTTCCTCGGTCTCGACCTCGGGAGCTTTCGACTCCCGATGGGCCACGTGCTCGGGTTCGGGAAGCTCAGCCAGATCTTTCTCCCCGGCCTCGGCTACGACATCGAGCAGGGCCTCATCGAAGCACTCTCCGAGCCGGTGGCGCTGCCGGCGTTCCCCGGATTCCTGACGCCGGTGGTCGCTTCGACCAACGACGACGGGGTGAACTACGGTTTCATGACGGAGGTCAACGAGGACGACAACTTCGTCTACCAGCGCGACCAGGACGGCTCGTATGGAGGACGTGCGAAGCCCGACGACATGCTCTTCCTCTTCAACGCGTCGGGCTTCAGCGGCGTCTTCTCCGCCCAGGCGCCCCCCGCTCTCGCGCCGGCGCACTGCTCCGCCGGCGCAGACCCCAGGACGGTGTGCGAAGCCGAGTTTCCCGAGAAGGTCGACCAGTGCGTCAGCCAGTGGGACGCGTGTCTGACCGCTCAGGGTGAGTTCCCGACCGAGTTTTCATGGGTCAACTACCTCATCATCGGCGACGGCGACGTGGCATCGCTCATGGAGGAGTACTGGTCCATCCGTGAGACCGACACCACCTCCGTTCGCGGACGCGTCTCCGACGAGGTGACTGGCTCGCCCGTCGCCGAGGGGGACTCCGTGCTCGTCTACGAGCAGCGCTCGGGTGGCTGTGGCGCCGACGCGCACGTCATGAATCAGGTCTTCGTGGCCGAAGGCGGCCGCTTCGAGCTGCGCCTTCCAGACGGAAAGTACTGCGCTCGGGCGACCGGCGAAGGGCGCCCTCTTCCAGATTTGACCCCCTTCGAAGTCGGCGGATCGGCACCTCCTTATCTCGATCTCGTCGCGCCCTCCCCCGGCACCGTCGTCGCGCGGATCGTGGGGGATGACGGCGTCGCGATGCCCGGCAAACTCACCCTCGTCGGTACCCACGACTTCGAAGGACCCTCGCCGAACTATCGAGAGTTTCTCGTCGACGAAGTTGCCGGCGAGCCCTGGCGGCCAACCGACCTCGTCCCCGATACGCAGGACCCTGCGACGCGTCGCTACATCGAGGACATGAAGTACGGGAATGCCGACGGAATCGAGCTGAACGTCCGACCGGGGAAGTATACCGCCTACCTGAGCCGCGGCCCCGAGTTCGGGATCTTCACCCGCGAGATCGACGTCGCTCCCGGCGGCACCGTTCGGATTCAGGGGACCCTCCCGCGGGTCGTGGACACGACGGGGTACGTCACGGGCGACTTTCACATGCACGGGTTCGGCTCGATCGACAGTGGGTTGGACCATCGAACCCGGCTCACCAGTATCGCAGGTGAGGGGGTCGAGCTCGTCGTCTCGACCGACCACAACTACATCACCGACTACGAACCATACCTCTTCCGGTACGAGCTCAATCCGTTCCTGAAGTCGATCGTCGGCATCGAGCTGACGACCTTCGAGGCTGGGCACTTCAACAGCTTCCCCGTCCGTCGGGAGATGGGGTCGATGAATCGCGGCTCGTTCTCGTGGCAGGACGTTCCACCCCAGCGGATTTTCGATCAGCTCCGGAGCATTCCAGCCGAAGGACAGAAGGTCGTGATTCAGGTGAATCACCCGCGGACCCCGATCCTCGGATACTTCGGGCAGCACAACCTGGACCCGTTCGACGCGACCGTGGAGCTGCCGATCAACAACGCCCCGGGGGGCCTGAGTGCCGACTCGATCGCCAGCCCGAACGGCAGCGCCTTCATCGAGAAGGTAGAGGTCGACGGCGAGGTCCAATATCGCCCGACCTTCAGTTGGGACTTCGACGTGATCGAGGTCCTGCAAGGCCCGCATACCGAGGAGATGCGGCACTTCCGCATGCCGTTCGACAAGAATGCTGCGCCCGGTGAGCCCGACGCTCTCCCGACCGAGGTGAGGCAAGGATTCCGAGACACTTTCTTCGCCGACCTGACCGAGAACGAGACCTTCGACCTGCTCGCCGAGTTCCGGTCGACCGAGGAGATGCCCGTCGTGCGCGCCGACATCGCGGCTCTCACCCCCGCCGAGCTCGAGGCCGCGAAGGACGAGTACACCCAGGCGATGATCCCGGACCAATGGAACGTCCTCTGCGACGAAGACACCGCGATCGCGGCCGGCGCACTCGACGACTGGTACAATTTGCTCAACTACGCGCGCCCCGATGGCACGTACAAGAAGTACACCGCCACCGGGAACTCCGACAGCCACGGTGCCCACCTGGACGAGCCGGGGATGCCGCGCAACTACTTCTTCACCGGCCACGACGAGGTCGAGGCGATCACGGCGAAGCAGCTCACCGACGCGATGCGCTCGCACCACAACATCGTGTCCAACGGGCCGTTCATCAACATGACCGTCGACGGCAACCCGATCGGATCTCAGATTTCCGCCGGGCGAGTCACCATCGATGTCGTCGTGCGGGCTGCCGACTGGGTCGGCGCCGACCGGCTGCGCATCGTCGGCAATGGCGAGGTCGTCCGCGGGCTCGACCCGAACCAGTCCGACGACTTCTGGGGCTGGATTCCGATCCAGCTCGACGAAAACGGGACCTTCGAGGCGAGCTACGAAGTCGATGTGGCGAAAGACACATGGTTCGTACTGGAAGTCGAAGGATCGAAGAGCATGTTTCCGATCATGAGCCCGCAAGACATCCCCCCGTTCAACTTCAGTGACGTCATCGGCAGCCTCGCGGGCGCGTTCGGATTCGGGAGCGGCGTTCCCGGGCTCGACGTCGAATACGTCTTCCCAATCACCCCGGTCGCGTTCACGAATCCGGTCTGGGTAGTCGCCGACGGCGACGGCCAGTTCACCCCTCCGAACCCACCGGTGTACGAATGCGTCGCAGGCCGCTACATTGAACGTGGAGCCCCGAACGCCCTCGTGTCGCCTGACGAGTTGAAGATTCCGCGACGCCTGTCGGCCAAGAAGATTCCGGGGCTACGACGTCAAACGCTTCCGTTGCAACGCCCCCGAGGTGAAACTCGTGACCTCAGGGTGTTGATCGAAGCATGGGGAGGCCATTCACACTGATGAGGCTCGCGGTCGACAGACGAGGAACCCGGTTCGTGGCGTTTGCCACACTCGGCGCCCTCCTCTGTTGCCTGCCCGCCGCTCCCGCCGTTTCGCAGAGCAACCGCCAGAGCCGAGACATCGTGATGCGTGTCCACACCAACCACGCCGAGATGCAGCTCGTCTACCACGAGCCACCGGGCGCCAAGGCCGACCGAATACTGTCGATCTACGATTCCAACAACGACGGGAAGATCGACCCCACCGAGAGCCTCGTCGCAAAGCGGCCGATGCTTCGACGAGCCCACCGTGGCATCAGTATCTCCTACAGCGGCGCGATGGCCGCGGAGAAAGACCGTCAGATCCGGTTCCAGCGCGACGACCAGGGGGGGCTATCGATGCGAACCTCCCAGCGCATCGACTTCGTGACCAAGGATGGAGACTTCTCGGTCGACATCTCTCTGGCGAGGGCCAAGGACGCACCGAACACGGTCGTCAAGATGGTCGCCGCAGAAGACTGGCTCTTCGAGGACGGCACCACCGAACAGACCCGTACACTCGAGGGAGGCTCGACCGAGCGATTCTTCCTCGAGCGGATCGAGTACGCACAGCCCAAAGACCGCGGCGACCGCCGAGACTGGGCGCCACCCGAATCGTCCCGGCCGTAGTCTTTGAGATCCTTTTGGGCGCTGCCTCGTTGAACCCCATGATGAGACAAACTGTGGTTCGGAGTGCGGCGTGAAGCTGCTGCGCGTTTTCTTTCGTGTCGTGAAGGGTCTCTACGACATCCTCGCGACCTATCTTCTCATTCTGGTCCTGCCGTTCGCCCTCGTCGGGTTCGTCTTCCACCTCGCCTTCGGAGTCGGAGCCGAGCTGGCAGGCTTCACGTCGATGGAGCAGATGTGGTTGGCCGCGGCCGACTGGTCACCGGTCCACACCGTCTGGCTTCGAATCGCGCTCTTCCTCCCGCTTCACATCGTGGTGTGGCGACTCTTTCGAACGCCAGCACGCCAGATCTGGCCGTACATCGAGCGAGCGTTCGACCACGTCGTCCAGGCGTTCAAGTCTCTCACGGCGCGACTCCCGGCCGTTCGAGACGTCGGCGAGCTCCTCTTCACGCTCGTGGTGACCGCCCTTCTCGTCCCCTTCGTGATCCAACCGACCCTCGTCCCCGAGCTCTCCGACGAACGCGCGTGGGCGGAGCGTGCCGCCAACCTGCTCGACGGGACCGCGGTCGCCCACGTCGCCGACTCCGTCGTCGGCATGTACCGACGGATGGTCGCCGACCCCGTGGTCGTCGGGGGTGTGAGCGAGGAAGAGGTCGAGGAGGTGCTCGAGCAGACCATCGTCGAGGACGGACCCGAGCCTCCCTCCGACCCCATCGTCGGGCCGCTTCCGACCGGCAGCCAGCCGCTCATGGACCGGTGGGACCCGTTCATCGAGCGAACCGCAGACGGCGACGCCGAGAAGTTCGCCTACATCAAGGCCTTCATGTGGGTCGAGTCGGCCGGCCGGCAATACGCCGTCAGCCGCACCGGTTGCTCCGGCCTCATGCAATTCTGCGCCGGAACCGCCCGCTCCCAACCCTACAAGCGCGTCTTCGGAACCGGGCAGATCTACGTCTGTTCCTGCCGCGACGGCGCCTGCTCCATCCCCTCGAACGTGCAGAAGGACCTCGAGTCGGGCGACCCGTCGGCGATCGAACGGCACCGCCCCGACTTCC
This sequence comes from uncultured Bradymonadales bacterium, assembly GCA_964411125.1. Taxonomy (GTDB): domain Bacteria; phylum Myxococcota_A; class Bradymonadia; order Bradymonadales; family Bradymonadaceae; genus JBFIHF01. Next base: position 6,324 of record CAYPJU010000028.1, on the reverse strand, counting down.
CGTGCGAGATGACCGACGCGCGGTTCGACCCCGACAAGGCGATCCGCGCGGGCGGGCTCTACGTCGACAGCCTTCGAAGCGCTTTCGGTGGAAACATCTACCTCATGTACGTCGGCTACAATTCCGGGCCCGCCGTCGCGCGCGCCGTCTGGAACAAGGTCGGCCAGAACCCTCGCGCCACGCTGGAGGAAATCGAGGTTCACCTGGGGGACGCCATGGTGCCGCACTACGGCGAGCGAGGCCGGGCGCGGGCGAGGAGCCTGGTGGACCGACACCTCCCCAAGATCGAGCGGGCCTATCGGCGGTACCGCGAGCCACGCCCCACCCCTCCGGTCGTCGGATCACCGACGCCGCCCGGTCAATCCAAGATGGGTGTGACTCGCTGAGCTCCGTGAGCGGTCCTGACCCTGATGTACTCGGCAGCGGCGAAAGCCCGAAGTCGCTCCACCAGCTCAGGCTTCGACGTCGCCAGGTTCGTCTTCTCGCGCGGATCCAAACTCAGGTCGTAGAGCTCATCTGCCCGAATACCGAAGTTGTGTATATACTTGTACGGCCACTCGAGCGCTCCGATGCACTGCCGCTCGAACAGACAGAAGAGCGGGACTGTGCGCTCGGAATCGAGCTCCCCGACGGGCGAACCATCGTATTCGCCCCCCTCCACTCCCCACCCGGCGGCCGCCAGCACCGTAGGGAACATATCGACCTGCGTGACCACGCTTCGATTCCGGCCCACACCAAGCCCGGGCGCTTTCAACACCACCGGAATGCGCACGCCCTCCTCGTAGAGCACGGCGTTGTGTCCCATTGCATAATGTTCGCCAAAACCCTCACCGTGGTCCCCGAGTACGAGGACGACGGTGTCGTCCCAGAGGCCCTCTTCCTCGAGAAGAGCGCGTAGGCTGCCCACGAATTGGTCGACGAAGTGAACCGCGCTCAAATACTGATTCGCCAGCGGGTCGTCGTTCCAGTTGCCGATCTGATCGACCGGAACTGTGTATTCGTGGTGAGAGGCCAGCGTCAGAGCAGTCAAGATGAAGGGCTCGTCGGACGCCGTGACGAACTCCCGAATCGGTTCGAGCATGATGCCTTCCTCGTAGCCGAGGATGTTTATCTTTTCGAAGCCCTCGGTTTCCAGATCCTCGAGATGGCGGGTGTCGTCGAAGCCGACGTTCACGACGACCTGGTTCTTGAACTGGAACGTGCCGATGACCGGCTCGATGTAGAAGGACCGATAGCCAACCGCTTCGAGGAGGTCGGGCATGCACGTCTGGGGAATTCGTCCCGAGCCAGCCGAGGTGAACCGCACGGTCGGGTCCGGGTAGACCCCACAAAGGGTGGCAACGATCGCCTTGACGGTCGACGGAAGCACCGTAAATGCGCGCTCGAAGACGACCCCTTCTTCGGCGATAGACTGAAGATTGGGCGTGGTCCCAAGGGACGGATTGTAAGGGGTCGTCGCGTCGTGGCGCGTCGATTCCAGAATCACGATCACCACGTTTTTGGGGTCCCCTACCGGAACGAGCGACGCTCGGGTATGCGCCTGTCGGTCGACGGCGCGGCTCTCTCGGAACGGAACGCTTACAGCCTCCTTCAAGATCATCATCGTTGGACTGGGGACTACCGCCACCCGAGCGTCGGGACCTCCCAATGGAGGGATCATCGCCACCAGCAACGCCGCAGCGGATACCCCGAACCATCCTTTCGTCCCCAGCCCCGGGACCCACTCCGGAGGCCCGCGCAGGATCAAGAAGATAGGCCCACCAAAGCAGACTCCAGCCGCAGCCAGCCCACACAGGTGGAAGACGGTAGGGGTAGACGCCGCAACCATCGCCCACACACTGGGCGCAAAAGCGGCCCAGAGTACGTAGAGATCGAGCGGCGCCCCCGTCTGAACAGCGAACAGCCCCCCCGCCGTTTCGACGGTAGCGAAGAGAACGAAGACCAGGGCGCTGAGAACCCAGGTCAAGTGAAAGACTCGACGACCGTCGATGGCAACGATCATGGCCATGATTAGAGCCCCGAGGGCGACCGAGGTTCCCGCTGTCGTCCGCATCGCGTCAACGACGAAACGGACCAGCAATTCAGGTGCGACCGGGTCGACCCCCCGACCGAAAAAGGCCATGTTCAGCACCCAGCCTCGCAGCCCCAGGCAGAGGATCACGCCTGGAACCATGAGCCCCCACCACATGATTCCGATCTGCCGCCGCTTCTCCTGTTCCACTTCGGACCTCCCGGAAAGTCTACAGGCGTAGCCGCTCCACGTACAACCCCCCGTCGCTCGGCTTGCGGCCCCCACCCTAGCGACCTCAGAACATACTCCGGCCCACGGGTTCCAGAGCGCAGGGATGCTCGGTGGCCGCGGTCCGCCTTGCGCACCTCCTACCAAGACCATTACTGTCCCTCCCTCAGCAGGAGGCGGAATGGCGAAGCAAAACGAAAGGATGCGCAAGCTCGTGGAGGAGCTCGAGGCCAAGCGTCGAGACGCGCTGAAGATGGGAGGCGAACGACGCGTCGCTCGACAGCACGAGCGCGGCAAGCTCGATGCGCGACAGCGCATCGACACCCTCTTCGACGAAGGCACCTTCACCGAGTTCGGTACCCACGCGTTCTTCCACGCCAACGGACAGCCCGTCCCCATGGACGAGGTCCGAAGCCCCGCAGACGGTGTGATTGCCGGCTGGGGCAAGGTCGAGGGACGCACCGTCGTCGCCGCCGCCTACGACTTCACCGTCCTGGGAGGCTCGATCGGCGACGTCAGCGAACGCAAGGTCACGCGCTGTCGCGAGTTCGCGCTGAAACATCGCGTCCCGATGGTATGGCTCATCGACTCGGCGGGCGCCCGGGTCCACGGTGGGGGCGGGATCGACGGCGAGGCGATATCGAACTTCGCGCTGAGCGGGTATCTCTTCCGCGAGCAGGTCACGATGTCGGGCGTCGTCCCCCAGGTCGCGGCCATGGTCGGACCCGGTGCGGCGGGCACGGCGTACATCCCCGGGCTCGCCGACTTCGTCCCGATGGTCGACGGCACCAGTTCCATGGCGCTCGGCGGCCCCCCGCTCGTGAAAGCAGCGGTCGGCGAGGACATCGACGAGCAATCCCTCGGTGGTGCCCAGGTCCACAACACGCAGTCGGGTGTCGCCGACCAGATGTACGCCTCCGACGAGGAATGCCTCGCGGCGATCCGCGCCTACCTCTCGTACTTCCCGTCCAACTGCACCGAGCGGCCGGCCGCGCGGGACTACCAGGGAGACGACGCTCGCGACGAACCCGGCGGTAAGTACCGCGAGAAATTGCTCGACGTCCTCCCCGAGTCCTCGCGTCGGGCCTATGACATGAAGACGCTCCTGAAGTACGTGCTCGACGCTGACAGCGTCTTCGAAATGAAGCCGCACTTCGCCAGAAACATCGTGACGTGCCTCGCTCGAGTTCACGGTCAGTCGGTGGGCGTCGTGGCAAACAATCCGATGCACAAGGGGGGGATCCTCGACAACGACTCTGCCGACAAGGCGGCGCGGTTCATCAACCTCTGCGACTCGTTCAACATCCCGCTCGTCTTCTTCCAGGACGTCCCGGGATTCATCATCGGGTCCAAGGTCGAGCAGGCCGGGATCATCCGCCACGGAGCAAAGATGCTCTACGAAGTGGCGAAGGCGACCGTCCCCAAAATCACGGTGCTCGTCCGAAAATGCTACGGCGCCGGCTACTATGTCATGTGTGGCAAGGCCTACGAGCCCGACCTCATCGTCGCATGGCCTACCGCCGAGATCTCTGTGATGGGGCCCGAGGGGATGGTGAACATCTTCGCCCGCCGCATGCTCGAGGGGAACCCGGACGCCGAAGAACTGAAGCAGCAGATGGTCGACGGCCTCCGGCCGTTCATCGACATCTATAAGGTCGCGGGCAAGGGCTACATCGACGAGATCATCGACCCTCGCGAAACCCGGGACTACATCGCCGCCGGGCTCGAACTGTCGAAGCGGAAAACCATCGAGCGCCCGTGGCGAAAGGACGGCGTGCGCCCGGTCTGAGCGCCGGGGCCGGACCCGGCCTCAGGTGTTCTGGGCTCGGACGAGCCTCATCTCCCAGTCGACGGAGCCGTCTCGGGCTGTCGGCGGACCGGAGAGATTGACCGTCGTCTGCCCGACCCACGCCTCGCGTCGATCTGCCGGGGCCTCGATCCCGACCACGAGCGCCCCTTCGTGCGCGCCATAGAGCGACAGGTTCAGCCAGGGGGGATCCTCCGACATCAACTCCGCGAAGCGAGCTTCGTGTTCGTCCACGGCGGGAAGTTCGGAAGGGGTTACCCACGTCCCGCCGTCTCGCGCGTCGAAACGGACGCCGGGTGACGTGGTGTCGAGGATGCAGATGCGGTCGTGTTCGGGGAGCGACCCGCGCCCTTCGAACCACTCCAGCAGCCGGGTGACGTGGTGACGCAGCGAGTCCCGGGTCTTCGCTCGACGCTGATTCGTCGGTTCGGCCATCGAAACTCGGTTCGGCGGGAGAGCGCGGGGCGAGGGCGGCGGCTCGCGGCGACGAGGTCGGCGTCGATCAGAGCAGGCGATCCAGAACGTCCTGGAGCACGTCGTAGTCGGAGTAGTGGATCTCGATACGGCCTTTGCCGTGCTTGTCCTTCACGATCACCCGGGTCCCGAGCGCCTGCATCAATTCGTCGGTCACGCGACGGACCTGAGCATCGTCGCGAAAACTGGCGGAGGCGTTCGGCTTCTTCTCGGGCGCCTTCGGAGGCTCCTTCGAGTCCCGCACCAACTGCTCCGCCTCGCGGACCGACATGTCGTGAGCGACCATCACCTCGGCGAGATCTGCAGCTTCATTCATCGGAAGCGCAGCGAGCGCGCGAGCGTGCCCCGCGCTCAGCCTGCCGTCCTCCACGTACTGCTGAACCGAAGTCGGAAGATTCAGAAGGCGCACGGCATTGGCGACCGCAGACCGAGACTTCCCCACCGCCGTAGCGACGGTAGCCTGCGTGTAGCCGAAGTCGTCCAGCAACTTTTGGTAGGCATGAGCCTCTTCCAACGGGTTGAGGTCCTCGCGCTGAATGTTCTCTACCAACGCCGTCGCGAACGCCTCGGCGTCCGTCATCTCGCGCACGACGACCGGGATCTCGGTCATCCCGGCGATCTGACACGCACGCCACCGCCGCTCGCCAGCGATCAATTCGAACTCGCCGTCTAGTTCGCGAACGACCAGCGGCTGCAGCAATCCCGACTGCTGGATACTCGCCGCGAGCTCTTCGAGCGCCGTCGGGTCGAACACCCGGCGCGGCTGCGCGGGAGCACGTCGAATCTTCGAGACAGGGGCGCTGAAGAGGCCGTTGGCTGGCCGCGAGTCGTCGTCCGATGGGATCAGCGCGCCGAGCCCCTTTCCGAGCGCCTTCCTCGAACCTGCCTTCTTGTTCGTCGTCGCCTTACTGGTCGCTTTCGTCATGGTCTCTTACGCCGTGGCAGATTCGTTTCGATGGAGGAATTCGTCGGTGAATTCGCGATAGGACTTCGCCCCCGTCGACCTCGCGTCATAGCGAATGATCGACTCACCGTGGGACGGGGCTTCGCTCAGCCGCACGTTTCGCGGGATGATCGTTCGGAACACCAGGTCGCCAAAGTGACTGCTGACTTCGTCCACCACCTGCGACGCGAGGTTCGTCCTGGCGTCGAACATTGTCAGGAGAATGCCCTCGACCTGCAGAGACGGATTGAGGTGACGGTGAACCAACTGAATGGTTTTCAACAGGTGTCCCATCCCCTCGAGCGCATAGTACTCGGTCTGTACCGGCACCAGCACCGTCGACGCCGCGACGAGCGCATTCACCGTCACCAGCCCCAGGCTCGGAGGGCAATCGAGGATGACGAAGTCGAACTCGAGGCTCATCTCCCCGAACGCTTCCCGAAGTCGGAACTCTCGAGCCTCGTGTTCGACCAGCTCGATCTCGGCGGCCGCCAGATCCGTCGTGCTCCCCACGACCCACAGCGTATCGTGCTCCGTACCCGTCAGCGCCTCTTCCAACGACACGTCACCGACCAAAACGTCGTAGATCGACACGTCCAGTTCGTCGCGATCGACCCCGAGCCCGCTCGTCGCGTTCCCCTGGGGATCCATGTCGATCAAGAGCACACGACACCCCGCGTCCGCGAGGCACGCAGCGAGGTTCACCGCCGTCGTCGTCTTACCGACGCCCCCCTTCTGGTTGGCGACAGCGACGACTTTGTTGATGGGGGTCGACATCCTTGTTCCGTGCGGTTCCGTGACCGAGAGGGTCGTCGCCATCATGAAACCTCCATCCGCACATTTCAAGGCAAACAGCAGTCA
>CAYPJU010000027.1:0-71706 GCA_964411125.1 uncultured Bradymonadales bacterium | reverse complement strand
CTCCCGGCGCGCAGCGCCGGCCCTCGTTGGCGCGGGCATGGCCCGCGGATCGTCCACCAGGTCCGATCGCGATACCATCTTGGCGAATCCGGTTCACACGCCGTACCTTGACCGCGACCACCATGGAGCACCGACATGCCAGCCACCTGGGAAATTCTCGACGCCACCAAGACCGGTGCCCTCCGCGACGAGAAGCGCGAGTTCGCCCTCGACGTCCTCGAGGGCCTCTCCGAGAGGCCCAAACGCCTCAACGCCCGCTGGTTCTATGACGATCGCGGTAGCGAGCTCTTCGCAAGGATCATGGACATCCCGCAGTACTATCTCACCGATTGCGAGCGCGAGATCCTCGAGACCCACGGCGAATCGATGGTCTCACGCTTCGACGGGCCGTTCGACGTCGTCGACCTCGGCGCCGGCGACGGCCGAAAGACACAGCTCCTGCTCGAGCCGCTGGTCCGCGCCGGTGTCGACGTCCGCTACGTCCCGATCGACATCTCCGAGCAGGCGATCGAGGTCGTCGTGAACCGAATGGGGAAGGACCTCCCCGACCTCGAGATCCACGGCCTCGTCTCCGAGTATACCGACGGACTCCACTGGCTCGGCGCGGCCGAACAGATCCGCCCGAAGCTGGTCCTCTTCCTCGGCTCGAACATCGGGAACTTCAACAAATCCCAGGCACGCGCGTTCCTCCGCCGCCTCTGGACGGTCCTCGCCGCCGACGATTACGTGCTGATCGGCTTCGACCTCAAGAAGGACATCGATCTCCTCCTCTCCGCCTACAACGACCCCACCGGCATCACGTCGGCGTTCAACCTGAACCTGCTCAGCCGCATCAACCGCGAGCTCGGGGCCAACTTCGACGTCGAACAGTGGCGCCATTTCGGCACCTACAACGTCTTCTCCGGGGCGATGGAGAGCTACCTCGTGAGCCTGAGCAAGCAGACCGTCGGCATCGACGCGCTCTCGCAGGAGTTCCAGTTCGAACCGTGGGAGCCGATCCACACCGAGTTCTCCTACAAATACCTCCCGACCGACGTCACCGACCTCGCCGACTCGACCGGTTTCCGCGTCGTCGAAGAGTACCGTGACCGGCGGGGCTGGTTCGTCGACGCGTTGTGGGGCGTCACCAAATCCGGCTAATTTAGATCCGAAGCACTCCTCCCGCGTTCCAAGGACCACCATGGTTCGTAAAATCACACTCTGCTGCATCCTCGCCTTCGTCGCTTCCTGTGCAAGCCAGCAGAAGGAGTCCGCCCCCACCGCGTCGCCCTCGACGACGGAGGACACGGTCTCGGATGGGCCCGTCGATCGCGACGACGCCGTCGCCGGAAAGCGCGCCGAAGAGGAAACCGTCAACACCGGTGTCGTCCCCCTCGTCACCGCCACCAACGAGTTCGCCTTCGACCTCCTCAAAGTCGTCCCCGACGGCAACATGGTCATGTCCCCCTACGGGGCTGCGTCGATGCTGACCCTCGTGTTGGCCGGGACCGAAGCGGAGACCAGCGCCGAGCTACGCACGGCCCTCCATCTGCGCGGGAAAGAGGGCGACATGCACGACCAGTTCAGGCGTCTGCACGACCAACTGCGACTGCGCGAGCAGAACGAGGATCACGAGCGCGGCTTCCGAATCCGGGCGATCAACGGGATCTGGCACAGCCCGAAAACCGCGATTCTTCCGGCGTTCCGCCGCGTCGCCGAACGCGAACACCTCGCCCAGATCGAGACGGTCGACTTCGACGCGGTCCCCGAGACCCACGCGAAGATCTCGAAGTTCTTCGACGACGCCACGGCCGGTCGCATCGTCGACGTCGTCCCGCCACGCGCCATCGACCAGAGCACTCGCCTGGTCGTCGCGAACGCGACCTACTTCGACGCGGCGTGGGACGACCGATTCCATCCTGCGTCGACGACTCTCCTTGCGTTCGAAACGCCCGACGGAAGCGTCGAAGTTCCGACGATGCGCGGGACACAGCACGTCCGTCATTTCGCGAACGACAAGGTCCACGCCGTCGCTCTCCCGTACGTCGGTGGCGACGTCGAGGCGATCGTCCTCGTCCCGCAGTCCGGTGACGCGGACGCCTTCGCCCAGGGGCTCGACGTTCGTTACTACGAATGGATCGTCCAGCAGATGGAACACACCGACGTCGCGATCCACCTCCCGCGGTTTTCCATCGGCTCCGAGCTCGACTTCCCGACCGCGATGGGGGCGCTCGGCGTCCGCCGGCTCTTCGACGCCGAGACGGCTCAGCTCGGACGGCTCTCCTCGGCACCCGAAACTCTCTACGTCAACAGCATGGTCCACAACGCGACGATGGAGATCGACGAAGAGGGAACCGTCGCCGCGGCGGGCTCCGCCGCGATCATGGGCGCCCTCGGTTCGGGCGGGGGAAGTCAGCCCGTCGAGTTTCGCGCGGACCGTCCCTTCCTCATCGTCGTGCGCGACGTCCCCACCGGCGCGATTCTCTTCATCGCCAGGGTCGTGCGCCCTTGAGCATCGTCTTGCGGGCCGCGGAGCCCGAGAGATTGGAGTCGAGAAGAATCTCTACCGGGCTCGCCCTCAGCCGACGACCCAGGCGCTGCGCCCGTCGGCGCTGAGGCGTCGCAGCGAAACCCCGAACACCTCGCTGAGCAACTCGGAGTCGAGCGCATCCTCGGGAGGGCCGTGCGCAACCACTGCTCCGTGGTGCATCACGACGACCTCGTGAAACGACCGCGCTGCGTGGTCGAGATCGTGCAGGATCGCCACGGCGCTTCCGCCCCCATCGCAATGTTCCGCGACCGCATCGAGCACCCCGACCTGGTGAGACAGGTCGAGGTTGTTGGTCGGCTCGTCGAGGAGCCAGATCTTCGCGTCGGAGAGAAGCGTTCGGGCGATCACGACCCGCTGCCGTTCCCCGCCCGACAGCTCGTCGAGGCGACGGTGGGCGAGCTCGGCGACCCGCACGCGCTCGAGCGCGCGACGTGCCGCGCCGCGGTGCTCCTCACTCTCGAGCGCGAATCGGCCGAGCTGCGCGTGCAGCCCCATCAGCACGAATTCCATGACCGTGAACGCGAAGACGGGTGGGGCGGCCTGCGGAACCACCGACAAGCTCCGCGCCACCTCGCGAGGGTTCAGGTCCCCGATCGGCCGGCCGCCCAGCGTCACTTCACCGCGCTCGGGGGTCAGCACCCCCGACAGGCAGCGCAGAGCGGTCGTCTTGCCGGCGCCGTTCGGCCCGACGATCGCGACGGAACGGCCGGGCGGTAGCGCCAGCGAAAACTCGCGCAAGACCGTCTGGCCCGCGTAGGAATGGGAGAGTTCTCGTGCTTCGAGCACAGAGGAGGTCTACTTCGTTTCGGGCTTGAGGAACGCGCGGCCGTCCTTGATCACGACCTTGAACTCCACGTCCGACGCGCCTCGCTTGTTGCGCAACTGCTCGCGCTGCTTCGACATCGACTTCGAGACCGCTTCGTACGTGAGGCCCTTGGTCGACTCGTTGCAACGCTGCTTCGCCTCGATCAGTTGGTTGTAGACCCGGCGGGCTTCGTCGTTGTTGCCGCTCCCCGCCGACGACGAGGCCGGGGCCGCGCCCCGCTGAGCCATCTTCGCTTTGATGTCGCTCAGGCTCGCGCGCTGCGCGCGGGCGCCCGTCGAGACCGGAGCGCCGCGCGTCGCGGGGGTCGACGCTGCCGGTGGTGTCGGTTGCGGATTGCTCGTCTTCACGTCTCCGCCCCCGGCGAGCTGGGCTCGAATCTCGGCGAGCTTCTGGGCCTTGCGGCGCTCGCGCTCCTCGGCGCTCAGCTCGGAGCCCGGCGCCGGCGGTTCGCTCGTGCGGCGGTCGAACTCCCCCGACGAGAGCATGTTCTCCATCTCCGCCTGCAGATCCCCCAGCGCTTCGATGTCGTCCATGTCGATGTCGACGATGCCGTCGTCGTTGCGCTCCGATCGGTCATCACGACGCTCGCGTCGCTTCGTGTTCCGCTGCGCGCGATTGATGTCCCGTTTGTACGTCCCCTCTTCGATCTGCCGCTCCACCCGGTTCCAGTACGCTTTGTACGAGTTGAAACGCTGGACGAGGCTGCGGACTTTGAACTTCGTCGCCGTGTTCCGAATGTAGGCGTTCTCCAGGTTGTGGATCAGGCGCACGACGTCCTTCCGAAGCGTCGACGGCGGCATCCGCTCGATCCCCATGAAGTACTGTTCGTAGATCGATCGGAGCCGAGCCATTTTGGTCTCGAGCTCGTTGATGAGCGCATCGATCGCGCCCGGATCGAGTTGATCTCTTGCCATTCGGGGCTCCCGCCTCTAACAGAGTTGACGTGTTCTCGTCCGCAAATAGAGCTGCCTGCATTGTATCATCAGCAGCCGCTTCCTCAAATATGACGTCCGGTTTGTTGCGCGTGGCGCTCCTCCTCGTCGTCCTCCTCACGCTCGTCGGATGCGAGAAACCGGGACCCTCGCCGACGCCGTCCCCCGAACCTCGCATCGTCTCCGTCGCCCCCAGCACCACCGAGACCCTCTTCGCGCTGGGCGTCGGCGACCAGGTCGTCGGTGTCACCCGTTTTTGCGACTTCCCTCCCGAAGCGACCAAACGCGAGCGAATTGGCGGGCTGACCGACGTCGACGTCGAGAAGGTCCTCTCGCTGCGCCCGACCCTGGTCGTCGGCGTCGACAGCCAGACGTCGTCGTCACTGCAGCGTACCCTCGCGCATTCGGACGTGCAGACCCTCTTCGTCCCTGTCGAGACCTTCGACGACGTCATCGGGGCGATCGCTGCCATCGGCTCGGCCGTCGGGCGCCCCGACGAGGCCGAGAAGATCGCCGCCGAGCTCGAGAGCCGTCGGCGAGAACGCCCGAGCGGCCCGCGTCCTCGGGTCCTCGTGCTGTTCGGCCGCGAGCCGTGGATCGGAGCAGGTCCCGGCACCTTTGCCGATGAGATGATCCGCATCGCCGGTGGCCAGAACGTCCTCGCCGACGTCGACTCCGACTACCCCTCGCTCGACGCCGAGAAGCTCGCGTCCCTCGCGCCCGATCTCGTCATCGACACCTCGTTCGAGCCGAAGCGGGCCGTCGCGATCCCCGGCGACCCCCCCGTCGCACGCATCGACCCCGCCTTGATGCGCCCCGGGCCGCGGCTCGGCAAGGCCCTCGACACCTTCGAAGCCCACATCGGCGAGGTGACGCGATGACCGCGCGAGCCGCCCTGACGCCCGGGCGTTGGCTCGGCGCCATGGCGGTGTGCGCCGCGATCGTCGTCCTCGCCGCCCTCGCCGGACTCGGCTGGGGTTCCAGCGGGTGGGGACCCCTCCAGATCCTCGCCGCCCTCGGAGACGGCCTCGACGCGAACCAACGCCTCATCCTCGTCGAGGCCCGCCTGCCGCGCGTGCTGTTCGGCCTCCTCGTCGGCGCCGCCCTCGCCTGCAGCGGAGCGGTGTTCCAGGCGATCCTGCGGAACCCCCTCGCCGATCCCTACATCCTGGGGGTATCGGGGGGAGCGGCACTAGGAGGCACGCTCGTCGTGGCTTTCGGCGCGTCGTTCGGCGTCCTCGCAGGTGTCCCCGTCGCCGTGGCGTCGTTCGCCGGCGCCCTCGGCGCGATCGCCGTCATCGCCCTCGTCGGCTCGTGGACCCCCGGCGGCCGTACGGGCGCCTACGTCCTGCTCCTGAGCGGCGTGATCTTCAACGCGTTCGCCGGCGCGATCATCACCTTCATCCGTACGATCCTCTCCCCGCAGAAAGCGCACGAACTCCTCTTCTACCTCGTCGGTTCCCTCGACGTGGAGGGGGTCGCACCCTCTCAGATCGCGCTCGTCGCCGTCGCCGTCGTCGCCTGCGTCGTCGGCATCTGCTGGCACGCCCGCGACCTCAACGTCCTCAGCCTCGGCGACGCGGAGGCGCGAAGCCTCGGCGTCGACGTCCGCCGCACCCAACGCAATCTCGTCCTCGCCGCGTCCCTCGGGGTCGCCGTCTCGGTCGCCTACACCGGATTGATCGGGTTCGTCGGGCTCGTCGTCCCCCACGGCGTTCGGCTGGCGCTCGGCCCCGACCACCGTTTGCTCCTCCCCGCCTCGGCCCTCGTCGGCGGGGCGTTCGTCGTGCTGGCCGACCTCGTCGCGAGGGCCGCGTTCGGCGTCTTCGCGGCCGCCCTCCCGGTGGGCGTCATGACCGCCTTCGTGGGGGGCCCGGTCTTCCTCTTCTTTCTGCACCGGACCTTGCGACGCGCCCCTGTTTAGGGGCTGAGATCGCCCCCCGCCTCAGTGGACACTGGGGTGGCTTTCGACTAAGGTCCACCTTTAGGTTCTATGGATCACAAAGCCCATCTCTGGTGAAGCATATGCAACGTCTTCGTTCTGTTGCGCGTCTCGGCGCCGGTCTGGCGGTATTGGCCAGTGCAGCGTGCACGCTCGCGGCTTGTAACAAGCACCCGGTGACCTTCAATCGGTCGACGGGCGCCGTCGAATACATCCAGACGACATCGGTCGACGGCTCGACCAAGCTCGACATGCTCTGGGTCATCGACAACTCCGGCTCGATGTGCCAGGAGCAGTCGATTCTGCGGAACAACTTCAACCTCTTCATCGAGCAGTTGGACCGTACGAACCTCGACTTCCACATCGGCGTCACCACGACGGACATGAACGCGGACTACCCGCTCGAGCCCGTCGCACAGCCCGGCTACCTGCAGTCCACCCCGCAGCCGGTCCCCGGTTTCGACCGATCCTGCCACACCGCCGTCACCGACGCCGGTGAGCAGATCCAGGGCAACTATCAGCCGATCAAAGACGCCATCAAGGCGGCGGTCGACTGCATGGCCACACCCGACACCTCGCTCCTCGACCCGACCAACGCCGACATCGAGTGCGCCCTCTACGGTGAGCCCGCTGGATGCTCCATCGCACGCGCCGGATGCGGCGGTGCCGGGGACCCGTGCCAGTCCGAAGACCTCTTCCCGGATCCGTCCTCCTACCGGGCGATCCCGAAAGTCCTCAAGTCCGAAGACTACAAGAACGGCGCGACTCTCGACGTCGACCGACTCAAGGCCGACTTCGCCTGTATGTCGCTCGTCGGAACCCGCGGCTACGGCATCGAGAAGGGTCTCGAAGCCGCCGTCGCAGCGACCGATCCCGAGCTCACCGGCGGCGCTGCCGGGGCCGACGATGCCGACCCCACCGCGCCCAACCACGGACTCATCCGCCAGAACTCGCGCTTCGCCGTCGTCTTCGTCACCGACGAGAACGACTGCACCCACGATGGGTCCCTCGACGAAACCACCCCTTGCGGTGGCGACGTCTGCGAGTTCGCCAACCGCGAGGCGCTCGGGGCCGACAGCCCGCTCGTCGACCCCGCCGTTCTGCGCGAGTCTCTCGTCGACAACGTCAAGGCGACCAAGAACGAGGCCGACTTCGGCGACGCCGACACCCTCGTCGCTTCCATCCACGGCAACTACCGCCGCTACGATCAGGCGACCCCCCCGACCTCGGACCAGTGCTCAGCCGCCGAATACGACGGCATTCAGCCTTCGTGCGCGACGGCCCTCGGCGTCGCCTACTCGGGTGACCGATACGAGCGCTTCCTCCGCGAGTTTGCCGCGGGGCAGTACTACCCCGCGCCGGCTCCGCAGAACCCCGACGCGCCCCTCACCGGATGGATGTGCACCGGTGACTTCCGCCCCGCGCTCGAGGCGATCGGCGAGTTCTTCACCTCCGCCGCTTCCGGCTGCATCACGCGCGACATCTTCCCGTGCGAATCCTCCGACGCGTGCCCCGACTTCCCGTACGACGAAGGCGCCGGGACCTGCGTCGAACGCCCGAACAGCGAATCCGGTGAAATGTACTGTGACAGCGCTGTGCAGGTTCGCGCCGTCGCCAACAACACCGCCGCACTCGACAACCTCCGCAACAGCGGATACTGCATCGAGTCGAGCATCGGCGACGAAGGCCTCGCGCAAGGCTGCGTCATCTCCGGTGACCGCTACACGTTCGAGCCCTGCTCGGGCGGCGTCTCCGGGATTCGCCTTCAGTGGAACGCACCTCAGGAAGCACGAAACGCGCTCCTGAACTCGGACCTCCAGCTCCGCTACAACAGCGTCTCGTCGAACTGAGCCAGCCGTGAGCGCTCCCCGAGGCCGCGCAAAGCACATCGCCGTGCTGAGCTGCGGCCTCTCGCTTTTCTTGCCCACGGTTGCATTCGCGAACGGCGACGATGACCTCGGCGAGTCCGACCGTCGCACCCTGCGCGGCGGAGGGGTCGCCACAGACGGCGCTGGCTTCTCCATGCGGGCCGACGGTGTCCGTAACACGTCGGAAACGCTCCAGATCACATCGATCCCCGGCGGAGCTACCGTCGAAGCGGCGTGGCTCTACTGGGCGACGTGGAACGGGACCGACGACGCGCTCACCTTCGAAGGAGCAGCGGTCGCCGGCACACTCATCGGAACCTCACCGACCACCCTGTGGCAGCCTCCCTCCGACGTCACCGCGTTTCGCGCGGACGTCACGAACCTCGTCACCGGCAACGGCACGTGGACCGTGACCGACCTCGCCTCCTCCGGGGTTCAGACCGACACGAGCGGTGTCGGCCTCGTCGTCCTCTACTCGGATCCGACCGCTAGCTTCGAGTCCAAGTTCCAATTGCGCGACGGTTCCCTGACCTGGTGCGGCATCGCCCGCGACGTCACCTTCGATGCCCTGGTCTTTCCCAATGCTCCTACCGCCGCCTCCCTCGGGTTCGTCGTCGCCGACGGACAGGCAGCCTTCGCCGATCCGGTGATCTCGGTCGGTACGCTCTCCCACGTCCCCAGCTTCGACGGGGGCGACGGGAGCATGTGGGACCGCCTCGAGCTCGACGTGACGTCGGAGACCTCCGCCGCGTCGACGCAACTCACATGGTCGATGGACGCTTCCGGCCAGGACTGCCTGCAGGTCGTCGCGAGCTATCTCCTGACGACCCACCCCCTCGCCGACGCAGATCTGGACGGCGTACCCGACGTCTCGGACAACTGCCCGAACGTCTCGAACCCGTCGCAGACAGACAGCGACATGGATGGACTCGGCGATGCCTGCGATCCCCCCGACACGCCCGACATGGGACCTGCCGACATGGGCCCGCCCGACATGGGCCCGCCCGACATGGGCCCGCCCGACATGGGCGCCGCCGACATGGGCGCCGCCGACATGGGCGCCGCCGACATGGGACCCGCCGACTCGGGTATCGCCGACATCGGACCGTCAGATACCGGACTCGGCGACGTCGGCGCACCCGACCTCCCCGTCCCCGAGATGGGAGGTCCCGACGCTACACCCGATCTCGGGGGCGGGCTCGACGCTGCCGCGCCCGGAGACAGTGGCCAGCCCCTCGATCTCGGCGCTCGCCCGGACGCGAGCGCCGAACCCGACGGCGCTTCGCCCGGCAAGCGCGATCTGACCGAACCCGACGGCTGCTGCGCGACCGTATCCCACCGACCACGAACGTCGCCGCTCTGGCTGGCGATCGTCGTGGCCCTCGTCGGCCTTCGTCGTCGCCGGCGCTGAACGACCTCCCGCGCTTTCCAACTGCCGCTCCGTGTTCACGTTTTCGCCGTCCCGTCCGCGTGGTATTCGTACCGCAACCCTTCACCCCCCGAGTCCGATGCGAAACGTCGATTCCCTGTGCGAGCGCAAGAGCCTGCGTCCCTTCCTCCCCATGATCTACGTCGCCTGGGCGGATGGAGAACTCACCGACGAAGAACTGCGTGAGGTACGCACCCACGCCGAGTCGACCCTCGAGGACGACGCCTGCCGCGTCCAACTCGAACATTGGCTCGATCCCGAGAATCCGCCGTCGGCCTCCGAACTCGCCGGTTTGCTCAGCCGACTGCGGGATGCCGCGCCCGATCTCGATCGCGACCGGCGCGACGACCTCGTCGGCCTCGGGATGGCGCTCGCGCCCGACCCCGTGGGCGAGCCGGAGCAGAAGGCGCTCGAAGAGATTCAGACCGCTCTGGGGTGGGTCGGAGCGGAGGCCGCGGCCGAACTCGTCCCGCGCAAGGCGCCAGTGCGTCGCCCCGTCGAAGACGAAACACCAGCCTTCGACGTCGACGCGATGCGGCTCATCCTCGACGGTCGATACCACGGACAGAAGGAGCGGGTTCGCGAGTTCCTCGTCGGTACCGGGTGGGAGTACGCGCCCGCCGCCCCTACCGAAGAGTTCCGCGCGATGACCACCGAGCGCGTCACCGCGCTCGCCGAAGCCGGCTTCGGCGACGTCGCCTTCCCCGGCATCACCACCGACGGTGACCTCGGGAGCTTCGTCGCGACCTTCGAGACCCTCGGCTACTTCGACCTCTCGCTCGTCGTGAAGTATGGCGTCCAGTTCGGCCTCTGGGGTGGCAGCATCTACTTCCTCGGCACCGAGAAGCACCACGAGAAGTATTTGCGCGACGTCGCCTCGATGAAGCTCCCCGGATGCTTCGCGATGTCGGAGCTCGGCCACGGCTCCAACGTCCGCGACGTCGAAACGACGGTGACCTACGACCCCGAGACCGAGGAGTTCGTCGTCGTCACTCCCCAGGATTCTTCGCGCAAGGAGTGGATCGGAAACGCCGCTCGCGACGGTCTCGCGGCGACGGTCTTCGCTCAGCTCCGGGTCGACGAGAAGGATTATGGCGTCCACGCCTTCGTCGTCGACCTGCGAAACCCCGACGGCTCCCTCAAGGAAGGCGTTCGGATCGAGGACTGCGGGCTCAAGATCGGCCTCAACGGCGTCGACAACGGCCGCATCTGGTTCGACGAGGTCCGCATTCCGCGGGAGAACATGCTCGATCGCTACGCCAGCGTGACCCCCGATGGGACCTACGAGTCGCCGATCACGAGCGCCGGCAAGCGCTTCTTCACGATGCTTGGCACCCTCGTCGGCGGCCGGGTCGCCGTCGGCTCCGCGGCGCTCGCCGCGACCAAGTCGGCGCTCACCATCGCGACCCGCTACGCCACGCGACGCACGCAGTTCGGACCCGGGGAGTCGGCGGAAGTCCCGATCATGGACTATCGCACGCACCAGCGCCGCATCCTCCCGCGCATCGCCAAGGCGTACGCGCTCTCCTTCGCTTTCCAGCGGCTCGTCGACGAGTTCGTCGCCGGCATGGACCTGCAGGACAAGCGCGAGATCGAGGCGAGCGCCGCCGGCTTGAAGTGCTACGCGACGTGGTTCGCCAACGACACGGTTCAGGAATGCCGTGAAGCGTGCGGCGGGCAGGGCTACCTCTCGTCCAACCGTTTCGGCGGAATCCGCGAGGACGTCGACATTTTCGCCACCTTCGAAGGGGACAACACCGTCTTGATGCAGTTGGTCGCCAAGGCGCGCCTGACCCAGTTCAAGAACGACTTCGGAGAGCCCAATCTCTTCAGCGTCGTCCGCTTCCTCGCCCGGCAGGCGTCGACCGTCGTGACGGACAAGAATCCGTTCACCACGCGGCTGAGCGAGTCGGAACACCTCCGTAGCGCCGAGTTCCAGCTCGCCGCTCTCTCGCATCGCGACGACGACCTCGTCCGCACGCTGGCGCAGCGCTTCCGGTCCCGGCTGCAGGCTGGCGTCTCCCCGTTCGATGCGCTGAACGACTGCCAGGACCATTTCATGGCGGTCGCGCACGCACACATCGAACGTCTCGTGTACGCGTCTTTCGTCGACGGTATCGCCCGCGTGGAGGATCCAGAGGAGCGGGTGATGCTCGAGAAGCTTCGCGCCCTCTACGGGCTGAGCTGCATCATGGAAGACATCGGCTGGTTCCAAGAGGCGAACTACGTCGAGTCGGCGAAAGCCCGCGCTATCCGTACCGAACTCAACACGCTCTGTGGCGAGCTTCGTCCACAGGCGCGCGCGCTGGTCGACGCGTTCGGCATCCCCGCCGAGCTGCTCGCCGCGCCGATCGGGCTCGGCCAGCCGAGCGGCTGAGGAACATTCGTCCCGCATCGCGGTCTTATTCGTACGTCCCTGGCAGGAGCCCCGTTGACGTCGCCCACCTTCGTACAGCCTCGCGCCGGCCGGAGCCTCGCCGCAGCGCCATTCGCTCTGCTCGTCTTCCTCCTCGTTGGCGTCGGCGCCTGTCGCGGCGTGCGCGACGACGCCAAACCCTCCACCGAGCCGAGCCGTGACGCCGATGCGCGAGCGACGATGGCGCTGGAGGTAGCCTGCAGTGGAGGCAACGCCGCTGCGTGTGACGCGCTCGGAATGCGGATTTTGGAAGGGCGCGGGGCCACTCGCGACGTCGCAGCGGCGCACGCCTCGTTTCGCCGCGCGTGCGAGCTCGACTATGGCTACGGGTGCTTCCGCGTCGGGATGATGCTCGAAAAAGGGCTCGGCGTACCGGTCGACGAGCAGGCCGCGATCAACCACTACAAGCGCGCCTGCGACGCCGGCCACACGGCTGCGTGCAACAACCTCGCGGTCACGATGTCGCGGACCGGTCAGGCTCCCGAGGAAGCCCTCCGAATCTACTCCGACGCATGCGACCGCGGCGACGGCGTCGCCTGTTTCAACCTCGCGTTTCGCTACGAAAAGGGAGAGGGCTCGCCGAGCCAGGCCGCCGACTACTATGGGCGCGCGTGCGAAGCTGGCTACGCCGAGGGCTGCAACTACCTCGGTGTGTTGTACCGCTACGGCAAGGGGGTGGAGCGCGACGACGCCCGCGGCGCGCAGCTCTACCAGAAGGCCTGCGAGGGTGGCTACGCCGCGGCGTGCAACAACGTGGGGACGCTCTACCTCAACGGCGCGGGCCTCCCCCGCGACGCCGAGCGGGCTGCGCAATACCACCGAAAGGCGTGCGAACTCGGGTTCGGGCGCGGGTGCACCAACCTCGGCATCGGGATTCTCGACGGAGGAGGGGAGGGCGAAGAGGTGGAGCGCCTCTTCGCGCGGGCCTGCGACCGCGGTGACGCCAAAGGGTGCTCGCGGCTCGGGCTCCTCTATCTGCTCGGGGCGACCGGCATCGAGAAGGATCCGGCGCGAGCCGCACAGATGTTCGGCGAAGCATGTGACCGCGGCTACGCCCCCGGATGCTCGAACCTCGGCGTCCTCTACGAAGAGGGGGACGGCATCGAGCAGGACCTCCAGCTGGCGCGAACGTACTACGAGCGTGCCTGTGACGGCGACGAGGCTCAGGGATGCCACAACCTCGGTTTGATGCACGAGGCGGGGGTCGGCGGGCCTGTCGATCTCGGCGAAGCCGCCGACCAGTTCATGCTCGCTTGCGAAAAGGGCTACAGCTACTCGTGTGCCTACCTCGGAGCCAAGTGGTTGGAAACCGAGGACAAACGCGACTACGGGATCGAACTCATCCGCCGCTCCTGCGATGCGGGGGAAGAACTCGGATGCAGAGCGCTGAAGCAAATCGAGGCCGAAACAATGCCGTGAGCCGGACGGTCACTGCCACCCGACGGTGCGCCCGCCTTTGCTAGCCGCCGGTGGGAGCGTACTCTTGGTCCGATGAGTGCGACCGACGCCGACACATCCGGGCGGAAATCACTGCCCTACGAATCCGATCTAATCGGTATGCCGGACGGCCTCGACGAGATTTCGGAGGTGGTGCATCCCGAGACCCGCGAGCGGCGCCGAGAACTCGCCAGAAAATTCGCGGAGAGTCCTCACCCGACGGCGATGCTCGAGAAGTTCGGGTTCGTCTTCCGCTTCATCGCGCGTTTTCTCTTCGCCCACGTCCTGTTCGAAGCTCGCTCGATCGAAGCGCTCAAACAGGCCGACAGCAAGGGGTCCGTCGTCTACGTGATGCAATCGCGGTCGTTCCTCGACTACCTCTACTTCAACTGGGCGTTCCACACGCATGGCATCCGTCGTGCCCGTTTCGCCAACGGCGCCCGGATGGTCTGGATGCGCAGCGTCTTCGTCGCGCTCGCCTCGATGCTGCGGCGCAAGCCGACAGAGAAGCCCGAGGAGATCGTCCAGGCTCTCGTCGCCAACGACGAGCCCGTCTTCCTCTTCCTCGAAGAAGCGAAGTCGTCCCCCGAAGACAACATCGAGTACAGCCAGAAGTACCTCTACCGCATCATCCGCGCCCAGAAGACGATGGCCCGGCCGGTCACGGTCGTTCCGCTGCTGCTCGTCTGGGAGCGTCGCCCCGACGCGAAGCACGCCACGATCGTCGAAGAGGTCTTCGGGACCGTCCAGAGCCCCGGCTTCTTCCGCAAGGTGCTCTACTGGTTCCAGACGATCTGGCAGAGCTTCCTGAAGTTCGGGCAGCCGGTCGCGCAGGTGTGCGAGGAGGTCGACCTGCTCGACTTCCTCCAGGAGTACCCCGGCGCCGACTCAGCCGATGCCTCGGAGCTGCTGAGGGAGCGCCTCCTGGAAGGTGTCCATCGCGAGCGTGCCGTCATTCTCGGCCCGCAGCGAGAAGCCCCGCTGACGCTCTGGAACGCGATGTCGCAGGAACCCGAACTCCTCGAGGCAGTCCGGCGCGTCGCCGCCGCCGAGGGGACCGATCCAGATACGATCATGAAGCGGGCCCACGAGCAGTTCGAGGAGATCTCGGCGGCGCCGAACCTCCTCATGATGAAGATCTTGTCGGCGATCCTGAGCCTCGTGTTTTACCGCATCTACGACGGTTTCGAGGTCGACGAAGAGGGCCTCGAGCGCGTGCGCGACGCCGCGAAAAACCACTCGATCGTCCTGATCCCGAGCCACAAGAGCCACGTCGACTACCTGATCATCAGCTACGTCTTCTACCACTACGGTCTCACCTCGCCGCTCATCGCCGCCGGCATCAACCTGGCGTTCTGGCCTCTCGGCTGGATCTTCCGACGTGCCGGTGCCTTCTTCATCCGTCGTTCGTTCAAGGGCGAAGAGCTCTACCCCGTCGTCTTCCGCGAATACCTCATCAAGACGATGGAGGCGGGCTACCCGATCGAGTTCTTCATCGAAGGAACCCGTAGCCGGACCGGCAAGCTCGTCAAGCCGAAGTACGGAATGCTCGACATGATCACGCGCGCCGTCTCGTCCGGACGGATGGACGACGTCCAGCTCGTACCGATCTCGGTCGGCTACGAGCGCATCATCGAGGAGCGGGCTCACAAGACCGAACAGCTCGGCGGCGACAAAGAGAAAGAGTCGCTCGGGGGACTTCTCAAGACGCCGAAGTTCCTGGCGTCCAAGTACGGACGCCTCTACATCGAGTTCGACGAGCCGATCGACGTCGCGGACTACCTCGACCGCTACGGGGTGGAGCGGGGGGAACCGTCGAAGTCGTCCGAAGACCGCGAGTCCGAAATCGATGATCTCGTCGTTCGCCTCGCCCACCGCATCATCTACGACATCAACCGCGTGACCACGGTCACCCCGACAGCGCTCTGCTCGATGGTGCTGCTGACGAACGAGGCCCGCGGCATCGACCGACACCGCTTCCTCGGCGAGGTCGGGTTCCTGCTTCGTTTTCTCACGGAACAGGAACGCGAGGTGCGGCTCTCGGCGACGCTGCGCGACGCCCTCGTCCAGCGGCGCGAGTCGATCCAACGGCTCGAAACCGAAGATGCCCGCCGAAAGCGTCACGCCGACCTCTCGCTGTCGACCGAACGCAACCTCGCGATCGAATCGATCATGGGGAACGCCGCTTCGGAGGTCATCGACGAAGCGCTCGACCTCTTGCGGGGCAACGGCCACGTTCAGGTCGAGAAGTCCGGCGAAGCGGTGACCTACCTCGTCCCCGAGGATGCGCGCCTGGAGCTCAGCTACTACCGGAACACGATCGTTCACCACTTCGTCCCCGAGGCGCTGCTCGCGTCGGCCATCGCGCAGTTCAGATCGCCGACCATCATGCTGCCCGACCTGATGCGGCAGACCCTCTTTTTGAGCAAGCTCTTCAAGTACGAGTGGATCTACGAGGAGCGCGCCGAGTTCAACAACGTCTTCATGCGCACCCTCCGTTACTTCGAAACCTCCGGCTGGATCGAGCTCGCCGGGAACTCCATCGTCCCGGCCGACGAAGGGACCCCGAGTGGCGACACGGTCTTCGTCGCCGATCCGATGCCGATCGAGCTCCAGTTCTTCCGCCGCCAGGTCCTGACCTTCCTCGAGGCCTACACCATCGTGGCCCGCGCCCTCGACTCGCTCGGGGACGAGCGCGTCGAACAGAACGAACTGATGAAGGGGATTCTCAAGCGAGCGCAGCAGGAGTATGAGGTCGGCAAAGTGATGTTCTGGGAGTCGCTCTCGAAGCCGACCTACGACAACGCGATTCGCCTGATGGCGGACTGGGGATACGTCGTCCGAAAGTACGACGAGTCGAAGAAGAAGACTTACGTTTCGCTCGACCCCGATTCGACGAGCGCCGGTGAGCACCGCGACATCAGCCGCCGGCTCGAGCGCTTCACCTACCCCGAGCGCGCCTGATTCGCGTGCTCACGGCTCCGGGACGACCAGCCGAATCCCGTTCGAATGCCCACGGGGTTTCGAGCTGAAGTAGACGCCGTTGATTCGATTGCCATCGAGATCCCGTCCCGTTTCGAACGGATCGGTCCAAGACAGCACATAGACGTCGTAAGTGCCTGGTTCATCGGGCACCGTGTACGAGAACGAAAACCGCGTGTCGATCGGGGGAAGAGCGGCACCCACCCAGGCGGGCCCGTGTCGCCACCATTTGGGTGATCCGATAGGGATCCCGTTGGCCGTCGGCACGGCGACAGCCGCAGACGGCCCCTTTCCGTCCCGGAAACCGCTGGCGTAGAAACGGATCGTCTCACCCGGCTTCACTTCGAGTGGGCGCCCATGTGTCGTCCAGAAGTCCTCGATGGTTTCAGGGAAGAGGAGCAGCTCTCTCGCTCCGTTTTGCAGCGCGAATTCGATTTCGGTTCGTTCTTCGATATCGAGCGGCTCGTTCGCACAGGGGCGTGACGGTACTTCGTAGCCACCGTTGTACAGCCGCATGCGCCACGCAGAATGGCGGTCGACGAGGAGCGAGGAAACGGAGAGCATTCCGAGCGAGATTTCGTACGCTCGACGCTGAGGAAACGCCTCGGCCGGTATCGTTACTTCAATGAGTTCGAACTGACGTGGGGGTCCGAATGAGATGCCGGTCCCCAGGGCCGTGTCCAGCGCTGTGCTTCGGTCGTCACTCCATCGCGTCCATGTCGCCTCCACAGGCTCGTAGTCGACGAGAACGGTGAGATTCATCCGTTCCTTCGAAAGCTGTTCGGCGGTCCGGGTGGTGACGTAGGGGTAGTAGTGTAGGGTGACGTCACGACCGCCGGGGGAGAAGAAGTCGTATGCGAATACTTTGCCCTGCTGAAGTGCGGGGTCGGCGACTACTATCTGACCTTCTTCTCCCTCTGCAGCCGCTCGAGCCTGCCGCGCGTCGAACTCTGGATCGATCGAGTCGCGATTCGGCATCCGAAACTTCTCGTCGCTGGGACTCGACATCGGCGTCTCGCCCTCGCACTGCCGGAATTCCCACAGCGCGCCGTCGATCGAGGGTAGCGGCTCCGGACCCGACGGACCCGCGTCGTCGGCATCGATGGTAGTAGCATCCTGCTCGTCGTCGACGGACGATGCATCGGTCCCACCCGCGGGACCATCGGCATTGAATGCCGGTCCGCCACCGTCGCGAGAAGAGGTCGACGTCCCGCCTGTCGCTGAGCAACTCAAACTCAATGCGAAGAGCAGCGCCAATGAAGGCGTCTCAAGTTTCGACGCGCGCAAGACGCTTCCGCCGGCCCCGGACCACCTGCAGTTCGCGAGCACCAAGGCCACCGGAAGTAGTGTCAAAACGTCCATGTTTGCTAGCTGGCTTGGAAGCGGTCACGATCTCGACGGTCGAGCATGAGACGACGTCTGCGCAGATCCGAAACGCCGGCGGTCACGCCTTCTGCACTTTATTGCTCGGGCACGACCAGCCGAATGCCGTTGGAATGGCTCGTGGGTTTCGGTGTGAAGTACACACCATTGATTGAATTCCCGTCGAGGTCCCGCCCTGTCTCGAACGGGTCGGTCCACGACTGCACGTAGACGTCGTAGACTCCGGGTTCCTCCGGTACCGTGTAGGAAAACGAGAATCGCGTGTCGATGGGGGGAAGTGCGGCCCCCACCCAGCCAGGCCCGTGGGACCACCATCGGGGTGATCCGATCGGGATGCCGTTGACCGTCGGCACCGCGACTGCCGCAGACGCTCCTTTCCCGTCCCGCAGTCCCGTAGCGTAGAACCGGATGGTTTCGCCCGGCTCAACCTGCAGCGGGCGACCGTGGGTGGTCCAGAAGTCTTCGATGATTTCGGGAAACAGAAGCAGCTCGCGGGCACCGTTCTGGAGCGCGAACTCGATCTCCGTTCGCTCATCGACACCGAGCGGCTGGTTTGCACACGGACGGGGAGGCACGTCATACCCGCCGTTGTACAACCGCATGCGCCACGCCGTATGACGGTCGACCAGAAGCGAAGAAACCGACAGCATTCCGAGCGAAATCTCATACGCCCGATGTTCTGGGAACGCGTCGGCCGGTATCGTCACCTCGATCAGCTCGAACTCGCGCGGCGGTCCGAACGAGAATCCCGTCGCCACCGCAGAGTCGAGCGCGGCGCTTCGATCGTCATTCCATCTCGTCCACGTCGCCTCGACCGGCTCGTAATCGACCAGGATGGTGAGATTCATCCTTTCCTTCGATAGTTCTTCCGCCGTCCGCGTGGTGACATAAGGATAGTAGTGAAGGGTAACGTCCCGGCCTCCTGGCGAGAAAAAGTCGTACGCAATAACCTTCCCCTGCTGAAGCTCCGGGGCGGCCACCACGATCCTCCCCTCTTCGCCCTGTGCGGCTCGACGAGCCTGTTGCGAATCGAACTCCGGATCAATGGAGTCTCGCTGCAACATCCGAAACTTCCCACCGGAGGGGCTCGGCATTGCCGCTTCACCCTCGCATTGTCGAAACTGCCAGAGGGAACCGTCTATCGGGGGAAGCCGATCGGTGCCCGACCTCCCGCTGTCCACGGTCGTCGGCACGCGTCCTGCGTCAGGATTGGCGGGTGATACATCCTCGCTTTGCACGGCGCTGTCTCGTCCACGATCCGAGCTGAAGCCATGGTCTCGAGAATGGGGAGCCGTCCCGCCTGACGCTGAGCAACCGAGTGCGAAGAGCAGCGCCAGGAGGGACGTCTGATGTTTCAAAACACGCATGCA
Organism: uncultured Bradymonadales bacterium; assembly: GCA_964411125.1. Classification (GTDB taxonomy): domain Bacteria; phylum Myxococcota_A; class Bradymonadia; order Bradymonadales; family Bradymonadaceae; genus JBFIHF01. The sequence goes on along the minus strand of CAYPJU010000027.1, from coordinate 52,591 downwards.
GATACGCTCGAATTGTAGGCACCATCGCGCGTCTGGAGCTGCACTGCATCCATCGCTCGCGTCACGTAGCCATGCGTGCAAGTACCACCAGTCGTCGTGTCGCTGTTCGTCACGGACGGCACATCCTGCTTGGACAGCGAATTGACGATCGGCCCTTGTGTCGTGAAGTACGTTGCGTCGCTGTCGATGTCGGCCTCGACCGCCAGGTTTCGTATGAAGCCGTTCTGCATGTCGCATTCGTACGGTATCTGCTCATCGATACTGCACGAGAGCGCCGGCGTCAGAATGAACTCGGTAGACTTCGCTTCGGTGACGGTCGTGGCCTTCCTCACAATGAATTTGCAGGCGGGCGGAGCGTTCGCGCAACGCGCGTCACCGCTGTCGGTGCGGTCGAAGTAGTCCGCGTCTCGTCCCCACGAGCACTGGTTTCCGGTGAGCGCGCCGTCCGTCGCAGCGTCCTGCGCTTTGGAGTCGCTCCCCTCGCAGCCTTCGTCATCTTCGAAGAGTACGAACACGTCCGAACCGATCGTCATCTTCCCATCCTTGTCAGTCAGGATGTCGGCAATGAAGTTGTGGCTGTTCTCGGGAGCCCAGGTGCCCGTCGCCTCGTCGATTCTGGTCGAGGTTCCCGTTTGGTTGATCCGCATCGGCGGCAGCAGGTAGGGCTGACCTTGGGAATCGAACGGGGCGTCGACCTGAATTCCGAACACATCGGACAAGAAGCCGAGCACTTCGTCGAGGTCGCCGAACTGCCCGGCGTTGCTCCCGAGCAGCATCACCCCTTCTCCCGGAAGATTTCGCAGATCGACGGTCACGTCGTAGACGTTGTCTTCCGAATCCCAAGAGGCCGAGACGTAGTTCTCCAGCGTCGTCGTGTCGTCCGTGTAGATGAGGTTCCCGATTGGGGTGAGCGAGCAAGTGTCCGCATTGAACTCGGCGGGGTCCTGTGGGCACTCGCACTCCAGCTCGTCCTCCCCAGGGTTACAGAAGCCTGGTTCGACCGCAAACGCCGGGGCGCCTGCAAGGGTAATGAACAGAGCGGTGCCGAGCGCACCCGTCAGGTGTTTCACGATATTCATCGATTGTCCGTGGTAATGGCGAAACCAGCGCGCCCGATTGGCGCAGTCTCCCTATCTGGTCCCACCGACCGACGTGAACGGTACCGGAAACAGTGCGGGGGGGGGCAAGGTGTTTTGTGGGATTGCTGGAAACGATAGCGTATCCAACGGGTTGTGCCGTCAGTTCGAAGTGCCTTGCGAACTGGCCCGGCGAGCACCACGGCATCAGCCGCCCGCTCGAGCATTTCACCTACTCTGAATGGGAACTGCCGCTGCAGGACTGAGCGGTCAGAACGGGTACTTCTCTTTCGCCACGACGGCGTCGGCAACCTTGCGACGCAGCGAAATGACGTCGATGCGGGGCCTCGGCGCGAGCCGATCGAGGTTCGCCAGGTGGGTCGTCAGCTTCTCTTCGCGGTAGAGGTGGCAGAGGAGCTCTTCGCCGATCCGAGAAATCTGCTGGTAGAAATCGTTCACGGCAACGCGCGTCGCGGCGCGGTGCACCTCGGCCTTGTCGAGCCCGATGTCCGCGACGATCTGCGCGGTGCGAGCCACCGTCGAGTCCATCGCGTAGACCCCGATGATGAGGTCGGCGAGCAGCAACAGGATCTCCTGCCGCTCGCGTAGGTCCGCCATGTGCTTTTGGATCGCCTGGTTCGCGACGTAGATCGTGACCCGCTTCGCCTGTTCGGTCAGGAACCGCTCGAACTTCAGCTCGGGGTCGGCCCCCTGGCCCGGCTGCGCCACCGTCGACGCCTGCGCGAGCTCCGCCTCGACGCGTCCAATCGCGTCGAACAGGTTCAATTGCCCCTTCATCGTCCGCTTCAGGATCGTCCCGGGGATCAGCATCCGGTTGATCTCGTTCGTCCCTTCGAAAATCCGGTTCACGCGGCAGTCGCGGAACGTCCGCTCCACCTCGTACTCGCCCGAGAACCCGTAGCCGCCGTGGATCTGAACCGCCTCGTCGGCGACGAACTGAAAGACCTCCGACCCGTACACCTTCATGATCGAGTCTTCGACCGCGAACTCCTCGATCGCGTCCATCGCCTGCTGGATGTAGTCCGGCGACGTTCGGTCGAGCGGCTCGAGCGTCTCGTCCATGTATCCGGCAACGCGGTAGCACATCGACTCGAGCGCGTAGATCCGGACCGCCATCTCCCCGAGCTTCTCGCGGATTGCCCCGAAGTCGGCGATCGGCTGACCGAACTGTTTCCGCTCGAGCGCGTATTTCGCTGCGACGCCGAGCGTTCGCTTCGCTCCTCCCGCTACGCCGACCCCGAGCTTGAATCGCCCGATGTTCAGGATGTTGAAGGCAATCTTGTGGCCTTTGCCGATCTCCCCCAAAAGGTTCTCCTTCGGCACGCGCACGTCCTCGAGGATGAGCTGACGGGTCGACGAGCCTTTGATCCCCATCTTCTTCTCTTCGGCCCCGGTATCGACGCCGTCGCGCGTCGCCTCCACGAGGAACGCGCTGAACTTGCTGCCGTCGACCTGGCAGAACACCGTGAACAGGTCGGCGAACCCGGCGTTCGTGATCCACATCTTGGACCCGTTGATGACGTAGTGTTCGCCATCTTCGTCCAGCACTGCTTTCGTCTTTGCCGCCATCGCGTCCGACCCGCTCCCCGGCTCGGTCAGCGCGTACGCCGCGATCACTTCCCCCGTCGCGATCCGAGGTAGCCACTTCTCTTTCTGCTCCGGGGTGCCGAAGTAGAGCAGCGGCAACGTTCCGATCCCGGTGTGCGCGCCATACGTGACCGAGAAGCCGGCGTACTGGCTCAGGTTTTCCGACACGAACATGCTCGTCCGCTTGTCGACCTGTAGCCCACCATACTCCTCCGGAATGTCGATCATCAGAAGGCCGACATCCGCCGCCTTCCGCAGCAGCTCCACCATCTTGTCGAAGTTCTGGTCCTCCAGCTCCTCGACCTGCGGGAGCACCTCGCGTTCCATGAACTCGCGCGCAGTCGACGCGAACATTCGCTGTTCGTCCGTCATCTGCTCCGGCGTGAAGATGCGCTCCGAGGCAACCTCCTCGATCAAGAAGGAGCAGCCTCGGGGCAGGGAAAGGTCCGTAGCTTCGCTGTCGCTCATCGCGCTCTCTGTTCGAATGAATGACGATTCAGTCACGTCTCCCAACGTAGTCCCGACTTCGCCTCACGTCAAAGGGAGGCGATGCTCTCCGTGGCATATTTCGAGGAAACAGACCGGGCGCCCACGAAGCCATCAGAGCGTCGGGATTCCCCTGCAGCCACCGCACGGAGCCGCCCGCGTGAGCGGGCATCCGCGCGAAGCGGGGCGTAGCCCCGGGCGTTAGCCGGCGTAAGCCCGGGGTGGCTGCGCGAAGCCACGCGAGGCGAAGGAAAAGGGAAAGGAAAATGACAAACGGGAAACGGAGAACGGGAAACGGAGAACGGGAAACGTGCGGCCACCGCACGGAGCCGCCCGCGTAAGCGGGCATCCGCGCGAAGCGCGGCGTAGCCCCGGGCGTAAGTCCGGGGTGGGCGTGGGCGTCGTCGTCGTCGTCAGCTCGGCGGTGCGCAGATACCGACGTCGTTGAAGTCCCCATCCTCCACGCACGTCAGCGCGGGATGCGGACACATCGGGTTGGTCTGATCACACTGCGGCAGACACACCCCCTGCGGCGCACACGTGAAGCCCGTGTCGCACGTCAGCCCGTTCGACCCGCACAGATCCACCCAGAGGTTCAGACCGAGCACGAAGTTCCGGTGCGGGATGTTCTGAGCGCCCCCCACGATCGGAATCAACCCCAGATAGTCGGACCGAACGTCCCCGTTCGCGTCGAAGTCGAGGTCTCCGCTCGTCCCGATGAAGTCGATCGTTCCGCCGTTGGCGAGCTCGGTACGCGCCCCGGCGAAGAAGTTGCCGGTCGCGTTCACCGGCGTCCCGGACTTGTCGGCAATGTTCGGAATCGCCGCGGCGATCGCCGGCCCTGTCACCTCCGTGCCGGTCGGGATCGAGCTGATCGCCAGCGCCAGCACGAACATCGCGTCGTACGACAGCGTCGAAATCGTGAGCGGAGGTTCACCCGGGAACTCGTCGTCGAACTTGTCCGTGTAGTCCATGAAGTTCGCCGGGTTGAAGATGTTCGGGGCTACCGCCTCCGAGACCGCCTTCAACGTATCCGGCAGTTTCAACATGTCCGTCGCCCCGCCGTGCGTGAAGATCGTCTGCAGCGGAGGGGCGGGGTTGGCGTCCTGGTAGGCGATCGCGAGGTTCGCAGTCTCAGACGTCCCGATGAAGATCAGAAGGTCCGCGCCCGGTCTGCTCTGCAGCGCCGTCGTGATCACCTGCGTGAACTCCGCCTGCGTCTGCATCGCATCGAACGGAGGCGTGAAGGTCGCCGGATCTTCGTACTGCACCCCGAGGTAGGAGGTGTTCAAGATGCCGAGCGCCGCGAGCGAACCCTTCAGCTCGTTGTAGAGCCCGTTCCCGTACGCGTCGTCCTTGTAGAACACCACGATGTTGTTCGAACCGGTCTCGCGGATTCGATACGCCAGCGCGCGGGCCTGGAACACGTCACTCGCGATGTTCCGGAACGCCAGACCCTGGTCGGGAAGATTCGTGATGCTGGGTGCCGTGGCGGCCGGCGAGATCATGAGAACTTCGTTCGGTACACCGACGCGGGTGACGACTTCGGTGAACGGCGTGCTGAAGAGCGGACCGATGATCGCGGGTACCTGCACGCGCTCGGCGAGATGCGTCGCCACGTCGAGCGCACCCTGCGTCGTCCCACGGTCGTCGCACGAGACCACCGCAATGCGGGAGCCATCGGGAAACCCGGCGGCCAGGTTGATCTCTTTCGCGGCGAGCTGAAGCGACTTCTCCAGCGGAGGACCGAGCAGGTCGTACGGCGGCGAGATCGGCAGGATCGCGCCGAGCACCACGACGTCGTTCCCCGAGATGTCGCCGAAGACATTCGGGCACTCGGGGGTGAGAAGCTCGGTGCACAGCCCTTCGATGCAGAGGTCGGTGACGCTCTGATCGCAGTCTGCGTTCGTGCTGCACGGAAGGCGGCTGTCGTCGTCACAGACGTCGCCCTCTTCGTCGTTGTCGACGTTCGACTGATCCTCGTTGTCGTCCAACGGGCAGTTGTCGCAGGCGTCGCCAAGCGTATCTCCGTCCGACGCCGTCTGGTTGGGATTCGCGGCGTTCGGGCAGTTGTCGCAAACGTCACCCACCCCGTCGGAGTCTTGATCGGCCTGGTCCGCGTTCGGATCGTCGGGGCAATTGTCCGAGTCGTCGGGTGCCCCGTCTTCGTCGCGATCCGCGATCGGCATGTCCGGGTCGTCCGGCATGTCGGGCTCGTCCCCCATGTCCGGCTCGCCGCTGTCCATTCCGCCCATGTCCGGAGTACCGTTGTTGGGATCCGCCGGGACGCACTCGTTCGCCTCGCAGCTCTCCCCGTCCTCGCAATGGACGTCGAGCCTGCACTCGATGTCCGGGTCTGGGACGCACTCGTTCGCTTCGCAAGCGTAGTAGACGCCGGCCGATTCCAGCCGGAGACAGTCGGCGGGTTCGGAGCACTCGGTGAAATCGAAACGGACGCTGCAGCCGACGATCGACGCCGCTGCTAGCAGAAAACAGGCGCCTGCGGCTACCTTGCGAGTCTTGTTCATCATGACGGATACCATCGAATATTCAGAAACGTAGGTCGAACGCGACGCCCTGAGCGTGCGACCCCAGCATGGGACTCAACGACCAGTTGCTCGCCGTGGCCGACTCCCCACCTCCGGAAGTCACGACCAGCAACACACCGCCGACGACGCCGGTGACGAGCCCCGTGATCAGCAGCGTGTCGGCGACCACCGATTGGGTGCGACCAGCCCGAGCCGCGGTGCGACGCTCGTCGAGAGTCCCCGCATCTTCGAACCGGTTGTAGCTCGACTGCGCGAGAAGACCGGTGATCCCCGAACCCACCAGCGAGGCGCCGCCGACACCGACCAGAACCCAGCCGAGCGTGCGCATTCGATCCGGCTCGGGCGCGGGCTCCGGCTCCTGGTCCGGCAGCGGACGCGGCTCTCTGGTCGTCGGCTGTGCGACCTCCTCGGGGGGCGTGGAAGCTTCGGTTTCCGCGCGCGCCTCCGCCTCCCGCATCTCCTTGATCTCGCGCAACGTCTTCAGACGATCCAGCGCGTCGCGACGGGCGTTCTGCTCGACGTTCGGTGCCACCACGAAACGGTCGTAGTAGGAGATCGCCGCGTCGATGTTGCCAGCATCTTCGTGGATTCGTGCGATGTTGTAGAGGATGTTCGACACCGGCTTCAGCTCGAACGCTTGCTCGAACAGAGCCACCGCGCGATCGTAGTTCCCCGCCGTGTACGCTTCGTTCGCCTCTTGCGTGATACGTTGGAACTCGCTCGACTCTGCCGGACTCTCTTCCTGAGCCGACGCGGTGACAGGCGTCAGCAACGCGAGCGATGCCCCCAACACCAATGCTCTCAAAGTTCTCGTCATCGTTTTGCTCATTCCGATACGGGTAGCAGACTCTTGGATCCCGACTTTTCTACAGAAAGAAGCGACGGGCTAGCTTTTTCCTCTTTCGACCCGAGCCGCTCCACGGTGTCCGACTCGCGCTTCGACCCCTGCGAGGTCGTCTTCGTCGCAGGGGCTGCCACCGGCTTTCGAGCCGCCGGAGGCCGGGGCGTGCGGGAGGGCGCCGGTTGGCGCACCGCCGCCGGTGCCTCTTCCACTGGCATCGCGGCCGCCGCCTGGCCCGTCGCCATCCCCGTTGCGGTCGCGATCCCCAACGACACGATCCCCGACGCTGCCGCCACTGCGGGGAGCCCGTCGGGTTCGACCTCCTCCACCTCGAGCGGCACGGACGGCGGAGCCTCCACACTCTCCGCTGCAGCGGCTGCGGTCGTCTCCACCACCAACTCCTCGTCGGAACCGCGCTGCAACAGAAGTGCGCCCGCCACGACCAACGCGACCACTCCGACCGCGAGCACCGCGTAGGCCACCCAGTCCGCGCCCTGATCAACCTCCGGCTCGAACGGCACCATCGCCTCGTGGATCCCCGAAGACCGGTGGTCGAGGCCCGGCTGACTCTGCGTCCGCGTTCGAGGCGGAAGCAGGCTCGGATCCGTCGGATCCAGCACGTAATCGTCCTCGTCCGACTCCGCGTTCGCGAGCCGCGCGTACACACTCTGAAGAGCCTCCAGGAGCGCCTCCGACGAAGCCGGTCGATGCTTCGGCGACTTCGACAGGCACCGCATCACCAACTGCTCGAGCCCCGGATCGATGTTCGGGATTCGCTCCGCGAGAGGCGGCGGCTCCAGGTGCACGTGCGCGTATGCCATGTCACCCGTCGCGAACGGAAGCCGCCCCGTCAACATCTCGTACATCGAGATGCCGATCTGATACAGATCCGTCGCCGTCGTCAGGTGGATGCCTTGAATCTGTTCCGGAGCCATGTACGCCGGCGTCCCACGAACCCGGGTCCCACGCACGTAAAGGTCGTTCAGCGAGCGAGCCAGCCCGAAGTCGATCAACTTCAGGGTACCGTCCGCCTGCATGATGATGTTCGCCGGCTTCAAGTCGCGATGGATCAGATCGTGTTCGTGCAGATACGACACACACCGCGTCAACTGGATTGCGATCCGAAGCACTTCACGCTGGTCCAACGCTCCGTTCTTCTTCAGTTTCTTCTCGACGTTCTCCCCAAGGACGTACTCGAACACCATCAGCACGCGACCGCCCACGTTCAGAATGTCGTGGATCGCCACCAGGTTCGGGTGGCTCAACGTCGCCAGGTTCCGCGCCTCAACCAGGAAGATCTGCTGCGCCTCCTCGTTCTCGCGCAGCTCGTCCGACAACATCTTGATCGCCACAGGACGATTCAGCATCCGGTCGACCGCCTTCACGACGACCCCCATACCACCGCGCCCCAGCACCGTCTCGAACACGTAGCGATCGCCCACCAGGTTCGCGAGATCGATCTGCAAGGTGTTCAGCTTCGACACGTTCGGGCGCGACGGCTCCGCCATGTTCACCACGAACAGGGGCGCATGACCCTGCCGCTGGACGGTCCGCTCCCGCCAGTCCTCCCCGATCTCCACTTCGAACGTGTGCTCGCCGAGATCCAGAGACAGCTCGACCTTGCCTTCCTCGTCGGTGACGAAGGTGTCGCTGGTACCCTGTACTCGGACCGGAACACTCACCAATGGCTCCGAATCCAAGACGAACATGACGATCGTCTTCATGGTCTGCTTCTACAAAGCTCTGGGAATCTTTAGGTTGCGAGACTATATCGACTGCCCATGGCGGTCAATTACGCCGGAAATCAGTCGCGTGCATCTATACTGGAAAATTACACTAATATGGTAGACGACACCAACGATTCCGCACGAACCGTCGCGCTCAGAGAGGATTTCGGCCTCGACAACCTGCGCGTCGAGTCTCGACCCGCCCCCACCCCGGGGCCTTCCGATGTCCTCGTGAGGCTCACGGCCGCTTCGCTCAACTACCGCGACTACCTGATGGTCACCGGCAAGTACAACCCGCGGCAGCCGCTCCCTCTCGTCCCTTGTTCGGACGGGGTCGGCGAGGTCGTCGAGGTCGGCGAGCGCGTCGAGAGATTCGCGGTCGGCGACCGCGTCTCCCCCACCTTCTTCGAGGATTGGCCTGCCGGAGAGCCGAGCCGCAGTCTACTCCGACCCGCGCGAGGCGGGCCGCTCGACGGGACCCTCACCGAGCTCTTCTGCGCAGACCAGGCGGGCTTCGTCAAAGTGCCGGACCACCTCACCGACGCCGAGGCAGCGACCCTCACCTGCGCCGGAGTGACGGCCTGGAACGCTCTCGTCGAGCAGGCGGGGATACGTGCCGGTCAGACGGTCCTCGTCCAGGGAACCGGCGGCGTCTCCACCTTCGCGGTCCAGTTCGCACGGATGCACGGGGCGCGTGTCATCCTCACCTCGAGCTCCGATGAGAAGCTCGACTTTTTCGCGGACCGATTCGGCGTCGAAGATCGAATCAACTACCGCGACGAGCCCGACTGGGGACGTCGTGCCCGCGAGCTCGCCGGCGGCGACGGCGTCGATGTCGTCGTGGAAGTGGGCGGAGCCGGGACGATCCAACAGTCGATTCGGGCCGTACGCCCAGGCGGGCACATCAGCCTGATCGGCGTGCTCGCCGGTGGTGCGAAGGATCTCAACCTCGTCCCCGTGCTGATGCAGAACATCCGCATTCAGGGCGTAATCGTCGGTTCCCGGCAGACGCACGAAACGATGAACCGCGCGATCGCTCTGCACGAGCTCCGCCCCCTCCTCGATCGGACATTTTCGCTCGAAGATTCGGCAGAGGCGTTTCGATACCTCGCCGACGGGCGTCACATGGGTAAGGTCGTCATCGATCTCACCCAGTGATGAGGGTCCCCGCAGGGACCGTTGTTCCGAGAAAGCAGAGGGGCGTCACATCTGGATGATCACGACGCCACTTTCCGCCTCTTCTTCCTCGTCTTGGTCGCGGTCGGAGTCGGGCTCCGGCCAGTAAGGTACGTAGCGGGGGACTTCCAGAAACGGTCGGCGGTCGACCTCTTCCAATTCCTCTCGCCGGTACAGCTCGTCGTACACGATGTAGTCGGGAAGCATTCTGCCTCCTTCATGAGAAGCCTGCTCAGCAGGCGTTCCTTCGGTGAGCTACCTTCGGCTCACCCACCAGAAGAACCTGCATGCGCCATTCCACTATTCGCGTGACACCCGAAATTGTCACGTCCCGGAGATTGGCATGGCACGCAACCCCGCGATTATCGGTCCAACGCGGACGGAACTTTCCGTCGTCGAGGAAAAGATCCTCCACCCCCGAATGCGCCAGTTCCCGACCTGTCCGCGCAAAAATTGTCACTTGAACCCCACCCCGCGACACCAATGTCAGAATACTGACGCTCTGGGAACCCCACGCTCGCGCTCCCGCCCACCCTCCCTCGGATGGACGACCTTCTCGCGAAATGATAGCTATCTCGCGCAATTCCAAGGAGGTTCCGTGCCGACTGACACCGAGACGCATTTTTCGCAGATGAAGGTCCCCAGACCGTCGATGGACGACGTCAAAGGACGTTACCGTCAGCTTCAGGCTCGGCTCGAGTCCGAGGAACCCGGCCCCGTCGTGGAGGCATGGGACGGCATGCGACGGCATCTCGGCACCTACCGCGCCCTGACGAACCTCCATTTCAATCGCGACACCTCCGATCCCGAGGCCAAAGAAGAGCGTGACTTCGCGAACGAGGAGTTCCCGAGGCTCACCGACTTCAACGTCGGGCTCAAACGACGGCTCCTGGAGCGACGTGACGAGCTCGAGGGAGTCGTCAGCGACCATGTCTTCGAACTCTGGAAATGCGACATCGCCGCGTTCCAGCCCGAGATCGAAGACGACCTCGTCGCTCAGAACAAGATCCGCTCCCGGCACACCGAAATGCTGGGTGCCGCCGAGATCGAGTTCCGGGGCGAAACCTACAACATGTCGACGATCCGTAAGTTCGCCACCTCCAACGACCGCCCGACGCGCCACGATGCGGCCGCGGCGACCTGGGGTTGGATCGGCCGGAACCGCGAGAAGTTCGACCAAAACTACGACCAGTTGGTCGGCCTCCGTCATCAGATGGCGACGAAGCTCGGGTTCGAGAACTTCGTCCCGCTCGGCTATCTCGACCGGCACCGCATCGACTACACGGCCGACGATGTCGCCCGATTTCGAGAAGAAGTCAGGCGAGAAGTCGTCCCCCTCACCACCGCCATCGTCGAGGACCAGGCCCGAAGGCTCGGCGTCGACAAGGTGATGAAGTGGGACGAAGCCGTCTTCAGCCCCGACGGCGGACCGAAGCTCCAGCTCGAGGGCGAGGAGCTGATCGAAGCCGCGCAGACGATGTTCGATCGGATGCATCCCGAGCTCGGCGACTTCTTTCAGACGATGCGCAAGCGTGGGCTGATGGACCTCGAGGCGCGACCGAACAAGGCGCCGGGTGGGTTCTGCACCTCGCTCGAGGCCTACGGGACCCCCTTCGTCTACGCGAACTTCAAAGGGACGCGCGGCGACGTCGAGGTCTTCACCCACGAGATGGGGCACGCGTTCCAGTGCTACCTCAGCATCGACAAGTTCCCGATGGATCTCGTCTGGCCCACGTTCGATGCCGCCGAGATCCATTCGATGAGCCTCGAGTTCCTCTGCTGGCCCCACATGGACCTCTTCTTCGGCGACGACGCCGAGCGATTCCGCTACGAGCACCTCGCCGACAGCCTGACGTTTCTGCCGTACGGCTGCGCCGTCGACCATTTCCAGCATCTGGTCTACGAGAACCCCGAAGCGTCGATCGACGACCGCTACGACATGTGGCTGCAGGTCAAGGAGATGTACCTCCCTTGGCGCGACTGGGGCGACATCGAACACGGCGCACGCGGCGGGCGCTGGCACGCCCAGACTCACGTCTTCAGCGCGCCGTTCTACTACATCGACTACGTCCTCGCGCAGACCTGTGCCTTGCAATTCTGGGCGCGCGCGCAAGAGGATGCCGACGACGCGATGGAGAGCTACGTGACCCTCTGTCGTCGTGGCGGCGAGGCGCCGTTCCAGGAGCTGGCTCGCTCCGCCGGCCTTCGTTCTCCGTTCGAACCCGGCTGCCTCGAAGACGCCGTCTCCCGTGCAAAAGACTACCTCCGACTCGATGGGTGACCCCATGAACATTCTCGTCCTCAACAGTGGCAGCTCTTCTCTGAAGGCTTCCGTCTTCGATCCACACTCGGCGGTCCCGGCGGCCAACGCGCGCGTCGAACGGATCGGGGAGGCCGAGCCTCGCGTCGACTTCGGCTCGGGTTTCGAGCCGTGCGAAGCCGCCGACCACGCCGCGGCCCTCGAGATCGTTCTGCAGCGCCTCGTCCCCGACGGGCTCGATGTCGCCGCGGTCGGTCATCGCGTCGTGCATGGCGGCGAAGCCTTCGTCCATCCGGTCGTGATCGACGACGAAGTCGAGAAGACGATCGACGACCTCGCCGAGCTCGCTCCGCTCCACAATCCACCGAACCTGGCCGGGATTCGGGCGGCCCGCCGCCTCCTCCCCGACGTGCCGCAGGTCGCCGTCTTCGACACCGCATTTCACAACACCCTCCCGCGACGGGCGCGAGAATACGCCATCCCGCTCGAGCTCGCTGAGGAACACGGAATCCGCCGCTACGGCTTCCACGGGATCAGCCACAAGTGGGTCGCCGAACAGGCCGCCGCCTCCCTCGACGCCGACGTGCGCGACCTCCGCATCATCACGTGCCACCTCGGCAACGGATGCAGCGCTGCCGCCGTCGAGTACGGACGTTCCGTCGAGACCAGCATGGGGATGACGCCCCTCGAAGGGCTGGTGATGGGGACCCGCGTCGGCGACATCGACGCCGGAATTCTCATCGCGCTGATGCGCGCCGAAGGCTGGGACGCAGACGACCTCGACCGCGTCCTCAATCGCGAGAGCGGCCTCAAAGGACTCAGCGGCGTCGGAAACGACATGCGCGACATCGAGGAGCGCGCCGCCGAGGGCGACGAACCGAGCCGCCACGCCATCCAGGTCTTCTGCCACCGACTCCGAAAGTACATCGGGGCCTACGCCGCCGCCATGGGCGGGGTCGACGCCATCGTCTTCACCGCCGGAATCGGGGAGAACAGCGAGGTCGTCCGGCACCGCGTCGCACAACGACTCGACTTCCTCGGTGCCGTCCTCGACGAAGACGCGAACCGCGACGCGTCGGTCTCGCATCACTCCCCCGTCGCCACCATCTCCACCCCGAACAGCCGCACCCGCCTCCTCGTCGTCAAGACGAACGAGGAAGCCGCCATCGCGCAGGAGACCGCCAAGGTTCTCCAGGAGCGGGCCCGTCAGAGCGAGCCGAAGACCATCCCCGTCGCCGTCAGCGCACGCCACGTCCACCTCACGCAACAGACCGTCGAGGCGCTCTTCGGTCCCGGCTACGAGCTGACCGAACGCAACCCTCTCTCGCAGCCCGGGCAGTTCGCCTGCAACGAGACCGTCACCGTCGTCGGGCCCAAACGCCAGCTCGAAGGCGTGCGAATCCTCGGGCCCACCCGCAGCAAGAATCAGGTCGAGATCTCGCGCACCGACGAGTTCTATCTCGGGATCGACGCCCCCGTCCGCGCCTCCGGAGACGTCGCCAACACCCCCGGCTGCAAGCTCGTCGGCCCTCACGGCGAGGTCGACCTCGAAAACGGCGTCATCTGCGCCTGGCGACACATCCACATGCACCCCGACGATGCAGAAGCCTTCGGGGTCGCCGACCGCGACGTCGTCGAGGTCGCCGTCAACAGCGAAGGTCGAGACCTCGTCTTTGGTGACGTGCTCGTCCGGGTGAAGGATACTTACAAGCTCGAGATGCACATCGACACCGACGAAGGAAACGCCGCCGAGCTCTCCCGGGGAGCCCAGGGAGTCCTCGTCCCGACCGAAGGAACGGCGCACCTGCGACGCCGCTCACTCAAATACGACGAAGTGAGGTGACATGATGGCCGAGCACGACGACACAGAAGAAGAAGGGATCGGCGACCTGCTCTTGCTACCCGTCTACGCCGTCCTCGCCGCGTTCGGGGTCTATACGACCTTCGCCGTCTGCGGGGCGCTCCTCGACACCATCATCGACGGCGGGGTCAAGTTCGCCGTCGCTGTCCTCCTCGCCTTCGTCTTCCCGGCGCTCACCGCGATGGGCTTCAACAACGTCCGCAAAGAGGGCGCCACCGGGATCGGCATCGTGAACCGCATCCTCCTCGGAACGGCGATCCTCTCCGCGGGAACCTGCGTCATCGTCGCCGTCACCATGGCTCAGCGCGTCGTCCCCACCATGCGCAGCGACCCCAACTGGTTCCTCGACGACCCCCACCGTCAGGACGGATTTCCCCAGTTCAACCGCAAGTATCACCGGGTCGCCGCCGATGGCTTCTGTCAGCTCGCCCACGCCGCGGGAACCTACTGGTGTCCCGGCGAAGAATGACGCCCCCCTCGACCTCCTGAGGAACACCGATCCATGCACTTCTTCCTCGCCGCGATCCTGCTCGGGTCCATTACGTCGATGCTCGAATGCAAACCGGCTGACCGGCGAAGCCCGACCGCTCCGCCGGTGCCGGACGTCGCGCTCCCCGAACGCTTCGACGATACCGGCAGCCCCGCCGACGACGAGAACGATGCCGGCTCCCGCGAAGTCGCGAAGCAGAAGAAAATCGAGGACCCCCGATCCCCGATCGCCGTCAACCTGCAAGAGTTTCTCCCCGCCGAGCTCGACGGAGTCCGCGCGCGACGCCGGCAGGCAGTCAAGACCGCGCCGATCGCCTACGCGTTCTACGAGGGGGACGACCACACCTTCAACGTCAACATCACCGGGCCGAATCAGACCGAAGAGCAACGCCGCGCCGCATACCCCGTCATCGGGAACGAAGGGGAGAAGCTCGACATAGGGCCAGTCGAGGTCGAGGGCCTGAAGGTCGGAGAATACGATGCTCAGAAGAGCTTCGACTCGAAAAGGAAGAAAGCCGAGGTCATCGTCCTGGTAAACCCCTTCGTCGAGGTCAAAGTCTCCGTCCAGCCTGCTCGGAAAGCGGACGAGGCTGTGAAGCTGCTCGACGAGATCGACCTCGACGGCATATCCAAGCTTCGGTGACGCGCTCTGCGCTCCCCGCTCCCCGCTCCCCGCTCCCCGCTCTCCGAGGGGCGTCGTGCGCGTGTCCCGCAGGGGGAACCACCACGAGCTTTCCTCGCCTCGCCAAACGAGATAAGCTGTCGATACCGAGAACATGCACAGAGACTGGAGTCCCACTATGGTGACGCGAGCCAAACGGTTTTACGCGCTGATCGTCGTCGCGGCGGCCTTCGCCGTCGGTTGTCCGAGCAACAATGGCGACAACAACGGGCAGATCCTCGACCCAAACAATCAGCCCAACAACGGTGAAACCAACGGAGGGGACGCCGGGGGAACCGCAGGCGGGGATACCGGAGCCGTGGACCCCGACGTGGGCGGCGCTGCCGACATGGGGGGGACCGACCCCGATACCGGCATCGAGAACCCCGGAGCGATGCACGGAACGTGGCGGGTGGAGAAGGCCGAGGGGGGAGAAGTCATCGCCACCCTGATGCTTCGCCACGAGGAAGGAACAAGCTCCGTCAGCGGCACTTTCGAAATGGAGGGCATCGATCCCGGCCCCACCGGCGGTGGCACTCTCAATGGGGAAGACTTCTCGATCTCCTGGACCGCGGACGTCGACGGCGATCGACAACAGCTCGGCCTCGGCTGCACGGTCGTCGACGCCGACAACCTCGAATGCACCCACACGAGCACCATCCTCGGAAGCCCCGTCGACGCCCTCATGAAGCGCCAGTGACGAATGCGCCGGTTCTCGGGGAAGGTTCACAAGATCGCGCGAATCGGCGTCGTCGCTCTTCTCACCGCGAGCTGCTCACAGCCCCCGGTTGATTCCGGCGACGCCGGAGTCGACGACGCGACGGTCTCCACCGACGTCCAGTCCACCGAAGACACCGCCGCCACGCCCGAAACGGGGGGCGGCGAGGGGGGCAACTGCGCGGAGATCGGGGAGCGGTTCATCGAGGCCGTCCGGGGCTTCCCCCGTGAATGCGCAGCCGACTACGACTGCGAGATTCTCCCCCGCGCTCAGGTCTGCGACTGCGACCTCGCCGTGGCGCGAGGTACCGACAAGAGCACGTACGATGCGGTCCGCGCCGAAGCCGACGCCGCCCAGTGTAGCAACGCATTCGGATGTCCCCCCACCGGTTGCCCCTACGTCAAACTCTCCGAGCCCGGAGAGCTCTACCCCCGCTGCAACGACGAAGGACGATGCGAGATCGTCCAGGTCATGACCTGCGAAGAGTTCGAGCAAAAAGCCGACGGAGGCATGGTCGGCGCCTCGAGCTGCATGATGGACACCGACTGCGCCCTGCGGAACGACCTCAACTTCTGCAACTGCAACGAGGCCGTCTCTTCCCAGTTCCCTGCGCTTCTCACCCAATCGATCTACGACGTGCTGCGGATCAACGGCGAGCGCTGCGACGTGACATGCGAAGGCTGCCAGTCCCCGGGCGGGACTGTCTGCGCGCTCGATGACGAGGGGCTCCGCACCTGCCAGACCAACTGACGACCCTCAGCCCTGTCCGGACCCGACCTCCGACACCCACTGCAGGACCCGCGACTGGAACTCGAGCTCGTTGATGTTCGTCACCGCCAGCCGCTGCTCGTTCACGTACGCGTACAACGACATCAGGAGCCACGCCGTGCGCTCCGGATCCTGTCTCGGCGCACCTCGTTCGTCGAAAGTAGGTTCGTCGCCGAAGACATGTCGCAACAGCCAGAAATCTTCCGCGACGGAGATCGAGTCCCCCGTGAGCATCAAGTCGGTGGATACAGCGGTCTCGTTGCCCCAGGACATCGCCGCGCGAATTTGATCCCGACCTACGATCGTCACGGTCCACGTCGTGGTGTCGCTCTCGGGTCGGAGCCGGTTGAGCGCATCGGACAGCCACTCTCCAGGCGACGACCAACGACGCTCCGGGTCGAACTGTTGCAACTTCATCGGTTCGACATCGAGAACGCCGTCCAGCCATCGAACGAGGACCGGCGACACATCGTCCGTCAGCCGAGTACGTCCAGTTTGGTGACCGCGGTCACCATAGGTGCCGAACTCCCGGAGCAGGCTCGCCGCCGAAACCGAGATTCCAGCAGTCGTCGGAAAGATGGGCAGCTCGAGAATCTTCGCCGCCGTCGGGTGAAGCGTCGAGTGGACGAGTGACCCGGAAGGGACGCGGCTGATCACGAGGTTCGTCCCCGCGAACTGAAGCAGAATCTCCAGAATCCGCTCGTGACGGGGCGAGCCCACGGGAGTCGACGGGAGCTGCTGGATCAGGTTCAGCAGCATCGACACGCCCTCCGCCGCACACGCGTCCGTCAGCGTATCGAGCGACGGCGGCGGTCCCTCCACGCGAATCGACCCCACCAACCCGGGGACGCCGCCCCCATTTCCCGGTAACCGTACACACTGACCGCGGTCAGTAAACATCACCAGGACCCCCGTCGGCTGCCCCACCTGGTGGGGAAATCCGACGCGCCCGTCCAGCGGCGCCGGAAGGTCCCGTGATTCCAGATACGCCGTGGAAGGCGTCCACGGGTTCGAGCGTGCCTCGGTCTCCGACAGGTCGTAGTCGAGCGCGGGCCGAACAGGCACCAGGCGGCTGGCCAGGAACGGATCGAGCGCCAGCCCCTCGCTGACCGAGGCTCCCCAGGGGCGCCAACTCGCGGTCTCTGTCGCCCATCCGTCGAGCATCATCGGCCGCGTCGACCCTGCGACGTCGTTCCACGAGATCTCGCCGCCGCACGCGAGACCGAAGAGAGGTACCGCGCGGATGTCGATCGTGTCCGGTTCGTCCTCGCCGGCGAACCACGCGCAATACTCGGCGAGCCGTCGCCGGGCACCGGCGGTTCGCCCACCTTCCGCGCCGCCGCTCAGCATTTCGCTGATCAGCTCGTCGATCGTCGCTGCCGTCCAGCCAGCTCGTCCGAAGAGCTCTCCGATCGGCTCGCCGCCAGGCTCGACGTCGTAAAGTCGAGCTCCCCCTGCGGTCGCGAGCGGTCGACGACCGTGCGCCACGTCGACGATCGCCGCCGGCCCCACGATCTTCGTGAGTAGACGAAGCTCGCTCGTGTTTGCCGCAATCACGCGGTCGGGATGAGGCCCTTCGTACTCGCCCGGTGGTGCCACGTAGAGCACACCGCCGTTGTCCGTGAGCATTCGCTGCAGACCATCCAGTGTCGCGATCTGCCCGTCGTGCATGTCGATCAGCGGCAGCGACCGCGCCGAAACGGGAACACGATCGTCCCAGATGGCGATCGTCGGACCGCAATTCCCCTCAGCGTCCAGCGTACGCAGACGAACCATCGTGCTGCGCGACAGCACGCCGAGCGCGATCGATCTCAACGAGCTCGAGAAAGCCTCCTCTGGGCCGCGCGCCGCGCGAACGATCTCGGAAGCGATCGCTTCCAGCCGAGGCCGCAGATGCTGAACGACGACTTCAGCCAGTCTCTTCGCGTCCCGCACGAGCGCGTCGCGCCGTTTCGTGTCGCTGAACTCGAGCCGGATCGCGTGCCCCGGAAAGTCGCTCGGTACGTCCACCTCGGTGAGCACACGCTCCGAGACGCATATCTGCACCACTGTCTTTCCGCCGGGAGGACCGGCTGCCGGCGTGTAGATCGTCGCTTTCACCGAATCCGATTCGCCGATGAGCCAACGAATGCTCGGTCCTGAGCCCGGGTCGTCGTCGCGTGGCGCATCCGACGTCAGCACGACCTCCTGAGCACTCGCGAGCCATGGCCGGGGAGGGGCTCCCGCCTTTCCTTTCTGGAAGAACTCCAGGTCCTTCGGGTTCAGCTCGGGCGTGATGAATTCGACCCCTCCGCCGGCGAGCCGACGAAGCGACTCCCGTGATCGGTCGCCGACTACGAACACCGGCGCGTCCAGCACCTCGCCGAACTGCGCCGCCAGGGCCGAGTCCTCTGCACCCAGAAGGGGTTCGCCCGGCCCGCGCCGCCGGCCGCTGAACAAGACGGTGCGTGACCACTCTGCAACTTCGCGTTGAAACTCGGTCGGTGAGACGGGCGTCCCGTCGAGCCGCCGGACGTCGAACACAGCGTTGCCGGTCGCCCCCTCCGCCAGCTGTCGAGCGTACGGCTCCAGCCTCGCCCACAACGACGCGTAGACGTCGTCGCGAACCACGTTGGCGTGGTCCGCGGTCTTGCGCAGTCGGTCGTAGCCAACCACGCCTCCGATCGGAGGCAGGCCCTCCCACGGGGCCCGATCCGACGACACCCAGACGCCCCAGGTCAACAGCTTCACATTACGACTCGCCGCAGTCGTGGCTAAGCCCAATGTCCCATAGAGATCGCCCTCGTCGAACTTCAACCTCGACCGGTAGCCGACGAGGTCCGGCGACCGGACCGACGTGTACCCGAAGATGGCATTGCCGTTCACGAGCAACGGGATAGGCGCCGTCAGACACCGCTCTTCGATCACCTCCAGCTCCCGCGGATAGCCGAAACCGCGACGTACGCCGGTCGCCCGAACGAACGTCCCCTCGAGCGCAGCGGTGGGCGTCCCGACCACCACCGTGTTCGTCCGGTCGTAGATCTCGACGCGTGTCGTTCCCTCCAGCGTTCCATCACCCGACTCGATCACGATCGAATCGGGATGGGACAGCAGGAGGGCATTCACGCCGAGCGCCAACTGACGGATATCCGCGACCTCGAGGTCGTCCTTCGACGCGAAGAGGAACTCGAACAACTCGTGGAGCTCTCCCGGCGAGAACCCACCACCCACATAAGACATTGTGCTAGTCTGGCCTTCCACCTGCATGTCGAGGTAGGTCGCGCCGTTCGCAATCGCCGCCTGGATCCATTCGAGGATGTAGAACGCCGGGTCCGCCAACGCGAACTGACGCATCTTCGTGATCGCTCGGTCTTTCGCGATCGTGAACTGACGCCGCTCCGAGAACTCCCCGGGTTGCCGGCTTCGTTCGATGACGTCCGAGATCGACATCAGGACAACTCCAGCGCGGCGCGCATCAGATCCCCGTCGGATCCGAGCATTCGGTCCTCGCTCAGCAACAGCGACTTCGCCAGGCAATATGCCGCCATTCGGCGGTCCTTCTCATAGCGGGAGAGCAGTTGGCGAAAGTGAGGGTGGTAGCGGTTCACCGCCGCGTGGCTCCTCCCCTCGAAGCCCATCGGCGGCCGAGCCATCAGGTCGGAGAATTCGCGACCCGTCACGAAGAACGGCACCTCGCGCGCGGTCGAAGCCGGCGTGAACGTACCCACCGCCCCGTAACCGGCCCCGATGTGCTCCAGCAGCGACGCCGCGTCCGCGACCAGGCGCGCGACGTCGGCCGGCGGCTCGTCGTCTATCGCGACGGGCAGGTACACCAGTTGGGGGTCGGCGAGCCCCGTCTCCACCTCCCCCTGCAGGCTCACTCCGAAGAAGCGTTTCACCGTCCCCCAGAAGGTCTGCCGGGTGCACGTCGCCACGCAGCGGGCGAGTAGAGACGGTACTGTCACCAGCGGGTGGGTCGTGTGAGAGCGAAGCAGCGCCGATGCGTCTTTGCGGACCCAGAAACCCAGGATTACAGGGATCCCGAGCGTGCTCAATCGGCGCGTCAGCTCCGAGGGGCCCTCCGACAGGAGCAGCCGCCCGTCCTGTCGATACGCCTCCCACAGCTCGTTCGTCGTCCAGCGCGCACCGCTGACGTCGCGGAAGATGCGCCGATCGAGCGCCCGGTGAATGACGTAGTCCGGCTCGGCCAACATGAACCGGGTCAACGATGCGTAGCGGTGCATCGTCGCGAGGTCCCAGTTCGGTTCTGCGACCAGCGCTTCGATCTGCCGGATGAGCTCCCAGGGAAGCGTGTCGTGGGAGAGCTCCACCACCGTCGTCCGGACTCGCTCCCAGTTCCCGTCCCGCATGATGGTGTCACGGCTCAGCGTGTGTTCGAGATACGGCGAGTCGACCTTCACCGCGACGTGCTGCAGCCGAGGCGCGTCGCGAGCTCCCCACAGCATCATCCCGTCCTGAACGTCGGCCAGCGTGAGCCCCCGGTTGAAGAACTGGAACGTCGGGTCTCCGTGGTACCCGAGCAGGTATCTCCCCTCCGGAAGGTCGCTCTCCACGACACACTCCGCGTCCAATTGGAACGGCTCGACGATGTCGACCAGCTCCTCCGGCTCCCCGGGGGGAGGGCTGCGATCCTCGAACGTAATCTCCGCCCTCGCGTGCCGGCACCACTTCTTCAGCGACGCCAGCACGTTCGCCGACACCTTCTGGTACGTCAGATAATCCCCGCTCAGAAAGAGCGTGACCGTCGTACCTTCCATCGGGGTGTCCACCTTCGTCTTCGTGAAGCTGCGATCGGCGTGAAACAACACCTCCCAGTACTCACCGGCTCGGCCGGTGTGCAGCAACACCCCCTCGGGTTCGAGCGCGAAGACCGAGACGAAGCCGATCCCGAACTTCCCGATCTTGGTGAGGTCCTTGTCTTTCGAACTCGCGAAGAGCCGCGTCAGCTCGTTGTCGATGATCGCCTCGTCCATCCCCTCGCCCATGTCCTCGACGACGAGTCGGATGGTCCCCTCGTGGTCGGCGGAGGGCTCGAACTCCGTCCACACGTCGATGCGATTGCTCCCCGCATCGAGAGAGTTCTGCACGAGCTCGCGAAAGCAGTCGTACGCCGACGCGAACTGGGTGACGAGGTTGTTGAGGAGGGCTGTGCTCAAAGTGCCTCCGAGGGCGTCAATCGGCGACGAGCGCCGTGCCCACCGAACCGGGTTCCGCGACGGCGCGGGCGAGGTCGCCGCTTGCGACGCTGCCGAGAATGTGGATGGCGCCGACCCCCGACGCGAGCACCGACAGCGACTCCTCGATCTTCGGGATCATCCCCCCCTGGACCGTCCCATCGGCGATCCCGGAACGGGCCTGCGACTCCGTCATCGTCGGAATGCGGGTCGACGGATCGTCCTTGTCGCGAAGGACGCCAGGGACGCTCCCGGTCACCAGGAAGAGATGCGCAGCCTCGAGCTCTGCGGCGACCCTGGTGGCGGCGATGTCGGCGTTGATGTTGTAGACCGCACCTTCCTCGTCCACCCCGAGACTGTTCATCACCGGCATGTAGCCTTCCGCAAGCAGCATCCGAAGAAGCCCGCCGTTGATCGAGACGATGTCGCCGACGAGACCGAAGTCGATCGGCTCTTCTCCGCCCCCCGAGACCACTCGGGGCGGGCGCTTCACCGCCCGAACCAGGTGGGCCGAGACGCCGCTCAGACCGATCGTTCGCAAGCCCATCGCACCGAGCCCCGCCGTCAGATCGACGTTCAACCGTCCCCCGAGGATCATCTTCATCACGTCGAGCGTCGCCTGGTCGGTGATCCGGCGGCCCCCCACGATCCGGCGCTCGATGCCGAGCTTCTTCGAAAGCTCCGTCGCCTGCGGCCCGCCGCCGTGGACCACGACCCGCCCGCAGTCCATCGCGGCGAGGTCACCGCCGATCGCGCGCAACTGCTCGGCATCGGCGGCCAGCTCGCCGCCGACCTTCACGACGATCGGTCTCGTCATGGCCAGATCCCCATGTAGTCGGTGAACCCTGCGTCTTCGTCGAGCCCGAGCATCAAGTTCATGCTCTGGATCGCCTGACCCGCACCCCCCTTCACCAGGTTGTCGAGCGCGCTCACGGCCACGACCGAACGGCGTCCGTCGACGACCGCGCCGAGCTCGAAGCCGACCTCCACGTAGTTCGTACCGGCGATCGCGACGACCTCCGGATATCGTCCCTCGACGATCTTGATGAACGGACTCCCCTCGAACGTCTTCTGGTAGAGCGCGCGAACGTCCTTCGCGTCGAGGTCGGCCGGGACGTCGAAGATACTGTTCGCCAGGATACCGCGTACCAGCGGCGCCGAGACCGGGACGAAGTCCAGATGGAAGTCGTCCCCTGCGCCAGCGCCTCGCAGCGTCTGCTCGATCTCGGGGCGGTGCTGATGATCGAGGGCTTTGTAGATCTTGAGATTCCCCGCTCGCACGGGATGGTGCGTCCCCGCGCTCGCGTACGCGCCGCTCCCCGAAGAGCCCGTCGCCGCCACGGTGCGAACCCGTTGACCGAGCAGACCGTTCTGCGCGAACGGCAGCAGGCCGAGCGCGATCGTCGTCGCGAAACACCCCGGGCTCGCCACGTGACGCGCCTCGCGGATCGCTTCGCGGTTGAGCTCCGGCATCCCGTACACGAACGAGCCGAGCAGATCGGGTCGAGGGTGCTTGGTCTTGTAGTACTTCTCGTAAGTCTCGAGGTCCCGCAGCCGAAAATCCCCCGAGAGATCGACCACCTTCACGTCGAGGTCCACCAGCTTCGGTGCGATGCTCGACGACACCGTGTGCGGAAGCCCCAGGATCACGACGTCCATCCCGTCTGCAGCCTCCTCCGGCGGCAGCTCCTCGAACACCAGGTCCGTGCGGCCGTACAGGTTGTAGTGAACCTCACCGAGATTCTTCCCGACGTTGTCGATCGCGCAGACCCGGGCCAGCTCGACCTCGGGGTGCTGCAACAACTGACGACAGAGTTCCGCACCGCCGTATCCCGTCCCACCGATGATCGCCGCCTTCTTCACTTCGCGCTCCATGTCTCTGGTCGCCGTGAGAATACGTGCTCCCCGCCGCGCCTTCCAGCCGCATTCTGCTCGGGAGTTCGTCGGATGCTTCGCCTCGGTCGAACCGGATCTACCCGCAGCGCGTCGCGAGATACCGTGCCAGCGCTTTCGTGCGCTTGCGCATGCTCTCGAGGTCGCACCACTCGTCGTGCGAGTGAGCGCCTCCCCCCGACGGCCCCAGCCCGTCGATCACAGGCACCCCGTGCGCCGCCAGCAGATTCGCGTCGGAGAAACCTCCCTGCCGCGGTGCGGGGCCGCTACCCAGACCGACCGCGGTGGAGGCGCGCTCGTACCGCTCCCGCAGCGCTTCGTTCGCATCGGTCCGCTCCATCGGGGGACGGGTGATCCCCCCCGTCAGCTCGAACGTCGCCCCCGCGGGAACCCCTTCTGCGGCTGAGACGATGTCGCGGATCCGCTGAGAAACCTCCTCGGCGTCCTCCGTCGTGACGACCCGCACGTCGATGATGCAGTGCGCTTCGGCGGGGATCGTGTTCTTGGCCGTTCCGCCCCGAAACAGCCCGACGTTCAGCGTGATGCCTCGATCGTAGTCGGTGAGCGCCTCGATGCGCGGGACGAGGAGGCTCAGTGCCAGGATGGCGTTCACCCCTTCGGCGTGTGCGTTCCCCGCGTGCGCCGCCCGTCCTCTGGCGGTGAGTTCGAACGACCCGCCCCCCTTTCGGCTCGTGATGGTGCGGTCTTCCGCCCGGGCATGCTCGAACACCAGCGCTTCCCCCAGCCCTCCTGCGATCTGCGCGTAGAGGTCGCGGCTCGAGGGAGAGCCGACCTCTTCGTCCGATACGCAGACGAAGTGGACCGCAAGATCGTCCCAGACGTCGCACCGTTTCAGCGCGCGCAGTGCGTACAAGATCGTCATCAGCCCCGACTTCATGTCGACCACGCCGGGGCCGTACGCGCGTTCGTCGTCGCGTGAGAACTCGAGGAAACCCGAGGACCGCGGGAAGACTGTGTCGATGTGCCCCACGAGCGCGATCGCCCCTGACGATCCTACGGCGGCGGGGGTCGAATAGACACGGTGTTGCGCAAAGCGCGGGTCGGTCGCCTCGTGTGTCGCGACCGTGAGGCCGAGCGCCTCCGCCATGCCGTCGAGCCGCGATGCAGCCTCCTCGACGTCTTCGGTCGCGTAGGTGTGGCTCGGGATTTCGACCAGCTCACTGACCGCGGTCACCTGGTCGCCGAACGCATCGTCGATCGCCTGGTCGAGACGTTCCTCGATCCCCATGTCACGACCCCCGGTACGTCGAGTAGCCGTAAGGGCTCAGTAGCAGCGGGACGTGGTAATGTTCGTCGGGGGCCTGCACGTTGAACACGATCCGGACCACCGGATAGAACCCCGTCAGGTCGTGTTTCTCGAAGTAGGCGTCGGTGTCGAACGTCATCCGATAGACCCCTTCGGCAAGGCCGTCGCGGTCGGGGTTGAGGAGGTCGGTCACGCGGCCGTCGTCGTTCGTGACGCCGCCGCCGATCCTCATCCAACCCTCGCTCGTCTCTTCCTCCAGAGCGATCGGGAGCCCCTCGGCGGGGACGCCGCGGGCCGTGTCGAGTACGTGTGTCGATATCGTGGACATTCAGCTCTCTCCATCGAGTAGTTTCGCCAGCCGGAGCCTGGTGATCTTCGACTGTTCCGCGGCAGCGGTCGCGATCTCCGGCTCGCGATCGTTCGCCAACCGCTCCCGCAGTGCGTCCAGCATCTCCTCTGCGCTCTTCCCCGTCGCGCAGATGATGAAGATGAAGCCGTGCTTCTCGTAGTAAGCGTCGTTCAGCTCCGCGAGCTCGCTCTTCGTCCTCTCCTCCGCGCTCGCCACGCCCGCTTGCTCGTTCGCAGACCAACCGGCGGATTTCTTCGCTCCGATCCGAGGGTGGGCTGCGAAAGCTTCCAGGTAGTCCTCGTCGTCGAGTTGCTGCCACAGGCGCTCACTGACCGCGGTCATCTGGTCGAAGTCGTCGAACGGCAGCGACTCCACCATCGTCTCGGCCCAGGTCTTCGAACCGCAACAGGCGAGCATCGCGGCGTAGGCCTCGTCGTCGGGGAGCGAGTTCACCCAGCGAAGCCCGATCGCACGGCGGCCAGCCTTCGTCAGATGCCCTCGGAGCCGCAACCGAGAGACCCCTCCGTCGGGGTAGATGCGAAAGATGACGTAACGCGCCGGCTCTCCATCGACCTCGATGATGTGAGGGGTGTGTGCCATCAGCTCGTAGTCGCCGACCAGAACCGGGGAGGGCGCCGGTGGATTCACCGGGCGCTCGAGCAACGTCTCCACCGTGGCACGAGCCGGGTAGTTGCCCTTGAAGTGAGTCGTGTCGATCTCGACCTCACGGATCGTACCCTCCGCTGCGAGCCGGATCGCCACCCAGTCGTGGCCCGGTCCGCGACGGCGCTTCGTCTCCCAGCCGTCGCCCATGTTCACCCCGCGCCACGGCTTCAAGAGGTTCTGGGAGCGGCCGAAGAACATGTCGCTCTGCGCAAGCGTCGAGGCGCCATTGAGCATCGATGCGAGATCGATACGCCCCTCCGCGTCGATTCGCTTCGGGTCCGGGATCGGCTCGCCGTATACCCTCAGCCGGGCCACCCCGCCGTCAGGGTAGATGTGAAACCGCAGATGCGTGAAGCGCCGGCGATCGTCCACGTCGAAGACGTTCTTCGAGTCCCCCTCGAGCTTCGATTTCGCCACGATCTCGTGCCAGTCGGCCTGCTCGAGCTCCTCGGGCTTCGCGTCGCTCGCGGCGACGCAGCCCTCGAGCGAACACGATTCGGGGTAGTTCCCCCGGAAGAACGCCGTGTCGACCACGATGCGGTGGATCCTACCCGCCACCCCGAGCCGGACGTGACACCAGTCGTGCCCCTCCACCCGCTTGCGGCGTGACTCCCAACCGTCCATCCACTTCCCGCGGTCGGTGTAGGCGTCTTCCTTCCACACCGCCTCGGTGTCGCGCAGCAGGTTCTCCTTCTCGGCGAAGAAGTCGTCCGTCGCCCACAGAACCGCGCCCCCCAGCGACTCGGAAGCGAGGTCGAACCACTCCAGGGGAATGTCGGTCGTCGTACTGCTCATCGTGTCCTCATGATCGAAACGCCCCGCGGGGCCGAAAAACCGCCGTCACCATCCCATACCTCGGAGCCTCGGAGCCAGGTGCGCATGATGCGCCCCCTGAGCTTCCTCCCCTCGTACGGGGTGTACTGGTGCCTGTGATACATCCCTTCGCGCTCCACCACCCACTCCGCTTCGCTGTCGAACGCGACCATATCGGCGTCGTATCCGACCGCGATGCATCCCTTTCGATCGGCGAGGCCGGCGAAGCGGGCCGGGCGCTCGGCGACCCAGCGCGCCACGTCGTCGAGAGAGAAGCCCCGAGCCGATGCCCCGGTCCAGGTCGCGGACAACAGCAGTTGGACCGAAGGGACCCCACCCCACGATTCGTCGAAGCGGCCTTCGTCCGGCGACTTCAGGTCCATCGGGCTCGGCGAATGATCGGTCGTCACGAAATCGATCAGCCCCGACCCGAGCGCCCTCCACAGCTCCTCCCGCACCGACCCCTGCCGGATCGGTGGGGCACACTTGAACTCCGTCGCGCCGTCGGGAACCTCCTCGGCGGCGAACGTGAGGTAGTGAGCGCACGTCTCCACCGTGAACTTCGGGTTCTTCTCCCGCACCTCACGGAGCAGCTCGAACGCCTCCGGCGCGGCGAGGTGAACGACGTGGGCGCGGCAGCCGTGGCGCTCCGAAAGTGCCGCCAGGGCGCGTATTGCCTGGACTTCCGCCAACTGAGGGCGACGGTCGAGCCACCACCCGTAGGACATTGGGTTTGCCTCGGCGCCCGCCCCGATCGCCAGAATCGGCTCCGCGAGTTCGGCGTGCGCGAGGAGGGGCGCACCGAGCTCGGCGAGCACCGGCATGGCACGGTCGAGGTCCTCCACCGTCACCCAGGCGAACTCGTCGACCCCCGAGTCGATCATGAAACATTTGAACCCGAGGACGCCGCGGTCCCAGAGCCCGCGAAGATCCTCGACGTTGTTCGGCACGACGCCGCCCCAGTACCCGACGTCGACGGTGAGCTTGCCCTCCGCTGCCTCGAGCTTCGCCTCGAACGCCTCGACCGTCGTCGTCGACGGGACGGAATTGAGCGGCATGTCGACCAGCGTCGTCGTACCGCCTGCCGCGGCCGCGCGTGTCGCCGTCTCGAACCCCTCCCAGTGTGTTCGGCCCGGTTCGTTGACGTGGACGTGGACGTCGACGCATCCCGGCAAGAGAGCGTTCGACCCGAGGTCGACGTCCGCCTCCCCCGTAGGCGCGACGACCTCGACGATGCGACCGTTCGCCACCACCACGTCCGCGGGGCGGGTCCCGGTCGGCGTCACGACCCTCTCGCTTCGAATTCTCAACGTTTCTCTCTCGTCGGCGTAGGTTGCCAAAGATCCGTGGACTTGTATCGCGCGTCAACCGTGGTGTCTCGATTCAGGGGTGCAGGGTGAGGGGTGCAGGGTGAGGGGTGCAGGGTGAGGGGTGCAGGGTGAGGGGTGCCGGCTCACCCTGCACGGACCGCGGCGCTCCGACGCCGCGCGACGAGAGTGTCTCGTTCCGACACCGCGAATCCGAGCGGACGGTCCCGGCGACGCCAGGAGCCGGGGCCGGGAGCGTCCGACTCGGCGAGCGAGGGGATGGCGCCCCGGCCGAGGGCTCTCGAGGTCCGACTCGCGCGTCGCGCGAGTCGGGCTGAGAGCCGCCCTCGGCGGGGCGCCATCCCCTCGCCGCAAGAGTCGGCGGCGAACGCCCCACGGTTTCCCGCGCACGGGGAGGGCCGGCGCCAGAGCGCCGCCACGATCGAAGCGCTTCGCACGCAGCCGTCGGATCCGGCAAGCGCGTTGCGCCATCGGGCCCCGCGCGGTATTTTCTACCCGCTCGAGAGGACGCCTCCGAGACGCCCGACAGACGCAGACGAACATGACGACGACCTTCTGGCTCAACGACCGACGCATCGAATCCGAGCGCCACCCCGGCCTGCTCGTGCTGGACTACGTGCGCAAGAAGCGGCTCACCGGTACCAAGGAAGGGTGCAAAGAGGGGGACTGCGGTGCCTGCACGATCCTCGTCGGATCCCTGAAGGAGGGCCGGGTTCGTTACGAACCCACCACCTCCTGCCTCGTCCCCCTCGGAGAGATGGAAGGGAAGCACGTCGTCACGATCGAAGGGCTCAATCTGACGAAGGAACTCACCTTCGTGCAGCAGGCGATGGTCGACTTCGGTGGCAGCCAGTGCGGGTATTGCACCCCCGGCTTCATCGTCTCGATGACGTGGTACCTGCTCTGCCGCGACGAGGACGAGCCGTCGATGGACGGCTTCAAACGCGCCATCAGCGGAAACCTCTGCCGCTGCACCGGCTACAATTCGATCAACCGCGCCGGCGAACGTATCGTCGACGCCCTCTCCGAAGGGGGACGGCACCGTAGTGTCTGGGAGGCGGACGACCGCGTCGCCGCCGCCGTCGAGGCAGGGCTCCTCCCCGAGTATTTCACCCGGATGCCCGAGCGGCTCGCCGAGATCGTCCCCGAGCGACCACAGCCCTCGTCGAACGTGGAGTTCTTCGTCGCCGGAGGGACCGACCTCTACGTACAGCGAGGCGAGGAACTCCCCAACGCCCGCGTCGAACTCCTCGCACGCTATCCCGAGATGAAGGGGATCAACCTCTCCAACGGCAAGTTCCGTATCGGAGCCCTGACCACCTTCACCGAGTTCGCCGAACATCCGAAGCTCCGCGAGATGATCCCCCGGATGGAAGACTTCGTCTGGCTCATCGCGTCGCTGCACATCCGCAACCGAGCCACCCTCGGCGGAAACATCGTCAACGCGTCCCCCATCGGCGACATGACCGCGCTCCTCCTCGCCCTCGGTTCGACCCTCGTCCTCACCGAGCGAAGCCGGAGCCGCGAAGTCGAGATGAAGAACTTCTTCCTCGACTACAAGAAGCTCGACAAGCGACCCCGCGAACTCCTCACCGAGATCATCTTCCCGGCCGGCACCGAGAAGACCCACGTCAATTTCGAGAAGGTCTCCAAGCGAAAGGCGCTCGACATCGCCACCGTCTGTAGCGGTGCTCGGATCGAGGCGAAGGACGGGGTCCTCGAGAACGTCAGCATCTCGATGGGTGGCGTCGCCCCCACACCGCTCCTGCTGACGAAGACCGCCGCTTTCCTTCGAGGAAAGCCCGTCTCCGCGCCATTGATTCAGGACGCGCTCCCCATCGCACAGACCGAGATCTCACCCATCAGCGACGTCCGCGGAAGTGCCGACTACAAGCGGCTCCTCGCAAACCAGCTCATCATCGCCCACTTCACCGAGCTCTTCCCCGAACACGTCGCGTTCGTCGAGATCAGCCCGAGCCGAACCCCGGCCGCCGAATGAACCTGCCCCCGAGATACGACAGGCTGCAGGCCACAGGCCACAGGCCACAGGCGGCAGGCCCCAGCAATTTCGAAGCGCAGAGCGCAACGCGCATAGCCCCTGACCCACGAGCCTCATGAAGCGCCCCATCCACATCGAAGCTCCCCTCCACGTCCGCGGCGAGTCCCAGTACGTCGACGACGTCACTGGCCCCGACGGCATGCTGCATGCGGCCATCTACGGCTCGCCGGTCGCACATGGCAAGATGAAGAAGCTCGACTTCTCCGCTGCGGCCGCCGCGCCCGGCGTCGTGCGAATCGTCACCGCCGACGACATCCGTGGCGCGAACACGATCGGGGCGATCTTCATGGACGAGCAGTCGCTCGCCGACGACGTCGTCCAATACATCGGTCAGCCGATCGCGATCGTCGTCGCCGAGACCGTCGAGCAGGCCCGCGCCGCCGTCCACCTGGTCGAGGCGGAATTCGAGGAGTTGGAGGTCGTCGTCGACCCGCGCGTCGCGCACGAGCGCGGTGACTTCATCGGAACCCCGCGTACCTTCGCGATGGGCGACGTCGACGCCGCGTGGGAAGAGTGCGACGTCGTCGTCGAAGGGGAGTGCGAGATCGCGGGGCAAGAGCACCTCTACCTCGAGACGAACCGCGCCCGGGCGATTCCGCAGGAAGGGGGGCGGATGGTCATCGCCTCCTCGACACAGAGCCCCTACGCCGTTCAGAAAGCGTGCGCTCGCGTGCTCGGCGTCGCCGAGCACCTCGTCGAGATCGACGTGCGTCGCCTCGGCGGCGGATTCGGCGGCAAGGAAGACCAGGCGACCTACTGGGCCGTCCTCGCCGGGCTCGCCGCACAGGTCGTCGAGTCGCCCGTCGAGCTGGTGCTCCACCGCGTCGACGACCTCGTCATGACCGGCAAGCGCCACCCCTACAAGGCCGACTACAAACTCGGGCTCAAATCGGACGGCACCTTCGTCGCGTTCGAATCGAAGCTCTACCAGAACTCCGGCGCCTTCGCCGACCTCTCCCCCGCGGTCCTCGAGCGGTCGCTCTTCCACGGCACCAACGCCTACTACTTCCCGAACGCCCGCATCTACGCGGCGTGCTGCAAGACGAACCTCCACCCGCATACCGCGTTTCGAGGTTTCGGCGGACCCCAATCGATGTTCGTCGTCGAAGCTGCCATCGTCGCCGCCGCCGAAAAGATGGGCGTCTCGCCGTCCGAGCTGCAGCGGGCCAACCTCCTGAAGGAGGGCGATCTGCTCCCCTACGGACAGGCCGCCGAAGAAGAGAAGGCCCACGAAACCTGGGACGAGGCAGAGCGCCTCTTCGAGCTCGACGCCTGGAAAGCCCGAATCGCGGAGTACAACGACGCAAACCACGCCACCAAGAAGGGGCTGGCAGTGATGCCGGTCGTCTTCGGCATCTCGTTCACCAAGACGCATCTCAACCAGGCCGGCGCGCTGGTCCACATTTACACGGACGGAAGCGTAAGTGTCTCCAACGGTGGCATCGAGATGGGGCAGGGGCTCACCACCAACCTCGCCACGATCGCCGCCCGTGAGTTCGGCTGTGCTCTCGATCGGGTCAGCCTCGAGACCACCAACACGAAGCGGGTCGCCAACATGTCGCCGTCCGCGGCGAGCGCCACGACCGACCTCAACGGCAACGCCACGATCGATGCCTGCCGCCAGATCCGCGAGCGGCTCTTCGCTCTGATGGCCGACGACCTCGACAAGGACGACCCCACCAAGTTCTCCATCGTCGAAGAGAAGCTCCTCTACGACGGCGAAGACGTCGACCGCACCTGGACCGATGTCGTCGCCCACGCCTACCTCAACCGGGTCGACCTCTCCGCGCACGGTTTCTACGCCACGCCGAACATTCACTTCGATGCCGCGAAAGAGAAAGGCCGTCCCTTCGCCTATCACGTCTACGGAACTTCGGTGACCGAGGTCACCGTAGACTGCATCCGCGGGACTTACGACATCGACACCGTCAAAGTCGTCCACAACCTCGGCCGACCGATCAACGAGAACGTCGACCTCGGGCAGGTCGAGGGCGGTCTGGCACAGGGAATCGGTTGGATGACCCTCGAAGAGCTCGCTTACGGCGAGGACGGCCGGCTCCTCTCCGACGCCCTGTCGACCTACAAGTGCCCCGACGTCTACTGCGCACCCGAGATCGACGTCCGCTTCCTCGAGGCCGAGAATCCGACCGGCCCGCATGGCTCGAAAGCGGTCGGCGAGCCGCCCCTGATGTACGGAATCGGCGCATTCTTCGCGATCCGTGCCGCAATCCGTGCGTTCGACGCGAGCACGCGGGTCGGCTTCGAGGCGCCTGCGACCCCCGAGCGGGTTCTCCTGGGGCTGCACGGCCACGCGCTCAAGGCAGTGACCGGACGCTCGAACCGCGTCACCGCCGAAAACAAGGCGGTCTCCGTAGCCGGCGAGTGACGTGCGAAACTTCTACCGCCGACTCGCCGTACACCTCGAGACGGGCGAACCTGCCTTCGTGGCAGTCGTCGTGGACAACACGCGACACTCCCCCGGGACGCGCGGAGCGAAGATGTTCGTCGCCGGCGAGCTCCAGGTCGGAACCATCGGCGGCGGTGCCATGGAGGCGGACATCGCCGAGCGGGGTCGCCAGATGCTCGCGACCTCCGAAGCCCCAGACACCATCGAGACCGAGACTCTAGTCCATCGACCCGACGCCGGCGAGGCAGCTTCCGGGCTGATCTGCGCCGGAGAGCAGACGATGTTCTACTTCGTCGCTGACCCGGGTCATCGAGCGCTCTTCGCGCGGTTCGCGGACGCGGTGGACGAGCAGCGCCCCATCGAGATCGTCATCGACGCCGAGGGCCCGCGCCTCGAAGAGGCCGACCCGCAGGGCCCCCTGAAGTGGGATCAGGAGGCAGTCCGGTACTCGGAGCACGCGGTGTTGCACCATCGCGTCGCGATCGTAGGGGGCGGGCACTGCGGGAGAGCCCTCTCGAGGGTGATGCACCAGCTCGGGTACCACGTCACAATCTTCGAGACGCGGCCCGGCCTCTACACCGTCGTCGACAACGATTGGGCCGACGAGGTGCGATTCGTGGACGACTACGCCGAGGCCGCTGACCTCGTCGTCTACCCGGAGCTGACGCATTTCGTCGTCATGACCGCCGCCCTCGATCAGGACGTCCGAGGACTCGTCGGTGCGATCGGGGCACCGTTTCCGTTCGTCGGTGTGATGGGGAGCTCGGCAAAACTCGACCGGATCCGAACCGAGGTCGAGGCCGCCGGCGCCGACCCGGAATGGATCGGCCGCTGGCACGCTCCGGTCGGGCTACGAATGACGAGCGACACGCCCGAAGAGATTGCAATATCCGTCGCAGCGGAGATCCTTAGAGAACGCCCGGGGTTGTTCCCGTGGGGTCGCCGAGGAAAAGGGTCATGAGCGAAGACAAGGGGAAGCTCGCCGAGCTGAGAGAGATGTACTTCGCCGACCGGCGCTGGGCCGATCTCGTCGACGTTTTGCGTCGAGAGATTCAAGTCACCCCCGACCGCGACGAACGGATCGGACTCTACGAAGAGCTCGGCAGCATCGCCCTGCAGCAGTTGAACGATGCCGATCTCGCGTTCGACTCGTTCCAGACCGTGATGGACGTCCAAAACTGGCCCGCCCAGGAACGCGCCTCGACCTACCGGCAGGTGCTGGACATCGACCCCGCCCACGACGGGGCTTTCGAAGCTCTCGCCGCGATGCTGCGCGAGCGCGGCGACGAAGAGGCCCTCGAGGAGCTCGCCGGCGCCTACATCGATCGGGCCGACGCCCTCGCGCACGACCCGGCCCTCTTTGCGGAAGCGCGGCTGCAGGCTGCGAAGATGTTCCACGAAGAGCTCGGTGACGCGGTCGCCGCCGCCGTGACCCTCGCTTCGAGCCTCACCCCGGCGACGTGGCGACGGGTCGTCGACGAAGCAGAGCTGATGGCCCACCGCGCCGGCGAGTGGGACGAACTGATCACGCAGGCGCAGCGGCTCGCCGAACAGCTCGGCGAAGGGCCCGAGGCGAGCGAGCTGCACAAGCGCATCGGCCTGTGGCTGATGCCGCTCGACGAGAACACCCAGGCGGGACAACACCTCCGCATCGCTTCGCGACACCGCGCCGACGACGCGGAGCTCGAAGGCGCGCTCGAAAAACTCTACCGAAACACCAACCGCTTCGACGAGCTAGTGACCATTGCCCGCACGCGGTTCCTGCAGTCCGAGCAGGGGGACCGTCAGGCCGAGACCAACTACGTCGACACCCTGAAGTCCGCCGCCGCGAACGACCCCGAGCCGCGCCGGCGAGCCGCCTACTACGCCGAACTCGGCACCTACTACGACGAGGCCCGAGACAACAGGGTGACCGCGGTCACCTACTGGGAACAAGCGCTCAACGAGGAGCCAGAGACGGTCGAAGCCGCCGGGCCGCTCGCCGACCATTACATGGCGCAAAACCGATGGGAGAAGGCTGCCCCGGCGCTCGAGGCGGTCATCAAGGCGGCGGAGGGACGAAGGACCGTGATCGAGCCGCAGATCCTGAATCACCACTACCTGCAGTACGGTGAGGTCCTCGATCGCCTCGGCAACGAGAAGCTCGCCCTCCATGCCTACCGACAGGCCTACGAGATCGACCGTAACAACCCGAAGACGCTCGAGCGTCTGGGACTTCTGCTCTACGAAGCAGGGCAGTACGATCAAGCCTTCCACGCCATGATCGCCCTCGTGGACCGACACGAGAAGACCACCCCTCCCGACGTCCTCGCCGACGTCCTGCGCAAGGCGGCCGACATCCGGCGTCGGGCCGGTGACGAACGGGTCGCCCGGGGGCTGCTCGAGCGCGTGCTGCGCGTCAAACCCCGGGACACCGGGGCCCTCCGAGCGATCGCGGACATCGGCGAGGCGACGGGAGACGTCGAACAGGCGATGGCGGCCCGCCGATCGATGGTCGAGGCCGAGACCGACCCGATGGCGCGCTTCCAGCTCCTCGTCGAGCTGGGCGACGCCTGGCGCGAACATGGGCGCGAGATGGAAGCGGCGCGGTCCTACGTCGCCGCCCTCGACATCGACGAAGATTCGGTGGCGGTCCTGCGCAAGCTGCTCGAGTCGTTCCGCAACATGGGGCGGTGGAGCGAGTCGATCGGCGTGCTCGAACGCCTCCGGAACTTCGAGCGCGACCGACAGAAGCGCGCGAACCTCTCGTACACCATGGGCGTCATCGCCCGCGACCAGTTGATGCACCCGCAGCGGGCGGTCAGCTACTTCGACGCCGCCCTCGACGAGTATCCCGAGCTCCTCAAGGCGTTCGAGGCCATCGACCGAATCCTGACCGAGGCGAAGGCGTGGAAGGAGCTCGAGCGCGCCTATCGGCGAATGCTTCACCGCGTCATGGAGAACGCGCTGGAGCTCGGACAGGCCCGGCAGGACGAAGTGTCGTTTCTGCTGTGGACCAGCCTCGGCGAGGTCTACCGGAGCCGACTCAAGCATCCCGAGGCGGCGATTCAGGCGTTCGAGACCGCCCAGAAGCTCCGCCCCGACGACGATCGGGTCCGAAACATCCTCGCCGAGCTCTACACCCTCGCGGCGCCCGATCGATCCGGGGCTATCCTTCAGTTGCGCAACGTCCTCGAGCGCGACCCGAACAGAGCCGACAGTTACCACTCCCTCTTCGACGCCTACCTCGCCCGCCGCGAGTTCGACCGTGCGTGGTGCGTCGCCGGGGTGCTCTGCCAGCTCGGCAAGGCGAACCAGGACGAAGAGGAGCTCTACCGGCGCTACCTCGGGTGGAACCTGAAGCTGTGCGACAGCCACTTCCTCCCCGAGATCTTCGACCGAATCTACCCGTCGACCCAGAACCGGGTGGTCAACGGCGTCCTCGCAAACCTCGCCGTGGGGATGCGCGGGTTCTTCGCCTATCCACACAAGGAGTTCGGGGTCGATCCGAAGCGGGACGTCATGGACGCCGAAGAGCGGCGCCTCGTCGTCTCGAAAATGTTCACCTACGTGGCGAGGACGCTCGCCGTCACCCCGCAACCGCCGCTCTTCGTCCGCCGGGATCATCCGCTGGGGGTCAGAATCCTCAACACCGATCCACCCGCGGTGCTCTTCGGAGAGGACATCCTCCAGACCTACGGGGACGACCGGCGGATGGCGTTCCGCCTCGGCAAACTCCTCACCTGGATGCGGCCCGAGCACTATCTCGCGGCCATCGGAAACAGCCCGGGACAGCTCGCGCTCCTCTTCGCGACGACGATGGACTGGGCGCTCGGCCGCCGCGCGACGACCGGTAGAGAAGGGGAGAGGCTCCTCAAGCAGATCAAGGGCCTCCCGTCGCCGATTCAGATGCAGCTCCAGTCGCTGATGCGCATCTACCTCGAGCGCACTCGCGAAGTGCCCGACATGAACCAGTGGATGAACGCTGCAGAAAAAGCGACCTCCCGCTGCGCGCTCATCCTCTGCAACGACCTCCAGATCGCCGTGACCGCGGTCGAGACCGAACCACCGGCGCTCACGACCGCGTCCACGCGTGAGCGCGTCAACGACCTCCTCGAGTTCGCCGCCAGCGAGAAGTACAGCGACATTCGGCGCGAACTCGGCCTCGCGATTGGTTAGCCCAATGTCTTATGCTGCAAGAGAGCCGATTCGTCCCTCGCAGGCCGATGCCGCGCGAACACTGCTCGAAACGGCCACGAGAGGGATCCTCGCAACCATCGCCGCCACCGACGGCTACCCGTATGCGTCCGTCGTCGAGCTCGCCGCCGACGCGGACGGCGAGATCATCCTGCTCTTGAGCGATCTGGCCGAACATACCCGAAACCTCACCGCCGACGATCGAGTCTCGGTCGTCGTGAACGAACACGACGTCCACGGCGAAGTACTGGCGCTCGGGCGCGCGACGTACAAGGGGAGGGTGGAGAGGTTGCAAAAGAAGGACGCGGTGCGGGAACTCTACCTGCAGAAGCATCCGTCTTCGAGCAAGTGGGTCGACTTCGGCGACTTCGCGTTCTACCGAATCGCTGTCGAAGCGGTCCGCTACATCGGGGGATTCGGGAGGATGAGCTGGGTAGACCGGGAGTCGTGGCGTGCCAGCAGTGTGGACCCGCTCGCCGAGATCGCGCACGGCGTCATCGAACACATGAACGACGACCACGCCCACAACCTCCTCGACTACACCCACGCGTTCACGGATGCGGATTGGGCGGAACGGGCCACGATGGTGAGGCTGGACCAGCACGGTTTCGATCTGCGGGTCGAGAACGACGAACGCTCGACGGAGGTTCGAATCGGGTTCGCGGAACCTCGCACCACGGCCGACGAGATTCACGAGATCATGGTCCGCCTCGCGCGGGAAGCGCGACGCTGAGGAATCCGCGGTTCCGAGATGCAATCCTCGGTGGGGTGGGGAGCAATGCCCCACGGTGTTCGGGCAAAGCGACGACCTCTTCCGGGCGCACCCTCCCACCCCGAACCAGGTCAGCGATAATCGACGTTCGTGATCGTACCAATCGCCGTCGCCATCGGTCCGCCACCGCCGATCGGTCCCGGTCCGGGGCCCGGGTTCATCGAGTTGTCGGGCGGGGTGGTGTCACCGAAGTTGATCGTCAGGTACGCCTGCTCGGCATTGGCGAGGGTGAGCGGCCCACGGAAGCCGTCCGAGCTGAACGCCGTCCCTTCGTGGTCGTACATCGCGATCGCGATTGCCTGGACTCCCACGCCATAGAACGGCTTGTTCGCGTTACTCGTGATGACGTACTCGTCCTGATGCACGAAGCCGAAGTCGTTCCGGAAGTCGAACGTCACGTCCGCCGCCGCTGCCGACTCGATCTTGGCGCCGACGAGCTCCACGGTGAAACTCGTCGGAGCGTCCGTGAACTGGTAGGTGCCCACCGAGCCGTCGGGGTTCGTATCCGTCGGGCTCGCCGGTTCGACGTACTGGACACGCGCGACGAAGCGCTCCCCGACCGCTACGCCCGGGTTCAGTCCGTCGGGGTCGATGACGTCGTCGAAGTAGCCTTCGACCAGCACCGTGCGAACCGCCACACACTGGGTGGCATCCTGCGGGTCGGTCGCGAAGTCGATCGGGCAGGGCCCGCACTCGACGATCTCGGACTCGACCTCTTCGAGATCGAGAACCCCGTCCGCGTCGGCATCGTGACCGACCTGCAGGGCAGTCCCGCCGCCCCCACACACCGTTCCCGCTTCGATCGTCGCGCGACCGATCAGGACGGGGCCGATCGACGCGTCCGTTCCGTTGCAGACCGTGCGCGAGCTCGTGACCTCTCCCTCCTGCAGAACACCGTCGAGGTTGGTGTCGGTCCCCACCTTGACCACCACACCCCCTCTTTCCGCGTCGCACGTGGTGGCGTCTTCGGTCTCCACCAGGCTCGGTGCTCCGTTTTCGCCGGCGTCTCCGTCGCCGCCATCGTTACCCTTGGCGCCGTTGCACACGTAACTGACCGTGGTCACTTCGGCCTCGCCGAGCTCACCGTCTCCGTTGGTGTCGACGCCGGACACCACGGCAAGGCCTCCGAAGACACAGTTGTCTCCGGCCGGTTCGTCGAGGGTGGAGACGAGCGACGAGGGGGTGGGGGTGGGTTCGTCGTCCGTGGGCGAGCCGCACGCGACGAAACTGGCGACGGCCAGCAGGGTGAATGGGGTGAGAGCGTACTTCTTCATGACTCCTCCGAATGTTCGATCGGTCGAACCAATCGCGGTTCGATTTGTCATCCGACTAACAATTAGATAAACAACTAACGAACGAGATGCAAGTGTTTCACGGCGATTAGGAACGATCGGGAACACCCTTGTCTTCCCGGGAATGATCTCGTATCACCGAATAGTTAGCCAGGCAGTTAAGTGAAGGTCCGGTATGGCGAAATGGACGATCTCTCGCGCGGTCGCGGACGAACTCGATGCAGCGCTGAGCCTCGCTTTCTGTGAGCCGTTCCGCGCCGTCGTTCCGTCGTACTCCACCGCGGTCGAGGGGATGCCGCCCGACCAGTACGCCCAGGGGCACGACCTCTTCGAAGGGCTCGCCGGCGAGTTCTTCAGCGTGCTGTCGCGCCTCGCGACCCCGCTGGGGCTGACGGGGGAAGAGGACTACAGCAAGCTGAGCCTCCGCCTGCGCGAGGTCTCGGCAGACGACGTCGAGGAGGCCGTGCGGGCCCAGGCGGACGATCTCGGCGTGGAGGCGGACTGGGAGAGTCCGACCGAGGCGCTTCAGCGGTACGTCGCCGCCCTCCGTCGGGGCACACGCATGAGGTTTGCGCCCGACGGTGAAGCAGAACGACTGCACGCGCGCGAGTGCGAGGTGGCGCTGAGCATCGTCGCGGGTGGACCGATGCAAGGTCAGTTCTGGCACTGGCTCGACAGGTTCTACTACGAGACCTACCAGCCGTGGCGACGCGAGCGCGAAGGGTTCATGGAATCGGAGATGCAGCGCGCGACCGCGGCCCTCGGAGGGGCCGACGGCGAGGGGGTCCCCGACATCGACTGGCTCGCCGACGAGAATCCGCTGTCACGGCTGAGCCTGCTTCGGAACGTCGCGCTGTCGGGGGACTTCGACCTGATCTTCTGGGTCGAACCCTTCGGTCTGTGGGACATGGTCGGCCTTCTGCCGCGCGGTCTGCTCGTCAGCTTCGCGTCGCCCGGGGTGGCGTTCGACGCGTTCCGGGAGCAGGCCGAGAGCATCTCGGAGCGATTGAAGGTCCTCAGCGATCCGACGCGACTCACGATGCTCCGCATCGTCCGGCAGCTCGAGGTCGACAACTCCGAGATCGCCGACTACCTCGGCGTCTCACATCCCACCGTCAGCGTTCACGCGAAACTGCTGCGCGAAGCCGGCTTGATCAAGAGCCGCAGGGTGGGACGGCGCCTCTTCCACAGCATCGACCCGGTCGCGATCCGCCGCCTGCTCCGAGAGCTCGAGAGTTTCCTCGGCGTCATCCGCGAATAGCGCCGCGGCAGAGACTCGGTCCCCGTCCCCGTATCGAGCAACGAGATCGACCAACGAGAACGAGATCGAGATCGAAACCGAGCAACGAGATCGAGAACCAGAACGAGAATCGAGAACGAGAACGAGATCGAGCAACGAGATCGAGATCGAGAACGAGAACGAGAACGAGAACGAGCAGCGGTTCTCGTCCTCGTTGTCGTTCTCCCCGCGGCCCGCGTCCCCCAGTGACCGTCGCGCAATACATCTGGCGACCTCCCCACAGGCTTGTTATTCTTCGCCTTTCCACCAAAGGAGTCGACCATGAAGAAGCTCATCTCGAGTCTCGTGTTTTCCCTCTGCCTTCTCGGCGCCAACACAGCCTTCGCCGACGGTCCCTACGAGGTCGTCGAGCGAGATGGCGTCTACTACGTCGAGCGTGACGGCAAGGTGCAGATGAAGCGTGACGGCGGCACCTACCACGACACCAAAGAATCGGCCGAGGCACACGCCAACCGGCTGAACAAGAAAAAGAAGAAGGAAGAAGAGTCGGGCGACCGGTGACTCGACGCCCGTCGTCTGGGCGCCGGGCCATCGCAGATCGAACGGCAGCTCAGAGGAGGAGTCGCTCCAACCGAGGGAGAAGGTTGCGTTCGACCGCGTCGACGATGTGGTCGACGAAGACCCGGACCTTCGGCGGCACGACCCGGCCCGCCGGGCGGACGACCCAGAAGCCGCCGTCCGTGTCGGCCGTTCGGACCTCGGGGAGCACCCGCACGAGCGCGCCCGATTCGAGCTCGTCCAGCGTCTGCGCCAGCTCGCAGAACGCAATCCCCCGCCCTGCAACCGCCAGATCACGCAGCAAACCGAAGCTGTTGACCGATACCCGCGGCTCCACTCGCCAGTGAACCACTCCCTCGGGGGTCGCCAGAGGGAACGACATCTGGTGCGGTCCGGGTCGGAACATCAGGACGTCGTGCTCGGCCAAGTCGTCGAGCGTCCCGGGGTGACCCGTCGCCGCGAGATAATCGGGGGACGCCGCGAAGAACAACTGAGACTGCATCAGGCGTCGACCGACCAGGCTCGAATCGTCAAGTTGCCCGCCACGCAGCGCCACGTCGAAGCCGTCCGACACGAGGTCCACCGGCCGCTGGTTCTCGTGAAGCTCGAGGTCGACGTCGCCGAAGCGCTGCAGAAACCGCTCGAACTCCATCGCCGTGGCAATGCGCTCCGTGAGCGGGGGCGTCGCCACGCGTAGCGTGCCACGAGGTCTTGCGGAAAGCTCTTCGAGCGCGGACTCGGCGCGCTCGATGCGGTCGATCGGGGCTTCGCACTGCTCGAAGTAGGCCCGCCCCGCCTCCGTCAGGCTCAGCGTCCGGGTCGTCCGGTGCAGGAGCTGAACCCCCAGGCGCTCCTCCAGCCGCTTCACCTGACGGCTCAGCGTCGACTTCGACACCCCCGTCGCCTCTTCCGCTGCCGTGAAGCTCTGATGACGCGTGACGGCAACGAACGCCGCGGTTTCGTTCAAGTTCATTGTTGAGGAAATGCAATGAAGCGTCGCTGAAGTCACTATTAATGTCGAAAAGCAATTCTGTCACGCTCAGACCAACTCAGGCAAAGGAGAAAGCGATGGGCGTGATGATCGATGGAGAATGGCAGACGGAAGACACCCTCGGGACGACGGGCGACTTCGCGCGAGACGTGTCGCGGTTGCGGGACCAGGTGGGAAGTGCTCGGTTTCCCGCCGAGGCGGACCGGTATCTACTGTACGTATTTCGCGGCTGCCCCTGGGCGCACCGCACGCTGGTGATGCGTGCGCTGCTCGGGCTTCACGATGCGATCGAGGTCGTCGAACTCGCCCACGTTCCGACCGAAGATGGCTGGGTCTTCGACCAGCAGCATCCGGACCCGCTCGGTCGGAGCGCACTCCACGAGGTGTATGCCGCGGGAGCCGAGAACTACACCGGTCGTTGCACCGTTCCCGTTCTGTGGGACCGAGAAACCGGTACCATCGTGAACAACGAGTCCGCGGACATCATCCGGATGTTCGCCGGGCCGATGGCTCCCTTCGCCAGAAACCCGATCGAGATGCGTCCCGAAGCGCTGGCCGAAGAGATCGACGCCCTGAACGAGCGCATCTACGAGGGCCTGAACAACGGGGTCTACCGGGCCGGGTTCGCACAGCGACAGGACGTCCACGACGCCGCGGTCGACGACGTCTTCGACACGCTCGACTGGTTGGAGGAGCGACTCGCCGACGGCCGCGAGTATCTATGCGGCGACCGAGTCACCGAAGCCGACGTTCGCCTCTGCACCACCCTGTTCCGCTTCGCCGCGTACCGCGCCGTCTTCTACTGCGACCTCGTCGGCCCCGAAGCCCACCCCCACCTGTG
Organism: uncultured Bradymonadales bacterium; assembly: GCA_964411125.1. Taxonomy (GTDB): domain Bacteria; phylum Myxococcota_A; class Bradymonadia; order Bradymonadales; family Bradymonadaceae; genus JBFIHF01. The sequence goes on along the minus strand of CAYPJU010000027.1, from coordinate 10,545 downwards.
GGCCTACCGCGACCGCGCCGCCACCTGGCCGGGGGTCGCCGAGACCCTCATGCCCGAGGATGCCTACACCCGGGGCTACGGCACGATCCCGTTCGCCGCGGCCAATAACCCTCGCATCCAGCGACGAGTTGCGTCCGCTGAGCGCGCGGCCTCATGAGCGGCTGACAAGTCGCGACACTTTGCGCAGACTGTGCGGCGTGTCCCTCCTCCGCAGTGAACATGACCGCTCGATCTTCCAGCTCGCCGTTCCGGCGCTCGGAGGGCTGGCGGTCGATCCGCTGGTCAGCCTGGTCGATACGGCCTTCGTCGGGCAGCTCGGAACCCTCCCCCTCGCCGCGCTGGGGGTCAACGCGTCGCTGTTCGCGTTCACCTTCATCATCTTCAATTTCCTCGCCTACGGCACGACGCCACGGGTGAGTCGAGCGCTCGGTTCAGGCGACCGTGAGCGGGCGGGGCAGATCATCGTCGAAGCGCTGACGCTCGCGCTCGTCGCGGGGCTCGTCGCGCTCGGCGTCCTGCAGCTCTTCGCCGATCCGATCCTCGAGCTCATGGGGGCGACCGGCGAGCTGAGACAACCGGCGCTCGACTACCTCCGGATCCGCGCGTTCGCCGGCCCGGCGGTGCTCTTCATCACGGCGGGGCGCGGTGCGTTCCGCGGGTTTCAGGACACGCGCACCCCGCTGCGCATCGTGATCGTGATGAACCTCGTGAACCTCGTGCTCGATCCCCTGATGATCTTCGGGTTCGGCTGGGGCCTCGCCGGCGCGGCGACCGCCACGGTCGTGGCCCAGTGGACGGGAGCCGCGATCTTTCTCTACCTGCTGCTGGTGTCGCAGCGCGAAGAGAAGGGCGTCGTCCTCCGTCTTCCCCGCGTCGGCGCGCTCGCCGAGTTCCTCGGCATCGGCGCGACGTTGCTCCTCCGCACCGGCGCCCTGGTCGGCACCATGACGCTGGCGACCGCGGTCGCCGCGCGGATCGGTGTGACCCAGGTCGCCGCCCATCAGGTCGCGAACCAGCTATGGATGTTCCTCGCCCTTGCTGTCGACGCGCTGGCGGTCGCGGGGCAGGCGCTCGTCTCCAAACACATCGGCCGTGGTGAGCGCCAGGTCGCCCTCGAAGTCGCCCGGCGCCTCCTCGTCCTCGGCCTCGTCTTCGGCGTCTTCCTCGGCATCGCCTTCCTGGCGCTGCGCCCGTTCCTTCCGGCGCTCTTCACCGACGACCCCACCACGGTTCGGATGGTGCTCGACCTGTTCGTGTTCGTCGCACTTCTCCAGCCTCTGAACGGCCTCGTCTTCGTCTGGGACGGCATCTTCATGGGGCGCGAGGACTTCCGATTCCTCGCCCTCGCCATGCTCTTTTCTGCCGGTTGCGCCGCGACCGTCATGCTCGCCACCATCCCGATGGGCTGGGGCCTGCAGGGCGTGTGGTGGGGCGTGGTCACCCTGATGCTCACACGCACCGCGACACTGGCGGCGAGGCACCGAAGCTGGTCGCGGCAAGCCGGGACGTAGCTTCGCTGTCGTCGCGTGCAGCGGCATCCTGCCGTGCACCTGGTTCGGTGGCACGGCATCCTGGCGTGCCTTTCTTTTTGCTACTGCACCACCACGCACTCGTTGGCGACGCAGTCGACTTCGACCGCCGCGCACCGACACTGAAGATTGCTTCGGCACTCGACGTCGCCAGGGGGGGCGGCCGCCCCGAGCCCCGACATCAATCAACCAACAGCGCGCGCCCCAGACTGGAGCCGGCTACGGTCACCCTCATTTGCTGAAGGTGTTGCCGCCACCGTCGATGTACTTGCCGTTCCCCGACGTCTCGATCTTGCCCGTGATGACGGAGTTCTTGATGACGACGTTGGACTGACCTGTGACCCGGAGCGCGACCGGCCCCTCGATCGTCGCGCCGTCGATCACGACCTGCGAGCTGCCGCTCACGTGGACCGCGACAGTCTCCCCCTTCACCTCTGCTTTCGTCAGCGCGAGCGTCGAAGCACCCGATACTTTCACGGCGTTCGACTTCGATTCGAACCTCGATCCCTCCGCCACAGCGGTGCAGCTGCCCGATATTTTCAGCGCCGGGTCGCCTTTGACGTGGTCGTTCGCACCGAGCCGAAGCGCGTCCGCCTTGGAACAGACCAGAGAATGGTGGACCCGGGTTTCCTCGTCGTTCGTCGCTGTTCCTGCTGAACCCTTCTTCGTCCTGGTCGGCCGCGACGTCGCCTCGCCGGACGAGCCGTCGATGACGACCTTCTCTCCGTCGGCGCCCTGCACCGTGACTTTTCCGGCGCCGTCGATGTTGACCGACTGGGCCGATGCCGTCGCCGAGGGGAGTAGAATCAGCGCCGTTGCGAGCGCCAGCAAACGTGAGTGAGGCATGGGTTCCTCGTGGTCTAGGGTAGCCGATAACTGCAATCCTACGCTTTCGAATCATCCGTTTCTACAGCGGCTGGGCGAAATCGAGATAAGGTCGAACTGCGGGGACCGCGTAGCGGTCGGGGCCGAAGGTCGGTAGGAGCCCGTAACCGAGGATACTGGCGAAGTCAGGGTCCCGCCTCGGACGAGCGCGCGCCGAGACCATCGACATCGCTGATGAGCGACAAGCTTCTCCTTCGTTCAGCTAGCTGCAGGTTCCGGCGCGTTTGGAAGAAACTGTAAAAGCCATGGTAGATTGGGGACATGTCAGAGATGTCAGCAGGGACGATCTTCGTCCAGCGCTACGTGGTGGAACGTGTGCTGGGGGGGCGACGAGAAGCCGTTGCGTATCTCGCCCGCGACGATTGGACCGGGCGCCGGGTGGTACTGAAGGTCCTGTCGGCACGGCCAAGGCCCGAATTCGTAGCGCGGTTCGAGCGTGAGGCGCGAGTTCTCGGAGCGCTTCGGAGCCCACACGTCGTCCGTCTGTTCGATCATGGCGTTTCCGACGGTGCCGCATACCTCGTCCTGCAGTATCGATCGGGGAGGACGCTGCGGGAGTGTTTGGACGCCGGCGAGACGTTCGACCCGCGTCGCGTCTCGGCGCTGCTCGAGCAGCTGCTCGACGCCCTCGCCGACGCCCACCAGGGCGGGATTCTTCATCGAGACATCCAGCCGGCGAACATCGTGCTGGACTCGAATCCCGAGGGTGGCGACTTCGTCGTTTTGGGCGAATTTGGAATCGCGAAGCCGTCGGACAGCGAGCGACTCACGCAAACCGGATACGTGCTGGGAGATGCCCGGTATATGTCGCCCGAGCAGCTTCTCGGAGGCACCGTCGATCCGCGCTCCGACCTCTACGCCCTCGGGCTGGTGGCCTACGAACTCCTGGCCGGTGGACCGGCGCTTCCCGAGGGGCTCGACGACGTAGCTGTAGCTGCGAGGTTGCGCGACGGTTTCGAGCCGCAGCTACCGGGCGAGGTCCGAAGCACGGCTGTCGGGGAGCTCGTCACTCGCTTGACGCGGCACCGGGCGTCCGAAAGGCCGGCCAACGCCGAGCAGGCGTCGGCTTTTCTTCGCCCCGCCACGCGGGAAGGGGGGGACGCCCCGCTGGCGTCGTCGGGCGGGGCGCGCGGCAACCAACGCCGTCTTTGGCTCGTTGCCGGGGCGCTCGCGGTAGTCACGCTCGGGCTCGGTGGGCTCGTGGTAGGCACAGGCACGACCGATCGACAACCACTTGCGGTAACCGGGGCGGCTTCCCGCCCGCCCGAAGTGATGTCTACGGCCCCGATGGCATCGACCTCGGACGAGGAGATCCGCGCGATGAGCATCGCTTCGAAGCGTCTTCTCGGGGGGTACCTCGCGGCCGCGAGTCGGGCGAACAAGTGTGTCGTTCGAGGTCCTCGCGAGGGGCTCGCGGAGCGAGTCGCACTGGGCGAGACCGTCGGAGCGCCGGGCAGCCACGCGATCCTCGTCGAGCGATCCGCTGAGGACCAGGCCTGGCTCCGGGAGTATGTCCGCACGTTCGAGCCGGGGGAGATTTCCGTGATCACGGTGGCGACCAAAGTTACGAGGAATCAATACGAGTTCGACGTGAGAAGGTTCCGAGGGCTCTGCCTCGCCGACGGATTTAGCGTGCCTGTGGTCGGTGACTTCGACGAGGGAGACCTGCGACCGATTATCTGCGGCGGGCGAGGGGACTACCTGGCTGTGACGGTGAAGGAGATCCCTCCGCGGGTGATCGACACGCGCTGGTATCCCAATGCCGAGAGCCTCGCCGCCGGAAAGACCCTCGACCAAATCATGGAGCAGCGCGTGAAGCTCCCCGGTCACCTCGAGGGCGAGGCGCGTGAATGGGTGGCTCCGGTGGCGGTTCCGAGGATGGAACCGCCCGACTACTGTGTCCAAAACCACCCGGCGCTTCATGTGCTGTGGGGCGATGGAGTGTCGTCCCACCTGCACGATTTTTTCGAAGTCGAAAGGTGCGACGGGCCGAGGCGCGAGTGGACGCTCGGCGAAGGAGGTGACGACGCATCGAGGTCGCTCTCCTGTGCGGAATGGGCCTGTAAAGAAGCGCTCGTAGTGTGCCGAGTGCCGTCGCGTTTTGCCGACGACGAGTGGTCTCGTCACACGAACGCCGGCCCGGCGCCGACTCCGACACCGCACCTCGTGGCACGCGCGGTGCGGCAGTTCTACGACGAGTTCGGTGACCCCATTCGACAGGAAGCTCGATGACGATGCTGTCGCCCGGAAGCCTCTTTCTGGAGCGCTATCGTGTGGAACGGCTGCTGGGGCAGGGGGGATTCGGTGAAGTATATCTGGCGCGCGACGGTTGGACCGCACGGGCCGTCGCAATCAAGGTGCTCTGGGGGCGTTTCACCGACGAGGCTCTCGCGCGCTTCGAGCGGGAAGCGAAGGTCGTCGGGCGACTTCGAGGGCCCAACGTAGTCCGATTGTTCGACTACGGGCTGGTCGATGGGAGTCCCTACATGATCACGGAGTTTCTCGACGGGGAGTCGCTCCGCGGCCTGATCGACCGCGGTGAAGTCTTCGAGGAACGACGGGTGCGCAAGCTCCTCGCGCAGGTGCTCGAGGCTCTCGTCGAAGCGCACTCGGCGGGCGTACTGCATCGCGACATCAAGCCGGCCAACATCATGTTGACCGCAGACTCCGGAGGAGCGGACCGAGCGATCCTGATCGATTTCGGGATCGCGAAGGCCGCGGGTGAGCAGCGACTGACGGAGACGGGGAGGGTCGTAGGGACCGTCCGGTACATGGCGCCCGAACAACTCTTCGGCGGCGCCATCGGTCCGGCGGTCGACCAGTTCTCGCTCGGCCTGGTTGCGTTCGAGCTCTTGACCGGGCGTCCCTGGTTGGTCTCGGACAATCCGATGGAGGCTGCAAGTTTCCACTCCCGGGGCGTTCCCTGCGTCCTGCCAGCAACGTTGGACGTCTCTGACGACCTGCGGCGCCTGGTGATGACGCTCACTTCGCCCAACCCCGAGGAGCGCTTCGCCACGGCTTCGGAGGCGCTCGAGCGTCTCGTCGTCGGATCACCCGGACCGGCGCGGGCGCTCGATCAGTCGGAAGCTCGTGACCTACTCGGGGCACGGGGGGCGATCTTGCTCGCTGCCGTCGTTCTCGTCCTCGTCGTGGTGTTGTTTCAGCAGGTGCGTTGGTCGCCCGAAACGGAGGACGACGGGTCGCGTTCGCAACCTGCGTTGTCGCCGACGCCGTACGATTTCGCCGTGCCGTCGCTGCCCCAGAGAGTCGTTCGCGACGCGCATTTGCAGGCGTCGCTGAGCCTACGCGGTTGCCGGCGACCGGAGGTGGGGGAGGACCTCGGGAGAGGTTTCGTGGTCTCGGATCGAGTCGGGAAGCCGGGTGGGCCGGTCGTCGCTGTTCCCGCGGGCTTCGAGGCCGAGTGGACATCGAAACTCTTCGGTGCGTTCCCCGAAGACGAGCTCACGGTCGTGACGATGAGGCCGAGAGGGGAACGGCGATCTTCGGACAGAAGCGAACTCCATCGTCCACCGCTGTGCATCCACGAGGACACGCCCGTCCCGGTGCTGCATCCCACCGGGAGCCCCCTCCCCCCGTCGGCGCGTGCCCTCGTCTCCGCGACGACGGACGGTGTGTCGGCGAAAGCGTCCGCGGCAGTTGGTCGAGCCGATGGACTGGTCTCGACGTTGAGCGCCGGGCGACAGTTCTCTTTGCTCGCCGCGTTCGAAGCACGCGTGCGACCGGCAGACTTCTCCGAGTCCGAAGACGCAGGGCCCCCTGCGCGATCCCCCGGCTTGGCAGACCATCGAGACGGGAGCCGCGCGACGACGCCCGGGGGGCATCCCCTCCAGCTCGAAACTGTTCGTTCGACTCCTGGAGGTGCACTCGCAACGCCCGAACACTGGCTCGCCCCGCAGCGGGTCAGGCGGGTCGGTGGCACGCCACCCGCGATTACGAACTACCGATTCGAAAGTCTCGTCGTGGTATGGGGAGACGGCGCGGCGTTCCAGGAAGAGTGGGAGCTGCGGCGAAGGGATTGCTCCGGGTCGAGACCCGCCGCTCAGTGGGTAGTCGACGACCCGGGGGAGCAGGAGGCCCCATCTCTCGCGTGCAGCCAGTATACGTGCCTTCGAGAGCGGTTCGTAATCTGTCGTACACCCCCCCGATTCCCGCTCGACGAGTGGACCAACATCGAGGACGCACCACCCGCGCCGCGGCCCTCCGACGACGTCATCGCAAAAGTCATGAAGGATTTCATAGAACCGTGATGAGATGCCGGCGGCGGTCGCGCCGGGTTCCCGGCCCTGCGTCGACGAGGGGTTTCACCCTTTGGGGCAACGCCCCAGAGGCTTCCGACAAAACCACAGCGCGGCTCGGCGGCTCGTTTGCCCCTGGCACGGCCTGCGGCCGCCGACGCGGTCAGTCGTACCGCGACGTGACGGTCATCCGGAAATCGTAGAGCAGGCCTGGGACGGCGCCCTCCGGATTCTCGATGACGAGCAACCACTGCCCGTTCGCGTCTTCGTCCCCCGGGAACGCGAGCACCGCTTCGTCGCGCAGCCAGACCTCCCGCGCCGAGGCGTCGCCCTCGAACAGCGTACCGGTCGTACCGAGCGGATTCTGCAGGCTGATGCGCAAGTTCTCGTAGTCGTCGTTGGTCGCGACCAGGTCGACGGTGACGTCGGTCGAGACGGTGGCGAGCCCGTAGACGTCGATCGGAATCTCGAGCCGACCCCGCGCAGGAATCGTTCGCTGCCGGTCGAGCTCGAACGCCCGCCGCGACCACGCTGCCACGCAGAAGCCTCCGCCCAGATTCTCACCCGCGCAGACGAGGCCCGCCGAGCCAGGGCAGTCCGTCCCGCCCGTGCACTGCGAGCCGGTCCCGGCCGGCGCGAACGATGTGTCGATGCACGAGCCCGTGCCGTCGTGTCGGCCTTCGCAGCGCAGACCGTCGGCGCAGTCGTCGTTCGACGAACAGTCGCGACGCTGCGGTCCCCAGAACGCCGTGCACCCGTAGAGGTCGCCGTCGATGATGTCGGCCGCGACCTCGTCCGTACCCGCCGCGAACACGCGACCGTACGAATTGTCGCCCGCGCCGAACTCGAACGCGATGTACGGCACGCCGTTCGATGCGTCCCACAGGCGATGGATGTTGACCTCGCCCGCGTCGACGGCCGCGAACGCCTCCTGAATCGTGTCGACGTCGTAGGTCACCTGGACCGCGCGAAGGAGATGTTCCGCCTCGATGCCTTCCACTTCCGCAGGCGACGTCACCCGCACCTTCGACGTCGTCACGACGGCGTCGTTCGCGCCGATGATGTCGCGGTAGGTGGACCCGAAGACGCACACGCCGGCGAGCGGGTCGTCGCAGCTGGTGCGGGTGGGGGGCTGCCCGAGGTGCGAGCCGCGATCGTTGCTCCACGGTTCGACGTGGAACCACTCATCGGTAAGGTAGAAGGTTCGCCCGTCGTTCGGCTCGAGCCGACATCGATCGAGGCGCACGTCCTTCCACTCCACTTCCGGCGGCCGATAGCCGATGCGCCCCAGGACGTCCAGGAGCTGGTCGTCCGACAGCGAGAAGCTCTCATCCCCGTTCGTGTCCCGCACCAGCGCCAGCCGGTCGTCCCCCGAGAAGATCGCCGTCGAGCCGACCTCGACGTCACACCGTTCGACGAGCCACGGGTACGGGTCGTTGAACCCGTTCCCATCGAGGTCTCGGCAGAGCACCATCGTGTCGTCCGGCGCCAGCGTCCCACCGCCGAGCGCCGTCGCGCGGGTACACTCCTCGTCGTCGTTCTGAATCAGGCAGAGCGCGACGTCGTCCAGCACGACCTCGGACGCCCCACAGTTCCAGATCTCCACCGCCTTGTTGTCGTTGTGCTTCCCCTCGACGTACTCCGAGATGATCAGGCACGTTTCGGCCTCGTCCACCACCAGCCCATTCGCCAGCACGTACTCCCGAAGCTTCCCCAGCGCCCGTGACCCGACCCACGGAATCGCGTCGAGCTCGTCCAGCGTCGCGATCGGCCCCCGCTGCCGCGCCTCGACGATGTTCCGCGCCGCACGAACGTCCAGCGCCACGTCATCGTCCAGCACCTCGAAACTCGCCGTGTTCACCACCCGCAGTATCGCATCCGCCTCGGCCCGCGTGAGCCCCGCACCATCGGCCCGCTCCGAGTCGATCACGTCGTTCCCCCCGAACGAATCGAACTCGCCGGCGCCATCAGGCTGGGACGAACACGCCACCGTCAGTACGGCAGCCGCGACAAATGTGAGGTCTCTTAGTCTCATTATCTCTCTGCAACGCGGGTCGACACGCCAATCGCCGGGCTGGATGCGAGACCCATGCCACGCACCTCTCGTGGCGAACACCGCATTCTGCCGCAGTTTCGCGGAAGGCGCTGATCCCGAATGGACACCGGGTCCGCCACTCGGTGGCCCGTCCAGTTGCCATCCGTGACCGCGCGAAAGGCTGAGGACAGTGACGGCCTGGCGGAGCCAACCAGAGCCCCATCTGTGTGAGGGATGCCATGCACTGGAAAGCAAAGCTCGTATCGAGCAATTTCAGCAGCTTAGCTACAGCGCGCAGACCTGCCACGTCTCACACACGCCGCCGTCGCAACCTGCGTAGTCCTCACACTGTTCCGTGGCTTCGCACGCGTCCCCCACGGCGAAGTCCGCGCCGCAGACCGCCTGCACGCAGGCCCCGGACGAGCACGCGCCGAGACCATCGACGTCGCTGACCAGCGAACACGCTTCTCCGTGGTTCAGCCAACTGCAGGTTCCGTCGACACACGCGCCTTGCACGCAGCGGTCCGTGCAGGCGTCGCCGATGTCGGGGAGCGGCTCGCAGACGCGGTTACATGCGTGCATCGGCGGACATTGCTGCGAGTCTGCGCATGGTTCGCCCACGCCGACGTACCGGGCGCACGTTCCGGAGACGCACAACAGCCCTTCGGAGTCGCGGCTGAGGCCGCAGGGTTGGAGCTCGTCGCATGGATCGCCGAGTCGGCCTCCTTCGACGCAGAGCCCGTCGGTGCAGACCAGGAGCTTGGAGCATTCGTCGGAGGAGTCGCACGTGTCGCCGGGGCCTCGAAAACTGCAGCGGCCCGCTACACAGCCGGCGTCCGAGAAGCAGTCCGTGCGGGTTTCGCAGGAGCTGCCCGGTTCCGTGGGGACTCCGCAACGACCGTCGAAGCAACCAAACTCGCATTCTCCGTCTCGATCGCACGGCTCGCCGTCGTAACCACGCGGCTCACATTGCCCCGGGCAGACTGAACCCGCGTTGCAGTACAGCCACGGCTGGCACTCCACATCGTGGGTGCAGGGTGCGCGCTCCTGCGTACTGCCCAAGAAGACCTGGCGCTGCACGTCTTGGGCGATCGGTTTGAAGTCGAAACAAGGTGCCTCCCTCAGCCAGTCGAGCGCTCGAACCTCGGTGACCAGACTCTCGTCCTCGAGCACACTGCGCAGCTCGGGTGTGAGGAGTCGCTCGCGAGCCACTGGATGGCACGCGTACGCGTACTCGGGGGACGAAATGCTGCATTCGTGGGCTCGAACGCAGAGTTGATCCTGCAGCCGGTTCCAGGCCTCGATACCGCCCACGCGCTCGATGCCGAACGCCTCGTCGACGCAGTCCGTGAAGTCGTTTCGTACGGGGCCACCGTGACCCTCGAAGATTTCGCATAAGCCGTCGATGTGCGCGACCATGCACGTGGCATAGACTTCGGCGTCATCAAGACACCCGTCGAACCAGATTTCTCCCCCGGGACACGTCTCTTCTATCAACCGCATTGCCTCGTCGCATACGGTCGGCGGGTAGTCTCCGGGTCCTCGAGCACCACATCGGGACCACCGAAGAAGTCCGCGGCGTCGCGAGGAAACAGCCTCATCGCGAACCAGTAGCGCAACGTCCGGTTCCATCCGAACAGCTTGACGAACGATGAGGCCTCGCGCGGTGTGGCCCGCAAGTGCCACAGATGCACGTGTGCATCGATGATGGGGCATTCGCTCATGGAACCCGCCGTCGATCGGTATGAAATCGGCCAATAAAAAAGCCGCCCGAAGGCGGCCTTCTTTTAGTGGGCGCAGCTGGGATTGAACCAGCGACCCCATCCGTGTGAGGGATGTG
>CAYPJU010000026.1:0-72817 GCA_964411125.1 uncultured Bradymonadales bacterium | reverse complement strand
TGCCGACGTGCGAGAACCCGCTGTCGCTGGAGGCGTTCGTCGACATCATGGGGCTCTACGTCGGGCAGGAGTACACGACGAAAGCTCTCCGGCTCGCCGAGCTCCGCCTCGCGAAGACGGGGTTCTTCGACAAGCTGACCGTCGAGAAGCGGCTTGTCGGGGACGCCGTCGCCATCAGCGTGTTCGGGGAGGGAGCCACGCTCGTCCGGCGCGTTCGGTTCGAGGGGGTCGACGCACCCCCGTTCGAGTCCGACCTTCGGAAGCTTCTCTCCTACCGGCGCGGGCAGGCCTTCAAGAACGACCGGACCAAGGCGACCGCTCAGCTCGAGAGCCTCGAGGCCCTTTACGAAGAGGAGGGGTACTTCGGGACCCGCATCGCCATGATCTCGAAGGAGGTCGAGGGGCGCCCCCACGAGGTCGACCTGCTCTTTCGGGTCGAAAAGGGGGAGCGCCGCGAGATCTGCGACGTCGGTATCCGCGGCGTCCGCGCCCTCACCTACGGCGAGGCACGCGACGAGCTCCTCTCGGATTTTTCGTACATCCCCCGCCGGATCAACGTCTTCCCCCTCTTCTACACCGCGACGGGCTTCAAGGCGGGCCAGCAGGCGCTGATCGAAGAGTACAGGCGGCTCGGGCACTTCCAGGCGCGCATCACCCAGAAGGGGGTGCGGGTCGAGCAAGAAACGGGTTGCGTCATCCTCGCCGTCGACGTCTTCGAGGGGCCTCGATGGGACGTCCGTTTCAGCGGCAACGAGCTCTTCACCGCGAGCGATCTCCGTGAGCAGCTCCCGTTCTTCGAGTCGGGCTACGTCGACTCGGAGGAGATCCGGCGTGCCGAGAGGGCGATCGAACAGCTCTACGAGACGCGCGGACATCCGTTTGCCGAAGTCCGCGGAGAGGAGGTTCGCCGCGACAGGCTCGACCGCGCCATCGAGTTCACCATCCAGGAGGGGCCGCAGCTCGAGATCGCCGAGATCGACTTCCGTGGCAACGAGCACATCTCCGCCGAAGTGCTGCGAGAGGTCCTCCAGACCCGCCCCTACGGCCTGTTCGAGACGGGCGGTTACCTGCAGACCGAACAGCTCCTCGGTGACTTCGGTCGGATCGAGGAGCTCTACCGCCAGCGCGGGTACCTCCGCGCCCTCGTCACTCGGTTCGCAGTCGAGGTCGTGGACGACGACGCGCTTCGCATCTCGATCCTCATCGAGGAAGGAGAACCGACCCTCATCGAGCGCGTCGAGGTCGACGGCAACCGAATCCTCACCGACCAGATCCTGCTCCGAGGACTCAACCAGGGCGCTGGAAAGCCGTTCGTTCCACTTCAGTTGAAGGGGGACCTGCCGCGACTGCTGCAGAAGTACTCGCAGCTAGGCTACCCGATGACGAAGATCAAGACGCAGTGCCGGCTGCTGTCGGGTCAGGTCGTCGCCTGCGAGGCGCCACGGATGCCGCGAGGCTGTGTCGCGCGAAATCCCGACGAGCTCGCCGACTCCTGCGGGTGGGAGGCGGACGGCGTGCGCTACGTGTGCGAGCGTGCGAAGAAGGAGGAGCGCTGCTCCTTCTCCGAAGGGGTCTCCGCGGACCGCATCGCGATTCGCCACGAGGTCTCGGAGGGGCCCCGCGTCTCGATCGGGAACATCCTGCTGAAGGGAAACTTCGACACGTCGAGTTCGGTCATCTACCGGGAGATTCCCTTCGGCCAGGGTGACCTGCTCGATACCCAACGGGTCATCGAGAGCCAGGGCAACCTGCGGTCGCTGAACCTCTTCGATTCCGTCAGTGTCGAGACGATCGGGCTCGACGAGGGAGTCCGGGATGCGGACGAGACGGTGACCTCGCTCCTCATCAGCGTCGAGGAGAGCCGCACGCGCGACATCGACCTCGCCGTCGGCGTCGAGCTGCGCGACGTCCTCAGCGACCAACGGCAGTTTCTGGTCACGGGCGAGGCCGAATACAACGACCGCAACCTGCTCGGTCGTGGATTCGGCATCAAGCCGCGCATCATCAGCGCGGTCGACACCCTCGACGTTCAGCGGGTCGTCGCGGGGGCGGCCGCCGCCGAAGACCAAATCGGGACCGAGATCCGAACCATCGACTACGTCGTCGGTGCCGAGCTCATCTTCAGCCACCCGCGCTTTCTCAAGGCGAACTTCGGGATCGACAAGCTCTTCGCGACGCTCTCGCCCTTCTACATCATCGACCTGGTGGGGGTGATCAACCGGCAGGTCCTGCGCGAAGAGGGGGGCGTCCGTATCGAGCTCCGAAAGGAACTCTACGAGATCCTGAAGCGGCTCTTTCTCAAGTTCGGCGTCGAAGTGAAATCGATCGCGTCGTTCGCGCCGGGGGGGCCGGTCGTAGACGGTGAGCGCCTCTTCTCTCCCCGCCGGACGGTCGGAAAGATCACGCCCGACCTCGCGCTCGATCGCCGCAACAGCCCGCTCAACCCGACCGCTGGCTACATCGCCCGGATCGAGCCCGCGCTCGTCTCCGGCGACGCGTTCGGTCGGGGGCGCGAACGGTTCATCAGCGATTCTTTCCTTCGGCTGACCCTCTCGTTCTCCTACTACCTGCCACTGTGGAAGGATTTCGTCCTCGGGCAGTCGATCCGCGCGGGGCAGATCTTTCCGCTCGCCGGCCGCGACACTCCGATCCAGGCCGACGAGCTCTACTTTCTCGGTGGCGTGTCGAGCGTGCGCGGGTTCCCCGACGGCAACCTCGGTCCGCTGAGCGCCAACCAGCGCCCGAGTGGCGGCGAGTTCATGCTCAACTACAACGCCGAGCTGCGCTACCCGCTGCTCCCCGAGTACGACATCTTCGGGGCGACGTTCTTCGACGCTGGCCTACTGGCGGACTGCCGCTCGGACGAAATCGTGGGGCGCGGTTGTTACGAAGACGCGTTCGGCGGCGGGCGCATCGAGGGCATCCGCACTGCCGCCGGCGTGGGCCTTCGCGCCGTCTTCTTCGACCAGATCCCGGTTGTCCTCGACTACGGGATCGTTCTAAACCGTGTGCCCGGCGAGAAGTTCGGCCAGGTGCATTTCAACGTCGGCTACACCTTCGACTGATGGCCCGATGAAACGATTCCTCTTCATTCTCGTCTTGCTGCTCAGCCTCGTCGCATCCTCGACGGCGACCGCTAAACCCGCATGGGCGAAAGGGGAGAGTCGCGGCGAGGACCTGCGAATCTACCTCGTGACCTTCGGGGTGGGGGACGACATCGCTTCGTGGTTCGGCCACACGGCGCTGATGGTCTCGGACAAACGGACCCGCCAGCAGCGGATCTACAACTACGGCATGTTCAGTTTCGGGCCGGACATGCTGCCGAAATTCCTGATGGGGCGGCTCGAGTTCTGGGTCGACGATGCCAGCGTCCCGCGCACGATGGCGCTCTACAAGTCGCTGCGGCGTGACATCACCGTGACCGAGCTCAACCTGACGCCCGACAAGCGCAAGGAGGTCGCCGAGTTCCTGGCGTGGAACATCGAGCCCGAGAACCGCGACTACCTGTATCATCACTACCTGGACAACTGCGCGACGCGCGTCCGCGACGTCATCGACAAGGCGGTGGACGGACAACTGGAGGTGGCGGCCTCCGATCCGAGCCGCTTCACGTTTCGAGAGCACACCCATCGCCACACGCAGCGCAACGCCTACATCGACGTGCTGCTCTCGCTCTGGATGAACGACGACATCGACGAGCCGCTGCGCGAGTGGGACGACATGTTCCTGCCGAGCGAGCTCCTCACGCAGGTCCGCTCCCTCGAGTATACGAACCCCGACGGCGAGGTCGTTCCGCTCGTCGTCCCGGAGCGAGAGAAGCTGATCTACGACGCGAAGCGGGAACCGCTCGAGCCGGAGCCCTACGTTCTGTGGCCCTGGACGATGTTGTTCGGCGTGTTGTTCGGCGGCTCCGCGCTCTGGTTCGCGCGCCGCTACGAGACGACCGGCAAGACGTCGTGGCGGCTGTCGCTCGGGGCACAGCACTTCCTCGCCGGCATCCTCTTCGGGGTACCAGGCCTGGTTGCGGCCCTGTTCCATCTCTCGGATCACACCGTCACCTACTACAACGAGAACCTCTTCCTCTGGAGCCCGCTGACGTTCCTGGCGCTCCCGCTCTCCTTCCCGATCATGCGGGGGCGTGTGGGGGCGATGCGCGTGATGCGGATCTGCTGGTACGTGATGGCGGTGACGAGCCTGCTCGGGCTCGCGCTCAAGCTGCTCCCGTGGTTCGACCAGGCCAACGGGATGGGCCTCGCGATGCTCGTCCCCTTCAACCTGCTGATGGCCGCCGCGATGCATCGCTTCGGGCCTCCCGTCGAGCGCGGTCAGCTCGAGGAGATCGACGACGGTCTCTGGGTCGTCAGCTCGTCGCGCCGGTTCCTCGACCTGAAGCTCGGCGCTCGGACGACGATCGTCCGCCTCCCGGGCGGCGGCCTCTGGGTCCACTCGCCGCTCGCGCTCGACGAGGAGCTCGCGGAGTCGGTCGCCGCGCTGGGGCCGGTCGAACACCTGGTCGCTCCGAACAAGTTCCACCACATGCACCTCGGCGAGTGGAAGGCGAGATTCCCCGACGCGAAGTCGTGGGCCGCTCCGGGGCTTGCGGCCAAACGGTCCGACCTCGACTTCGCCGGCACGCTCGGCGACGAACCGCCGGCCGAGTGGGGCGGCGCGCTCGAGCAGCATCACTTCCGCGGCGCACCGATGGTCGAGGAGGTCGTCTTCTTCCACCCCTCGACGAAGACGCTCATCGTCGCCGACACGGCGATGAACTTCGGGACGTCCGACCACCTGCCGACGCGCCTGTTTCTGAAGCTCACGAAGCGTGAGAACGCGTTCGGTTTCACGGCGACGGAGCGCGCGATGTTCCGCGACCACGCGGCGGCGCGAGAGAGCCTCGCGCGCGTGCTGGAGTGGGACTTCGAACGGATCGTGCTGGCGCACGGGGCTATCGCCAACGGCGACGACCTCGCCGCGAAGTACGCAGGGCAGTTCGACTTCCTGAAGTAGCTCCGATGTGGCGAGCGTGCCGCGCCCCGTTGACCCCGATCGAGGCGTCGACGCCACGAGATCGACGCCGTATTGCGCCTGAGTCGCTGATCGAGCGGGTGGCACGGGCTCTGCAATCCGTTTCTGGATGAAACTCGGCGTGGCCATCGGTCCACTTCACCTCGCTCCTCGGAGCCTTCGAGCATGAAACTCGCTACTTTGTCGATCGCGTCATTGACCCTCCTGTTCGCGGGCTGCGTCAATTCCGGGGAACTGGAGGTCGACTACGAGGGCGGCTCGGACGAAACCCCGATCATCATCGACACCGACGATCGAGAGCCTGCGTCCGAGTCCCCGACACCCGGCGCGACGAACGAATCGCCCACCGACGAGACCCCGACCACCCAGAATCCGAACATCCCCGAGTGCGCCGAGGGGCAGGATTTCTGCCAGGGCGCGTGCCTCGACGTCTTGACCAACGACGCGCACTGCGGCGGCTGCGACAACGTCTGCGGCGAAGGCCTGATCTGCGTCGCCGGAGAGTGTGGCTGCGAACAGGGCGACTACTGCGACGGCGCCTGCGTCGACACGTCCACCGATTCGGCGCACTGCGGCACGTGTGGCAACGCCTGTAGTGGCGGGGCAGTGTGCGACGCCGGGGCGTGCGCCCAGCTCGGAGAGGTCAACGGCGTCCTCGTCGCTTCGAACAACGCCCGAGCCCAGGGCGCCGATTGCGGGGTCTACGGACAGTTCGCACCGGTCCCGCCGCTGGAGCTCGACCCGGACCTGAACGAAGCGGCACAAGCCCACGCGCTCGACATGGCCGAGAACAACTTCTTCAGCCACACCGGCTCGGACGGCTCCAACTTCGCGACCCGCATCGGGCGCACCGATTTTTCGGGTCAGCCGATCGGCGAGAACATCGCGTCGGGCCAGCGCAGCGCGGAGCAAGTCGTCGCCGGCTGGATCGACTCCGACGGCCACTGCCGCAACATCATGAACCCGTCGGCGACCAAACTCGGCGTCGGCTACACCCCCGGTGGGCGGCTCGGAACCCTATGGGTCCAGGTCTTCGCCCGCTGACCCTTCCTGTTCGAAGAACCGCCAGACGACGGAGGCGGCGTCGAAGTCCATGTTCGGGCCCGGGCACCGGGTCGGCTCTCCTGGGCCGAACTCCGCACCCGGCCACTCGTGGCCATTTTCGTGGACACAAGAGACGAGCGCCGCTTCGCACGCCCAACGTCGGCACTCGACGCCATTTGCTCCCGCCTCCCACTTCACTCCGTCCTTTCCACACCTCGCGCCGCGAAGCATCTCGAGATGGGCGTCCATCGCCATCGTGGGCCGTCCGTGACAGTCGACGCCTCCTTTCGTCGGGAGGAACCGGTCGCTCTCTCCATCGAAACGAATCATGGGGGCCCGAGGTGTACATACCGTCGGTGACCGAAAGCCGTTGACGGCGACGGCGGTGAACGACAGCCCGCACCCGCGGTTCGTGAGAAAGTCGGCACCGAGCCCCTGCCCGACGGCGAAGACACGGTCCTCTTCGATGCACGTTCGCGCGGCGAGGTTCTTCAGCGCCCCCCGTACGAAGTCCACCGCCGCGTCAGGCCACGGTTGGATGCGTACTCCGGCCAGCCCACGCGACAGGTCGACGGTGTGGAACGGTTCCAACGCGAGGAGGACGGCTCCCTCGCGCTCCGCGAGTTCGTCGAACCCGCTCTCTCGCGCGAATTGGACGTGGCCTCCGGGATGTCGCTCGCTGTGGTCCTGAAAGAGGAAGATGACGGGGCGCGAAACTTGCCCGCCGTCGCTCGGAGGAAGCTTGAGGTATGCCCTCCTACGCTGCCCGAGAGCGTCGACCGCGAACGATTGCCAGTCCGTCTGCGGGTCTACCGGTTCGAGACACCCGCTCGAACCGCCGTCGGGAATCTGGTCGTTTCCTCCGAGGTCGACGGCGGCAGGGGCACCGAGGTCGACCGGCCGTTCGGCGTGGGCTGCGGGGACGGGTTCGAACTCTTCCGGCGCGGTGTCGACGACGACGGGGGGAGGGGGCGGCGGCGGCTCGTCCTCAGGCGAGAACAGAAGTAGCGCCGCGACGGCGAGGCCACCGATGGCGAGACCTGCGGACACCACGGCGATGGTGGTCGCTCGACCGTCCTGCGTCGGGGCGTCCTGAGGAGGAGGCTCTCGCAACGTACGCGGTACCGCCCGTCCCGAGAGTTCGCTCGGACGCCGGGCGATGGGACCGCTACCCGACGGATGGGGGGCGAGCCCCGAAGCGAGGAGGGCCCCGCGAACGTCGCCCGCCGACTGGAACCGCATGCGGGGGTCCTTTCGGACCATGCGCTCGACGGTCGAGCGGAAGCCGGGACTGATCGGGAGAGCGCGAGGGAGCTCGATCGGCTCGTCGGACGCCTGTCGACCCAGCACCTCGACGGCGCTCTCTCCGGTGACCGCGGGCTCGCCGGTCAGCATTTCGATCACGACGAGCCCGAGGGCGTACACGTCGGTCGCGGGGCTCAGCGGTTGGCTGCGAATCTGTTCGGGAGCCATGAAGTTCGGCGTGCCGACGAGGCTGCCGTCCTGCGTGATCTGCCGGGCGCCAGCGAGGGGTTGCGCGGTCTTGGCGATCCCGAAATCGATCACTTTCGCGTGGTACGGGTCCCCCATGTACTCGAAAATTCGAATGTTCGCTGGCTTGAGGTCCCGGTGCAGGAGCCCTGCGTCGTGGGCCTCCTGCAGCGATGCGAGGAGCTGCATCAGGACATGCAGGACCGTCTGTTCGGGCAGTCCCCCGGACGCGAAGATCAGATCTTCGAGGTCGCGGCCTTCGATGAACTCGAACACGATGAAGAGGTACCCTTCCTCGGAGCGTCCCACATCGTGCATCGTCACGGTGTGCGGGTCTCGCAGCGTGCCGAGGATCTTCACCTCGCGTTCGAAGCGGGCGATGGTCGAATCCGAGTAGCCGTCGGGTCCCGGCTTGAGGACCTTGAGCGCGACGTCTCTCCCGGACAGCTCATCGGTCGTTCGATACACGATCCCAGCTCCCCCCTCGCCGAGGACGGCGCGGATGCGATAGCGGCCGTGAAAGAGTTCGTGTTCGGCGGGGAGCGCCATGGAATGAAACTTTTTTTGGTTTCGTTCGTTCTCTAGACTGACAGTAGCACCGTCGCGACGAGCGACTCACGAGGAAGAACGATGAAGTCTACAGCAAAGCGTCTGGTGGCCGAGATATTTCTGTGGAACACGGCAAACGTGCTGTGCACGTTGCTCCCCACGGCCGCCGTCTATCTGATCGGGACTGTAATCTTGGGATGGGGGCCCGGTTTCACGTCTTTCTACGTGACGGCCGCGCTCCTCACGACCCTCACCTGGGGAAGCTGGGCGTCGCTCGTCTGGACCTCGAACCGCGGCCTGCGCGGCGGGATGCTCGCGACGACGCTCCTTCCGGGCGTGCTCACCACCGGCGCCGGGCTTGCCGGCTTCTGGGCGGGATTCGGTGCCTGGTACATGTGGGCCGGAATCATCGGCGCCGGACTCGGCACCGTCGCGGTGGCGGTTTCGCTGACGCGCTACTTCCGTCCCCTCAATCGCGTGCCGGGCCGCGCCTCCTACCTCGTCGGCTTTGCGGTTTACCCGCTCGTCACCACCGCGGTCGGTCTCGTGATCGCAACCCTCTGGTACAACTTCGTCACGGGGGCGCTTTCCGAAGACTGGCGCGGGCTCATCTCGATAGCCACGCTCTACGCTACCGTGATCGCCTCGGTCCTCGTCTCCACCGTGATCCCGGCGACCGTGTCGAGCACGCTCCGAAAGATCTCCGGGGACCTCCTGAACTGACCGGTCGCCGCACCGACGGAAACAAAAGAAAGGCCGCGCCCATCAGGACGCGGCCTTTTTCGTGCGGTCTTCGAACTCAGTCGACGTTGCGGAACGCCATGCAGACCGACGTTCGGTCGTCGCCGCCCATGTTGGCGGTGAAGCCGACCTCGGGTTTGTTCGGGATCTGGTAGTCGCCCGCCTGGCCCTTCATCTGGCGGTAGATCTCGAGGACTTGCTTGACGCCCGTCGCGCCGACCGGATGACCGAAAGCGATGAGCCCACCGCCGGTGTTGACCGGGTGCTTGCCGTCGATCGCGGTGACTCCCTCTCGAGCAGCCTGGGCGCCCTTGCCGGGCTCCGCGAAGCCGATCGCTTCCGTCATCAACGCTTCGGTGACGTGGAAGCAGTCGTGAACTTCGGCGACCTGGACGTCGTCCGGCGAGATGCCTGCGTCCGAGTACGCTTCGCTCGCCGCCTTCTTCGTCGTGCTCAGCTCGGTCCAGTCGGTGACCTTTCCGAGCGCGCCCGTCGCGTGGCCGTACGAGAGGATCTCGATGCAGTCCTCCGGCTTCTTTCCGAGCTTCTTCAGCCCCTCTTCGGTCGCCAGAATCATAGCGGCGCCACCGTCGGACACCTGCGAGCAGTCCGTCACCTTGAGGTGCTCTTTGAGGTCCTCGTTCTTCAGGAAGTTCGGGTTGCGGTCGCCCGGAGCCGAGGCGTCCTCGACGCTCACGTTCACGGTCCGCATGTGCGCGAGAGGGTTACGGTTCGCGTTCGAGTACGCCTTGGCCACGATGTGAGCGAGGTCTTCTTCGCTGACGCCGTACTTCTCTTTGTACGCCTTGTTGCGGCGCGCGAACATCGCGGGGAACGTGAACTCGTCGAGGTCGCGTTCGGTCTCCCAGTGCGCTGCCGTGGCGAGGTGCCCGGCGCCTTCGCGGGCGCTGCAGGTCGTCTGTACTTCCGCCCCGGCGACCAGGACGACGTCGTATCCGGCCTGCAGAGAATCGATCGCCGCGACCGTCGCGAGACCGCCCGATGCGCACGCTCCTTCGACGCGCATGAAGGGTTTGCCGTCGAGACCTTCGTCCGCTCGAACGGCCATCGAGCCGAGGTGGCCCTGGTGGCTGAAGAGCTCGCCGGCGAAGTTACCCACGAACCCCTTCTCGATCTTCTCGGCGTCGACCCCGGTCTTCTCGAACGCACCACGGATGGCGGTCACGAGATGCTCTTCGAGAGTCGGGTTCTCTTTCTTGCCGAAGTCGGGGTGCTTCTTCCAGATGAAGTCTGGATGGTTCTTGCCGATGAACGTCGTGAGGTCTCCCCCCACGACATAGACTTTACGCTGAAATTTCATCTCTACCTCTCGAGGAGTCTGACCAATTCGGTCGTTTGCAGGAGGTCGTCGCGACGACGTCTCGTTACCGGATCGTCGCCTCGAATACAATTGTCGCATGCCGCCGCGCCTTGATTTGGGGCCCGGTCGTCACTAGAACGATGGGGCCAAATCGATGCCCGGAGTGGATGGTGAACCGAATTCATATCGCCCTGATCGCACTGGTTTTGCTGCTCGTCTCTTCGTGCGGCAAAAACAACGACAACAACTTTCAGACGACCGACGAGCCCGAGCTCGCCGTGAACGTCGGCTTCATCCAGATTAGGATGCCGCCCGACGAGAACAGGACTCAAGCCCAGGATCCGCTCGTCATCGAGAACAACGGCGACGGAGAGCTCGAGATCCGGAAGATCGAGTGGATCGATCAGCCCGAACGCCTCGCGATGCTCGGGGCACGGACCGAGACGAGCTGCTCGAGCGACGACGAGTGTGGGACGGGCGAGATCTGCGTGACAGCCGGCAGCACGTGCCAGGCGATCGGACTCCCCGCCACTCCCTTCACCATCGCGCCGCAGTTGAGCCGCGAGCTCAACTTCATCGTCGCCGCCGGCAGCAACGAACTCGCGTGCCCGGAACCACCAGCCGACGTGCCCGGGGAGTACTTCGACGTCTACTGCGGGGCGCTCCGCATCACGACGAATGCGATCAGCAACGGCGATTTCGTCGAAGAAGGGGTCGCGACGATCTACTTCCTCGATCCCGGCGCGAGCGGGACGATCGATGTCGACCCGACGTTCCTCGAGTTCGCCAACGTGCAGCCCGGAACCACCAACACGCAGTCGTTCTCGATCACCAACACCGGTGAGAACGACCTGACGATCGAGAACATCAACATCGAGGACAACCCCACGTTCTTCACGATCAACGCCAACGACACGCCGGTCGGTGGGACGATCGCGTCGGGAACGTCGGCGAGCTTCGACGTCACGGTCAGCATCCCCGACGGCACCACGGACTACGACACGTTCACGAACCTCGTCATCGACTCGTCGGCGGGCGTCGCGAAGATCGCCGTACAGATCACATCGGAGGCCGGAAGCACGCCCTTCATCGAGCTCAACACCCCCGTCTTGAAGTTCGACGCACAAGCGACGCAGACCCTCACCATCTCGAACGTCGGCGAGACGCCGCTGCAGGTTCGGGGGCTCTCGGTCAACGCCGAAGCGCGCCCGTTCTACCGTTTCGAGGTCGACGGAACGGATGTCACCAGCAACTTCCAGACGATCACCGTACGCACCGAAGAATCGGTCGACGTCGACGTCATCTTCGAGCGCCCCGCCGACAACACCGACCCGTCGATCGGGACGCTCGAGATCGCCCACAACGACCCCAACAACGGATTCCAGTCGGAGGTGACGCTGCTCGGTGACGCCGGCGACGTCCCCATCGGACGCATCCACCCCGACTCCTTCACGTTCCTCGCCGCGGACGGCAACTCCGAAACGCGCACGTTCGTGATCCGCAACGTCGGGACTGCGCCGCTGAGCCTCAACAACGTGATGTGGAACTTCTCCAACGGTTCCGACGCGGAGTTCTCGGTGGCGGGTGCCACGGGCTCGGTCCCCGCGCAAGGGATCGCCGAAGCGACCGTCACGTTCACCGGGATGAACGCGACCACCGACGTCGGCCTCGCCACGATCGACAGTGACAACCCGACGCCGCTCACGCTGTCGCTGCGGGCACTCGACTCGGCCCAGGCCGCGCCGGTCCCCATGATCCAGGTCACTAACCAGGGAGGGCTGCGCACGTCGTCGCCCGTCAACCTCAGCGCGGCCGGCAGCACCCCCGCCGACGCCGTCGGCAACGCGATCTGGACCCTCGTCGCACGCCCCGCCGGCAGCTCGGTCTTCCTCGACGGAGTCGGCGAGACGGCGTTCTTCACCCCCGACGTCGCTGGCACCTACAAGGTCGCCCTCACCCTCCTCGCCCCCAGCGGCGACCGCGAAGCGCAGACGCTTCTCGACCTGACGGTCGAGTAGCGTGTTGGAGCGGCCTTCGGCCGCTCCCACAGCGAGCGAAGCGAAGCTCTCCCAGCGCGCGAAGCGCGCTCCCCCAGCGGTGTGAGGGCAAAGCCCCCACACCGCTCCCGGTTGCAACGGGGGGTAGGTTGCGATAGAAACTCCCGAACCCACCTTTCATAGCGGAGTGACGAGGGATGTCAGACTCGAACAACCCTTTTCAGCGCAGCGATACGACGACACGCCTTCAGGCGTTGAACGATGACGGTTTCGTGATCGTCGTCACGCGCGCTTTCGGCCCCAACGGAGAAGATCTCATCGACTACGATGGGCCGAAGTTCAGCGGGGAGCCTGGAGTGAAGCTGCTGGTCAAGCAGGGAGATCTCGAGGGTGAAGTCATCCTCAGTCCCTACTATGGCGACAACAGCAAACAGTCTTCCGTACAGTTCGACGAAGGGAAGAAGTGCCAGCTCTTCACGCCGAACGGGACTCCACTCGACAAGATTCCGATTCCCGCCAGCGACGACGGCGGCGAGTACTTCGCGATCTACCTGACCGAGCGTCTCGACGAAGGGGAGTCGGTCGCGGTCAACGACGTCTGGGGGAACTACGGCTCGAAGCTTCTGGGGGAGACCGAGATTCTCGCTCTCTACGCCGATGCTTCCGAAGGTGAGGAAGAGTGAACGCTCACCGAGCGTGACCTCGACCGCGAGAATTGGCCCGTCCGTTCGGGGGCCGACCCACGCCTCGGTGCCGAAGCTCGGCATCGAGCACAACGTCACGACACACGACCGAAAGGAGACGAGATGACCGATCTCGCGGGAAAGACTGTGTTCATCACGGGCGGCAGCCGAGGCATCGGGCTCGCCATCGCACTTCGGGCCGCGCGCGACGGGGCGAACATCGTCATCGCCGCGAAGACGGTCGAGCCCCAGCCGAATCTGCCGGGGACGATCTTCACGGCGGCCGAGGAGATCGAAGAGGCCGGAGGCGATGCCCTGGCGGTCAAATGTGACATCCGCTTCGAGGATCAGGTCCAGTCCGCGATCGATGCCACAGTCGCGACGTTCGGAGGGATCGACATCCTCGTGAACAACGCCAGCGCGATTCAACTCACCGACACGTCGTCGACCAGCATGAAGCGCTTCGACCTGATGCACTCGGTCAACACCCGCGGGACCTTCATGGTCTCCAAGCTCTGTATCCCGCACCTTCTCGAATCCGAGAACCCCCATATCCTCAACCTCTCGCCCCCGCTGAACATGGAGGAGCGTTGGTTCGAGAACCACGTCGCCTACACGATGGCGAAGTTCGGGATGAGCATGTGCGTCCTCGGGATGGCGGGGGAGTTCCGGGGGAAGATCGGGGTGAATGCGCTCTGGCCGAAGACGACGATCGCCACCGCCGCAGTCCAGAACCTTCTGGGTGGCGACGAGATGATGCGCGCCAGTCGCAAACCCGACATCGTGGCGGACGCCGCCCACGCAATCTTCCGGCGCGACGCGAGAGAGTGCACCGGAAACTTCTTCATCGACGAGGACGTGCTGCGCGAGGAGGGGGTGGACGACCTCTCGCAATACGCGGTCGACCCGTCCGTCGATCTCTGTCCCGACCTCTTCGTGTGAGTACCCGATGAAACGACGAAGCCACGCAATCCTCGCCCTCGCCGCGACGCTCGCGCTCGCCGCCTGCGACAACAAGTCCGCAGAGACGGCCGAGCAAGAGGTTCAGCAGGTCGAGCGGAACAACGAAGGTCGAGTCTGGGGGGCCCTCCTCGAAGAGATCCGCGAGGCTCCCGACGACGCGGCGAAGGCCGTCGCTCTCGAGAAGTTCCTCGCCGACCACCCCGATCACCCCGACGTCCCCGAAGCAAAGAGGCGCCTCGAGGGGATTCGGATGAAGGTCTCGCAGGAGGAGATCGCGAAGAAGGCGTGGGAGGGAGACCTCCAGGCTCTGACGGCGATCTTCGTCCTCACGCAGGGCGAAGGGCTGCAGAACGAGGGCGAAACGGCGCTCGAAGAATCGCTCACCCTGCCGGGCGCGAAGGGCCCCGTCGAGTACGATCAGCGCCTTCTGGTGGCACCGGTTCGGCTGCGTCGAACGTTCAAATACATGCTGAGCTCGGTGCATCCCGAGCCGCTGGAGCGCGGGTGCGACGACCCGTGCTTCAACGCTGCGGTGAACGGGCTGCTCACGCCCGCCATCGGTGCGCCGCTGTTCGTCGAGCCCGGGAAAGTCGACGAAAATGCGCTCGGCGCCCTCGTCGAGAAGGCCTACATCGCGCCCGACACGGAGCTTCTGCGCTTCCCCGCGCAGCGCACCTACGAGATCTTTCGGCCGACGGTTCGCGCCTTCGCGAAGACGCGTGCCGCGGTGAAAGAGGCGGACGTCGCCGCGGCCGCCAAACGCCTGAACTCGCTCGGTGAGCCGAAGGAGATTCGCGACTTCTATGCCTCGTGGACGGCCGACAACAAGATCGCCGAGAAGGTCGGGATGGGAGAGAAGGCCGCCCGGAACTTCACCAGCTTCTGGATTCGACGCGAAGCCGATGGGAGCGCCAAGGTTCTGGACGGCCTCATCGAACGGCTCGCCCGCGACTACGATCCAGAGCTCGCGGCCGGAGAGCCGGCGGCCGAAGAAGCCGAGCCGCCCCAGAACTGAGCCGACGCGTCAGCGCTGCAGCAGGATCACCGCGGCGAGCGGCGGCAGGTTGAGCTCGATCTCCCACCCGCCCGACCTGGACTGGTGCGGGTGCAGGACCCGCTTGCGGAACTTGCCCGTGCCGCCGTAGCGGCGACGGTCGGTGTTCACCAGGATGTCCCAACTCTCCCCGTTGTCCACCGGAACGTTGTATGTCCAGCGCCCCACCGGGGTGCAGTTTAGCGCACACAACACCCGTTCGGTCCCGCGTTCGCGAACGAAGGCAAAGACGCTGTTGTCGCTGTCGTCCACCACGGACCAGCGAAATCCACTCGAATCGAAGTCGGTCGCGCCGAGGAAGGGCTCCGACGTGTAGATCTCGTTGAGATCCTTGACGAGCTTGCGGATCCCTTTGTGGCCACGGTCCCGCAACTGCTCCCAGTTCAGCTCGCCGTCGTGATCCCACTCGGGGTCCTGGGCGAACTCGCTCCCCATGAAGAGAAGCTTCTTGCCGGGGGCCATCATCATGTAGGCGAGGAGCAGTCGCAGGTTCGCGAGCTTCTGGTGAGGATTGCCCGCCATCTTTCGATAGAGCGACCCCTTCGCGTGGACGACCTCGTCATGCGACAGCGCGAGCATGAAGTTTTCGCGGAACTGGTACATCGCTCGAAAGGTGATGTCGTTGTGATGGTACTGGCGGTGCACCGGGTCACGCCCGAAGTACTCGAGCGAATCGTGCATCCAGCCCATGTCCCATTTCATCGAGAACCCGAGCCCGCCCGCTTTCGCCGAATGAGAGACGCCGGGCCACGCGGTCGACTCCTCTGCGATCGTCAGGACGTCGGGGTGCAGGTGGTGGACGGTCTCGTTGAACTGTCGGATGAACTCGATCGCCTCGAGGTTCTCGCGCCCGCCGTCTCGGTTCGGCTCCCACTCCCCCTCGTTGCGCGAGTAGTCGAGATAGAGCATCGAAGCGACGGCATCGACGCGCAGTCCGTCGACGTGGAACTCGCGCAGCCAATGTAGCGCGCTCGAGATCAGGAACGAGCGGACCTCCGGGCGTCCGTAGTCGAAGATCGCGGACTTCCAGTCGGGGTGGTATCCGCGCTTCGGATCCCCGTGTTCGAAGAGCGGCGTGCCGTCGAAGTTCGCCAACCCGTGAGGGTCCATCGGGAAATGCGACGGGACCCAGTCGAGAAAAACGCCGATGCCCGCCTGGTGCAGCGTGTCGACGAGGTACTTGAGGTCGTCGGGATCCCCGTAGCGGCCCGTCGGCGCGAAGTATCCGAGGCTCTGGTACCCCCACGACCCGTAGAACGGGTGCTCGGTCAGCGGAAGAAACTCGACGTGGGTGAAATTGAGGCGCTGGCAGTAGTCGGCGAGGGGCCTTGCGATGCGCCGGTAGTCGGGACCCTTTGCTCCGAAGCGCTTCCACGAGCCCGCGTGGACCTCGTAGACGCTGATCGGTGCGTCGAGGGACTGCCGCTTCGCACGTTGCCGCATCCATCGGTCGTCGCCCCAGGCGTACGAGGAGTCCCAGAGGACTGCGTCGGCCGCCGAGGGATCGGCGAATCGCAGCGCGAAGGGGTCGATCTTCTCGAGCTCGCGCCCGTCGGGGGTTCGCACGACGAAATGATAACGCGTGCCTGCCTCGAGCCCGTCGACGGTTCCGGTCCAGACGCCCTGTCGGTTCTCGAGGGCGATCCCTTCGGGGCCGGAGAACTCGCCGCGCACGAGCACGGACGCGGCATTCGGAGCCCACACGGCGAACTCCGCGCCCCCGTCGACGAGGCGGCCTCCCATCCACTCGCCGAGGTTGGTGGCGGTCCCTTCGAAAAAACTGTCGAGCTGCGTTTCAATCATCGTTCGTGTCCCTCCACGACGGGGCGACGGGCTTCGGATGTTCCGATCCAGGACGACAATCGACTCGTGTAGGATCGAAGGTGTGGTTAGTATACACGGGATGCCTCGACGTTCCGCCGTCAATCCGCTCGTTCTGTTGTTCGTCCTCGTGTCGGCGTGCTCGACGGATTCCTGTAGCTGCAACGGGTTCGAGAGCCGCAGCTATCCGACCGACGCGATCGACGTCACCGTCCCGTCGGTGGGGCAGGCGCGCGTGACGCCCGCGGGGCTCACCTACGTCTCAGCCCAGGTTCCCTACATCCTGGAACGGGCACTCCCCGGAGGGCTCAGCTTCTGCATCCCTCGGGACACGTCGGGAAACCCCGACCTCTGCGTCGACAGCACCTGCACGAGCGGGGCGAATGGCTGCCAGGTGGACCTCACGCTCGCCGACCAGGCGATCACGCCCCGTCCCCCCGACACGCTGGAAGTCGAGGTGACGATCGGCAGCGTCGACGAGCGGTTGAACTTCGACTACGACACCTTCCTCGGCAACGTGAACTGCTACGTGCAGCTCTTCAAGAAGGGCGCCTCGGAGTCGACCGCGGCGTTCGTCAAGGGCCGCGCGCCGATCCGGCTCTTCGTCGACCAGGCGTCCCCGTTCAAGGAGGTCGGGATCGAGCTGGGCGACGTCACCGTGGATCTCGAGGACGTCGACTTCAAGATCAAGAGCCGAGGGGGCTTCGGTGACGACGTCGCCTGCGGCGGTGCTAGCCTCGTCCGCGGTCTCTTTCGCGACCGCATCGAGCGAGAGATCCAGGGAGCGCTCGCCGATGCGCTGGAAGGGATTCGACGCGACCAGCTCTGCCGGGCTTGCGATGCGGGGATGTGCCCGACCGGTTCGACCTGCGCGGCGGACGACTTCTGCGAGTATGGCCCCGAGGACTGTGTACCACGCACTCTGGGGGTGGAAGGACGTCTCGACATCGCCGCCGCAACCGGAGATTTCCTCCGCGAGGACGCCGCGCGGATCGACGTCGTCGCCAAGGGGGCGGATACCGCGATCGTGGACGACGGAGTCACCGTCGGGCTCCGGTCGGGCTTCAAAGAGGTGAGCCAGTCGGACTGCGCTCCGGTGGAAAAAGGGATGAGGCCGGCCGTCCCCAACCTGAGCGTCTCGCCGACGCTCATGAGCGACATGAAGCCGGGGGGAGGTTCGTTCCAGTTCGGCGTCGGATTGCACAAGAGCGCAATCGAACACGCCCTCTGGACGATCTGGGCATCGGGCGGGACGTGCCTCGAAGTGTCCGACCGTGACGTGATGGTCCTCAGCACGACCGCGTTCACACTCGTCGCACC
Source organism: uncultured Bradymonadales bacterium (assembly GCA_964411125.1). GTDB lineage: Bacteria > Myxococcota_A > Bradymonadia > Bradymonadales > Bradymonadaceae > JBFIHF01. Next base: position 54,808 of record CAYPJU010000026.1, on the reverse strand, counting down.
GAGCATGGAAGACTTCGCCGGCAAGGGGAAGTCGGCCGTTCTCTCGATCGTCGCGAACGAACCCCCGACGATCGAGCTGGGGGCGAACACGGTGACACCACAGGGGGACACCTACGTCGTGGACGACCCGCTCCTCCGGATTCTCTGGAACGACGTCGATTTCCACGTCTTCGGATACGCACGCGACCGGATGGTCCGGCTCTTCACGCTGCGCATCGACCTCGACCTCCCGGTCGCGCTCGTCCCCGACGGCAACGGAAACCTGGTCCCGATCGTCACCGATCTGGAAGAGGCGATCGCGAACATCGAACCACGGCGGCTGGAGCTCCTCGAGGAGAGCGCGGACAAGATCCGAGACATCGTCCCGACGCTCCTCGGTTTTGCCGGGCCCCAGATCGCGGGCGCCATCCCCGAGAGCATCGCGGTCCCCGAGCTCCTCGGCTTTCGGCTCGACCTGAACCAGGGCGACATCCGCGGCGTCGACAACAACGAGTATCTGGCGATCTTCGCGAACCTCGCCCGGGTCAATCAGCCGCAAGGCTACGTCGCCGACACCGCGATCCTCTCGTCCGAGATCGACTACGGGCAGATCCTCGAGTCAGGGCTCGTACGCCCCACGCTGCGGCTCGACGTGGCATCTTGGAACGCCGGTCAGTTCGGTCCGCAGGACCGGGAGGTGGAGTTCTCGTACCGGGTCGACGGCGGCTTCTGGAGCATGTACCGCCGCTCGACGAGACTGCTGGTGGATGACCCCCTCCTCGCGATTCAGGGAGACCACACCATCGAAGTTCGTGCGCGGGTGGTGGGAGAGCCGGGCACGGCCGATCCTCGGCCTGCACGACTCGACTTCGTCATCGACTGGAACGAGCCCGAGGTAGAAGCCCGCCGAGCTGGCGACACCGTCTTCTTCGATGGATTCGACCTGGCGGACCAGGATCTCGAGTACCGGTTGGTCGACAACGCAGGGAACGCGACGACCTGGACCGAACGGAAGTCGTGGAAGCCACAGGGAGAGCCCGTGTTCGCCGAAGCGCGCGACGACAGCGGCCGGACGACGCGCGTCGCGATCGATGGTGCTCCCCCCGCCGCCGGCGGATGTTCGACCGGAGGCGGCCCCGCCGGGCTGCTCGGTCTGCTGCTCTTCGGCGCGGCGGCCTTCGTGCGTCGTCGCCGCGGGTTCCTCGCCGCCGCGGCCCTCCTGGCGTTCTCCGGCTGCAACGGAGGTTGCAAAGGGGAGCTCGCGACGAACGCCACCGAGCAATGCTTCGGCGAAGGCTGCAACGTAGAGCAGGTCTGCACGCTCGACTCGGACTGCGCCGGGATCTGTCCCGAAGGCAACGGCGGGATCTGCGAGGACGAGGAGTGCGTCTGCGTCCAGGCGTGCGAACCCGGCTGCGCCGAAGGCGAGTTCTGCTGCCTGTCGTCCCAGATGTGTCAGGAGGTCGGAAACCCCTGCGAAGGGGACGACGCCGAGTGCGGTCCGGGCTACGAGGTGGGCGTGCAGTCGGCCACCCCCAACCGCGAAACGTGCGAACTCGACGACGTCGTGTGCGATTGTGTGCCCCTCCCGCCGATCCCCGTGGGATGGCACGGCGAGTACACCTCCATTGATTCGGACGGCACCCTCACGGTCGTCGCGACCTACAACGACACCTACGGCGACCTGATGGTCGGTTCGGTCGGCGCGGCGGGCGAGATCGCCTGGCAGTTCGTCGACGGCGTGCCCACCGATGGTGAGCTCACCGGTGACCCCAACGGCTACCGCGGCGGACGAAGCGAGAGAGGACCGAAGGTCGGGACCCACACGGCGGTCGTCGTCAGCGGAACGCGTGCGCACGTCTTCTACCGCGACGAGGACGCGAAGGCGCTCAAATGGGGTGTCGCCGAGTTCGACGGAACGACGGCGAAGTTCTCCTCGGCCGTGATCGATTCGGACGGCGATCCCGGCCAGTGGACCGCGGCGACGCTGGCAGGGGACCAGGTCCACGTCTTGTACGGCGCCGACGGTGCCTCCGACGGATCGGAGCTCCGCCACGTCGTCGTGGACGCAGCCGCCTCGCCCGGGCCAGCCACCCCTACCGTCGTGCTGTCGGCCCCCGAGCCGATGGAGTCGACGAAGGGGTACCCGCTGGTCGTCGCGTCCTTCATCGATCTGAGCGCGGCGGGCGGGACGCCGTTCGCGGTCTTCCACGACGGGATCGAGGATCGCGTCGGACGGATGCAGTTCACGGCAGGAAGTTGGAGCGAGCCGACCTTCATCGCCCGTGGCACGGGCCCCCACGCCGCGGGAGCGCTCGGCGCGGACGGTGCCGAGCACGCGTTCTTCATGATGTCCCGCGGGGTCCGCTACTCACGGTTCGGCGATACCGCTACCGGGCTCGTCGACGACGGCAAGAGACTCTTCGACGACGAGTACTGGTACGGAACGACGGGGGAGGGCGCCCAGCTCCGAGTCGACGGTTCGACCCTCACGGTGGCCTACCAGGACGCCTTCGACCGCACCTTGATCACCGCGACGTCTTCGAATGGGACGGACTGGACACCGCAAAAGCACCCTCTCCCCGATACGGGGACCGGCTTCTGGACGGCGATGACGAGCCGCGGGACGAGGTTCGTCGCCGACATGGTCATCGATCGATCCCGGGAGCATGGCGGCTTTGTCCGCGTGACTCCGCTCGACTGAGCCCCGAGCCGCAGGGTGCCGACTGCGCCGTGGTAAAGTCACTCCATTCTTCCGCGGCTCACCTTCTCGATGGACCACAGATCGTCCAATTCTCTTCCAGATGTGCGGTCGAAACGCTGGCACGGCGCATGCAGCGAAGGCTGACGCGATCTTCGTGAATGGATGGAGAAGACCAGACCGATCGGTTCGATCCCGAACCTGCCACCAACCCTTGGAGTCCCCATGAATCAAACTTCGATCCGTGACCTCGTCCTGAAAACGGTCGGCGTCTTCATCGTCGCCGCCGGCTGCCTCTCGGTCGCCGCCCCGGCGTTCGCGTGCTCTCCCGCTGATCGGCAGACTGCGACGCTCGACATGACCGATGCCCCCGACTGCCTGGTGTTCCAGGGAGCCGACGGCTGGTCTGATCTCGTGGTGTTCTCCAACGAGTGCGAGACCCCCGTGACTCTGACGAGCGAAGACTGCTCCGAGAGGTGCGAGCTCGAGCTCCCCGCCGGCGAGCAAGGCTCCATCGGTGTCGACTTTCCGGTCGACGTGGACACCCCGGAAACGCTGGTCGTCGCGGCGACTTCCGATAGCTTCGAAGACGCCACTTTCGACCTCACCGTCGTGACGAATTACGAAGAGGACTACGATCCGTGTGCGGGATGCAGCGTGGCCGGTAGCGGGTCACCCACGAGTCTCCTGCCCCTCTTGATCGCCTTTGTGCCGCTGGTGCGCACGCGGCGCCGCGCTTGGTCAGACGAGGAGCAGTAGCGGGTTCTCGAGCAACCGCTTCACGTGGTTGAGGAACTCGGCGCCCGTCGCGCCGTCGACCGCGCGGTGATCGCAGCTCAGCGTGACCTTCATCCGCGTTCCGACACCGAGCTCGCCGCTCTCTTGATCGACGACGGGGACCTTTTTCACCGCACCGCAGGCGAGGATGCCGGCCTGCGGCGGGTTGATGATCGCCGTGAAATGGTCGATCCCCAACATCCCGAGGTTCGAGACGCTGAACGTCCCGCCGGTGTACTCCTCGGGCTTCAGCTTCTTGTCTTTGGCGCGCCCGGCGAGCTCCCGGATCTCCTTCGAGATCGCGCTCAGCGACTTCTGGTGAGCGTTGCGAATCGTCGGTGTGATGAGGCCGTCTTCGATCGCGACTGCGACGCCGATGTGCGAGGCGTCGTACTGGATCATCTTGTCCCCTTGGAACGAGACGTTCATCGCGGGGTAGCGCTCGAGCGCAACGGCGCATGCCTTGATGATCATGTCGTTGACCGAGATCTTCACGCCGGCGTCGGCAGCGGCGAGCTGGTCGTTGATCCGCTTGCGCTCCGACATCGCGTTCGCCATGTCGATATCCATCGTGAGGAAGAAGGTCGGGGTGTCGACCCAGACTTGCCCGAGCCGCTTCGCGATCGTCTTTCGCATCTGGCTGAGCGGGACCTCCTCTCCCTCGGCGGCCGCTTCGGTAGCAGCGGCTCTCGCGGGGGCCTGCGCCTTCGACGGCCCGCGCTCGATCGCCGCCTCGACGTCTACCTTGACGATTCGGCCGTTGGGCCCGCTGCCGTCGATGTCGGCGATGTCGATGCCAGCGTCGTCCGCCATCCGTCGAGCGAGCGGGGACACGAAGATTCGATCCCCCTTGTCGGTGGAGCGCGACGGCCGCGACTTCTTGGCGGGCTTCGTCTTCTCGGCTGCGGGTTCGCGTTCGGGCGCGACCGCTTCTTCAGCCTCGTCGGCCGATTCAACGTCAGCATCCGATTCGTCGGCCGGTTCTTCTTCCGGCTCCTCGGCCTTCGTCTTCGAAGAGGCGCCGCTTCCGCCACCGTCGAGGTCGGCGAGGAGGTCACTGATGTCCTCCCCATCGTCCCCGATGATCGCGAGAGGGCTCCCGACCGGGATCGCCGCCCCCTTCTGCGCGAGGAGCTTCAGGATCGTCCCGTCGTGGAACGATTCCATCTCCATGGTGGCCTTGTCGGTCTCGATCTCGGCGATGATCTCACCCTCGGAGACCTTGTCGCCTTCGGATTTCGTCCACTCGACGAGGGTCCCCTCTTCCATCGTGGGAGAGAGGGCGAGCATGGTGATGACTTCTGCCATAGCTGAGTTCCTAGTCGACGTAGCAGGCCCGTTTGACGGCATCGACGATGTCGTCCACGGACGGGAGAGAGAGCGGCTCGAGGTTGTAGGCGTAGGGCATCGGGATGTCCCGCTGATGGACGCGTCCGACGGGCGCGTCGAGCCAGTCGAAGAGCTCGCGCGACACGAACTCGGCGATGCTCGACCCAACCGACGCCCAGGGCCATCCTTCTTCCACCACCACGACACGGTTCGTCTTCTTCACCGATTCGCGGATCAGATCTTTGTCGAGGGGACGGAGGGTTCGCGGATCGAGCACTTCGCAGTCGATGCCGTGCTCGTCGGCGAGCTTCTTCGCCGCGTCCAGCGAGTAGTGGACCATCCGGCTCCACGCGATGATCGTACAGTCCGCTCCCTGGCGCTTGATGTCACCGACGCCCATCGGGATCGTGTACTCCTCCTCGGGAACTTCTCCCGTGAGGCCGTAGAGGATCTCCGACTCGATGAAGATGACGGGATCCGGATCGCGGATCGCCGTTTTCAGCATCCCCTTCGCATCGTGGGGAGTAGCCGGCATCATCACCTTCAGCCCTGGACAGTGCACGTACTGCGCCTCGAGCGACTGCGAGTGCTGCGCGCCGAGCGCACCGCCGGCGCCGCCGGCACCCCGCACGACGATCGGACACGAGAGCTGGCCGTTCGACATGTAGCGAGCCTTCGCCGCCGTGTTCATCACCTGATCGAGGGCGAGGACGGCAAAGTTGAACGTCATCATCTCGACGATCGGCTTGAGGCCGACGAGCGCAGCGCCAATGCCGATGCCGGCGAACCCCGCCTCCGTGATCGGCGTGTCGATGACGCGTCGCTCACCATATTTGTCGAGCAGCCCCTGGCTGACCTTGTAGGCGCCGTCGTACTCGGCGACCTCCTCACCGATCAGGAAGACCGCCTCGTCGCGGGCCATCTCTTCGTCGATCGCTTCGCCGAGAGCTTCGCGATACGCAATTTCACGAGCCATTGTTCGTCTCGAGTGAGAGTTATTCGATGTCCCAGTTCCACTCGACGTACACGTCTTCGTCGAGCACGGAGGGGTCGGGGAAGTCCGATTCTTCGGCGAAGGTGATCGCCTCTTTGACCTGCGCCTTAATCTCGGCGTCGAGCTGCTCGAGCTCCTCGGTCGTCATGATGTCTTCGCGAACCAGCCATGCGTGCATCCGCTGAACGGGCCCGACCTTCTGCTGGTCGGCGACTTCGTCCTTGGAGCGATACTTGGCAGGGTCGCTCATCGAGTGACCACGGTAGCGATAGGTGATGATGTCCATCAGGACCGTCTTCCCCTCTTCGCGGCACTTTCGAGCGGCTTCGCGCGTCGCCTTCCAGACCGCGAAAACGTCCTGACCGTCGACGGTCACGCCTTCGACGCCGTGGCTCGCGCCCTTCTTGCTGAGGTCGCTCAGCGAGCTCGCCCGCTCGAGCGCCGTCCCCATCGCGTACTGGTTGTTCTCGATGATCAGGAGCAGCGGCAGGTTCCACAGCACGGACATGTTCATCGTCTCGTGGACGACGCCCTGATGGATCGAACCGTCTCCCAGGTAACAGAGGGCTACGCGATCCTCGTCACGGTACTTCGAGGCGAACGCCATCCCCGCAGCGGTCGGAATGTGACCGCCGACGATCCCCCAGCCACCGTAGAACTTCTTGTCGACGTCGAAGATGTGCATCGAGCCGCCCTTGCCACCGCTGGCGCCCGTCTTCTTGCCGAACAACTCCGCCATCACCGCCTTCGGTTCGATACCGCGAGCGATGGCGTGGCCGTGCTCGCGGTAGGCCGTCACGACGTAATCGTCCTCGCGGACCGCGGCGAGCGAGCCGACGGCGACCGCCTCCTGACCGATGTAGAGGTGGCAGAACCCCTTGATCTTCCCCATCTGGTACTGGCGGCCGGCCTGCTCCTCGAATCGCCGCAGCAACAGGAGCTGGCGATACCAGTCTTTGATCGTATCGACACCGAGCTCGGAGAGCGCCTCCTGCGCCGCGTCGTCGTCGATGTAGGTCGACGGATCGTCGGCGTTGCGCTGCGGTTTGCCGTTCGCCTTCTTCGCCGCCGGCTTCTTGCTCTTCGATTGTTTCGCGGGGGCCTTCGCGGCCGATTTCGCTGCTTCCAAGATCTTCTCCTCGGTCTTCTTCCCGACGCCCGACAACTTTCGGAGCTTGCCGTCGCTCGCCGCGGCGATCACGTCGTCGAGGCTCCGCAACCCGAGCTCGTCGTACATCGAGCTCGCGATCGCTTCGCTGATGCTGGGCAAGGTGGCGAGTTGTTCGACGACCGTCTTTTTCGAGGGAGCCATGAGATGACCTGTGCGGATGGCGATGCAGCCCCAATGCAATAGAACCGCGCCGTCGGGTCGTCAACTAACGACCGACCTCAGCGCCCCAACGCGACGAGCAGTTTGCCCGGGGTCACGATGAAAATGCAGACCCCGGCCGCGAAGAATGCCGCCGTCCAGAGGATCGTCTTCCGGGTCGGCCGCATCGTCGCGAGCGCGAGTTTCCGGACGGTCACGTAGGCGGCGATTCCGTTGAGGAAATTGCACGTCGCGCGAAACCCCTGCAGGCCGTACTCCGTCCACGACGAGGCGTTCCAGGCGGAGACCCCCTGGATGAGGCACCAGGCCGTGCCCGCCACGCCGGTGAGAAACGCGGCGTGTCGCAGCGTGATTCGCCCCTTCAACGTGAACATCGCGGCGAGGACCGTCACGAACGGCCCGAAAAAGAAGCCGACGTAGAGCAGCGCCACGGGAAAGAGCCACAGCGGCTCACGGTCGTCGTCGTCCCCGCCGAACCAGCCGGCGACTTCCGGCCACTCGGTCTCGAGGTCGATCGGTTCGGAGGAGTCGTTCACGGCTTCTTTGTATCCCGCCGATCCGCTCCCGTAAATGACGCCGGCGTAGGTGTCGAAATGGGGTTTTCGATATGCTACAGTCCTCCCACATGTCGCACACGAGCGCACCTTGGACTACCCAACCCTGTATTCTCGCGAGAGCTGATTGATGATCCGCCGTACGAACTCTCTTGCCGGTCTGACCTTTCTCGCCATGCTCGCCCTCAACTGCGGGACCGATCCCGTGAAGGGCTCGAACAATGGCACCACGAACTGCGAGCGAAACCCGGTGACGGGGGAGTGCGCCGCCGAGAATAACGGCGTCGTGATCAACAACAGCTCCAACAACGGCGCGGGGACCAACAACAACGGCACGACGAGCGGGACCAACAACCGCGATCCGTGGGCAGACAGCGACAACGACGGATTCATCGATCGCTTCGACAACTGCCCCGACGCCGACAATCCAGATCAGGTCGACTCGGAGGGAGACGGGATCGGCGACGCCTGCGACAACTGTCTCGACGCGGCGAACTTCGACCAGACCGACATGGACGGCAACGGGATCGGGGACGCATGCGAAGACGGTGAGTACTACGATCCCAACCGCGACGACGACGGAGACGGCACCCCCGACTCGGCCGACAATTGCGGAGGCGTCTCCAACCCCGACCAGGCCGACACGGACGGCGACTCGCTCGGCGACGCCTGCGACAACTGCCCGAACGTCGCCAACTACGACCAGGCCGACGCCGACATGGACGGCTCGGGCGACGCCTGCAGCCCCGTCCCGACCGGCATGCTGTGTGGTGAACAGCAGTCGATGTTCGAGGTCGTCGAACCCAACATCTACATCCTCCTCGATACCTCGAGCTCGATGGGCTCGTCGGGGATCAGCTCCGCCCAGTCCTCGCTCAACCAGATCGCGGACGCCCTCGCCTCCGACGTGCGGTTCGGGTTCGGCAACTACTTCACCGGTTCGTGCCCCGGCCTGAACCACCGGCTCGACATGGGGCTGCACACCGCCGCGGCTCTCAAGAGTTCGTGGGCCGGCCTCGCCGCGTCCGGTGGCACGCCGACCGCCGGTGCGCTCGACGCGGTCCTCAACCAGGGCCTCTTGTCCGATCCGAACGACCCGATCGACATGCAGCGTGCGAAGGCACTCGTGCTCGTGACGGACGGAGAGCCGAACTCGTGCGAGACCAACGGAAACTCGCAGAACCGCGCCATGGCGCTCGCCAACGCCGGAATCCCGGTCTACGTCGTCGGCTTCAACTTCGGCGGCAACGAGTCGACCCTGCAGGCGATCGCTACCGCGGGCGGAACCGCGAACTACTACACGGCCAACAACACCAACGCCCTGACGGCGACCCTGCAGAGCATCGCCGCCCAGGCCATCGCTTGCAGTTACGTCCTCAACCCGGCGCCGCAAGATCCGAACAAGATCTGGGTCGAGATCGCCGGCAACGCCGTCGCTCGCAACGACTACACCTACGACGCGACGACGAACACGCTGTCGCTCAGCCAGACCGCCTGCACGACGCTTCAGAACGCGACGCCGCAGGGGATGACCCCGCCGCTCAAGATCATCCTCGGCTGCGCCACCGAGTGTATGCCCGACGTCGAAGTTTGCGACTACATGGACAACGACTGCGACGGCGACATCGACGAGGGCTGCGAAGGATGCTCCCCCGAAATCTGTGACGGCATCGACAACGACTGCGACGATCAGATCGACGAGGGCTGCCCCGACTGCGTGCTCGACGGCGAGACCTGCGAGACCCACGCTGATTGCTGCAACGGGAACTGCCGTGAAGACCTGGGTGTCTGCGGTCCCCCGTGCCGCCCCCTCAACGCCAGCTGCCGCGACAACAGCGACTGCTGCTCCGGTCAGTGCGCCAAGCAAGGCGGAGACGTCGGCGTCTGCATCGGCGGGTAGGTCGGGAATCGGAGACGGGGGAATCTCCCGTCTCCGATTCCGTGGGGGGCTGGCCGGACGAGCTGCTACGCCTGCGTCGCTCCGACGCATCATCGCTCGAAACCAGGCCCGCCACGCTCGGTCCGATTCCCCCGTCTCGATTCCGTGGGGGGCTGGCCGGACGAGCTGCTACGCCCCATTCCGCTTCACGACTCTCGAACGTACTCGCCCGCGTAAGCGGGCATGCCGCGCAGCGGCTTAGCCCCGCGCGTAAGCGCGGGGGGGGGACGGGGGGACGTTCGCCCGGGGGACGTTCATTCCCGTCGGGGGCGCGATTTCATCGCGCTCCGCTATTCACAACCGCATTTGGATTTGAGGAAGGTCTTGAGGCTCGACTTGAGCTCGGTGGGCATGTTCTTCTCGAGGGCACCGCGACACACCTTGTTGGTAGTCTTGTACGACTCGAGGAAGTTCAAGCAGGGAGGGCACAGTTCCAGGTGGAACTCGAGGTGTTTCTGCGCCTTTTCGTCGAGCTCGCCTTCGAGGTAGTCGACGAGCAGGTCCATCATTTCAGGACAGTCGGTTTTTCGTTTCATGCACTCTCCCGCCAACTTGGAGCCTCTGTTGGCTCCATCGCCTGCGTGCTTCGGACCCTAGGATGCGTCGTCGACGGTGACGATTCAAGTTCCGAAAAAGATCGTGCAGATTTTTCCCAGAACCTACTCACCCGGTACCCGGCGGCAACCGCGATGTGGGAAACTATCAGATTCCGTATTTGTCGAGGAGCAGTCCCAGGTTGTCGCGGGTCCACTGTCCGACTCCTTCGGGTTTCGTCACGATCGCGTACTGCAAGGCGTTGCGGGCGTCGCACTCCTCTTCGCGATCGAGAGGAATCTCGCGGATCGCGCGGGCGAGGACGCGCTTCACGTTCGCGATGTTGCGACCGAAGACGGCGAAGACTTCGTTGATGTCGACGTGGTCGGATTCGTACCAGACATCGTAGTCGGTCGGCAGCGAGATCGCGGCGTAACACATCTCCGCTTCGCGGGCGAGACGCGCCTCTGGCATCGCCGTCATCCCGATGAGGCTCGCTCCCCACTGTCGGTGCATGTTCGATTCGGCGACCGTGCTGAACGCGGGGCCTTCCATGCAGACGTAGGTGCCGCCGTCGTGGACGTCGATCCCTTCGGCGCGGGTGGCGTCGACCAGGACTTTCCGCAGCATCGGGTGGAAGGGACGCCCCAGGTTCACGTGGACCGCCAGTTCGTCGAACATCGTGTTCGGCCGTCGGTAGGTCTTGTCGATGATGTTGTCCGGGACGCAGAAGTCACCCGGCGCGATCTCCTCCCGAAGTGAGCCGACGGCGTTCACCGCGACGATCCAGAAGACGCCGACCGACTTCAGGGCCCAGATGTTGGCCCGGTACGGTACGGTCGAAGGGTTGTACTGGTGATGGGCGCCGTGGCGCGGGATGAACGCGACGAGGCGATCGCCCATCTTTCCAATCGTGAGAGGCGCGCTCGGTTTGCCGTAAGGCGTGTCGATCTCGCGCTCTTCCACGACCTCGAGGTTCTCCAGGTCGTATAGACCACTGCCGCCAATGACTCCAATCTTGATCGCTTCCTGCATCGCTCGTTCCTTTCTCGGGGACGTTCGCACCGAGTCATACTGCGATGCGCAGGCTCAGACAACGTCGCTTTTCGGTGGTTGGCCGTTTGACAGACCCCGGTTCCGATCCCACGCTATCTGCAACGAATGCACACACCTGCCCGATCGAAGGAGCACCCCATGGACATCAGTCGTCTGCTCGAAAATGCACAGGACATCCTCTCCGAAGCTCAGGGCAGTATGAGCTCCGGCTACGATTCCGCGGCCCAGCGCGTCCTCGACCGTCTCGGGCTCCAGCACAAGCGGTCGACACAGGACGTGCTCCTTCCGGCGCTCGGTATCTTCGGGGTCGGAGTCGCCGCCGGCGCTGTCCTCGGCCTTCTCTTCGCGCCCCGTCGCGGAGAAGAGACACGCACCGAGATCGTCCACCGCCTCGAAGACCTCCGCTCGCGTGCTCAGCGGGCGGGAGACGAAGCGATGGAGGCGGCACAGGAGCTCGTCGAGGAGGCGTGAACGCCTCCGAAGCCCCCGCCGCGCAACACTCGCCGCCTCAGGACCAGCGCTCCAGATAGTCGTTGAGCCGGAGCTTTCGCTTCGCGCTCTGGGACGTCATGTAGCGAATCTTTCCGAACACGTCGCGCTCTGGCCCCCAGGCTCGGTCGTAGCGTCCGAACACCCAGAAAATCCCGGAGTACGAGTTGGGGTCGCGTCCGTCCAGCGCGTACTTGTTGTTCAGGTGCACCATCACGTCGAGCGCCTCCCGCGGCGACTTCGTCCAGTGAAGGATCTTCTTGCCCCACAGCATGCGCATGTAGTTGTGGATCCGCCCCTGCCGCACTAGCTGGCGCTGCGCGGCGTTCCAGATCGGGTCGTGCGTTTCGGCTCGCTCGAACTCTTCCAGCGTGTACAGATGGGGCCGCGGGTCGTCTTCGTGCTCGGCGAGTGTCGTCTTCGCCCAGTCAGGCAACGACTCGTAGTCGTCGTAGTCGTCGGGGCGTACCGCGCACATGTTGAAGCCCACTTCTCGCCACGTCACGAGCTCGTCGAGGTACGACTCGGCGGCCTCGCTCATCCCCCACCACCCCTCACGAGACCCCTTCGTGCTCTCCGACACGTCGTCGGGGGTCCACTCTTCGCGTTCGGCGATCCGCGCCAGGATCTCGTGCGTGGAGACGTACCCGAAATGAAGGTAAGCGGAGAGTTGGCTCGTCGCTTCGGCGTCGGGGTGGTTTCGGTCCTTCGAGTACGCGTCGAACTCCGCCATGAAACGGTCGAGCCGCTCGAGCGCTGCCGCGCGTCCGCCCGGAAAGTCCTCCACGACGCCGACCGAGTGGTCGATCGGCAGCTCGTCGAGCGCTCCCTCCGCGCCGTCCAGGAGGGCATCGGACGCGGCGGGCCATTTCGCGGTCACCGGGTCGGGGAGCTTCGGGAGTCGGGGGAGCGAATAGCCCTGTAGCGGGTGCTCCTTCGGCCCCCGATCCAAGTATCGCGGGAGCTCTTTCTGCAGGTAGCGGCGGAAATCGTGCGCCCGCGAGTAGGCCTTGTCGGTGGCGCGAAACGGGATCAACCCCGACGCGTCGACGCGTTCCAGGAGAACGTCGAGCTGTCTTGCGGCCGCGGCCTGCATCCGGGGGAGCATGAAAGCGGGGAAATCGTCGGTGACCACCAGGCATGCGTGCTTCGCGAGCTCGGCGAGGAGCCCCTTCCCCGCGCCTTCTTCGGTTTCGACCCACGGAAAGTAGGTCACGTGCGTATCGGCGAGCCGGTCGCGGTTGTCCCGCATCCCGTCGATGACGAATCGGTGGAGCCGATCGCTCGCCCACTGGTACCCGCAGCGCAGCCCTTCGAAAACGACGAGGGGCTTGTCGAGCGCGGCGGCTCGCTCCACGGCTCGCTGCATCGCGAAGTTCCAGTCGACGCGGCGGTTTGCCACCATCCAGTAGAGGACGTATTCGCGGCCTTCGCGGATCGGTGCGTCGTTGAGTTTCGTCGTCCGTTCTTCGATCGACATTTCGGTCCGGGGGAGTCGGGGGCGATTCGATTCGAGGCAATCTTTCACACCAGAAAGCGATGGCCAACGCGACGCTTCGAAACTATTCGTTGAACCCGGACATCGACCGACCATGCTCCGGTACGAGGACTCCATGCACGTCATCTCCTACCATCGTCTGATGGGATTGCTCCTCGCTTCGGCGGTCTGCCTTTCGCTGGGTTGCGCCACCGCGGACTTGCGCCCCGAGGCACCCCCGCTCGACGGCGCCGAAGCGCAAGGGCGGGCCCTCCTCGCGGGGCTCGCCGATGCGCATGGTGGGCGAGATGCGTGGCTGCGGCAGGACGTCGTCCGTGCGACCGTCTCCGATCACTGGAAACCACTGATGCATACGGTCGCGGGCCCATGGCCGTCGAACGGCACCCCGTTCGAGATCACGTTCGTTCCGGGGAAGGACTCCGGACGCATCCACTTCCTCGAGGAGGAGGAGCCCGATTGGGGGCTTCAGAACTGGCGAACTTACACGGTGGAAAAGGGGGGCGAGCCGGAGTTCGACGACGACGACAGGATCAAGTTCTGGATCCCCACGACCTCGTACTTCATCGAGGCGCCGTTCAGGCTCGTCGAGGCGACGACGGTCTACAGAATCGAACCGAAGGTAGTGGAGGGGAAGCACTACGAGCGCGTCTTCCTGACCTGGGGAGACGATGCTCCGCGCGACGATGTCGACCAGTATGTCGCCTGGATCGATCCCGACACCAATCGACTCGCCTGGCTGCAGTACACGATCCGAGACTACGGCGATTGGATGGTGGGGATCATGGCGTACGAGGAGCTCACCGAGACGGGAGGTTTCGTCGTCGCCCGAAAGATGGGGACCGTCGACGAACCGGGAGGGGAGCGCACCCTGCACCAGTACCGGGTGCACGACCTCGATCTCGCCCCGGATGTGTCGCGTTCGTTCGTCATCCCGCGGCCAGAACTTCGGGGCGAGAAATACTGACGGCGGTTCCCGGGGTTTGGGGGCGACGAATCAAAAGCTGCGCGCCGTGATCGGTTGTGACGAAGCGCGGAACGCGATATAGCCCTGCCACTGTCTAAGAGGATCCCAATGAGCAAGCCAAAACTCTCCGACCTTCAAGACCGCGCCGACTCGGTCTACCAAACCTACGCTTCGAACTTCGCCGGGAAGCCGCGCCCCACGCGCGACCTCGATCTCCTGGAGAAGTTGATCACCGATCTCGACGGTGTCGTCGACGACGCGCGAACGCTGATGAACGGCGACCGCAACCCGGCGGTGCTGGCTTTCATCGAGACGGCGACCGAGAACCTCGATCGCTACCAGAACGAGCGCGGCCTCATCACCGAGGCCAAGAAAGACCCCCTCGGCGTGCAGGGCGCCCTCCTCGCGCAGCGCGCGAATCGGGTGTTCGACGCATACCGTCGCCATTTCGCGGGCAAGGATCGCTCGACGCGTGACCGGATGCTGCTCCACGAGATGGTGGGCGAGCTCGAAGGGCTCGAGAAACGAATGCAGTCGTTGGTGGAGCAGGGCGCGGCGAACAGCCGTCAGGATCTGCAGACCGTCCGGCAGCAGCTCGGCCTCTACCGCGACGAGGTGACGAACATCGCCCGCGCCCAGACGGTCGGTACGCAGGAAGACGTCGCGAACCGGCTGGCGCAGCTCGCGAATGCTCAGTTCGCGCTCTACCGCGACCACTTCGCGGGCAAGTCGCGCGCGTCGCGCCGCCCCGGCCTTCTCGCTCGCATGATCTCCAACCTCGAAGAATATCAGGAGGAGATGCGTGAGCTCCGCGACAACAACTTCCGTTCGCAGATGAACGACAACAACATCAGCACGGTCCAGCAGAACCTGGAGCTCTACCGAAGCGAGCTCGAGGAGATTCGCAAGGTTCGAAAAGAGACGGCGGTTCGCGACCTCGCCGGGGCCCTCGGGGGCGCCGCGAACGACGTCTTCGCCGAATACGGCAAGGAGTTCGCTGGCAAGGAGCGCCGAACGCGCGATCTCGATCTGATGAGCAAACTCTGCGACCAGTTGCGCGACGTCGCCCTTCAGATGCGCGAGATCGACGACAACATCGACCTCGACATCAACGCGAAGAATCTCGCCATCGTCGAAGAACGGTGGGCGACGTACGAGGACGAATACCGTAGAATCGCCGAGGCGAAAGGCGCCGCCTGAACCGGGGTAGAGACCAAATGAGCGATTTCGGACGATACATGCAGGCGATGTTGTGGACGTGCACGACGTGCGGGTTCACGTACGAAGGCGGGCAGCCGAAGATGGAGTGCCCGGTGTGCGAGAGCTACAAGACCGCCTTCATCGACATCCCGCAGCACATCGAACAGGAAGTGCGCACCACGCACCCCGACGTCCCGTTCAACCATCGCGACTGCCGCGCTTTGCGGCTCGAGCTGATGCAGCAGAACGGCGTTCGCCAGAAGAATCGGGTCGCCGGGCGGGTCCTCCCCGCCGCCTCCGGCAACAACATGAACCCGAGCGACGATCACTGATCGCCCACCCATCATGAGAGCCGATCGGCCTCGCCCACCGCTCGCCGAGCGGATGCGGCCGCGCACCATGGACGATTTCGTCGGGCAGAGTCATCTGCTCGACGAGGGGAAGTTCTTGCGCAACGCACTGAAGCGGGGCCGCCTGCCGAGCATCATCCTGTGGGGCCCTCCCGGCTCGGGAAAGACGACCCTCGCCCGGCTGCTCGCCGACGAGATCCGGGGAGAGCTCGTGACCCTGTCGGCGGTGACGGCGGGGGTGAAGGACATCCGAGAACAGGCGCAGCGGGCGAAGCGGGGGAGGTTGCTCCCGGGGCCGCTGATCCTCTTCGTCGACGAGATCCACAGGTTCAACAAGGCACAGCAGGACGCGCTGTTGCCGCATGTCGAGGACGGGACGCTGACGTTGATCGGTGCGACCACCGAGACCCCGTCGTTCGAAGTGAACTCGGCGCTCCTGTCGCGCTGTCGGGTCCTCACGCTCGAGGCGCTCAGCGACGACAGCATCGGCGTGATCGTCGACCGCGCGCTCGCCGATGGTGACCGTGGGCTGGGAAAGCTCGAGCTCGGTCTGCAGCGCGAAGCGCGCGAGACGATCGTCGACGCCGCCGAGGGAGATGCGCGTACTGCGCTGAACGCGCTGGAGGTCGCCGCGGACCGCGTGACCGCGGCGGGCCGCGAAATCATCGAGCGCGGCGATGTCGAAGAGGCGGTCCAGCGGAAGGTCGTCCGGTACGACAAGGCCGGCGAGGAGCACTACAAGACGGTCAGCGCATTCATCAAGAGCATGCGCGGCTCCGATCCCGACGCCGCGCTGCACTACATGATCCGGATGCTGGAGGGGGGCGAGGATCCTCTCTTCATCCTGCGGCGCATGGTGATCTTCGCGAGCGAGGACATCGGAAACGCCGATCCCCTGGCGCTGCAAGTGGCGATGACCGCGACGGAGGCGTTTCGCTTCATGGGGATGCCGGAGGGGGTGCTGCCGATGACGCAGGCGGCGACGTATCTGGCGACGGCTCCGAAGTCGAACGCGGTGTTCGCGGCTTACGGCAAGGCTCGCAAAGACGTCCTGGAGCACGGCAGCCTGCCGATCCCCGATCACCTGGTGAACGCGCCGACGAAGCTGCACCGGGCGATGGGAGCGGGGCGAGGCTACAAGTACCCGCACAACTTCGAGGGCAACTTCGTCGTCGCCGACTACCTTCCGGAGCGCCTGCTCGGGCGGAGGTACTACACGCCGTCGGACAATGGGTTCGAAGAGGAGATCGCGCGACGGCTCGAATCGTGGCGATCCGAAGAAGAATAGCGGGCCATCCGACCGTCAATTCCATGACGATCATTGACGAATCCGTTGGAAATCGGAATGATGCAAGCGGGCTGTCTCTCTAGTTGGTGGGTGTAGATATGAAGAGCGCGACGCGCATCTTGGTAGGTCTCCTTGCTCTGACGATCGCTGCGTGCGGCGGCGACCCCGTCGGCAGTGGCGACAACAACGGCGGCTCGGACGCCGGGACCGAGAACAACGGTTCCGTCGATGGTGGCGGCGATGGCGACGACGCCAGCGGGGGCAACAACGGGAACCAGAACGGCACGTGTGGCTGGGTGGATCCTTCGGGAGACGACGACGGTGACGGGGTCCGGAACCGCCGCGACAACTGTGCCTGCGACGACAACCCGAGCCAGAACGACCGAGATCGCGACGGTATCGGGGACGCCTGCGACAACTGCGTCGAGATAGCCAACCGTTTCCAGGAAGACGCCGACGACGATGGGGTCGGTGATGCGTGCGCGCTGTGGGGCGATGCGGACGGCGACACGATCCGCGACCCGTTCGACAACTGCGTGGACGACGCGAACGTCGATCAGGGAGACATCGACGGCGACCGCGTCGGCGACGCGTGCGACAACTGCCCGACCGTCTCGAACGACGGCCAGGAAGACGCCGACGGTGACGGGACGGGCGACGTGTGCGAGGGTCCGGTCGACCCGAACGCAGACTCCGACAACGACACGATCACCGACTTCGACGACAACTGCTACCTGGTCCCCAACCCGAACCAGGAAGACGCCGACGCTGACTCGGTCGGCGATGCTTGCGACAACTGCCCGGCGGTAGCGAACTTCGATCAGGCGGACACGGACAACGACGGCCAGGGAGACGCGTGCGGTGTCGACTTCGACGTCGACACCGACGGCGACAACCTGAGGGACGTCGAAGACAACTGCCCGATGGTCGCCAACCCTGCTCAGACAGACACCGATGGCGACCTGGTCGGAGACGACTGCGACAATTGCGTCGACGTCGCGAACGCCAGCCAGGCAGACGCCGACGGCGACGGCGTGGGCGACGAGTGCGACGGCCTGACGAACCCCGACGGGGACGACGACGGCGACGGGACCCGAAACTTCGACGACAACTGCCCGACGGTCGCGAATCCGGGGCAGGCGGACGCCGATGGCGATCGCGTCGGAGACGCCTGCGACAATTGCACCGGCATCGCGAACGCCAACCAGGCCGACGCCGACAACAACGGGACCGGCGATGCCTGCGAAGGCGCGGCCAACCCGGATGGCGACGACGACGGTGACGGAACGCGAAACGCGATCGACAACTGCCCGATGCTCGCCAACCCCGCGCAGCTCGACACCGACTTCGACGGCGTCGGCAACGATTGCGACAACTGTGCGAACGTCGCGAACTCCAGCCAGGCCGACGCCGACAACAACGGTGTCGGCGATGCCTGCGAGGGCCTCGCGGACCCGAGCGGAGACGCCGACGGCGACAACGTCTCCAACGGCAGCGACAACTGCCCCACCGTCGCGAACCCCACGCAGGTCGATGCCGACGGCGATACCCTCGGCAACGCTTGCGACAATTGCCCGAACGTCGCGAACGGTTCCCAGACCGACACCGACGGCGACGGCGTGGGCGACGAGTGCGAGGACGGAGACGGCGACGGAATCGCCGATTTCGAGGACAACTGCCCGCTCCTGTCGAACAACGCGCAGACCGACACCGACGGCGACAGTGTCGGTGACGCCTGCGACAACTGCCCCGCTTCGGCAAACATGTCGCAGCTCGACGCCAACAACAACAACATCGGCGACGAGTGCGAGAATCAGTACGACCAGAACCGCGACACGGACGGTGACGGCACCGCCGACCGGTTCGACAACTGCCGCACGATCGCGAACGCCAACCAGGCCGACAGCGACGGCGACGGTGTCGGTAACGTCTGCGACAACTGCCCGAACGTCCCCAACTACAACCAGGACGACGTCGACAACGACAACGTCGGCGACGCCTGCGAGGCTCTCCCCAACGGCACCCCGATCTGCAACACCAACGACGTGCAGGCGAGCCGCATCAAGCCGTCGCTCTACTTCCTGCTCGATACGTCCGGGTCGATGTGCCAGCAGAACGACAACGACTGCAACCGCGGCGAGGGACCCAACCGCCTCGACACGATGCTCGACGCGCTCGACAGCCTCGCCGACAACACCAACCTTCTCACCGACTTCAACGTCGGCATCGGGGAGTTCGGCAACTGCACCTTGACCGAGCTCCTCGACCTGTCGCTCAACACGACGGCGAGCACCTTCAAGAACAGCTACGCCAACCTCGACGCCGACGGCAACACGCCGACCGGCCCCGCCGTCAACCAGGTGCGAACCGGCGGCCTCCTCGAGATCCCGGGCGACCCGAACCCGACGCGCGAGAAGCGGATCGTCATCATCACCGACGGTGCTCCCACCACGACCTGCAACCAGAGCAGCGACAACTCCGTCGACTACACGGAGGACCAGATCGCCGCGGCGCTCGGGGCCGACTACCCGACCTTCGTGGTCGGGTTCGACAACCTCTCCAACAGCGCCCAGTCGAACATGCAGACGTTCGCGGTCGCTGGCGGCACGAACAATCCGAACGATGGTTCGCGGAACTGGTTCAGGGTCTCGTCGTCGAACACTCAGGACCTCGAAGATGCCATCAGCACCATCGCGAACCTCAGCATCGGCTGCGACGTTCAGTTGAATCCGCAGCCCGGTGACGACCTCGCCCGCATGCGCGTGACGATCGTCGAGGGCAACAACTCCACGGTCGTGCCCAAGAGCAACACCAACGGGTGGAGCCTCAACACGGCGACCAACGTCGTGACCCTCAACGGACAGGCGTGCACCAACCTGAACAATGCTGCCGCTGCAGCGAGCCCCGGCGACGTCGTCGGAATCCAGGTCGAGATCGCATGCAACTCGTGCGTCGTCTCCCCCGAGGTCTGTGACTACGTCGACAACGACTGTGACGGCACCGTCGACGAGGGGTGCAACTGCGGCCCCGAAATTTGTGGCGACGGCATCGACCAGGACTGCGACAACGTCGCCGACGACGGCTGCCCGTCCTGCATCCCCTCGCCCGAGATCTGCGGCGACGGTGTCGACAACGACTGCGACGGGCAGACCGACGAGAACTGCCCGCCTCCCGGTTGCATCCCGTCCGCCGAAGTATGCGGTGACAACACCGACAACGACTGCGACGGCCAGACCGACGAAGGCTGCCCCGTCCCCGGTTGCATCCCGTCCGCCGAAATCTGCGGCGACAACGTCGACAACGACTGCGACGGCCAGATCGACGAAGGCTGCCCCCCGCCGCCCGGCTGTATCCCGCTCGCCGAGATCTGTGACGGCCAGGACAACGACTGCGACAACCAGGTCGACGAAGGTTGCGGCACGGGAGGCTGTATCCCGGCGTCGGAGAAGTGCGACGGCATCGACAACGATTGTGACAACATGATCGATGAGGGCTGCGCCGTCTGCATGCCGCGAACCGAGATCTGTGATGGCCGAGACAACGACTGCGACGGCGAAGTCGACGAGGACTGTATCGACTGCCCGAGCTTCGGCCCCGAGATCTGCGACGGCGTCGACAACGACTGCGACGGCATGGTCGACGAAGGGTGCGGCACCGGTCAGTGCATCCCCGAGAACGAGATCTGCGACCAGATCGACAACGACTGCGACGGAGAGATCGACGAGGACTGTGAAGACTGCCCCAACGGCCGCAACCCCGAGACCTGTGACGGTATCGACAACGATTGCGACGGACTCGTCGACGAGGGCTGCCCGGACGGCTGAGCGGCGTCCGCCGGCGAACTTCCGAGGCCCCGGGAAACTCTCCCGGGGCCTTTTTTGTGCCGATCGCGCGCAGAGACGCAGTCATTTCCGCCGTTCGGTCGCTCGACCTTCGGATCGAGCCGATGCCCCGGAATCTACCCGGCGTGCCGACCATTGTAGGCGGGCAACGTCGTGCCACGACTCGCGGCCCATCCTTGACTATCCGCGGAACTTTTTGGATATACCCGGGCTTTGACGTGGTTTGCGCCCCCATGGGCATTCCTCTACGTTGTGCCGCGTTTCGCTCGTGCGATTATCACGACGAGGCCGCCATGACCGCTGAACACCCGCCTTTCCGGCGATTGAGGCCACACATATGTTCCGAGCTCTGATTCGAATTCGATTGCTGCTCGCTCTGGCGAGCGTCGCGACCCTGATCTCCACCGGCTGTGGTGGCTGCGGATCCCCCGACAACAACGGTGTCAGCGAAAATTGCTCGACGGCGGCTGACTGCGCGGCGGGTGAGCGCTGCAACGCCGACGGCCTGTGCACCACGGAGTCCGACTCCTGCGAATTCAAGAGCGACTGCGGCATCGACGAGTACTGCGCCGACGGAACGTGCGCGAGCGCCTCGTGCGAAGCCGACGAGGACTGCGCCTCTGGCGCGATCTGCGAGAACTCGACCTGCCGCTCGGGCTGCCGCACGTCGGACGACTGCCCCGACGGACAGTCCTGCACGGCGACCAACGTGTGTGCTCAGGAAGGATGCACGACCAATAGCTGCCCCGACTTCCAGACGTGCAACGAGGACGCCGACCCGCCCGCGTGCGAGTACACGGGGGACTGCACCTCCGACGTCCAGTGTGTCGCCTACGCTCAGCAGCTCGACGACGGCGAGGACTACATCTGCTCCACCGCCGAACAGAAGTGTGTCATCAAGCCGCCCTGTGGCAGCGACACCGACTGCAAGGTCACCGAAATCTGTGAGCCGCGCTCGACCGACGGACGTCTCGTCTGCCGGCGCGGGTGCCGGACCAACGATGCGTGCCGCACCGGACAGATCTGCGACCTCAACCAACTCTCGTGCACCGAGGGTTGTGACACGGTCGACGACTGCCCCAACGACGACAACACCTACGCATGTGTCGACCTCGTCTGCGTGCCGACCTGCGATACCCGTAACGACTGCCTGATGGGGCAGATCTGCAAGGGCTCGCCGCGCACCTGCCAGGCGTGCTCGCAAAACGCCGACTGCCCCGCGACCGACGTCTGCGACTTCACGCAGGGCATCAGCGACGAAGAGAAGATGAACCCGCTCCTGGGACTCTGCGTCCCGGCGGCGCCGACCTGTCCCGACGACAGCTTCGGTGAGAACCACGACCAGAACACGCCCTACACGATCGCGACGCTCCCGTTCGCGACGGACGCTACCGACCAACCGCTCTTCTGCCAGGAGAACGCCGGCGGCGAGTGGTTCGAATTCGACGCCGCCGCAGGCGACGTCATCGAGATCGAGCTCGTGTACGACAACTCCGTCGGGAACCTCGACATCGGACTTCGCCGCCCGCAGGGTGACGAGATCGTCGCTTCCGCCCAGTCGCCGGCCGTCGACGGAGGCCGCGAAGTCATCCGCTTCGGCGTCGACCTCGGCGGCACGTTCCTCGTGCAGGTCCGTGGCTCCATCACCGACGACAACACCGCTTACGCGCTCAGCGTCGACGCAGGCCCGCCGGGCGCCTGCACCGACGACCCGCTCGAGGAGAACGACGACCGCGCTTCGGCGTCGACGCTCGACCCGATGACCGACTACCAGGACCTCGAGGTCTGCGGCAGCGACGCCGACTTCTACAAGCTCGTCATCGCCGAAAACCAGGTCGTCCGCATCACGGCGGAAGCGCCCGTATCCCTCGGCAACATCGACCTCATCCTCTGGGACTCTTCGATGACGCAGGTCGCCGCTGCGCAGACGCGGCGCGACGTCGAAGAGATCGAGATCGCCCTCGACGACGCGGGAGACTACATCCTCGAAGTCCGCGTCGTGAGCGGGGTCGGAAACATCGAATACGACCTGATGTGGAGCCAGCGCGACAACAACTGCGCCGACCCCTACGAGGTCAACGACACTTGCCCCGCCGCGACGATCGCGCCGGGGACCTACCCGGGGCTCAACGTCTGCGACGACAGCGACTGGTACTCCATCTCGCTCCTCCCGCTGCAGACGGTCACCATCACGGCCACCTACGACCGTGCGGTCTCCGCCGGTGACCTCGACATCACCCTCTTCGGGCCCAGCGACTGTGCGACGCTCGTCGCCGACGGTACCGAGACGACCGTCAGCGGCACCGTCGTCCAGGAGCAGATGCAGTTCCAGGCGATGCAGGGCGGCGTCTTCAACCTGCAGACGTTCCTCTTCTCCGGTATCCAGGCGCAGTACGAGCTCGACATCGACGTCAGCGACGGACCGCCCTGCACCGACGACTTCGCAGAGCCCAACAACGACGCTGCCGCGGCGACCGGGATCAGCCGCGCCAACGCGGCGAGCGGCGCGGACAACGTCATCACCGGCCTGAAGATGTGCGACACCGACGAAGACTGGTTCGAGATCGACCTGATCGCCGGTGACGAGATTCAGTTCGACGTGAAGTTCGCCAATGCCCTCGGCGACCTCGACGTCGAGCTCATCGGGCCGGGCAACATCGTCATCGATAGCGCCACATCGGGGTCCGACGACGAGACCGTCTCGCACACGGTGGGCGCAAACGAAGCGGGCACCTACTACCTGAGGGTCTTCCCGAAGATGGCCGCTCGAAACGACTACTGGGTCCTCACGACCCTCAACGGCGTCGGCCCCGCCGACCCAGACTGTCCCGACGACTACGAGAACAACGACACGCGCATGGAGGCAGCAGCCCTCACCAACGGCACCTACGGCCTGCTCGTCTGCGGCAACCCCGACGACGACGACTGGTTCAGCGCCGACCTCGAGGCCGGCGAGACGATCACGATCGATCTCTCCTTCGCTCACGCCACCGGAAACATCGACCTCTTCCTCTTCGACGACTCGGGCTCGGCGAGCCCGGTGGCTCAGGGGCGAACGACGACGGACGACGAGAGCGTTTCCTATACCACCGCCCGTGACCAGACGGTCTTCTGGCGCGTCGAAGCGGTCTCGAATGTCGCCGCCCAGCCCTACGACATGACGGTGGCGGTCACCGCCGCCCCTGCCTGCGTCGACGATTCGTTCTCGCCGAACGCATCGTCGGGAGCCGCCGCGTCGGTCGAGGCACCCGGCCTCTACCCGCGGTTGCAGCTCTGCGACGGCGTCGACGACTGGTACCAGGTCGAGCTCACCGCCGGGGATGCTTCGGAGGTGTTCGTCAACTTCGACGGCAGCCGCGCGGACCTCGATGTCTTCGTCTACGTCGCCGGCGCGCTCGCGAACCCGATCGGCATGGGCGGAACCTCCACGACGAGCGACGAATCGGTCACCTTCACCCCGTCGTCGACCGGCACCTACCTCATCCAGGTGGTCGGCAAGAACGACGCGCGCCTCCCCTACGACCTTCTCCTCTACACCGACGTCGACGGGGACGGCGTACCCGACGGGCCCGAAGATCGCGTCTGCCCCGACCCGTTCGAAAACAACGACACCTCGACGACCGCCGCGCAGATTCCGGCAGGCTCGTACGACGCGCTGCTCATTTGCACCGCCGACAACGACTACTACCGGGTCTTCGTCCCCGCCGGAGCGACGCTCACCGCGACCGCCGACTTCGACAACGACCTCGGGAACATCGACATCCGGATCACGAACATGCTCGGCACCGAGCTCGACTCGAGCCGCACGATGGCCGACACGGAGACCGTCAGTTGGACCAACCCGGGGATGGGGGCGAACGTCATCGTCCACGTCTCCCCGGCCACGAACGGATTCTCGAACTACTATTCGCTCGACGTCTCGCTCGCGTTCGCCGATGCGTGTACCGACGACAGCGTAGCCGGCGACACGCAGGGCTCCGCAGGATCGGTCAGCACCGGGGCCTACGAGCTCACTCTCTGCGAAGGGACCGACGACTGGTTCAACCTCGGAAGCATCACGTCGGTCGATGCGCGTCTCGAGTTCAAGACGCAGCTCGGGGATCTCGACATGCAGTTGATCGACTCGAACGGCGTCGTGGTCGAGACCGTCGGGACCGACAACACCGAGGTGCTCGCGCAGTCGGGACTCTCTGGGCAGCACTGGCTGCGCGTCTTCCCCAAGAACGACGCGTTCGTCCGAAACGACTACGACCTCTGGTTGAGCCTCAATGGCGCGACCCCGAGCGCGCCGTACTGCCCCGACCGCTTCGAACGGAACGACGACGTCGTCTCCGCCTCGACGATCACGGTTCCGCAGACGCCGCAACTCGCCGACCTCAACGCCTGTGGCGCAGACCAGGATTGGTACCTCACCCAGGACCTCTCCGGGATCAGCCACGACATCGCGGTCTTCTACGACCACGGCACCGGGTCTGACGTCGCCGTCTCGATCTGGGACGCTGACGACGACCCCCTCGTCGATGCGCCGCTGCTCGAGATCGACACCGCCGAAGACGACGCCGTGGCGAAATGGACTCCGCCCTCGGTCGGTCAGTACTACGTGCTCGTCGAGAACGAAGCGGGCTCGGCGGTCTCCACGCCGTACGACCTCCTGTTTGCCCGGTCGTCGGTCTACACGACCCAGTGTCCCGAGGACTCGTTCGAGCAGAACGGCAACCCGGGCACCGCCCGCACGCTCGGATTCCCCGTCGCACAGGCCCTCGCCGTCTGTCCGAGCGTCACGAACCGCTCCGACGAGAGCGACTACTTCAAGTTCACGCCGCCGTCCTCCGGCCCGGTGACCGTCGAGCTGCGATTCGACGCGACCCAGATGAACCTCGACTTCCAGCTCTTCGACGGCTTCACCTCCCTGGGAGGTTCGGCCGATGACAGCGGGAACCGCGAATCGTTCACCTTCAACGCCACCGCCGGAAAGACCTACACCGTCTTCATCTACCCGGCGCTCCTCAACAACCAGGTCGAGCACGGGCCGTACTTCCTGCGCATCGACTGACCTCGACCAACGGGGCACGACGAGAAGGGCGGAGTTCTCTCCGCCCTTCGTATTTCTTGTGGCGGGCGAGCGGGTTGAAGCTCTGTGGATTCAACTTTCAGGACGTTTTAGTCTCCTGTGGAGCGACACGCGCTACACTCGGGGAGTGGATCCATGGAGAACCTGATGAAGAACCTTTGGTGGGCGATTGTTTCGTGTGCGGCTCTTCTCGTCGCGTGTGGTGGCGGGGTTGACAAGAAGGGGGCGTGTGAAGCCTCGGAGACCCGCGCATGTAGTTGCGAAGATGGTGCCGACGGTACACAGACCTGCGGCGGCTCTCTCGAGTGGGGCGCCTGCGTCTGTGACGGGTCGGAAGGAGACTGTTCGACCGACGAAGACTGCTCCGAGGGCCAGACCTGCGACGACGCCGGAGAGTGCAGGGAGAGTGCCGACGACGACCGGGATGGAGACGGTGTGGTCGATGCGGACGACAACTGTCCCGACGTCCCGAACGCGAGCCAGGACGATGGCGACGGCGATGGGGTTGGCGATGCGTGCGCCGACATCGACGAGACTCTCGACCTCGACGAGGACGGGGTGCTCGATGAGGAAGACAACTGCCCGACGGTCGCGAACGCCGACCAGGTAGACAGCGATTCCGACGGGGTCGGCGACGCGTGCGAAGTCGACAGCGACGGTGACGGTATCGAGGACTCCGACGACAACTGCCCGCTCGTCCGCAATCCGACCCAGGCCGACACCAACGGCGACGGGATCGGCGATTCCTGTGACGGCGACTTCGATGGTCTGAAAGACGACGTCGACAACTGCCCCGACGTCCCGAACCCCGAGCAGAAAGACCAGGACGGTGACGGTCTCGGTGACCTCTGCGACCTGGACGTCGACGGAGATGCTCACCTCGACACGGACGACAACTGCCCGCTCACCCCGAACGCCGACCAGCTCGACACCGACGCCGACGGAATCGGCGACGTCTGCGACGCCGACGACGACGGTGACGGACGGGCGGACGACGTCGACAACTGCCCGCTCACCGCCAATCCGTTTCAGGCCGACCGCAACGCCAACTCGATCGGAGACGCGTGCGACGACCCCGACGGCGACGGCATCTTCGACGACGACGACAATTGCCCCGACGAGGCGAACCCCGATCAGCTCGTGGTCGACACCGATCAGGACGGATTGACCGACTGCGAAGAGCGGACGGTCGGGACCGACCCCGCCGACAGCGACAGCGACGACGACGGGCTCGACGATCTATACGAGCTCGCCACCACCCTGACCGACCCGAACCTCGCCGACAGCGACGCCGACGGGCTCGACGACGGGGACGAGGTCGCTTACGGACTCGACCCCAACAAAGCCTCGACTTTCGATGACGGGATCCTCGATGGGAACCGTGACTTCGTGCAGGGCTGCATGATGTCGTCGACTCCGCCCGTCACGACCCTGGTGCAGAACAGCTTCGGCGGTTTCACCGCGCGGCTGCCCGCCAGCTTCACCTCCACGACCGAGCTCGTCATCCCGACCGCCACGCCCCAGAACGGCTGGTCCGCGACTCTCGTTTCGAACAGCGCCGGCACCGTCGCGGGCTTCGTCGCCACCTACAAAAAGACCTCGATCGACATCGAGCAGGAGCTCGACATCGTCACCGCCGGTCAGGGGGACCGCCGAAGGCTCTATCGCGACGGGGAGGGGAACGAAGTGGCGATCACCCGCGACTACGCCGACAGCGCGACCGCCAGCCTCGAAGCCGAACGCAACACCGCGCTCTTCGCCGCCGTTCCGTTTGCGCCGGCCGAGGTTTCGAACATGCCGACGCCGAGCGGGGCAGCGATCGCCGGCGTCGTCGGCTACGTCAGCGTCACCGACGTCGGCGGGACCGTCCGCGTCGCCGCCGCGTACGCCGACGCCGCGACCGATCTCGACACCGTCCGCGCCGAGCTCGAGGACCTCGCGAACGCGATGAACATCTCGACGACCGGTACCCAGGCAATGCCGCGCTGCGCCCCGTGGGCGCCCACCGCTACGCCCCCCGCGCTCGACCTCTACTGGGTCCTCGACCAGTCGGGCTCGATGACCGACGACAACCAGGCGATCCAGGGGAGCATCGGGAGCGTCTACACCGTCCTGAACAGCGGGTACGTCGACTTCCGGATGGGCGTCACCAACATGGACCTCGACATCGCCGGGAAGGTTCGCAATCCACCCGGCTGGCACACCGACTCCGCGACCTTCCAGTCCGAGATCACCTCGTACGTCATCGACTGCACCGGCTGCGGCCCCAATTCCGGTTTCGAGGAGTGGGGCCTGAGCGGCGCGGAGGCCGGGATTCGGTTCGCCCGCGACCCGGCGACCCCGGCGGCGCTGCGCGCACGCGACGATGCCGAGATCGTCACGGTCTTCGTCACCGACGAGGAGAGCCAGACGATCCAGAACAACGCCCTCGGTACGACCCTGGGCGATCAGGCACTCGCCAACTTCGTCACGTTCTTCCAGATGGAGTCCGTCGCGTTCAGCGTCACCGACTCGGCCTTCTCGGGAAGCTGCGACCCCGATGGGGAATCGTACGACGTCGTCGCCCGCTCCACAGGGGGCGCCGCGCTGTCGCTCTGCGACGGCCTCGGCACCGACGAGCTCGAGTTCATCGCCTACGGAGCAGTGGGGGCGGCCTCGCGGTACGTGCTCCCGGCTCCGGCCGCGTCGTCGACCCTGCGGGTCACCGTCGGCGGCACCGACGTGCAGCGCAGCCGCATCGACGGCTACGAGTACTATCCGGAGTTCGGCACGATCGCGTTCTTCGGACCATCGAGCCCGGCCCCCGGCGAGTCGATCATCGTGCGATTCGACACGTGGTGAGCTTCAACGGATCGCGTCGCCGTTGACGTCGAAGGCGTGGACGGCGGCGGGGTCGACCCGAAACGTGACGGTATCGCCACTCGCCAACCCCGCGGCTTCCTCCGATTCGAGATGCGCGACGAGTGTCTCCTCCCCCCGGCGGAAGTGGACGTACGACTCCCACCCCATCGGTTCGATCACCTCGACGATGCCGTCGATCGCGACCCCGTCGGCGTCGACCTCGAACGCCTGCGGGCGAATGCCGATCTCTGTCGCCCCCGCGACGTCTCGCCCCATCTCGAACGCGAAACCGTCGCCCCGCACCGTCGACCCTTCACCCTCGACACCGAGGAAGTTCATCGACGGGCTCCCGATGAAGCTCGCGACGAACCGGTTGGCAGGGCGCTCGTAAACCTCCGCGGGCGACCCCGCTTGCTGAAGGTGGCCGTCGCGTAGGATCGCGATCCGGTCCGCGAGCGTCATCGCCTCGATCTGATCGTGGGTGACGTAGACCATCGTCGTCCCCAGGTCGCGATGAAGCTTCTTCAGCTCCACCCGCATCTGGGTTCGGAGCGCGGCATCGAGGTTCGACAGCGGCTCGTCGAACAAGAAGACGTCGGGCTGACGCACGATAGCACGACCGATCGCGACCCGCTGGCGCTGCCCTCCCGACAATGCCTTCGGCAGCCGGTCGAGGTACGGCTCGATGTCCAAGAGCTTCGCCGCCGCCGCGATCCGCGAATCGATCTCCGCCTGCGGCGCTTTCCGGATCTTCAGCCCGAACGCCATGTTCTCGCGAACCGTCATGTGCGGGTAGAGCGCGTACGACTGGAACACCATCGCGACACCCCGGTCCCGCGGGGCGACGTCGTTCACCACGCGGTCCCCGATCTCGAGCGTCCCCCCCGTGATCGTCTCGAGCCCCGCAATGCATCGCAGCATCGTCGACTTCCCGCACCCCGACGGACCGACCAGCACGAGGAACTCCCCGTCACCGATCTCGAGGTCCACCCCCTTGATGATGCTCACGTCTCCGTAAGACTTCCGGAGATCTCGAAACGTTACCGACGCCATACACCCGTCTTACATCAATCGCGGTCGGCCTGTCATCGGTGCGCGCTGCGCCCTGCGCTCTGCGCGTTCCGCTCTGCGCAGAGCGCAGGGCGCAGCGCGCACGGCGGCGTTGCCGCCGCCCCCGCCGCTTGGTATCTATGCGCCCGCTCTACACCAGAGGCACATCATGGCGATCGACCGAGAACAGGTCCTTCACATCGCGCGCCTCGCGCGCCTCCACATCTCCGAAGACGACGTCGAGGCATACCGCGGGCAACTCGCTCAGATTCTCGACTACGTGGAAGCGTTGCACGAGGTCGACACCACGGACGTCGAACCGACGACGCACGCGGTCGACCTCGTCATGCACCTGCGTGAGGACACTGCCGAGTCCCGGCTGACCCGCGAAGAGGTCCTGCAGAACGCTCCCGCCGTCGAAGACGCACAGTTCCGCGTTCCGAAAGTCGTGGAGGGATCATGAGCCTGCTGAACCATGGCATCGCAGCGCTTCGAGAGCGGTTCGCGGACGGGTCCGCGAGCCCCGTCGAACTCGCCGCCGAGCTCTTCGCCGCGGTTGAGGCGGATCCGCTCAACGCATTCGTCAGCCGGACGTGCGAAGAGGAGCTGAAGCAACGCGCCGCGCGTGCGGAAGCGGCGTACCAGGGCGGCGAGGCGAGGCCGCTGGAAGGGATCCCGATCGCGCTGAAAGACAATCTCTGTGTCGCCGGTGGACGCACGACGGCGGCGTCTCGCAGCCTGGCGGACTTCGTCGCTCCCTACGACGCGACGGTCGTGACCAAACTGCGTGATGCCGGAGCGATCTTCGTCGGGAAGACCAACCTCGACGAGTTCGCGATGGGGTCGTCGAACGAGAATTCTCACTTCGGTCCGGTCCTGAACCCGGTCGACAACGAGCGGGTTCCGGGTGGGTCATCGGGAGGGTCGGCCGTCGCCGTCGCCGCGGACCTGTGCGCCGCATCGCTCGGCTCCGATACCGGAGGCAGCATCCGGCAGCCGGCTGCGCACTGCGGGGTCGTCGGCATGAAGCCGACCTACGGTCGTGTCAGCCGATTCGGCCTGATCGCGTTCGCCTCGTCGCTCGACCAGATCGGGCCGTTTACGAAGACGGTGGCCGATGCGGCGGCGATGCTCCAGGTGATCAGCGGCGAATGCCGGCACGACATGACGAGCGCGCGGGTGGAGGTTCCGGACTTCTCGGCCGAGCTCGACGCGGGGACGAAAGGTCTGCGCGTCGGTGTTCCTCGTGAATACTTCGAAGTCGACGGGGGGATGAACGAAGAGGTCGCCGAGAATGTACGAGCGGCCATCGACCGGCTCCGTGAAGAAGGCGCCGAAGTCGTCGACATTTCGCTGCCGCATACGCGCCACGCCGTGGCGACGTACTACCTGATCGCGACCGCAGAAGCCTCGTCGAACCTCGCCCGGTACGACGGAGCTCGATACGGGCACCGGGCGGAGGGGGCCGCGAACCTCGCCGAGATGTACGAGCGCTCCCGGTCCGAGGGTTTCGGCGACGAGGTGAAGCGTCGGATCATGTTGGGGACCTATGTGCTGTCGGCGGGGTTTTACGACGCCTACTACCGGAAGGCGCAGCAGGTCCGGACGCTCATCAAGCGCGACTTCGAACGCGCGTTCGCCGACGTCGACGCCATCGTCGGTCCCACCACCCCCACCCCGGCGTTTCGCCTCGGCGAGAAGACGGACGACCCGCTCGAGATGTACCTGGAGGACATCTTCACGATCAGTTGCAACCTCGCCGGGGTGCCGGGGATCAGCGTACCGGTGCGGCCGACCTCGCAGGGGCTCCCCGTCGGCTTCCAGATCATGACCCCGTGGTTCGAAGAGCCTCGCGCTCTACGCATTGCGGCCGCCGTCGAAAGGGGGCTCCGATGAACCAGTCACGATGGGAGGCCGTGATCGGCCTCGAAGTACACTGTCAGCTCGCGACGGAATCGAAGATCTTCTCCGCCGCGCCGACCGCTTACGGGGCGGAACCCAACACGCAGGTGAACGAGGTCGACCTCGGACTCCCCGGCGTCCTGCCGGTGCTCAACCGGACGGCGGTTGGATTCGCGGTCCGCGCCGGCCTCGCGCTGAACTGCTCGATCAACCAGCGGAGTCGCTTCGCGCGCAAGAACTACTTCTACCCCGACCTCCCGAAGGGCTACCAGATCTCGCAGCACGACCTGCCAATCTGCGGGCCGGGTCATCTCGAGTTCACGCTGGAGGACGGCTCGACGTCGCGCGTCGGCATCACCCGCATCCACATGGAGGAGGACGCCGGAAAGTCGTCGCACTCCTCCGACGGTCCCTTCAGCCTCGTCGACCTCAACAGGGCCGGGGTTCCCCTCATCGAGATCGTCACGGAACCCGATTTTCGCTCCGCCGACCAGGTCGTCGCGTTCCTCAAGGAGCTCCACGCGATCGTGCGCTATCTCGGCGTCTGCGACGGAAACATGGAGGAAGGGTCGTTTCGATGCGACGCGAATGTGTCCGTGCGCCGTCCCGGCGAAGCGCTCGGGACTCGCTGCGAGCTGAAGAACATCAACTCGTTCAAGTTCGTGAAGGATGCCGTCACCTACGAGATCGCACGCCAGATCGACATCATCGAGGATGGCGGCGCGATCGTTCAGGAGACGCGCCTCTACAACCCCGACCGGGGCATCACCTTCGCGATGCGCTCGAAGGAAGAAGCGCACGATTACCGCTACTTCCCCGATCCCGACCTGCCGGTGCTCGTCGTCGACGACGCGTGGATGACAGAGATCGTAGAGAGTCAGCCGGAGCTTCCGGCAGCCCGCCGCTCACGGTACGTCGACGAGTTCGAACTCTCCGACTACGACGCCGGCGTCCTCTGCCAGGAACCGGGCGTCGCAGCGTACTTCGACGCGGCCGTCGCTTCGCACCCCGACAACCCGAAGGGAGTCGCAAACTGGATCATCAACGAGGTGCTCCGAGAGTGGAGCGACCTCGAGGCCCCCTTCGGCATCCCAGCAGAGCAGTTGGGTGCACTCGTGGCGCTCGTCGACGGCGATTCGATCAACGGCAAGATCGCCAAGCGGGTGTTCGGCGAGATGCTGGAGACGGGAAAGGGAGCAGAACGAATCATCGAGGAGCAAGGCCTCCGCCAGATCACCGACACGTCGGCAATAGAACCGATCATCGACCGGCTGATCGCCGAGAACCCCGACAACGTCGAGGAGTTTCGGTCCGGGAAAGAGAAGATCCTCGGCTGGTTCGTCGGCCAGGTGATGCGGGAGACCCGCGGTCAGGCGAACCCCGGGGTCGTCAACCAACTGCTTCGCGACAAACTGTCGAAGGACTGAAGATGAAGACGAACGTGACCCCCATCCGTTGGGTCGGCGACGCCGCCAGCGGACACCTCGAAATGCTCGATCAGCGGCGACTCCCATCCGAGACGGTGTGGGAGAAAATGACCACGGTCAGTGAAGTGGCCGAAGGGATCCGCGCGATGAAGATCCGGGGGGCGCCCGCTATCGGGATCGCCGCTGCGTACGGTGTGGCCCTCGGCATGCGAGAGCACCCCGAGCGGCCGGTCGACGACGTGATCGACGCGATGTTCGAAGCGCTGGCGACGACCCGGCCGACCGCCGTCAACCTGTTCTGGGCGCTGGAACGAATGCGTCGCCTCGTCGACGAAAAGGTCGATGACCACGGTCAGTTCGTCGGGGGGTTGCTCGACGAAGCGCGGGCGATCTACGACGAGGACCGAGAGAACAACATCGCGATGGGTCGTTTCGGGCTCGACCTCTTCGAAGGCTCGAACCTCAAGGTTCTCACCCACTGCAACACCGGTGGCCTCGCCACGGCGGGTTACGGGACCGCGCTGGGGGTGATTCGGGCCCTGCACGCGAGCGGGCGGCTCGAGATGGTGTTCGCCGACGAGACCCGACCCTACCTGCAGGGCGCGCGGCTCACGACCTGGGAGTGCCGGGAGGACGGAATCCCCGTCACCCTCCTGACCGATTCGATGGCCGGCCACTTCATGAAGCAGGGTTCGGTCGATGGGGTGATCGTCGGTACGGATCGCGTCGCGGCCAACGGGGACGTCGCGAACAAAATCGGCACCTATTCGTTGGCCGTTCTCTGCAAGTATCACAGGATACCGTTCTACGTCGCCGCGCCGATCTCGACGATCGATCTTCGGACGCCGGGGGGGGACGCGATCGAGATCGAGCAGCGATCGAGCGACGAGGTGACCCGCGTCGGGGGCATCGCCATCGCACCCGAGGGGGTGCAGGCCGCCCACCCCGCGTTCGACGTGACGCCAGCAGAGCTCGTGACGGCGATCGTGACGGAGAAGGGGGTCGCAACGGCTCCCTACGCGGACTCGCTGGCAGACCTCGTCGCCGCCTCGGGGGCGCGATGAGACTCCTCGTCGTCGGCGCCGGCTACACCGGTAAGCGCGTCGCTCGGCTGGCTTCGACCGAGGGCTGGACCGTCCTCGCGACCACCACCACGCCGGGAAAAGAACCGGAGATCCGCGCCCTCGGCGCCGAGGTCGTCGTGTGGAACGGGACGGAGCCGCTCACGGCTGCTTTGGGGACAATGGGGTATGTTCCGGACGCGATCGTCTGGAGCGTTCCGCCCTCCGCGAAACCCGACGAGGCCGAGGTTTGCCGGGCGTTCCCCAAGGCTCGATTCGTCTACATCTCGTCGACGTCGGTGTACGGCGTCGCAGACGGTTCGATCGTCGACGAAGATACACCGTGTGACCCAATGGCGCATACTGGAGAGGCCCGGGTTCGCGTCGAGGAGGCGCTGAGGGAGTCGGGACAAGATGTCGTCGTGGTGCGCCCCGTCGGGATCTACGGGCCCGGGCGCACTCTCGTGGACTACATCCGCAAAGGACGATACCGGCTCGTCGACGGTGGGGTGAAGGTCACGAACCGGATCCACGTCGACGATCTGGCACGCATCGTCTGGAAGGCTGCTACGGTCCCGTCCCCCGCCGACACGTACGTCGCCAGTGACGGGACACCGGTGGCGGTCGTGGATCTGGTCGATTGGCTCGTCGAGAACGTCGGCGTGGAACGCCCCGAAGAGGTTTCGATCGAGCAGTACGAGCGAGAGCGCGGCGCAGGAGCCGCCGCCCGTTGGCGAGGTGATTATCGAGCATCGAACCGGCGCGTGGTCGAAGGGCTCGGCGTCGAGCTGCAGTACCCTACGGTCTTCGACGGCTATCGGGCGATCTTCGGGGTCTGAACGTCAGGCCCGATCCAGAAGGGAGATGCCGAGCAGCGCGGCGAGGAGGATGACGTCTCGTTCCTGGTACCAGTCGGGGACGCGCTGAACCTCGATCCGCGACGGCTCCAGCCGAACCACCCCGTACTCGACGAGCGCCTTCAATAGTTCGCGGACCTCCTCGCCCTCGAGCGTCGCGCTCGGATCGTCGATCGACTTCACGAAGACCGCGGCATCGAACGACTCGTGCCCGACCTGGGGCTCGTGCCCGAAGAGCCGCGTCATCAGCGAAGTGAAGCCCTCCGAGGCGAACGTTCCGGTGAGCGGCTGGGTGCGGCCGTCGGGGAGTTTGCACGAGATCGTCTCGCGCTTCGCCTCCGGGTAGTCCACGCGGCTCAAGTCCCAGCCGTCGACCAGCAGGGGCGCGATGGGGTCGTTGTGGCAGGAGGAACAGATCGGCTGCCCGACGATCCTGTCGCGGGCCGCAGAACCGCAGATACGGCACTCCTCGTCGCCGTCGTCGTCCGCCTCGTCCAGCGCGACTTTCTCGGTACGCGCGACCATCCGCAAGACGAGCGCGTTCGGACCAGATGGTACGCCTTGTCTCTCCCAGCGTTCGACCACCCGGGGCGTCACGCCGAGCTTCTCTGCGAACGTCTCCTCGGAATCGCCGATCTGGCGCCTCAAGGCCGCGACCTGGCCCGGCAGGAGGCCGCGGTTGTCGTAGTCGTCGCTCATTTCGTCTCGTCCTCCGCCGGGCCCCTCGCCATGTCACGCTGGAGGTCGCCAATGTTCGCCTCGGCGTTGTTGAGCAAGAAGTTCAGGAACGCCGCGAAGCTCTCCGAGAGGCTCAAGAGATGCTGAACGCGCGGTTTCATGTAGGCGATTCGCTCGTCGGATTCGGTCGTCTCGAGATCCCCGAGTGCGTCGTCGAGGTTGCGGATGCACGACTGGATGAGGTTCTGCTCACGCTCTCGGATGACCCGCGACATCATGTGCCACAGGTCGGTGTTGGCGACGTAGTAGTCCTTACGGTCCCCCTTCACCCACACTTTCTCCACGACGTCCCAGTGGAGCAGCTCCTTGAGCGACATCGAGACGAGCCCCGCGCTCATCTCCAGGAGCTGCTGGATGTCGGGAGAACTGCACGGCTCTTCGCGAAGGTAGAGCAGCGCCCAGATTCTCCCGTGGTGCTTGCTGAAGCCCCAGAAGTCGATCAGGTCGCCGATGGTCTCGATGACCGTGATTTCCGAATCCAACAGTGGCGGTTGCATGCCGCAGTTCTACTACTCTTTTGGGCGCACTGCACGCCTCCTGACCCCGCCGCCGGCGTCCCGGCCAACGAGGCCTGGCGAGCGCAGTTCGATGAGTCAGCGCCTGCGGCCACGCAAGACGGTGTCGAAGCGGCCCTGGACGCCGCTGGAGATGATGGTGCCTCGCTGAGTACACGTACCGTACGGACAGAAAAGTCTTTAAAGAGAGATGGCAAAGAACTGAAGAAGAGGGAGAAACGCGTAGCGACAAAAAGGACAAAAAAGATAGTGGAGCCCAACGGGGGATCTCACGGGTTCGCGCGTCCGGAAAGAGGAGGCGTCCCATTGACAAGCTTTGGGAAAGTGCTTTGAGTATCCTCAGCGATGGACCGAAACCTCCCGATAGGTCGGGCACAGGTTATCTTCGGGTCCCCAGAGAACAGACAGATGAGTAGACGTTGGTGGTACCGCGCCCTCGGGGCCGGGTTGGTCACTTGTGCGGTGGGTTGTGTAGGCGAAGAGGGAAGGGAGGGGCCGGCAGGGAGCGACGGCGACGATGGGAAGTCGAACCTGGTCGAGCTCCGGGACGTTCCGGCTGGAGCGGACTGCGAAGACGGAGGTGTCGCCATGGTGGCGGGGATGGACACCGACGGGGACGGAAAGCTGGACGAGGGCGAGATCGAGGAGGAAGCGGTCGTCTGCAACGGTGCCGATGGGGCAGACGGGATGGACGGAGACGAAGGACCGGCTGGCACGCCCGGCGCCGGAGGGCCCCGAGGCGCGGACGGTCTCCGGTCGCTTCTGGAAGTCGCGGATGCCACGGGTTGCGGGGTCGAAGGAGGTGTCCTCGTCCGCGCGGGTCTCGACGCCAATGGAGACGGCGTTCTGCAGCCGGCGGAGGTGTCCGAGGAGCGGGAGATCTGCAACGGGACCTCGGGGCGCCCCGGCGAGATCTTGTTGCTCGAGCAGCAGCTCCTCGTCGGCTCCGTCTGCCCGGAGGGGGGGAAGGTGCTTCATGTCGGTCGGGACACCGATGGGAGCGGCGTGCTCGAGGTCGACGAGATCGAGTCGAGCCTCACCCACTGCAACGGCTGCGGGCCTGGACGCGTGACCTCGCCCCACGACCCCGACCAGTGCCTGGCGAAGCGGTCGATCGAGCTGCAGGGTCACGTCAGTTCGATCGTCGACGGCGGCGCGGTGTATCCACCGTTCACGGTCGGCATGACGTTCAGCGCCACGGTCGAACTCTACGAGTTCGGGAGTATCGTCGACGGCGAGCCGGTCCCGACCGCAGGCAGCTATCGATTCGAATCACCCCCGGCCAGGTTCACGGTGAATCTGGACGGTCAGCAGATCGAGTCTGCGAGCACGGGGGAGATCTTCGTGTTCGTCTTCGACGGCTCCGGCTCCGATCCGCAGGACGAGTATCGTGTCCACAGTTCCGACAACGCGCCGCTCGGAGCGCTGGAAGTGCAGTCGATCACCTTCGCGCAGACCGACGCCTCGGGGCTGGACCTCACCAGTGACGCGATGCGTGCACCAATCCCTCTCGCGAACGCCACTTCATCGACGGTCACGATCGTCTTCCGGCGCCCGCCTGCGGTGGAGACAGCGACGATTACCATGAACGTGACGACGTTGACCCTCCAGTAATCGCCGGGGTGGATCGCGAGCTGGCCACCTCGACGGGGGACGGGGGGCTCGATACATTGGCGGCATGGAACCCGAGGGATTCAGCGAGCTGCCGCTCTTCGGGCGGGACCACGACGTGGAGTCGATCGGGGGGCTCGTCGACGGGGGGACTCTGCTGACGCTCGTAGGTCCTGCAGGGATCGGTAAGACCCGGCTGGTCCACGCGGTCGTCGACCGCGTCTCTTCCCGCTTCGGAGAATCGAGATTCGTACCCCTCGCCGAAAGGGACGAGTCCGTCGAAAGCCGGATAGCCGCGGCCCTCGGCGCAGCAGATCCGGAGGCGGTCCTCTTCGCGCTCGCCGGCGACGAAAGCCTTCTGGTGCTCGACAACGTGGAACACGTTCGCGAGGAAGTCGCTGCGTGGGTCACGGCCACGCGAGAAGCGCTCCCGTCGTTGGCGATTCTGGCTACGTCTCGAGAGGCCCTCGGGGTCGACGACGAGGTCGTGTTCCACGTCGATCCCCTCCCGGAGGTTGCCGCCGCAGAGCTGTACGTACACCGAGCTTCTCTCCGAGGCGCGGCCCCCGCCCTGGAAGACGTGAAGCGTGCGATCGGAGTCCTCGGGGGAGTTCCGCTCGCCGTCGAGCTCGCGGCGGGCCGCGTGCGGTCGCTCCCTCCGTCCGCTCTCGAATCACGGTTGAGGACCGCGGGGGTACGGCTTCTCTCGACCCGCGATCGAATGGTGCCAGACCGGCATCGGGCTGTGGAGTCCGCGCTCGACTCGTCCTGGGAGTTGCTGGATCCCCCGGAGAGGTTCTGTTTCGCGGGGTTGGCGGCTTTCCGTGGCCCGTTTCGCCTCGAGGACGTGGAAGGCGTTCTCGGTGTCGATGGTTGGTCCCGAGCGACGCTGGAGTCGCTGGTCGCCAAGTCGCTGATTCGTCGGCCGACGAAGGAGCTCTACGAGCTTCTGGAGCCGATACGTCTCTATGCCTTGGAGCGGCTGAGGGAGCGAGGTGACGGTGCGACCTTGTTTTCGAGGCACGCCGAGTACTTCGCGAACGTGGGGTCGAACGGGCGAGTAGGACGTTGTCCCACTTTGCTCTATGCAAACCTGGCGGCCGCCATCGAGCGTGTGTCCGACGACGGATCGCTCCTGGCGCGGTTGGTGCGTGCCGGTGAGTACTCGCTTCGCTTGCGACGTGCGATGGAGGAACTGCGGCGAATCTCCTCGGTCGCGTTGGCGAAGTTGGATGCCGACGACGACCGGTCCCGAGCGCTCCTGTCGAGGTCGTGGGCTGGCGCAGCGGGAGCGCTCGGTCGACTCGAGGACGCCCGGCGCGCGATCGAGCAGGCCTGGGAGATCGCGGGGCGACTCGACGACGACGAAGTGACCGCGGAGGTCGGCTCGCTCTTCTGCAACATCTACATCGAGCTCGGACGGTGGAAGGAAGCAGAAGCCGTCACGGCGGCGGCGCTGGCGGCATCGCGGCGTCACGGGGCATACGATCTCCTGGTCGATGCGCTGCACCGAAACGCATTGGTGGTCTTGCAGTCTGGAGACATCGACCGTGCGACGAGGTTGTGCCGGGAGGCGGTAGGAGTCGCGATCCGCAATGGGGACGAACTCGAGGCGGGGCGGGCTTCCGTCTCTCTCGCGACGATCCTCGTGCGTGCGGCGCGACCCGAGGAAGCGGCAGAAGCGCTCAGACGGGCGGCCGAGTCCACTTGGAAACACGGCGATCGCTACTGGAGTGTCGTCGCGGTTGCCCACGAAGGGGCGTTGTTCTTGCGGGAAGGAAAACTCGACGCCGCCGAGGAGAGGTTCGAACGGGCGAGGGAGCTCGGCGCCGAGGTTGGGGCCCGATCCTTCGTCTCCGACGCGCTCCTGGGGCTCGGCACGGTCGCGCTGCTGCGTGACGAGGACCCTCGGGAGCACCTTCACGCCGCGCTCGACGTCCTGATCGGGATGAACGTTTACTACGAGATGGCGAGGGCGTATTCGCTGCTCGGGGTGTGGGAGTTGAGGAACGGCCATGCCGCGATGGCGAGCGACCTGTTCCGGCGCGCGCTCGGCCGGATCTCCATGGTTCCCGAGCCGCAGTGGCAGGCGTTGTTGATGGCGTACCGCGCCTGCGGCTCCGCTCTCCTCGGCGATCGGGAGGCGATGTCCCGCGGGATCTCGGAGGCGAGGAGGGGTTGGACCGAGACGGAGTTCGAGGAGGATCTCGCTGCGGTATCGGAGGTATGCGAGGCCCTGTACGAGAGCAAGGTCCCTGTGATGTCCTCGGAGTGGGACGAGCGCGCGCGGAGCGTTCAACGCTCGTCTTCGATCCCGTGGCTGCCCGACAACCACATCCGTTCGCTCTTCTCGTTCCGGCCGCCCGGGGCCCCGCGCTCCGGGCCGAAATTGGTCGTGCGGCGCGAAGCGAGAGAGCTGACTCTCCCCGATGGCGAACTCCTCGACTTCACTCGACGGGGTCCGCTGCGGCGAATGGTGTTGGCGCTCGCCACGGCGGCGGCGCAGAGCCCTGGGGAGTGTCTGCGGCCCGAGGACCTGATCGATGCGGCATACCCCGACGAGGTGATGACCGAGGATTCGGGGAAGATGAGAATCTACACTTCCATTCGACGGCTGCGGAAGATGGGGCTGGGGGAGTACTTGATGACGCGGGACGACGGCTATCTCTTCGATCCGTCGTTGGCGGTCGAGCTCGAAGAGTGAGCGCGCGAGATCGCCCGTTCGCTTTGTCGCTCCCGGGTCGCTAGGGTGCAGTTCGACCGGTCCGTGGCCCCTCCATTGCCGCGGTCGGGCTCCAACCGAGAAGCCTTTCGCCTCCCATCTCGTTTCGCCACATCGTCGTCGAAGTCGGCAGTCATCGGATGCGTCTTCGGACGTTGCTCGATACTCACCAGTACGAAGAGCCGATCGGCGACGACTACGGTATCTCTTCGGCTAGCTAGGGGTTGTTCGGGGTCGTCTGGCCGTCGGGTCGGGCGCTCGCCCATCTGATGCTGGACTATCGAATCGCCGGTCGGAGCGTGCTCGAAGTCGGGTGCGGGATAGGGCTCGGGAGCCTGGTGCTCAATGCGCGGCAGGTCGACATCACCGCCACGGATCAGAACCCCGAAGCGGGGGAGTTTCTCGCCGAGAACACCCGACTCAACGACGCCGAAGACATCCCGTTCATCCGCGCGGGCTGGGTCGAAGGCAGTGGAGAACTCCCGCGGTTCGATCTCTTGATCGGTAGCGACTTGCTGTACGAGCCCGACCACGCCGTCGACCTCTCGGCGTTCATCGATCGGCATGCGAGGCGGATCGCGGAGGTCATTCTCGTCGATCCGGGACGCGGCGGGGTCAATCAGTTCACGCGTCAAATGGAAGAGTTCGGGTTTCGATCGGACCCGTTCGAGCCGAGCTCGCTCCCGGTGTTGGACCCCGTCTTTCGGGGCAAGTACCTCAGGTACTTTAGAGGGGACGGCTGATTCCGGGGTGGCGAGATCTACTTACGGCGCGGCGGCCCTCTTCAGGAGAGCCTCGATCGCCTCCGCGAGCGGGGAAATCTCGGAGCGTTCGTCGGTCATCGCCGCCGCCGCTGCAGCATCGAACCCGACGAGCTCGTGGTCGGGCATGAACTCGTCGAAGAAGCTCGGCGTGGTGACGAGCAGATCGTTGCGCAATCCTTCGACGAGCTCCTTCGCGACGCTGAAGTTCGCGCGGGTGACGAGTCGGAGCCAGTGGCTCGAGAGCGTCGGAGAGAGGAGGGGGACGCGAATTCGCCTCGGCTTCGTGCCGCGCAAGGCTGCCGTCCGGACCAGGATCTCCTCGAACGAGAGCCGCTCGGGACCCGGAAGGCCCCACGGTTCGGCGCGCTCAACGGGAACGCCCACGGCCGCGACCAGGGCCGCGACGACGTCTTCGATGGCGATCGGCTCGGTCACGTTCTGCAACCAGCGCGGAATCACCATCACGGGGAGCCGCGCGGCGAGGTCGCGCACCATCGCCCAACTCTCACTCTTCTTGCCGATGATCATCGAGGCGCGCAGCTCGAAGGTCGGAACGCCGCTGTTTCGCAGGATTCGACCGGTCTCCAGCCGGCTTCGCAGGTGCTTAGAAGTCTCCCCGGGGGGATCGGGACCTCCCAGGTAGATGATCCTCTCGACGCCGTTCGCCCTTGCGGACTCCGCGACCGCGCGCGCCGCCGCCATCTCCTTCTGCATGAAGTCCGCGGAGCCCGAATCCGACATCGCGTGGACGAGATAGAAGACGACGTCCCCGGGTTCGAAGACGTCCTCCAAGGTGGATGGCTGGTCGAGATCGACCCGTTTCCACTCGCATCGGGGACGCGACCCCCACGAGGCTTTCGGACTACGCGACGTGCAGACCAGACGATGCCCGCTGTCGGCCAGGGCGTCCCGGAGCGCGGCACCGACGAACCCTGTCGCCCCGAGAATCACGATTCGTTTGCTACCGGTCTCTGTCATGGATTCGTTCCTTCCTCCAAACGTTTGCGCTGG
The DNA here is from genome assembly GCA_964411125.1 of uncultured Bradymonadales bacterium. GTDB lineage: Bacteria > Myxococcota_A > Bradymonadia > Bradymonadales > Bradymonadaceae > JBFIHF01. Next base: position 12,414 of record CAYPJU010000026.1, on the reverse strand, counting down.
AGGGTGCGCTCGAGATGTCGGCCGAAGAGCCACATTACGATGTGATGGATGAACGCCTGCGTGAAGAAGTAGATGATCCGCGGGAGCGAAGGGCTGTAGTCAGCCAGAGTGATCCGCAGCCCGCTGCCGACCTTTTGAAACGTGAAAGTTCCCGAGCCCGGGCCTCGGGTGAGGTAACCTCCGACGACTTCGTACCGCACGCACTCTTCGCTCATCTTGCGGCGGCACAGTTCGATCGCGGGCTTTCCGAAGAACGGGAAGACCGACATCTCGACTTCGTCCTGCGCCTGGCGCGCCGTGGCGATCGGCAGGTTCCGATCGACCCACCCGAAGTACTCGTCCGCCAGCCAGCGGGCGTCACGATCGCGGATCCACGGGTAGTTCTGGATCGACGGCCAGCGCCACGTGCTGCGGTGCGGTGTCAGGTCTTGTTCCACGTCCACTCTGTCTTCGAAGCTCGATTGATCGGAAAAAAATAGATCCGTTCCGACGTCGGCGCGTTGAGAAGAACCGTCACGAAAAACCAAACGTACTCGACGCGGAGAAGAACATGATCACGAAACGTGTGAAACGAACCCTGGTTCTCGCCCTGGTCACCGGGGCTGTAGGATGCATGAGCTACGCGGAGAAAGAGAGCGCGGACAGGCATCAGGAGGCCCCGTACTATCCGGCAACGGAGGAAGCGGAGTCTTACGATTCCGTCGCATCGTCCTCCGTCGCCGCGATGGACGCCCCGGCAGAGGAGGCGGACCGTGCGGCTTCTGGCCCTGCTCCCGTCGCGCAGAGAGCGACGTCGAAGCGTGAGGCGAAGCCCGCGAGTCCACCCCCGACGGATGGCATGATCGGTGGGATCGCGGCCGGTGAAAGGATGCCCGAACCAGAGCCCACTGCCGTCAACGAGAGCCCGGGGAGCGAGGATTACGCCGACTACGGCGTGAACCAGATGACCGACTCGAAAAAGGACCGTTTCTCGACGTTCTCGATCGACGTCGACACCGGCAGTTACACCATCGCCCGCAAGAAACTGAACGGAGGATACGTTCCGCCGACCGCTTCGGTCCGCGTCGAAGAGTTCGTCAACTACTTCGCGTACGACTACCCGAGCCCCGATGATGGAGCATTCGGGGTTCATCTCGAGGCGGCGCCCAGTCCGTTCACCGCGAAACCGAACACCTACCTGATGCGGGTCGGTGTTCAGGGCAAGCACGTGTCGGCCGCGGAACGAAAACCGGTTCACCTCGTCTTCCTCGTCGACGTGTCGGGCTCGATGGGCCAGGCCGACAAACTGCCCCTCGCGCAGCGGGCCCTCAAGGAGCTGACGGGGAACCTCAAAGAGGGGGACACGGTCGCCCTCGCAACCTACGCCGGCCGCACCGCGAAGATTTTGGGGCCGACGGGGATGCAGAGCCGCAAGAAGATCCTCCGCGCGATCGACGACCTCTCGTCGGGCGGTGGCACGGGGATGTCCAACGGGATGGAGCTCGCCTACCAGATGGCGCTCGAGAGCTTCCACCGCGACCACGTCAACCGCGTCATCGTGCTGTCGGATGGCGATGCCAACATTGGCCCGATGTCCTACCAGGACATCCTCGCTCGCATCCGTCACTACGTCGACGAGGGGGTCACCCTCTCCACGATCGGGCTCGGCATGGGGAACTACAAGGACACGATGATGGAGCAGTTGGCCAACAAGGGGAACGGCAACTACTACTACATCGACGACTTCGCCGAGGCGAAGAAGGTGTTCGGTGAACAGGTCGACGGCACGCTCCAAGTCATCGCGAAAGACGTGAAGATCCAGGTCGAGTTCGACCCCGAAGCGATCCCCAACTACCGGCTCATCGGTTACGAGAACCGCGACATCGCCGACGAAGACTTCCGTGACGACCGGGTGGACGCCGGCGAGATTGGAGCGGGGCACACCGTGACCGCGCTATACGAAGTGACGATGAACCCCGAGGCTCGCGGCAAGCTCGCGACGGTCCGAATCCGCGCGAAGAAGCCCGACGGTTACAAGGCCGCCGAGCAGGAGTTCCACTTCCGCGACACCGACGTCCGTCACCGCATCGCCGACGCATCGCGCGACTTCCAGTTCGCCTCGTCGGTTGCGATGTTCGCCGAGATTCTTCGGGAGAGCCCGTACGCCGAGGGGATCAGTTTCGACCTCGTCGAAGAAGTCGCGCGAGCCGCAACGGGACGCGAAGACGACCGGCGCGAGTTCCTCGGCCTGGTTCGGCAGGCGCGGAAGCTGAAACGCTGAATGGACGTGGGTGCGAATCGTGGCGCGGCCTTCGGGCCGCGCTTTTCGTGTGTCGCGGGGGGACCGCGGCTGGAAGCCGCGGCACCGTAAGGCGGGGGAACCGCGGCTGGAAGCCGCGGCACCGTAAGGCGGGGGAACCGCGGCTGGAAGCCGCGGCACCATAGGGCGGGGACCGTGGCGCCTCTTCTGCGGTGCCGCGGCTTCCAGCCGCGGTCCCCGGTTGCATCGAATATTCGGGCCGGGACGGTCGGTATTTTCCTATGGGTGGCGCGGCAGCTGCCCGATAGGTTGGGGTTGGACCCCTGGCGAGGTGAACATGAAAACGCTGCTCTTCCTACCGGTGCTGCTCCTGAAGCTGCTCGCATGGGCGCTCGTGATCATCGCGCCTGCGATCGGGGTCTGGGTCGCGAGTTCGATCGCGACCTACATGGATGGGCCGGTTTGGCTCGCCGTCGCCATCGGCGCGCTCCTGTGCCCCGTCGGGCCGGTCGTCTGGGATCTCTGGGCGACCTCGAGGTTCGAGCGGAACAACGAGCAGCGTGTCCGCGAGGCGAAAGACCCGAAAGAACGCCATCTTCCGTTCGCTGACCGCTTCATCCTCCGGACGTTCTTTCTCAACCTCGGGTTTCTCGCGGCGTTGTTGGCGACGTATCCGCAGGTTGGTTTCACCGCGCTGGCAGCGCGCGGAGACTGGTTCCTCGACGAGTGGGAAAGCCCTCGCGTGGAGGTCGTGCGGCCCGTCCTCTTCGCTGGCGCGGAGAAGCTGGAGTGGCTCTACGAGCTTTCGCACGAAGACAATCCCTACGAGAGGTGGGCGGACGACGAGCCGTTGCCGACGCCGGATCCGTCGCAGTTCGGGGACGCCAGGGTCGAAGTGGATCCGACGAAGACAGGGGAGGCGCCAGTGAAGCCGGCGCCCGCTGCGCCGGTTCCACCAGTCCCGCCGGTTGGCGAAACCCCGACGGGTGGTGAGGCCCCGACCGAAGTCGTGCCCCCTGCGCCGACACCGACGCCCGAGCCGCCGTCCATCCCTGCGCCGCGTGCTTACGGTGAGGCTCCGTCGTGGCCGATGAACGCCGAGCTCCACCCGGTCGTGAAGAACATCCCGCCGGAGATCGAGACGTCCTACGTCGCCGTCGCGCGCTACATCGCCGAGCTCGAGAAGGACCCGTTCTTGCGCGTCAAGGCGCTGCACGACTGGGTCGCAGACCGCATCGCCTATGACGCGCCGGCGCTGGCGCGCGGCGAGTACCCGAGGCAGGACGCGGAGTACGTGTTTCAGACCCGCAAGGCGGTGTGCGCGGGCTACTCGCGGCTGTTGGTGGCGATGGGGGAGGAGACGGGCGACGAGATCCTCTACGTGACGGGCGACGCTCGGCAGGAGGACGGATCGATCTCGGGGAGCGGACACGCGTGGAACGCGGTGAAGATCGAAGGGAAGTACTACCTGATCGACGCGACGTGGAACGCCGGCTCGGTCAAAGGAGAGAAGTTCACCAAGCGCTACCGCACCGAGTACCTCTTCACGCCCCCGGAGGTTTTCGGGATGGATCACCTGCCGGATGACGCAATGTGGCAACTGCGTTCCGACCCGATCACGCGCGGCGAGTTCGTACGCCAGCCGATGATGGACGCGGACTTCTATGGCCACGGGTTGCGGCTGATCTCGCCGCAACGCTCGCAGGTCGACACGACCGATGGGGTGCTGAACGTGCGCCTAGAAAATCCTCGCCGACGCGAGATCTCCGCCACCGTGAAGAACGGTGAGCGGTGCTCGGTGTCGGGGGCTCGGGACGTCCGGATCCGCTGCCGCGTCTCGGCGGGGACGCACATGGTGACGCTGTTCGCGGGAATGCCCGGCGACCAGACCCTCTGGAGCGTCGGCGAGTTTCAGGTCGTGTCGCGCTGAGTCGCGTTTCGCGGTACCGTGACGCCATGTTGCGGATTGGAACGTCAGCTTTCGTCGCCCTTCTTTTGACCGCGTCGGCCAACGTCGTCGGGGCCCAGTCGCTCGACGAGGCTGCGTCGGGGTCGCTGACCGACGCGTCGCACGCCGCCACGGCGTTGAAGCGCGCGGGCGGTGTCTATGGCGGCGTCCTCGCGATGGAGCGGCTGCCGAGCGCCGACTACCTCGTCGAGATCGCCGTGGTCTTCGAAGCCGGCGTGATCCGTTATCCGTTGAAGATGAAGCGCGCCGACGGCTGGAAGGTCGTATGGGAGCCCGGCACCGACTATGCGAAGGCGGTCGGTGCCCTCGTCTCGAGCGGAAAGCTGCCGGAAGTCGGCTCGACGGCGAAGTGGTCCGAGGTGCAGCGAATCCCGTCGCTGCCGGTCGTCGTGACCCGGGCGCGTTTCGTGACCCCTTTCGGTCCGGTTCCGGTCGGCGACCGCGCCCCCGACGCGCCCGAGGGGGCGCTGCAGTGGTCGCCGATGCTGGTCGAGCACGGCCGCAAGTGGGTCAACGAGGTCCTCGACAGTGACCCCGCTCCGGCGGGTATCGACCTCGTCGTCGCGGCCGACGTGACGTGGCAGACCTTCAACAAGCTGGTGATGAACCTCTCTGCTTCGGGCCTCTACCAGATCTCGGCGGTGGTGCTCGACGAGGGCCTGGGGTTGGTGCAGGTCTCTGCCCCCGTGACGAAGCTGACGGAAAAGACGCCCGCCGTCGCGCTCTACCCGGACGGAGCCCGTGGTTGGGGCGTCAGGACGGGCGGAGGCAGTGGCACGGCGGAGCCTTGCTCCCCGGAGTTCGACATCTGCGTCGAGGAGCCGGCGGAGCTTCCGACGCAACTGGAGCGCAGGATCGATTCGGCCTGGGAGCGAGCTACGTTCGCTGCTGTCGGAGCGGTCGCCGTAGGTGACGCGCTCGGGTTTGCCGCTGCCACCATCGACTACTTCGGCCTCGGGCCGCACCGCCTGATCGTGGGGTTCGTGGACCGATGAAGATCTTCGTGTTGTTGTCGATCCTCTCACTCGCTGTCGCCTGCAAGACGGCTGCGCCCTCCGACCCTGCCCCGACCTCGCCGCCGAGCGGCGGGCCGGCCGCGACGCGAAGCGCTCCAGTGGACGGTCTCGTCGAGACCGCCGAGCGATGGATCGCCGACGGAAAAAGAAACGAAAACGTGGCGGCGGTCATCGACCAGATGCAATCGCCGGTGGTCGAGCGCGTCGTGCGCCGCGCCGAAGGCTCGTGGATCGTCGTGGTGGCGAACGCGGAGAGTTCGGACGGCGAAGCGGTACTGTTGACGGTGAACGAGACGGACTCCGGCTGGGAGGTCGTCGACCAGGAGATCGAGAATGCAGACTACCTCTGGCCGAGCCCCTGAGCCTCGGCGGGTCGCCATCGTCGGGGCCGGCCCGATTGGCGTGGAGGCGGCGCTCCTCTTCGCGAAGCGCGGCTTCGACGTCACCGTCTACGAGTCAGGCCGCGGCGTCGGTGCCAATGTGGCGCGCTGGGGGCATGTCCGTCTCTTCTCCCCCTGGGCGCTGAACCGGTCCGCATGGGGCGTGGAGGCCCTACGAGAAGCTGGAGCGGACCTGGGTGACGACGACGCCTTTCCGACCGGGGCCGAGTATCTGGAACAGTACCTCTTGCCGCTAGCGCGCCATCCGGAGCTCGAGGGACGAATCGTGACGGGTGCCCGGGTCACGGGGATCGGTCGAACGCACGCGCTGAAGGGGGATTACATCGGCGACCCCGCCCGTGGCGAAGCACCGTTTCTGGTCGCCACGACCGGGGGCAACGCGGCGACGTTCGACATCGTGCTCGATGCGTCCGGAACCTACGAGACGCCGGTCTCCTTCGGTCGCGCCGGTCTGCGGGTCGAGGGCGAGGCCGAACATCGAGACGCCATCGAACGCCATGTGCCCGACCCGATGGGGAGTGAACGAGAGACCTACGCCGGAAAGAAGGTGTTGCTCATCGGAGCGGGACACTCCGCGGCGACCACTCTCGCGGGGCTTCTCGCCCTGCATGAAGAGGAGCCCGGCACCGAGGTCGTGTGGCTGCGGCGAGACGATACGCCTTACATGGCGATCGACGACGATCCCTTGCCGGAACGCCGTCGCCTCGCGATGCTCGCGAACCGGGCATGGGCCGGGGAAGAGGAGGGCGTGACACCGCTTGGGACCGGCTGGGTCGTCAGGGTGGAGGGGGCCGACGGTGGTCTCGTCGTGACGGTTCTGGACGCCGGCGGGGAGTACCGACACGTCGAGTGTGATCGCATCGTAGCGAACGTCGGGTACCGGCCGCAGACCGACATCACCCGGGAGCTTCAGGTCCACCACTGTTACGCTTCGGAAGGGCCGATGAAGCTCGCCGCGTCGCTCCTGGCGCAGTCCGGCAACGCCGATTGTCTTGCGCAGGAGTCGGCAGGGATCGACACGCTTCGCAGCCCGGAACCGAACTTCTTCGTCATCGGGGCGAAGAGTTACGGACGTAACTCCAACTTCCTGCTCCGGGTCGGGTTCGAGCAGATCGAAACGATCGTGAGCTCGCTTCAGTAGTCGGACTCGATCGATGGATGAAGCTCGTGAGCATCGGTGGGGACGAGGCCTGAAGGTCGTCGCGGGGTGCGCGCTGCTCGTGGGAGCAGCGCTCGTGGTGCCCCAGTCGTGGCTCGATCGGGTCGATCGCCTCTTCGCGACGGACCGAGAACAGCTCGGTGCGTTCGACGACGAAGCGGCACGTTTCGACGAGGCCCTGGAGAACGGCGACGTTTCGGCCTGGTCCGCCGACCAGATGACGGAGCTCCTGCCGCACGCAGGTGTGCGTCGCGCGCTGCGCGCGGGCCCGATGACGTCGGACGAAGTGGGGCGGGCGACGACCCATTTCAGCCGCTGGACCCGGAGCGGTACCCACGAAGTCGAGGCGCTGCGCGACGGGCTGCTGGCGACGTGCCCACGGCTCGAGCCGACTCGACTCGACGCGGAGCTTCGCGCGTTCTCGGATCAGGTCCGCGCCGCGCGTGAGGTTACGGAGCCCTCCGTCCCCGGCATGTCACCGCCCCCCGTCTGTAGCTCCTGCCACGCACAGACCCGGCCGCTCCCCGAGGGGAGACGGTTCGACGCTCTCGGGATCTATCCTCATTTCGGGCAGCACCCGGCGCTAGAGGGAGGCCGGCGCTTGCCTCTTCGGACGGAGGCCTTCGAACTCTCCGACGGCGAAGAGTGCACCGATTGCCACGTGGCGCACGACGAACCGGGCTTCGCCATCACGCTCGAAGAACGGGTGGAGAACATGGGGCTGTGGGTATCTCCTGTGGAGGTGGCAGGACCGATCGCCGCGGTGGAAGTGAAGGTGCGGAACGAGGATGCCGCGCACCGCGTGCCCGCTGGAGATCCTCGCGCGGCGTACGTCGTGACCGTCGAAGCTCGCGAAGGAGGCGGTGCGCTGCCGCTTCGCTTCGGCAAGAGGCTCCCCGACGTCCTGGCGCGCCCCGGAATCGTCGCCGGTCGCGTCTTCGGCCGCTCGATGGTGGGAGCCGACGGTGCCCCGGTATACTCGGTCGACGACGCGGTGAATCTCGTCGCGGACACGCGGTTGGAGGCAGGGCGCTTTGCCGAGAGTCGCTTCGTCTTCGATCGCCGTGGAGAGGGCTCGGCGAAGGTCGACGTCACTCTGTGGTACCTCCCCGATCAGAACACATGGGACGGGGCGGCCGCGGTCCGGGCCACCTCCGAAACGTTTAGGTGACCGTGGTCATTTAATCTTGCGGCGGGTTTTGGTTTGGGTGACCCTGGTCAGTCGGTCGGGCAGTTCGCTCGGTCGGGTTCCCTTCGCTCCAGCACCAGCGCCACCGCTGAACTCGTCTCGGCGCAAGTTACCCGACCGTCGCCGTCCGTGTCGAGATCGGGAGCGCCGCCTGCCCCGTCGACCCGGACCATGCGAAAGCGACTGAACGCGTCGTTGGGACGAATGCGGGGGGCGACGCCGCAGAGCGGTTGGGACGAGCCGATGACGTTCGAGTCGGTCACCGTCACGCTCGAGCCGTCGATCTGGTTGGGCGCCGTTAGAGTTCCTTCGTAACGGACGATCGTACGTTGCGCGACCCAGCGCTCGCAGGTCCGCCCCGCGGCGAAGGTGACGCCGGGGTTGCCGTCGCCGTCGGAGTCGACCACCGCCCTGTCTGCGGGGTCGTCGGGGACTTCGCCCGCCAGGGGTTCGTCGAGATCGAGCCCCCAGAGGCTCAGCTCGGTGGCGGAGCTGTAGGCCCCACCCGTGCCGAAGCTCGAGACGAACCCCTTGTCGACTTCGATCATCTCGATCGATTCGATGACGGCGTCGGGGATCGTCACCTGCAGCCCGAGGACGGGGCTCAGCGCAATCTCGCACTGGGTACGACGCTCGGTGAGCACACGAGCGTCCTCCTCGATCTCCACGATGTAGGACGCCCACGTCACCTGCTCTTCGATCAGCACGCAGGAGCTCGCCTCGTGGACGGCGAGCCAAGTCCCGGCGAGCGTTCCCGCGCCGGGGCCGCCGCCGAGCCCGGAGTCGCTCGCGAAGCCGCCGGCATCGGGAGCCCCGGCGTCGTCGAACCGTTGCGGCTCGACGCCGGCGGAACCGCGTTCGAGAGAGCACGCGCCGATCGTCAGCGCCAGGAGGGGGAGAAGTCGCTTCATTGGTAGCTCACCTCCAGGCCGACGACGCCGAGCCAACCGCCGGAGACGAAGCCGGGAAAGCCCGGGTTGCCCGTCTGCAGGCCACGACCCTGCGGGAACGGTCGCCCGGTCGCGGGGTCTTCGAGGTCGTCGGGGACCTCGTCGCAGATGGTCTCGACGTCGTCGTCGCACGGGAGGTAGTCGGCGACGTTCTTGAACGTCTCGCGGGCGACGAGCCCCTGGAAACGAAGGTACCAGTCGACCTGGAATTCGCGGTCGGTGTCGATGCCGAATCGGTGTCCGGCGCCGAGCGAGAAGTGGACGCGGTCGTTGTCGACGTAGTTGGTGCGGCCCGTCTGCTCGGGAACGGGGCTCGGGTCGAAACCGGCCCCGAACCGAAGGAGTGTCGCGGGCGTGTACGCGTATTCGAGTCCGAGGGAGCCGCTGATTACGTCGTCGAACCCGGCGTTGTCTCCGCGGGCATCTTCGTAGGCGCCCCAGAATTCGTAGCGAGCGTCTACGGCGAAGAGGAGGGGACCGAACGGTCGTGAGAGGCCGGCTGTGAGGCGCGCGGGGCTGTAGACCGGCGTCCAGTCGGTGGTCTGCAGGACGGGCTCGTCGGACGTGGCGCCGTTGACGCGGATCTCGTTCACGGTTTGCAGGCGCAGCGCCACGTCGTCGCGGTACCCGAGCCCGAGCTCGAACTCCTGCGGCAGCGAGATTGCGAGCCCCGCGACCAGCCCGAATTCGTTCGAAGTCTCGACGGTGGTGGAGATCTCCGCGCCCGCCTGGTCGGCGGCGTCGGGGAGGTAGACGTCGCTGCCGACCGCGAAACTCGGCAGGTAGCGAGCGCCGAGCCCCGCGGCGAGCCAAGGTGTGAGGGCGTACGCCGCGCCGAGCCCGATGTCGAGGTGGTGGGCTTTCGGGCCGATTCGTTCGAAGGACAACGCGTTCGAGGCGAGCCGTTCGCGCTCGTCGGCAAACTGCGTGGAGAGGGTGACCGGCCGCGGGAGCGGGAGGAAGAGCGTGAATCCGACCGAGAGTCGGTCGATGAAGAGCCGTCGGGAGGCGCCGAGCCGCAGCCCGACCTGCGGATGCTGCAGCTCGGTGTCCGAGCGCTCGCCGGTTCGGTCGATCCCGGGGTAGGCAGCCGGGGGGCCGATGTCGGGGACGTCGTAGCCGTCCGGGCGCTCTTTCAAAAGCACGCGAGCACGGCCGAACGTCGCGAGCGTACCGACGACGAGGCCTGTGGGGGTGAGGGCGAGCAGCGCCGGGTTGTGCTGCAGCGCGGGGGCGCCTTCGGCGGCCGCGGTCTGGGCCGACCCCATCGCTGCGCCCCGCGAGCTCGCGCCGTAGACGTCGTACGGGCTTGCGTGGATTGCGAACGGGGCGGCGAGGAAGGTAGCGAACGCTATGGCGGCGAGAGACTTGCGCACGGCGGGCCTGTCGGCGGGCTAGAGCTGGCAGGCTCCGAGGCCTTCGATCCAGGAGCGTACGAGCTCGGCGCCCGCGTCGTCCACGAGGTTCGATCCGAGTGGCGGCATCGCCTTCGCGTCGCGCCGCGTCATACGCAACCAGAGCAGAGATTGGTCCGGGGCGCCGGGCACTAGCCGGCGCGCGCCGTCTACACCAAGGTCGTCGCCGACCGGCTCGGCATCGCAGAGCTGGTCGTCGATGAGCGGGTCGGGCGTCGTGGTGAGGTCGAACTTCACGCGCAGCCCGGTTCCGCTGCGGTGGCACTGCGAGCAGTTGGTGTGGAGGTAGCTCCGCGCGCGGGCGCCGAGGTCGCCGTCGCCGTACGGGTCGACGAGACCCTCGACCTGTGCGGGGTCGGGGGCGGTCCCTTCGAACACGCCGATATGACCGAGGGTGGCGAGCTGGTTCGACAGCCGGTTGGTCGATGCGTAGACGAAGTCGCCGTCGAGCTGCGCGTTCTCGAGCCCGAGCGTTCGGCCGGCGACCGCGGTGTGACACCGCAGACAGTCGCCGCTCGAGGGGTAGATCCAGTCCTGGGAACCGATGCGCTTCGTCTTTCCGCCCTGCGCCCAGGTCGCGTCCGTTCCGGCATCGTTCCACTCGTAGGAATACCCGGCCCACTCGCCGTCTTCGTGGCGCACCATGAGGCGGGTCTCGACGAGCCGTCCGTCGAGCTCGAAGTCCTTCCGCAGCACCGAGCCGGTGGGGAAGGTCCAGTCGCCGTTGGACTCCACGGTGATCGATTCCCCGTCGGGAAGGGCGAACCAACGCTTCTTCTCGGCGCCGTCCGACCAGAACGGCGCGTTGGGCGCGTACGGTACGAGCCCGGCGGCGGGCTTGCTCGGGTCCCCTTCGAGTCCGCACCCGGTGGCGGAGAGGGTCGTCGGGAAGTTCGAGCCGGCGGCGGGCTGGTCCTGGACGATCCGTGCGATCGAGCCGGTGTAGTGGACGATGTAGACCTCCCCGTCGCGGTCCTGCGCGAACGAGGAGATCGGCTGGCCGGTCTGGACGAGCGGACGCATTTCGGGTTCGCCGGTGACCTCGTCGTCGAAGATGCCCCAGACGTTGCCGGTGGCGTAGTCGCCGAAGATGTAGATGCCGTCGAGGGTCGGAATCGCGGAGCCGCGATAGACGTACCCGCCGGTGACCGAGACGTTGCCACCGGAGTGGTCGTACTCGACGACAGGGTCGATCCATGGGCCGTCGTCACACGGCTGCAGCTCGTAACAGTGCGTCCCCTCCTTGTCGTCCCAGCCGTAGTTTCCGCCTCGTTCGATGAGGTCGATCTCTTCCCAGTTCCCCTGGCCGACGTCGCCGAGCCACAGCTCGCCGGTCTCGATGTCGAAGCTGAACCGCCACGGATTCCGGAGCCCCCATGCGTAGATCTCGGGTGCTCCTCCGTTGCCGTCGGCGAACGGGTTATCGGCCGGGATTCCGTACGGCTCTTCGTCGCCGGTCACGTCGATGCGGAGCAGGGCGCCGAGCCAGGTGAAGGTGTTCTGGCCGTTGTCGTCGGGGTCCCCCGCCGAGCCGTTGTCGCCGAGACCGAAGTAGAGGAAGCCGTCGGGGCCGAAGGAGATCTGGCCGCCGTTGTGGTTGTTGAACCGTTGGTCCTGGGTCAGGACGATCGACTCGCTCGCCGGGTCGAAGGACTGCCCGCCGTCGGACGACGTGAACTTCGAGACCACCGACTCGAGGTCGCCGCGGGTGTAGGAGACGAAGAGCTCCTGCGTGTTCGGCCAGTCGGGATGGAACGCCATCCCCAGGAGTCCTCGCTCGCCGCCCGACCGGACGCGGTCGGTGATGTCGAGCACGACGTCGGAGGTCGCGGTCGCCGGGTCGTCCGCAAACGCGCGGATTCGGCCTGCCTGTTCGATGAGGAACCAGCGGTCGTCGCTCGCATCGGGCGACTTCTCGAGCCACAGCGGGTTCTGGAACGACAGGTTCGGGTAGGCCGGCACCGTCCGGACGGTCGACCCGGACGGAGGTCGGTCGAAGGCGACGCAGGTGTCGTTGGTCGGTCTCGCGTCGAGCCCGAACTCGGCTGGCATCGGGGGGACGGTCGTCCCGTTGTT
>CAYPJU010000025.1:0-76240 GCA_964411125.1 uncultured Bradymonadales bacterium | reverse complement strand
GAGCTGCAGCCGAAGCAGTTCTGTCGCACCCTCTCGTCTTCGAACCCGATGTCCGAACCCGCATCCAGATCGGACGCGTCGGGGGTTGTTCCGACGTCGCCGGAGGGCTCGAGGTTCGAGACGGGTTCGGCCCGGCCGAGCCATCCGGCCCTCCCCCCCTGGCCGTCGACTACCTCCACGCGCATGAGTTGCGCGGGGTCGACCTGGACGACTTCGTCGGACGCGAGCCAGTCGGTGTCCCAGGTGCCGTCGTAGTCGAAGTCCCAACGGACGCGAAGCTCGTCGTCGTCGGGGTCGCTGACGTCGAGGGTGAGCGCGTCGTTCGACCCGGCGACCCCCGTGATGGTCGGCGGCGAGTTGCCTTCGAAGGGGCGACGTCCTTCCAACGTGGCGAACGCGTCGAGCTTTCCGAAGCCCCAGCCGCGATTGGGGGGCGCGCCGAGCGAACTGACCGCGTCGTCCACGAAGGCTCCCTGGAAGATCGCGGCCTGGACTTCGTCGGCAGACGCGTCGGGGTGAAGGGCACGGTAGAGGGCGACCGTCCCCGCCACGTGCGGCGCTGCGCCGCTCGTCCCGCCGAAGGTCCAGAACCAACTCCGCCCGTAACCGGCGGCGATCCATTCGGGAGCGGCGACGAGCGCCGCGTAGGGATCGTCGGGACCGGCCACGTCGACCACCCGAGCACCGTCGATCCGCGGGCCACGTCCGCTGTACTCGCGCAGGTCGCCGGGCTCCGAACCGAGCACCCCGGGGTGGCGGCCCGCATACGCGGCGACGCCGAGCGCCGAGTCGGCCGTCGAGGGGTAGACGGCGGTGGAGCCATCCGTGGTGGCGTTTCGCCAGTGAATGCCGCGGGACCACCCCGAATGAAAATCGGAGACCCGCCCCCAGATCTCGTCGCCGACCGTGCTCGTCACGACGATCTGCCAGTCGCCTGCGGCGAGCGCCGCGGCTTCGTCGTCGGTCCAGACTGTAAAGAAGAGGTGATGCGTGCCGCGCGACGATTTGGAGTAGGTCGAATAGAAGTTCTCGCTCCCGATCGTCGCGCTGTGCTGGGGGTTCAGGGGGACGGAGACCGTCTCGCCCCTCGGGTCGACGAGCTCGATCTCGGGGAGGTGATCGCCGCGCCAGAAGAGTGACGTGTAGACGACGGCGTAGGGGAGCGTCCCGGCACCCACGGTGAAGCCCTCGCCGACGACGAAGTCGAGGCGCGCCGGCACGCCGGCTTCGACGACCACCTGCGTGTGCTTTTCGCTCGCGTTGAGGTTTCCGACGGGGTTGACCTGCACGACGCCCGACGCCGACGCCGCGTCCATTGCCGCTTCGAGATTCCCCGACCCGTCGTGTTGCACGGCGAATGGGTTCGTCCACTCGTGGACCAGGGCGGTCAGTCCACTCGCTTCGGCGTCTTCGATGGCTCGAAGCTGCGCCGTCTCGTCGAACGCTTCGCGGCGCGCGATGTAGGAGGAGTACATGACGAGCTCCGCGCCCGGCGCCACGCCGTGGCGCGCGTGCGCGCGCGGCTGACCGCCGAGGAGGATGCTGGAGACCCCCGTACCGTGAAAGGCCCCTTGCAGGTCGGGCCAGTCGGCGGACTCGATGAGATCCTCGCCGCGGCGGTAGGTTCGCTCGCTGGTGACGAACCGCTGCACCTTCGACGAGCCGAGCAGCAACAGCCGCTCGTCGAGCCCGAGCCGCCCGTCGCCATTGGCGTCGTCGACGACGAAGACCGGCTCGCCGTAGCCGGGATCGAGCTCCGTGAACCCCTCGGCGACGCCGGCGTTGCGCTCGGTGTCACGGTTTCGATCCGCATAGAGCCAGTCGAACTTCGGGTCGAGCACGCCGTCGTCGTTCCTGGGGTTCGTACCGCGCTGCACGAACGTGCCGTCGAGGACGTGGAGCTTCTCGTTGCCATCCGCCTCGCCGTTGCCGTTGTAATCGACGGCGTCGACTCGCGGGGTGAAGGCTCCGTCTTGGTCGACGTCGATCCACTCGAACGCTCCTCCGTCGGCAAAGAAGAAGTGGGGATGCAGCACGTCGACGCCGTTGTCGATGTCGCCGATGACCTGTCCCGTACCGTCGGAATTCGGCAGCGGCAGACGAAGGTGCGGGGCCGAACCGATCGTCTCGGTCGTCACCTCGAGCGGCTGAAGCGTGATCGGTTGCCACGCGCACTCGGCCCATTCCAGGACCGGATGAGCGGACAGGGCGGGCAAGGCGCGCCACGTGACGAAAGCCCCGTAGACGTTGCCTATCTCGACGAGCCGGCCGTCGTCGGCCCGCAGGAGTTCGACCCCCGAGCGCTCCAGGGCGGTGAGCTCGAGGGGCGAAAGCGCGCGTCGGAACCGAAGCATCCCCGCGACCCCGTCCGTCCGGCCGGGGCCTAGCCCGTCGGGACCGAAGACCTGCGAGTCGGGGCCCTCGAACGCGAGGATGTCGTGCAGCATCCCGAACCGCGGGTCGACCGATGCCGGCGGGGCGTCAGGGAAGTTGGGGGGAGGGCCGATCACCTGGGCCCCCGCGTCGGAAGCAGTGGCGAGCACGATCGCGATCAGCGCTGTCGAAAGACTTCTCATCTGCGGCGTAATCTAGCGAGTTTGCGGAATCCAAACCAGCGCCCGGGCCCCTGCCCGAGCCGTTTTCGCAGGTTCGATGATCGCCCGGATCCGCGCGAACCATGAGGACGGGGAATGAAAGTCGTGTGCTCGAAAGTTTAGTGCTTGACCGAATGGTGAACGATTTTAGTTTTCGTTCATCACTCATCACTCAGGCGATGGGTCGTGTGAGAGGTGAAGAACCAAATCGGGCGCGAGAGGCGCGTCTTTTTTCCGAAAGAGAGTGACAACATGTCTGAACATCAGCTTGGCGGCGCCCTGCCGCTAGTACCCCTTCGTAACACCGTGCTCTTTCCCGGGACGATGCTGACCGTGACGGTCGGTCGTCAGAGCACGACGGCTCTCGTCGAGAGCCTCTCTCCGGGTGACCTGGTCGTCGTAGGCGTTCAGCGAGACGGTGCCGTCGCGCAGCCCAAATTCGAAGACCTCGAAGAGGTCGCGACGCTCGCGCGCGTTCACAAGATCGTCGAGAACCCTCGCGTCGGATATCGCGTCGCTCTGGAAGGCTTGCATCGCGTCGTGCTCACGGGCGTAGTTCGCGAGGAGCCTTTCTTCTGGGTCGAGAGCGAGGATCTGCCCGAGACGACGGACGAGGAGGCTCCGATTCTGGCAGCGACTCTGCGCGACGAGATCCAGAAGCTCGTCGAGGAGACGGGCGGGAGCCTCGGTCATGCGTTGCCGGCGGAGAACGATCCGGGGCTCGTGGCCGACCGGGTCGCCACGACGCTGGAGCTCGAGTTCGACGAGCGCGTGCAGGTCCTCCTGGAGCTCGACGTCTCGGCGCGGTTGCGTCTGGTGACGCAGCTCATCGCGCAGCAGCGCGCGAAGTCGGAGATCAAGCAGAAGCTCGAGTCCGAGGTTCGCGACGAGCTGAACAAGAACCATCGCGAGCACATTCTGCGTCAGCAGTTGCGGGCGATCCAGAAGGAGCTCGGCGAGGACGACAAGGCGACCGAGGAGTTGGCCGACCTACGCGACCGGCTCGATGGGCTGGAGCTCGAAGAGGAGGCGCGCGAGCAGGTGGACCGTCAGGTACGCCGGCTGGAGTCGCTGAGCCCTCAGAACGCCGAGTATCAGGTGGTCCGGACGTACCTCGAGACGATCGCGGACCTTCCGTGGAACGAGCGCGTCGAGACGAACGACGACCTCGACAACGTCGCGCAGGTGCTCGACGACGACCACTACGGCCTCGACGAGGTGAAGAAGCGCATTCTGGAGCACATGGCCGTCCTTCAGCTCTCGGGCAATCCGCGGGGCACGATCCTCTGCCTCGCCGGCCCTCCCGGCGTCGGTAAGACGTCGCTGGGACAGTCGATCGCGGACGCGACCGGGCGACCGTTCGTGCGGATCGCGCTCGGCGGCGTGCGTGACGAGGCCGAGATCCGCGGCCATCGCCGCACGTACATTGGCGCCCTGCCCGGGCGAATCGTTGGCGGGCTGCGCAAGGCGGGGGCGAACAACCCCGTGATGTTGCTCGACGAGATCGACAAGCTCGGCCGCGGCTGGGCGGGCGATCCGGAGGCAGCGCTGCTCGAGGTGCTCGACCCCGAGCAGAACGGGACGTTCACCGACCACTACCTCGAGCTGCCGTTCGACCTGAGCAACGTGCTGTTCATCTGCACGGCGAACGACCTCGGAAACCTCTCGGCGCCGTTGCGCGACCGGCTCGAGATCATCGAGGTCTCCGGCTACACCGCCGAGGAGAAGGTGAACATCGCGAGGTCGCACCTGGTGCCCAAGCGCCTGGAAGATCACGCGATGACCGACGAGCAGTTGTCGATCTCGGACGCCGCGCTGCATCGCATCGTGACGGACTACACGCGGGAGGCGGGCGTTCGCCAGCTCAACCGCGAGATCACGCGAATGTGCCGCAAGGTCGCGCTCGAAGTGGTCCGCTCGAAGAAGGACGACCTGGTCGTCGAGGTCGACGCCGACGAGGTGTCGGACTACCTCGGCAAGCAGAAGTTCTTCAGCGAGGTCGCCGCTCGCACGGCCGCGCCGGGCGTTGCGACGGGGCTGGCATGGACGCCGGTCGGCGGTGACATCCTCTTCGTCGAGACGTCGAAGATGCCGGGCAAGGGCAACCTGAAGATCACGGGTCAGCTCGGCGACGTGATGCAGGAGTCTGCGCATGCCGCGTTGACCTACGTGCGGAGCCACGCCGAGGAGCTTCAGGTCCCGGAAGGGGCGTTCGAGCGGTGGGACGTGCACATTCACGTCCCGGCAGGAGCCGTGCCCAAGGACGGGCCATCGGCCGGCGTCACGATGTTCACGGCGTTGACGTCGCTCCTGTCCGGGCGTCGTGTGCGGCCCGACACGGCGATGACGGGCGAATGCTCACTCCGAGGCCACGTGCTGCCGGTCGGTGGCATCAAGGCCAAGGTCCTCGCGGCGCACCGCGCGGGCATCAAACGCGTGATCCTTCCCGAGCGCAACCGGCGCGACCTGGACGATGTCCCGGAGTCGGCGCGCAGCGAGATGGAGTTCGTCTTCGCTTCGGAGATGAGCCAGGTGTTGGAAGCAGCCCTGGAAGACAGCGCCACGCCGGTGCTCGACGCCACCGCGCCCCTCGGCGACGGAGCTGCTCCTCCCTCGGCTTGACTCCGACCCGCCCTCGACGCTGTAGCAAAGGCGAGCTCGAACCCGAGGACTCTTGGGGCGAAGTGGTCGGCCGGTCGAGCGCTGCGAATCCCGCGCAATTCGCGAGGGTTCGGGGGCTGTGATATCGTTTCGGCTCTGACAGGCTCTGCTGAATCGAGGCGTCATTGGCCGGTGTTACCTCACAGCTCGTCCCCGGGGCGATGTTCGAGGAGCGGTATCTCGTCGAGAGCACGCTCGGTCGTGGGGGGTACTCGCAGGTCTACCTCGCCACGGACACGACGATCGAACGGACCGTGGCGATCAAGGTCCTCGAGCCTCTCGGGTCCGACGAGAGAAACCAGGAGACCGCGAAGCAGCGATTTTTCCGGGAAGCCCGATTCCTCGGCAAGCTTCGCGACCCCCACATCGTCCGCCTCCACGACTACGGTGAACACGACGGCCACCTCCTGTTCATGGTCCTGGAGCACGTCGACGGCGTATCGCTCCGGCACGAGATCGACGTCGCGGCGCCGCTCGATCACGACCGGGCGCTTCGCATCACGGAGCAGATCCTCCGCGCCCTGTGCGAGGTACACTCGCTCGGAATCCTGCATCGGGACCTCAAGCCGACGAACATCATGCTCTACCGGCACGTCGAAGACCCCGACCACGTCAAACTGCTCGACTTCGGGATCGCGAAGTCGCTCTACGGCACCGATGCGACCATCACCGACGGGCAGCGCGTCATCGGCACTCCTGCCTACCTGAGCCCGGAGCAGATTTTCGGCGAACCGCTGGGGCCACCGAGCGATCTGTTCGCCGTTGGGCTCGTCCTCTACGAGATGCTGGCGGGTCGAAAGGCCAACGAGAACGGTGTCGCCGGGATCGAGATCGACCTCGAAGAGCTGCCCGAACGGCTCGCCGCGATGGCCGTCTCGACCGAGCTCGCCCGACTCGTCTTGAAGTTTACGGCCCCGACGGCGGCGGGACGTTTTGGAACGGCAGAAGAGGCCCTCGAAGCGGTTCGTCAGGTGCGAGCGTCCTTCGCATCGGGCGAGCGGACGCGGACCGGCAACCGAGCGGTGGCGTCTCGAAGACGACCGCTCCCGTGGGGCGTGCCCATCGCTCTCGGTGCGATCGCCGTGGTCGCGCTCGGGTTGTTGTGGCGGAGCGTGAACGAGCCCTCCGCGCCCGAATCTGATCCGCCGGTCGAACGCGCCGCGCCGGCACCCGCCGCGACGGCCGAGCCGCTCCCCGAGCCAGTCCCCGTCCCCACGCAAGCAGAGCTTCCGCCGCGCCCCGACCCCACTGCTCAGGCAGCCCTCGTCGGCGCGACGTCGTTCGTGTATGCCGCACTCGGGACCGCGGAGAGGGACGCCGATGGTGCTGCCGAGCTGGCCCGAGCCGAGACCGAGCAAGAGCAAAGGCAAAAGCAGCGCGCCCGTAGTCGGCGCCCACGGCCGGCCGCAAAGACCGCGCCCCCCCGGGTGCGCGAGAAAGAGCCCGCGGCGACACCAGACTTCACGATCGAGCCTGTCGAGTAATGCGAGCGACGTCTTCGGTTCCCGCTTTGCTCCTCGGCGTCGTGCTCGTCGTCGCCCTCCCCTCCGTGGGAACTGCGCAGAACTCCGATGTCTCGGACGCATCGCGGGCCCACTACCTCGAGGGACAGGACGCCTACAACGCCGGCCTTTACCGGGAGGCCGCCGACGCTTTCCGGAGGGCCTACGCACTCACGCCTGCGCCGCTCCTGCTCTACAACGTCGCCCTGGCCGAGTGGCGCTCGGGGAACCTCCCCGATGCCCGTGTCGCCGCGGTCCGCGCCCTCGCCGGTGAACTGCCCCCCACGACGCACACCAAACTTCAGGCCCGCGTCGCCGGCTGGGACCGCCTCGAGGTCGCCGCCTCAATGCTCGGTGCTCCGATGCAGACCCCGGGCGAATCGGTCGACACCACCGAGCCGCCCGATGACCCGTCGCCGACCCAACAGCCGGTCGCGGTGGCGGTCGCGGAACGCCCCAGGTCGAGCGTCCTGTTCTGGACCGGGGTCGCCACTACCGTCGCCGGCGGCGGGGCGCTCGGCGGAGCCGCCTACCTCGCTGTCGACATCGCGAACCGCGCCGAAGGCCTCGAAGAGCTCCCGCGCGCCGACGGCGAGGCCGTCGTCGCCGACATTCGTCCACGGCAAAGCCTCGGGATCGGGCTCCTCATCGGCGGTTCGGTCGCCACGGCGGCCGGGCTCGGCATGATGCTCTTCGGGCACACCTCGGAGCCGCCACCGGCGGACCTGGCGGTCGTGTGGACCAGCCACGGACCGCAGGTGCTCCTCACGTTGCGCGGGAGCTTCCAGGGAGGTCGCCCATGAGGGGCGCTCTTCGCATCGTGGTCGTGGTCGCCGTGGTCTGTTGCAGCGGGTGCCCGCTCTTCGTCGATTACGAGACGCGGCTCGCGACCGACGCGGGCGCCCCCCGAGCCGACGCCGGCCACGACATGCAGCCCCCGTCCGACGCCTCCGGTGACGCCGCGGTCGTGCCGGTCCTTCCCGATGCCACCCTCGACGCGGGAGACGTCGCCGACGGCTCGATGGGCGCGTGCCCCGACGACACGGTCACCATCCGCGATCGTTGTGTTCCCGAGATTCCCGGGCTCCGCGAGCTCGCCGAGCGCTGCGCCGATGCCGGCACACCGCTCCCGCTGCCGGGCAAGTCCGTCGAGGCGGGCCCCGGATTCGGCCTCGACATCGCCGAGCGCCCGGCCCGCAATCAGACGGTCGAGATCGACTCGGCCCCGATGGTGCTGGATCAGCCCAACACTCGGTACGTGCTGACCCAGGACGTGACGGTCGACGGATGGGCCTTCGAGATTGCCGCCGACTTCGTGACCCTCGACCTCGCCGGTCACACGGTGACGTACGGAGCGGCCGACGCCGACGACCCCGGTGACGTCCACGGCGTGCGCGTCACCCGCAGCGCCACCACCAACGTGGCGATCATCGACGGCACGCTCGCAAAGGGACCTGGCGCCTGCGACGGTAGCGAGTTCGGCGGGTGCGCCGCGGTCTACTTCGGCGCCTTCATGCGAGAGACCGCCGAGGTCGCCGGGCTGACGATCCGGGTACGCGGGACCTCGGTATCCGCAATTCAGGCCGGGCTCAACGGCGTGCCGCTGCATGCGCACCATGTCCTCATCGAAGACACGACGACCGCCGGCTCCGAGACCGCGGCGCACGCTGCGATCTTGCACTCCGGGCTCGCGAAGGCTCGCATCCACGACAACCACATCGTCGGGGCGAGCCATGTCGGAATCCGCGCTGGCAGCGCCGACATTCACGACAACGTCATCGAGCTCGACACCGAGACCAACAACTTTACGGGAGCGATTCGCCTGATCCAGGCCCGAGACGATTACGCCATCTACGACAACGAGATCATCGCGCACGGCGTCAGCCCCGTAGGACTGTTCCTCGATGACGAAATCGGCACGGGGTCGATCCACTCGAACTACCTCGTGGCCGAGACCACCGCTGGCGACCAGAATCGCCCTGCCCGAGGTGTACTCGTACGCCCCCCCGATCTGAGCGGCGCGTCTCTTCGCTGCAACTGGATGGAGCTCGTCGCAGGCACCAACCCAGGCGAGTTGGGAAACAGCCCGACCTGGGGCACGCGCAGTTGGGGGACCGCCGCCGTCCTGGGCAGCGGGATCGAGGTCCAGGACAACCTGCTTCGAGCGCGGGACGAGAGCGGTCTTTCCCACGCCTTCGCGGTGGCCTTCAACGACGCGCGGACCGCGACCAACGTCGCGATCACTGGCAACGTGATCGTAGCCACGAATACCCACATGTGGATGGGAGCGACCAGCAGCGACACGACCGGCCACACCGTGGTCGCCCGCAACACTTTCGTTCGTGAGTTGGACCACTCCCGGTACCGGTTTCTCCGGCATGAAGGGTCGAGGTCCGCGCGTGCGACGATCGTGGACAACGTGACGACGGCGGGGGTGAGCTACGACGATTTCGAGATCGACTTTTGCGACGGCCAGATCGACCTCGGGTTCGGCGAAGGTGCCGAACCCACATACTGGCTGACCAACGACGACCAGCGCGTCACACAGGCGGGATCGTCGACCCCGGAGGGAGCGTGCGGATTTCGTGTCCCCGGTGAATGACCGCGGTCAGTAGGTGAACCCGCAGACGTATGCTCCGGCTCCGCTCGAGCAACGGATGTCGAGCACGATCCCCTCCGACTCCAGCCGCTGCGTCATCACGAAGACGGCGTGCGCACCCGAGCCCTCCGGCCCGTCGAAGACGACGTCCAGGGTCCCCTCTTCCCAGCCTTGCGACACCGATCCCTCGACCCCGTGGATCGTGCAGGTGGGTTGGGTCCTCGTATCGGCCCATGCGCACTCCACGCCGGGTGCGGTGACCTCGTGCAGGGTGTGGCCGCCGTCGGATTCGAACGAGCGCTCACTCGTGAATCCCTCCTCGTCGAACGCCGCGAACTCCCGCATCAATTCGATGAAGATGGCGGGCGGCTCCTCACCGGCGACCTCCATCGTCCCGGCGAAGAAGTGGACCGTGTGCTCCGCTTCGACGACTTCCGGGACTTCACGCACGTAGTGAAAGGTGCACTCGGCGCCCACCGTCATCTCCGAACACACGATCGGCGTCGAGTATCCGTCGTCCATCCGTTGCAACTCGGCGAGCAGGTCGGCCAACTGTTGCACACCGGAGTCTTCACCACCGAAGAGCGTCACGTTCGTGTCGGCGGGGTTGCGACCTTGCAGGACGTAGACCTCGTCAGCCTGAAGCTCGCAGAGCGTCTCCGCTCCCGTGATGCACCGAAGCGCCTCGCGGTTTTCGACCGGACTGTAAGCGGACGCCACACCCCCGTGGTCCTCGACGAGCTCCATCTCGACCAGGACGGTGTCGCGGGCAGCCTGCATGAGGACCGCCTCCACGATCCTCGCCGGCTCCCCCGAAAGCCGCGCGACCTCGGTGTCGTGCACGACGTCGGGCGTTTCGACCCTGTCCCCGGGGTCGAAGGCGTCACACTTCGGTCCGCTACACGCGCTGTCCACGCCGAGCGTGGACGGAGCCTCGGGATCCGTCGTCTCGCTCTCGACGCATGCGAGCGAGAGGGAAACGGCGAACATGACGAGATAAGCTGCTTTCATAGTATGGAACATCGGTTCACTCCTCGGTTCGTGCTGTGATTTCGCTGCGGGGGCCGGGGGCCCCTCGACGAATCCGACTCTCTCAGACCCGGCTCGAGACCTCGCCTGAAATTAGTTTCAGACGCGACACGGACGCCTCATCCACAGGAATCCCGGCAGTTTGCGAAGACGCCGTCCCGTGCGAAGATGAGGGATGAGCAACTTCGTGGATGACCTGTGCCTGCGGCTGGAACGCGATCGAGTGTGCGCGCTCGTCGGGCTGCCCGGGCCGACGAAGAAGCAGTGGGTCCACGAAGTTCGAGACCGCTGGCGCGGCCCGGTGTGGACCAGCCCCAGCCCCGTCGAGGCGGGCAAGAAACTCTCCGATGGCTCGGGGTGGTCGCTGATCTCGATCGAGGACCCGACGGTGCGGTGGGAGGATGTTCGCGCGCTGTTGGAGCGTGCCGAAGACTCGGTCGTCCTCGTCGCCATCGAGCGCCTCGCAGGCTGGCCCCTCGCTTACCTGGCGCCGATTCCTTCGCTGCCGCCCGACGACGCGAAGGCGCTGCTCGAAAGCTCGGCGGGACCGAACGACGCGAACGACCAACTCGCCGAGCTGGCGCGGCGCGTGGACCATCAGCCCGACCTCGTCCGATCGGTCGCGCAGGTGCTCGGCACGACCGAGGCCAACCGCTTGCTCGCGTCCGGCGCCGGCCTTCTCGAGGTCCTTACCCTCGGTTTCGACAACGCGCGCGACCGGTTGCAGGACGCCTTCGCAGCAACGACAGCCGAGTCTCGACAGCTCGTGCACTGGCTGGTGTGGGCCGAGACGGCCGTCGACTTCCAGGTGCTGGGCGAGCTCACCAACCTCGCCCCACCCGACGTCGAACGACGCCTCGCCGCCCTCGGAGCCGGCGGATGGGTGCGCTCGTCCCGCGGGGCCGCGACCGCCTCCGCGGTCGCTCGGATGCTGCTGCACGACTCGACCGCGACCTCCGAAGAGGCATCGAGGGCCCGCGCGCTCGACGCGGTGTGCGCGAACGCCGTCGCTCGGCTCGAAGCCTCGGAGCCGGGGGCCACCCGTCCCGTCGCGGCCCTCGCCCGGATCGTGGCGCGAAGCACGCGAAACCGGAACGCGCTTCCGGGGCAGTACGCGGCGGCCTTGCTCGCCTGGGCGATCTGGCTCGGACAGCGTGAACATCGAGATATCGAGGCGTCGGCGATCGAATTCAACCCGTGGTGCGTCCTTCCATCGACCAGCACGGAGCGGTCGAGGGCGGTCGCCGCAGCTCTCGCGAACGGTTCTGCCGCCACCGTCCCCGTCACCTTGTGGCTCGCCAACCACGACGTCCTCGAGCGACCGAACGTCGACACGAACGACCGAATCCGCAGCGCGATCGCGGCGACTGCGGGCGGGGACGCGTGGCTCCAGGCGCGAACGCTCGCGACAGCCGCTCGCATCGCATTCCGCAGTGGATCCCGCGCCAAGATGGCTCTCTACACGAACCAGCTCGACGCGCTCCAGCTCGAAGACCTTCCTCGCGCCGCGCGGTTCGGCGTCGAACTCGACCGCGCGTGGCTTCAACTCGCGCTCGGCTTTCCCGAAAAGGCGCGCAGTGCGTCGGGCCGCACGCGGGCGATGGCCGACGACGCAACCGCGTCGGCTGTCTTCCAGTTGGAGCACATCGACTTCTGGGCGCTCTTGCTGATCGGCGATCTGCGCGCGGCGCGCGAGGCCTGCGCCCGCGGTTTCGCCGCAGCCCGTCTGTCGGGGGAGGTCGAACTGCTCGCCGCGGCCGAGGCGATGGCGACGCTCATCGCTGCTTTCGAAGGCGGGGTCCCCGAAATCGCGTCCGCCGGGAGCTTCTCGTTTGCCGAGGAGATCTTGCCCGATTTCGTCGAGCTCGCCGTCGTCCTCGAGTTCATCGCGAACCGACGACACCCCGACGCGACGACCGAATTCCAGGCGGGCGGGTTCGACCGAATCCTCGACGCCACCGCGACCTCCGGCCTCCCTACGATCCTCACGGTCGAGTTCGCTCGCCTCCTCGCGGCAGGGGATCCCGCCGCGCTCGACGACTGGCTGCGCCGCTATGCGAAAGGCGGCGGGCATCGCCCGCTCGAGACCGCGTGCGTGTTGCCCGCGGCGAGGCTGCTCTGGAGTCGATTCGCCACCGAAGCGAGCCTGAGCCCCGGCCACCATGCAGGCCGGGTGGTCTCGACCGGGCTGTCGGCCCATCCCCATGGCTACTGGTATCGACTCGGCCACGGTGAACCGGTCGACCTGTTGAAGCGTCGCCCTCTTCGCCGAATCTTCCGCCATCTGCTCGAGATGAGAATTCGTAGGCCCGGCGTCGGTACCGACGTCGACCAGATGATCGAGATCGGCTGGCCCGGGGAGGCGATGGCGGAGAGTTCCGGCAGGGCCAGGGTCTATGCGACGATCAAACAACTTCGAGACCTAGGTCTCGAGCCGATCCTGCTCACCGGGGACGACGGATACATGTTCGACCCCGAGCTGGTCGTCCACATGCGGGACCTCACCGTCGACAGCGCCCGCCGCCTGTCCGAGGCGACCCCGGTCGCCTGAACCTGCCCGGACGTCATCCCATGAGGCAGGGCATCTCCATGTTTCGGTACGGCGACGAGTCGAGCCCCGCGGTCTTCAACAGCGATGCGGCGAGGTGGCGCGGGGTGATCACTTCTCCTCCGGCGGCGACGGGCGTCGGCTCGCCCGTCTCGGGGTCGACGGCGCTCGCGTTCATCCCCGCGTCGTCCGTCGCGCCGACGACCCGGTTCTGCGGGACCCCCGCGCCCGCCATGTAGACCGAGCTGACGAGTGCGTGGTCGCGTCCGGAGTTGTTGTTGAGCCGAGCCGTGCGGCCGAACTCGCTGAATGCGAAGATCGTAGTGTGGTCGAGCCACGAACTGCCGTCCCCGCCGGAGTACGGGGTATTCTCGAGCCCTCGAACGAGCTCGGCGAGCGCCTCGAATCCCCGGTGTTGGTCGCGAGCTTGCGTCGATCGCCACGAGCCCTGATGCGTATCGAGCCCCTCCACCAGGCGGATACTCACGCACTGGGCGACGTCGTTGGTAATCGCCTGGTAGGCGACGGCGACCTTGCGCATGGCGTCGGAAGCCTGCTGCCCCACCGTGCCGTCGCCGACCGTGAGACTCTCTGGCTGGAACAGCTCGTGGAAGCCCGATCCGACCAGCTCATCCGCCCCGCGTTGGGTATCGCGGACGAGCGTCAAGAGGCCCCTGCGGTTCAACTGACCCGGGTCAGCGAAGGCGGACCGGTCGCGGTGATCTCGGATCTGATCGGCGAGGTCGCCCGAGATGGTCCCCTGCGTACGGCGCAAGAGGCGGACCAGATCCTCGGGGCCGTTGATCCGAGTCGGATTCGCATGATGCGGCCCCTCGTTGTAGCCCTCGAGGTCAATCGCCAGGTTGGGGAGGGGGGGAACTGCGTCCACGGAGTGCTGCGCCGTGATTTCGGCAGGGATCGACGAACCCGTGGCGCGCGTTCCCGCCGGCATGTGACCGGTCAGGAAATACCGCATGCCGACTACATGGGTCAGGGTATCCATCATGACGCCACGCACGACGCTGCCTCGTCGATAGAGCGAGTCGTAGCGCGAGGCGTCGCCGGTGAACAACGGACTGAAGACGCCCCCGAAGTCGATGTTCGATCCGTTCGGACGCACGATTCCATCGCTGTCGCGGAGCGCTGCCCGCTGGTTGGCGTCGAGCCCTGCCGCCCCCCAGTCGACCAGATCGTAGCCCTGTTGAATCGAAGGGTAGGAAGTGCCCCACGGGCGTGGGTCGAGTGACAACAAGGTGTCCCAGCCTCCCCCGAAGTAACAGAAGACGAACCGATGATCGGGGAGATTCTGTGCGCGAAGTCCGGTGACCGGGGTCATCGCCATCGCAGCGCTGGTCGCCCCCATCAAGCTGAGAAAGTATCGGCGGCTCAAAGGTTTCATATCGTTCCTCTCGTTCTTCGTTCAGTAGGCCAGAAACTCTGGATCGGTCACCATCGCAACGCAGACTGCGTACCACCCGGGGTCCACACCTTCCGGACATCCGGTACTTCCCGATGCGCACGCGTCGGTGACCGAACGGTGGAGCTCTCGCAGCGACGCGTCGGTCTCTTCGCATCCGTCGCCGGTCCAAACGCCGTGAAGCATCAGCCGCATGTGCCGCAGGTTCTCGTCGACGGCGTCCGGCCCCTGGGGCAGCAGACGTTCCGGACTGTCGCGGAGCACCTGTCGGCAAACCTGGCTCGCCATGTCGTCCATCGATTTCGCGAAGATCGCCGTCGGTTCGGTGACGTGAACGTTCGACCGCAGAAAGTCCGCCTCGCCCAGGGACGACGCCTGGCGGTCGAAGTGGCTCTCACCGTTCGAGGTCGCCCACTGAGCTCCGAACAGTCGTGGGATCGAGCGTCGAAGCTGGTCCACGGAGATCCGGCGCGACACCCTCCCGCTCGGGACACTGCCGGGCGGGGGTGCATCGGGCAGAGCCCGCTCGCCGGGGTCGGGGAGCGGACGTTCGCGCTCGTCCTCGAGTTCGCCCGAGGGCGACATGGGATCTCGCTCGGTGACCCCGGTCACCGGACGGGAGTCGGGAGCATTGGATCGACCTTCGGGACCGGCGGCGGACGAGAGGTCCAGCGCTCCCTCACAAGCCTGGAGGCTGGAGACAGCGGCGAGCAAAATGATCGTTGTGGAGTGCTTCATGGCGTGCTCCTTCCGAGGCCCGGGCTTCGATAGTCCGGACTGGTGACGAAATGGTGGACCAGTGTCTTGATGTCGTACCCGCCCGCGGCGAAGTCGTCGGCGATCCACGGGAGACGTTCTCTTCGCTCGTCGTCGGTCATTCCGCGCCCGATCCACCGCGTCCACATTCGATCCACGACGCACGACGCGAACGTCCCGCTGTCGACGGTGTCTTGGGCGAGGTCATCGGGGCCGGCGTAGATGTTCGCCTCGTAGCCGCAGCCCGGTCCGGAACAACGTTGATTGCTGTCTGCATCGGGGTCGACGTCCGCGAAGACGAGCGCTTTCAGGCTCCCCTGGTACGCATCGCCCGACGCGTCGGGAACGGGCTCGAGCTGGTAGCTGTTGCGACACAGGCGAGTCGTACCCCCGTCTCCGTTCACGCAAACCCACGGATATTTGTGATCGCACGATCCAATGTCGCAGGCCTCCAGGTAGGTCGAAGTGTTCGGGTACAGGACGTTGTCGGTAGTCTCCATCCCCAGCTTCACGAGCCCGTTCTCGGAGAAGAGCCCCCAGTGTGCGGCCATCGGCTCGACGGTACGGTGGCACGACGCACATCCGGCGCGGCGAGTGAGGTTCGGCTCTTCGTTGCTGGGATCACCGGCCGGGGGCAAGCCTTCGGTCGGTGGCACGAAGGTCTTGCACATGAACATGTCATAAAAGGCCGCCGCACGACCTCGGTTGGTCGCATACTTCAACAAGAAGAACGGTGAGGTGAGGATCCCGGCGTGGCCATCGCCTCGGTCGACCTCCGACCATTCGTCCAGGACCGCAAAGTCGAGGTCGGGGATGGGATAGCCCTGATCGCGGTCGGCGAGGAACGGTAGCCCGCTGTCCGCCTTGAACGACCAGTGATTGATGTAGTGCGCCACCGGCCCGTTGAACGGCAGGTCGGAGGCGAGGATCACGTCGGTGTAGGGGCGATCTCGTCGGACGATGGAGTCGAGGAACACGAGCCCTTGTTCCACGAGCATCCGGCTGATCATCGATTCGGACGCCTCCCGGTTGATGCACCATTCGAGGTTGGGCCCGCAGCCGCACCCCCGGCTCTCCTGGTTCTCTTCGCAGTTGACGGTCTGCGACGGCACATCGCCGCCGAACGCAGCGCCCGTCCCGCCATCGAAGTAGAGTTCGCGCCGGGTGGACGGGTCGTGAAGGCGTTCTGTCTGGGCGTCGAACGCGCACACTTTGATGCGCGTCGAAGGGTCCCAGTAGGGCGTGACCCAGACCCAACCGTCGACGGGATAGCGCTCGCCGTTCGCGGCCGTGCGGGTCGCGACGATGGGATCGTCGGGGGTCACCTCGACGTCCGCGCACAGGCCGAATCCGCGACGAAGCTCGCGCGACCCTCGGTAACGCATCGCGCTGTTGTTGGTGAGCGACCAGATGTCGTCGGTGCGTCGCAACGCCCAGTGTAGGGTCACGTATCGCTGGTCCGAGATGTTCATCTTCAGCAACTCACGGTGGTACTCGCGCATCTGGTGCACGAAACCGTCGGAATCGAGCATGTCGCGGATCATTGCGTCGGGAACTCGCCCCTCGTCCCGCACGGTCTCGTACTCCTCGAGGCTCGGCGTGTATCCACGCAGGTCGAGGGAGAGTCTGCGAAGGTAC
This sequence comes from uncultured Bradymonadales bacterium, assembly GCA_964411125.1. Taxonomy (GTDB): domain Bacteria; phylum Myxococcota_A; class Bradymonadia; order Bradymonadales; family Bradymonadaceae; genus JBFIHF01. The sequence goes on along the minus strand of CAYPJU010000025.1, from coordinate 59,496 downwards.
TGCAGCTCCTCGTTGACCGCGGTCATCCAACACGCGTCGTCTTGCTGGGCCGATGCCGGAGCGCTCGAAAGCGTCGCGGCAAACAGCAACAGCATCAGGGTCAGGGTTCGCTCATTCATCGGTTGCCTCCTCGGGAAATCCGTTGTCGCGCCAGGCTCGCAGCAGCTCCGCGAACTCGGGGCGGGGTGCCGCCGGCGGGGGCGGCATGGTGTTCGTTTCGAGCGACGCTATCGCCGCGTCAGTCGCCGCGACCCAATCGGCGTGGGTGGCGAGAGGGACCGAGGTGGCGGCCTGCCCACCGTCGTGGCATGCGGCGCAGGCGACGACGGATTCCGAACGGACGTCCGCGAACGTCGGCGAATCCACGCGTGCGGCTGGCTCGGGAGCCGGTCGTTCCGCGCGGAGCGCGACGAGCAGCTCACCGTCAGACATCCAGAGCCGTCCATCCTTCGAAACCCTCATCCAGCGGATCTGCCCGAGCCCCAGAGGAAGCTTCGCGGGCTCGACCCCGTTTCGCGTCAGGCGGTAGAGGTGGTCCCCGCCGACGACCCAGACCAGGCCGGTCGCGGGGTCGTGGGCGCCCCCGTCGATGCGAACTTCTTCGTGTCCCTCCCCGAGCGAGCGCCAGTACCAACTCGGAGGGTCTGCGGCGTATCTTCGACGCTCGACCAGCTCCCCATCGATGCTGGCCAGGACGCCACCGGACCCGAGGGGAAAGGCGAAGTCGAACGTCGTCCGGGTGTTGAGCTCCGTCCGGCGGGTCCCCTCGGAGTCCGTCTCGACCAGGACGTACGTTCCGTCCTCCCGCTCCACGACGACTTCACCGGATGCATCGTGGGCGTACATCGCGACGGGCGAACCCACCGAGTCTAGCTGACGCAGGCCACCGTCCGGCGCCACGATCCAGGTGACCTCGGCCGAGCCTGCCCAGACCGCAGCGCCCACTGTGGTGACGGCGAGCGAGTCCCCTTTCACGAGTTCGACCTCGCGCCCGTCTAGCCGCCGGGAGACCGCACCAGTGCGCCCCACGACCAATCCCGAGGCCTGCTGGTGAAGGGAGATCACGGCCGCTCCGTCCACGACCTGGGGCGGTTCCGAGCCGCCCAGGCTCCAGAGCCCGTCCGGGCCCCCCAGCCAGATCTCGTCACCCAGGGTGGCGACGGCGTCGACGTCGATGTCGAGCGTCCACGTCGTCACATCGACGGCGAGCTCGGCCCTCATCGTGGGACGAAGGATCCCGTCGTCGGGCGGGACATCGGGCTGAGCGCCGGGCGTCTCCGCGGGGGAATCGGGCTGCGCGGGCACACCGGACGTCTGATGTTCGGTGTCAGAGGGCTCCGTCGCCCCCCCACAGCCGAGCAGCGTGGCGAGTGCGACCGTACCCGTGATGCGAAGAATTCTGCGGTAGCTCATCCGTTCACCTCCTGGAGAACAGACTCGCGAAAGGGGCCCGCATCACGCGCCTAAAATTTCTTTCAGGCGTGAATCCGGGCAAAAAAGCCGAAGAATCTCAGCCAGATGCGAACAGCACGAAGGCGGCTACCTCCCCGACCTCGCGCGGAGGCTGAAATTTCGGGCCGAATTTTCGCGGGCCCCCCGGTTCCCGATGAGGGGAACTGAGTCGCTACTGGGCCGGTGCAACTCGCCGGGGTGAGGCGAGAACGAGGGCAAGGGGCGAGCGCCGGGGTGAATCGATCAGCGGCACGCGACGTGCCGGAGGGTTCTCTAGCATGGGCCCACGCTCGAGCTACGGGGATCCATGAGACTCAAGGTAGGTGACGTCGAACTCGATTCCGAGTCCGGCGTGTCGTTCGATGGCTCGGCCGGTCCGACGCCGGCGAAGCGCGAGAGGGAGATCGCGCGACCGCACGAGATCGTCGTCGATGCTCCCCCCCGTGCGTTCTGGATTCTGGGGGGCGCCAGCTTCGGGCTGGCGACAGTGGTGGCGTTGCTCGCCACCGTCTTCCAGATCTGGTGGCTCGGGCTTCCCGCGCTCTTCGGACTCTTCATCACGGTCGCAGCGGTCGCGATGGGGCACCGCACCGCGGGGCGGGGACAGTCGGGCGAGGTGTCCGGTGCGCACATCGACCGGGTGTCGGTGCTCGTGGACCGGCACGAAGGGATCGGGGTGGCAGAGCTCGTGCGCCGCAGTGGCCTGTCGGAGCAGGACGTCGCCCGTTCGCTCGTGGAGCTCATCGAGCGGGGGGAGGTCGAAGAGGACCTCGATCTCGACACCGGGGCGTGGGCCTATCGCAAAACGACGGTCCTGTCGGGACTACAACGAAGAGAAACGCTGTCGGCGGCGGACCGCCTGACCGCGATCCAAGAACATCAAACGGAGGGATCGAAACGATGAGAACGAAAGGGACGGCAATCGTGCTGACGCTTCTGCTGGGCGGAATCGGCGGCCACAAATTCTATCTGGGCCAGAGTGGGCAGGGGCTGTTGTATCTGCTCTTTTGCTGGACCTTCATCCCGGCATTCATCGCCTTCCTGGAGCTCTTCGTCTACATCTTCATGAGCGAGGCGGACTTCAACCGAAGGTACAACACGCAGCTCGCCCTCCCCGCCCCTGTGGCGCAGAACCAGATGGGGCAGAACGTGACGATCAACATGCAAAACAACAACGTCGCCGACGAGCTTCACAAGTTGAACTCGCTGCGGCAGGTGGGGGCGATCACCGAAGAGGAGTTCGCGCAACAGAAACGTCGTCTCTTGACCAGTTGACGGGGGGTACAGCGATGAAAAAAACGGTCGTGAAGTGTCCCGGCTGCGGGCAGAAGCTGCGGGTTCCCGAGGATCGCGGTGCGATTCTCGTGAGCTGCCAGAGTTGCTCCTTGAAGTGGATGTGGGAGCCGGAGGAGGCCGAGCCGAAGGAGGGGTCGGGTGAAGGCCTTTCGGGAGTGAAGGGTTGGTTCACTCGTGCAAAGCAAGGGCTCACCGGATCGGGGGCGAACGTATTCGTCGCGCCGCTCGCCGCATCGGTCGCCCCTGGTGACCGGCTCGAGATCCAGACGTCGGTGCTGGTCGCCGAGCTGCCCCTGACGGCGAAGGACGTCCGGCTGCAGGTGGTGGGCGAAGAGCTGATCGCCCTCCCCTGGCATTCGGTCCGTCAGCAGATGGGGACGAAGTTCGACGCGGAGCGCGAAGCGTGGAACCTGCTCTTGAACAGCGGAAAGTTCGCGCACCGCGAGACGATTCACGAGTCGGAGTACCAGGTCTCGGGGCGCGTCGTGTGGGAGGCGGACGCTCAGGCGGCGTTCAAGACCGAGATTCCGATCCCGATCGACGCGGCTCCGACCTTCAACGGTCGAACGATCGCGTGTCAATGGCGCGCCCGGGCGGTCGTGTCGACGACCGGCGTGAGCCCGAAGAGCGAGTGGATCGTGCTGAAGGTCGTACGCCCTGCCTGACAGACCTCTCCGAAATTGCCCGAGGTTCGTGCCGCGCCTAGAGTGACCGGTCACTCGAGGGAGAAGAACGATGACGCGACTCTTGGTTTTGATGACAGCGACGCTTGCCCTTTCTGCCTGCGACAAGGAAGAGACGGCGGAACCCCAGACGCCCGCCGAAGCGGCCGCGCCCGAAGCGAACGCAGCGGAGCCGGAACGAAAGGGGATCAAGAAGGTCGACCTGAAGAAGTTGGTCGAGGAGCAGCGGGCCGCGAAAGGAGAGTCCGAAGAAGAGCCGCCGGCCGAGCCGGCATGGGAGCTCGACCTCGGCGACTCCCGCAAGGGGGTCGGCAAGTCGGTGATGCGGAACAAGATCGGCAAGGCGGTCTTCTACAAGCTCGTCGGCGCCTCCTTCACGGGAACGATCGTCATCGAAGGGACCGACGTCGATCAGGTCGGTGACTTTCGAGCGAAGTCGATCGACGTGCTCCACATGAAGCCGAAGACCAAGTGTGGGGCGTCCGGAGAAGAAGTCGCGGTGAAGATCGAGAAAGCCGGCGACGGCATCCGCGGAACGATCGACGGAACGGTGGAGTGTGCGCAGCTCGAGGGCGGGGACGCGAAGGAGACGGTCGCGATCAAAGGCTGGTTCGAGAGTTGATCGCGGGAATCGGCTCGTGAGAACGCCTCGAGAGCCCGCCCGTCGGATGGGTCCCTCGAAGTTCACGGTGCGGGGACGGAGTCCTGTGCGGTCCACTCTCCGACCTCCGATCGAACCCGGTCGCTACAGCCTCGGACGTTGACAGCAAAGCGGGCGGTCCGGTATGCAACGTGCTTCCGCCTGTCGTTCGGAGGCCCCATGGCGCTTGTTGTGATCACGTTCCTGCTGATGGCCGTTGGGGTCATAGCGTACATCGTTGGAGCGTGGCAGCTGTCTAGGTACGCGGCCCGTATCAGTGGAGGGCTCGCTGCAGCAGTGTTGCTTCTCCCCCCCGTCGCGTTCTGGTTCGCATTTTTCAAGCTTCGTGAAGACGGCAAAGAGATGCCGACGACGCTGTGGCTCTTCGGGCTGGCGTCGACGGCGGTGCTGGTCGTCGTGTTCTGGACGCCGATTTCCCTCGTTCTCACCGGCCAGACCGACAAGCTCGACGCTCCTAGTGGCGTCGCCGAGACCGCGGTGGCGGAATACGGAGCGAAGCCTTCGGAGCTCGAACCCGCGCCGCCGGCCGAGGTTCCCGATTTGCCGGCCGTACCGGCCGCGACCACGAACAACGCTACCGGTACGAACGGTGCGGCGGCGACGAATGCCGCTCCGAGCACGAACAACGCGCCCGGGACGGACGCGGCCCCCGCGACCGCCGGAGCACCGGCTACCGCGGGAGCGCAGTGACCGACCGCGAGCACGCACGAACCTGACTGGCGGAGATGACGCCTCGGCCTGACGGCCGCTGACAGGCGCTCAAGGAAGGAGCGCGACCCGATGGGCCCATACCTCATTCGACGATTCTTCGCTTCCCTCCTCGTCATCTTCGGGGTCGTCACGCTCGTTTTTTTCGTGATTCGCTCGGTGCCCGGCGACCCGGTCGCTTCCATCCTTGGCGAGCAAGCGCTCGAGGTCGACAAGCAGGCGCTGCGCGACTGCCTCAACCTCGACGCTCCCCTCCCCGAGCAGTACGTGAAATTCTGGGGCGACGTCGGCAACCTCACGTTCGGTGAGCTCTGTGACGAGCGCGGCGTGACCGTGATGGAGAAGCTGGTCACGAACATCCCCGCGACCGCCGAGCTCGCGCTGGCAAGTCTTTTGGTGGCGATGCTCATCGCCTTTCCGCTCGGGATTGCCGCCGCCCTGCGACCCTACAGTTGGATCGACAACACGTCGGCGGTCGTCGCCTTGCTCGGGATTTCGATCCCGAACTTCTGGCTCGGACCGATGCTCCTGATCCTCTTCAGCCTCACCCTCTCGGCACTTCCGAACCCGGGGAGCGAGGTGACCGGCCTGACGGCGCTCGTGTTGCCGGCGATCACGCTCGGCTCGGCGCTGTCTGCCAAGCTCACGCGCATGACGCGTTCGAGCATGCTCGAGGTCTTGAACCAGGACTACGTCCGGACCGCGAAATCGAAGGGCGTACCGCGCTGGAAAGTGATCGTGAAGCACGCGTTTCGGAATGCTTTGATCCCGATCGTCACGGTATTGGGTCTACAGTTCGGAGCACTCCTGACGGGTGCCATCATCGTCGAGAAAGTCTTCGCCCGGCCCGGGCTCGGTACGCTGCTGCTCGACGGGATCGAAGCGCGAAACTACATGATCGTCCAGGGGACGGTGATCTTCATCGCGATCTCCTACGTGGCGGTGAACCTGATCACCGACTTGCTCTACGGCGCGGTCGACCCGCGGATCCGCTACGACTGATGCGCATCTTCCGCTCCATACCGGGTGCCCATCGCATCCGCGGGCTCGCCTGGCTCGGCGCCATCATCGTCGCTGTCACGCTCCTGGTGGCCCTGTTGGCCGACTTTCTGGCACCGTACGACCTCGGTCACGTGGACGTGACGAGGCAGCTCGAACCGCCGTCGCGCGACCACTGGCTCGGTACCGACGAGAACGGCGCAGACGTCCTGACGCTCGTCCTCTACGGCACCCGCGTCGCGGCGCTCGTGGGGGTCTTCACGGTCGTGATCTGCTCGACGGTCGGGATCGTTGTGGGGTGCATCTCCGGCTATTTCGGCGGTTGGGTCGACGAGGCGCTGATGCGCCTCACCGAAATCCTGATGGCTTTTCCGGGCATCCTGCTCGCAATCCTCATCATCTTCATCACGCAGGAGCCCAGCATCTGGGCGGTGATCGGAGCGCTCTCGGTCTCGGGCTGGTCGGGGTACGCCCGCCTCGTCCGCGGGCAGGTGCTCACCGAGCGCGAACGGGACTACGTCGAGGCGGCGCGTTCGCTCGGCTTTGGCTCACGCCGCATCATGTTCCGTCACATCGTCCCCAACATCCTCGCTCCGGTCATCGTGCAGGCGACGTTCGGCGTCGCCGGGGCGATCCTGGCCGAAGCCTCTCTCAGTTTCCTCGGCCTCGGTCCTCAGGATCAGCCGAGCTGGGGCGCGCTCCTCGACCAGGGGGCCAGCTACTTCTTGCTGACCCCACATCTGGCGATCTTCCCGGGGTTCGCGATCATGTTCACCGTCCTCGGTATCAACTTCCTCGGCGATGGGTTGCGCGACTGGCTCGATCCGCGCGACCTGGCCACGAACTGACATGTCATTCAACGACTCCGACGAACCTCACCTCCCCTACTTCAACCCTCACGACGCGTCGACCGAGAACGTTCGCGCGGCGGTCGGCCAGCTCTTCGTGGTCGGGTTTCGAGGCGACGGCTCCGAGCCTACCGCTGCGGTTTCCGAGGCTCTCGGCGCCGGCGACATCGGCGGCGTGATCCTCTTCCGCCGGAACGTGAAAGACGTCGAGCAAGTCGTCGCGCTGAACGAGGCGATCCACGCCGCTGCCCACAGTGCCGTCGCGGCGCCCTTCGTGTCGCTCGATCAAGAGGGGGGGCGGGTAGTACGCCTCAAGGAACCGCTGACCCCGATCCCTCCGATGCGCCGCATCGGCGATACGGGCGACTGGGAGCTCGCGGCCGACATCGCCGAAGTGCTCGCCACCGAAGTGCAGGCGCTCGGCTTCAATCTCAATTTCAGTCCGGTGCTCGACGTCGACACGAATCCGGACAACCCCGTGATCGGGGACCGCTCGTTCTCGCGCGATCCCGAGACCGTGGCAAAGATGGGGGGAGCATTCTGTTTCGGGCACATCAAGTCGGGGGTCGTGCCGTGCGGCAAGCATTTCCCCGGACACGGGGATACGGACACCGATTCGCACCACGAGCTTCCAGTCCTGAACCACCCCCCGGAGCGCTTCGAAGAGATCGAGCTGGTGCCGTTCCAGCGGGCGTTTGCTGCCGAGATCCCGATGATCATGACGGCCCACGTCCTCGTCCCGGCGCTCGACACGGTGCACCCCGCAACGCTGAGCCACGCCGTGATGCACCGGCTGCTCCGTGACGAGATGGGCTACGACGGGGTCGTCATCACCGACGACCTCGAGATGAAGGCGGTCGCGGAGCGCTACACCCCGCAGGAGATGGTCGAGCTCGGCCTGCGGGCAGGAGTAGACATCTTTCTAATCTGCCACGAAGAGGAGAAGTGGAAGGCGGCCCACGCCCACCTCCTCGAGCTTGCCACCCGTAACCCCCACGACCGCGCACGCGTCTTCGAGAGCGCGAACCGCGTGATGAGGCTGAAGCGCGGCATGCTTTCGGGCTGGTCGCGTCCCTGGAAGCCCTTCGCTGGCTGGAAGGACGTCCTCGGCTGCCAGGAGCACCGCGCGATCCTCGCCGGAGTCGATTCGAAGTTGGACGACGACTTCGATCCCACAGCACGAGACTGAACTCCGTCTGCAGTAGGGTCGCACCGGAGACAACGTTCCGCCCTTTCCTGGCCGACGCGCGTGGACCCGACGCCTACACGATTCTCCACGAGTCGGGTGGTTTCGTCCGGCGGCGAGCGGCGGGCCCTACGAGGGCACGCTCCGAACCGGAGGCCGCCGGGCTCTCTCGGCTCCCACCGAAGCTCATTGACACATTGGCTGCTCGCTCATTACTTTCGTGGAGCAAGGAACAGCACATACAGACGGGCCGGACATGAGTGAATCCCCCAAACGCAGACGCACCTCGAACAAACGAGGCGCGCGAAAAGGCCTGCGGCGCAGCAAGACGATTGCGCTCAAGAAGCTCACGCCAGAAGAGCGTGAAGCTACCGAGGCGGTGCTCACGGAGCTGGAGCACCTCCGGCCGAACAATCGAGAAGATTGCCGAATGGGCGACCGGCCGTGCCCGTTCGTTTCGTGCAAATACCACCTCTACCTCGACGTGAACCCCCACACGGGTTCGATCAAGCTGAACTTCCCCGACCTGTCGGTGTGGGAGCTCAGCGAAACCTGTTCTCTCGACGTCGCCGACCGAGGCGGTATCACCCTCGAGGAGGTCGGCGAGCTGCTGAATCTTACCCGGGAGCGCATCCGCCAGGTGGAATCCACCGGGCTCGAGAAGCTGCGGGTCGGGTACGACGACGAATAGGTACGAAACCAGCGCCGTGAATTCGACGAGGAGCCGTGACGGCTCCTCTTCTTTTTTGTGCAACGGCGCCCACTGTCGGGTGCAGGTGGTCGCGATGGTCACGTGGCACGCCGGTTTCGGTGCCCGCCGGCGTCGTCGCGACGAGCGGCTTACACCGTTGCCGTCGGTCCGCCATCGCGTTATGGAAACGACACTCTCCCCCCGGAGTCCGCCATGCCCGACAAGTTCGCCCTCATCAGTGTCTCGAACAAAACGGGGCTCGAGGACCTCGCCCGAGCTCTAGTCAGCGCCAACTACACGCTGCTGTCCACAGGGGGTACCGCCCGTCACATCCGCGAGCTGGGACTCGCGGTCACCGACGTGAGCGACGTCACGGACTTTCCCGAGATCATGGACGGGCGCGTGAAGACGCTGCATCCGAGGATCCACGGCGGGATTCTGGCGCGCAGGGAGAACGACGGGGACGCGGCGACTCTGCAGGAGCACGACATTCCTCGCATCGACATCGTCGTCGCGAACCTCTATCCGTTCTCCGAGGTGTCGGCTCGGACCGAGTCGACCCACGCCGAGGTGTTGGAGAACATCGACATCGGGGGCCCCGCGATGGTCCGGGCAGCGGCGAAGAACTACCCGCGCGTCGCCGTCGTGGTCGACCCGCTCGATTACCCGCGCATCATCGACGAGGTCCTCGACGGTGGAGTCTCGGCCGAGACGCGGCGCGAGCTGGCTCAGAAAGCTTTCGCCCACACCGCTCGCTACGATGCAGCGATCTTGAACTATCTGAGCAACGACGCGGGCGTGGAAGTTCCCGACCGCGTGGAGATTTCGCTCGAGCGCGTCGCAGGTCTGCGCTACGGGGAGAATCCACACCAGGACGCGGTCCTCTACCACCGGACGCACGAAGCTCCGTGGGGCGGGTTCGTACAACTGCAAGGGAAAGAGCTTTCCTACAACAACATCGTCGACCTCGACGCGGCGTACCGGCTGGCGTTCGACTTCGACGAGCCCGCGGCCGTCATCGTGAAGCACACCAACCCGGCGGGGTGCGCGGTGCACTCCGATCCGGCCGAAGCGTTTCGGCTCGCGCACGCGTGCGACCCGAAATCGGCGTTCGGGGGCATCATCGTGCTCAACCGCGAGGTCCCCGAGGCGGTGGGCGAGGCGATCGCGGACACCTTTTTCGAACTGGTGGCGGCTCCGGGGTTCAGCACGGAGGCCCTCGAACACCTGGGCAAGAAGCGCAATCTGCGGCTCCTGACAGCCCCTTCGCTTCCGCCGGCTCGCGTCCAGTATCGCCCCACGGTCGCCGGTTGGTTGGCGCAGACGGAGGACCGCCCTCGGCCCATCGATCGCAAGCTCGCCGAGATCGCGACGCGACGCGGGCCGACGGATGACGAGTGGAAGGCTCTCGAATTCGCGTGGTCGGTGTGCCGGCACGTGAAGTCCAACGCCATCGTGCTCGCGCGGGGGCAAGCGACGATCGGGGTGGGCGCGGGGCAGATGAGCCGGGTCGACGCGGTCGAGCTCGCGGTGAAGAAGGCGGGGACCGCCGACCGCAGCGTCCTCGCGAGCGACGCTTTCTTCCCGTTCCGGGACGGTCCCGACGCGGCGGCGGCAGCGGGGGTGACCGCGATCATCCAGCCCGGCGGATCGATCCGCGACGAAGAGGTCGTCGCGGCCTGCGACGAGCACGACATCGCGATGGTCTTCACCCGCACCCGTCACTTCAAACACTGAGGCACCATGGCTCGCTACCTCGTCATCGGCTCGGGGGGGCGCGAGCACGCCCTTGCCTGGCGGCTCGCCCGCGAAGGAGCCGAGGTCTTCGTCGCCCCAGGCAGCGATGCGATCGCCCGGACGCCGGGCTGCCGCACCGTGCCGGTCGCGCCGAGCGACCACGACGAGCTCGCAGCATTCGCGAAGAGAGAGAAGGTCGACCTCACGATCGTCGGGCCCGAGGCTCCGCTGTGCGCGGGCCTCGCCGATCTCTTCGTGTCGCGCAGTTTGCCGATTTTCGGGCCCCGGCGTGATGGGGCCCGGCTCGAAGGATCGAAGACGTTCGCCAAGGAAGTGATGCGGGCCGCCGGGGTTCCCACAGCCGCGCACGAGACCTTCACGGACTTCGATACAGCCCGCGAATGGATCGAGAGCGCCCCCCATCCATTGGTCATCAAGGCGGACGGGCTCGCTGCCGGTAAGGGGGTCGTCATCAGTGAAGACGTCGCGCAGAGCGTCGAGACGCTGCGGGAATTCTTGATCGAGGAGCGCTTCGGCGAAGCGTCCGGCACGGTTGTGGTCGAAGAGTTCCTCCGTGGTCCCGAGCTCTCCTTCATGGTGATCACCGACGGCGAGAGAGTCGTTCGCCTGCCGACGAGCCAGGACCACAAGCGATTGCTCGACGGCGACCGAGGCCCCAACACGGGCGGCATGGGCGCCGTGACCCCCTCCCCGTGGTCGGACCCCGCACTGGAGGAGCAGATCGAGACCACGGTGATCCACCCGGTGCTTCGTGAGCTTCGCACGCGCGGGATCGACTACCGCGGGTTCCTGTATGCCGGCCTGATGTTGACCGACACGGGGCCCAAAGTTCTCGAGTTCAACGTTCGGCTGGGGGATCCCGAGACGCAGGCGCTCCTGTTCGGACTGAGCGAACCGCTCGGCCCGGTGCTGGAGGCGGCCGCTCGGGAGGAGCTCACGAGCGGGGTCCTCGCCGGGCAGCCCGCGTGTTGCGTGGTGCTCGCCGCGGCAGGATACCCGACCGATGCGGTGAAGGGCGCGACGATAGAGGGCCTCACCTCGACACGGGACGACGCGTTCGTCTTCCACGCCGGCACGGCGCGCGACGGGGACCGGTGGGTCGTCGCGGGCGGACGGGTCCTGGGGGTGACGGCCCGCGGAGCTTCCCCGACCGAAGCGCGATCGGCCGCCTACGATCTCGCGGGCGAGATTCGATGGGACGGCCGTCAGATGCGGTTGGATATCGGGCGCGAGTAGCGCCGCCCGTCAGTCTTTGCCGAACAGTTTGGAGAGGAAACCACCCTTCTTCTGACCTTTATCGGTCGGAGGGGTCGGCTGAAACACCGGCTTGTCGGGTGGGGGCGGCGGAAGCCCGGCGTCGTCACCGAGCAGCTCGTCCAGAATGTCCTTGTCGGACGAAGACGAATCGTCGCCGTGCTTCTCCTGAATCTCGTTCTTCGCAGCGGCGAGGAGGAATTCCAGGCTCTCCTCGTCCTCCTCTTCGGGCTGGGGAGGGGGCGGGGCGTCGTCGACCCGGATCTCGGGGCTCGAAGCGAGGGTGAGCGACGAGAGATCAGGCTCTTCGGGGTCGCTCTCGAGGTTGCCGAGCAGATTCTCGAGCTCGCTGGGGCCTTCGTCTTCGACCTGCAGCGGAGCTTCGTCCTCCTCGTCCTCCTCCATCAGGAGATCTTCGGCGTCGGATCCTTCGATCAGCTCGACCGCGGAGGACTCGAGCGCGAGAAGCTCTTCGTCCGGCTCGTCGGCATCGAAATCGTGAGGTTCTTCGGCCTCGACGACTTCTTCGATGAGAGCGTCGTCGACCTCCATCGTATGCTGCGGTTTGGAGACGACGTCGAACTCGTACGGGTCGTCTTCGGCATCCGACGGCATCTGAATCTCGCCGGACTCGCTGGCGAGCAGTGCCTCGGCGATGACGGCGTCTTCGGGTGAGACGTCGGAGGGTTCCTCCTGCTCGGAGTCTTCGATCTCGGAGTCTTCGAACTGATCGCCGGGGTCGAGGACGGGAACGTCTTCGAAATCGGCCTCCTCGTCGGACGCATCCGACTCGTCCAGAAGATCGTCGATCTGGCCGAGCTGATCTTCGAACGAAGGCTCGCTCTCTTCGTATCCCTCGTCCGCCGGTTCGGAGCTCCCTTCCGGCGTGTCTTCGACCTCGGGAACATCGGGCGCGGACTCCTCGGCGAGGTCGGGCTCCGATTCGGGTTCCGAAATCTCTTCGAGGGGGACCTCGAGGAGCGACTCGGGTTCCTCGTCGACCGGCTCACTCGCTTCGTCGGGTTCGGGGAGCTCGTCTTCTTCTTCGGGGTCGGACTCTTCCTCGACGGCCGCCTCTTCTTCGGCCTCTGGTCCCGGCTCGGCCTCACCGAACATGCCGTCTCCGCCGCCGAACATGTCGTCCCCGCCGCCGCCTCCGCCGAACATGTCGCCGAAGATCGCGTCGTCGTCCGCGTCGTCGTCGCCGCCAAAGAGGCCGTCGAACATCTCGTCGAAATCGTCTTCGTCTCCGAGGTCGAGGCTCATCCGTTCGGCTTCTTCGTCGGAGATGTCGTCGAACGCGAGGATCTGAAGTCCGCCTTCGGTCTGGGCGAGCTTTCGGGGGCCGGTCGTCTTCACCTCTTCGGGCTCGGGCTCGTCTTCTTCGTCGTCGAGCTCGTCGGCCGAGGGGGCCTCTCTCGTCACGAGACTGTCGGCCTCGCTCTTTTGACGCTCCGTCTCGTAGAGATTTTCGAGGCTCGTCTCGAACGTGGGGTCCTCGGGTTGGTCGGCGGCCTCGACCGTGTCCGGTCCGGCATCTGGTTCTTCTTGCGGCTCGGACTCCTCGAACGAGTCGGGGTCGTGTGCCGCGAAATCACCCACCGCTTTTCGCGCGATGACCTCGTCGACGAGGTTCTTCGACTCCTGGCTGAGCTTGCTGAATTTGACGAGCATCCCGACGGGGGCGCGGGAATTCGCAGGGTCGGCTTCGCGCACCTGCACGACGATCCCCTCGCCGAGGAGCGCGGTGGTTCCGTCCGAAAGGAGGAACTGAAACCGTACGGTGGTCCCGATCGGTTTCAGCTTCGCCGGCGCCATCGGAATGAACATCCCGCCGGCGCTGATGAACCTCGCGTAACCCTCGGTGAACTCCTCGATGGACTCGTAGCGCAGCCGGGCTCGAATCGCCGAAAAGTTGGTCTCAGTCACAGCATCAGCCTCGAATCAGGAATCGGGTGACGCAGCATACAACGCCTCGCGCCGACAGAAAACCACCGGTTGCGATGCGATGCCGCACGGGTTCAGAAGGAAAACGTTACGCCCAGATCGGGGGCCCAAACAAGCTCGAATGCCCGCGCGTCCACGAAATCGGCGGTGCCGGTTCCGGAGTAGTCGGCGCGCGTCGAGCGAAACCAGATGCCGCCGCCGAGCCCGAACGACCGCGTGATTTCGTAGACGAGCCGCAGGTCACCGCCAAAACCGTAGGTCAGTGCGGATTCGCCGAAGAGTGGCTTCTGCGACCCCGGAAATCCGTACGGATATAGGTCGAGGACGCTGTCGATCCGAAGTGACGTGGCAAGCCGCACGGAGTGCGCCGCACCGAGGTGGACGTAGGTCGTGTCCATCGAAGCGAGCGCGGGGTTGTCGGCGAGGTCGAATCGGACGTGCCGGGCGCCGACGCCGAGCCGAAAGTCCCCGATGCCGAAGACCAGGTCGACCCCCGCCTCGAGATGGAGCACGGAGACGGCGCCGTCTTCGGTCGTGATACTGTCCGAGCCGAAGGCCCCGTCCACCGCAAGCCCCACGGGTCCCACGAGATCGCGGACTTCGAAGCCGACGCGACCGCCCGGGTAGAAGGCGGAACGAAACGTCAAGATCGCGCCGTTGGTCCCGGCGACGGAGAGATCGCGCTTGATGACGCCACCCGAAGCCCGCGCTCGGAACCGACCGGGCTCGCCGGGTTCCACCTCGTCTTCGACGGGTGCCTCTTCCTCGGCCTCGACGACGACGTCGGCTCTCTCCGGTTTCTCCACCCGCGCCGGTGTCTCGACCGGAGCGCTCGCCCGGGGTTCGGCAGGGTTTTCGGGGGGAAGTTCGACACCGATGTGGGCGGCGAAGGTACGACGAATCGCGACGACGTCGTCCATCGACAGTTCTTTACCGGGGCGGTCGAGCTCGAACTTCTTCGACTCCGTGCCGTCGTCGTCGAAGAAGAACACCTCCCATACGCTCCCCGCAGGCTTCACGCCGACGATGTGGGCGATCCCGCCCGCCGCCATGACGAAGCGCAGGTCGCCGTCGCGCTCGGTGATCTTCGAAGGCTTCTTCCCGGCGTCCCGTACCTGGTCGACGAACCAGCTCTGCGAGCGAACCTCGACCCCCGGAATCTCGGCGAGCGAGGCCTCCAGCCGTTCGGTGTAGCCGTCGACCTCGAAGACGACGACGCGGGTCTGTCCCCAGGCCATCAGCGGGAGGAGAACGACGAAGAGAAAGGCGGCGAAGCCGGTCGTGCGGGCGTACTGCATGGAGCGACCCTACCCGATGGCTGCGAGGCGGCCAACCGCGTAGCGCGGATGCCGTCGCGGCGCCGATCGTCCGTCAAAAGGAGAGGCCGTCAGAAGCGGTCGATCTCGAACTCGTCGAGGTCGAAGTCGTCACCGTCGCCCCCTTCGCGCTCGAAGTCGGTCCAGGCTGCGTCGTTCTCGGCGGACGCGATGCCGCTGACGCGCAGCGCGAAATCGTCCGGGCTCGTCGACTGCGTCAGGGCTTCTTCGTAGGTGATGTAGCCGTTCTGCAACAGGTTCATCAGTGACTGGTCGAAGGTCTGCATCCCGTAGGAGATGTGGCCCTTGGCGATGTTCTCGGTGACGGTCCGCGGGGTCGCGGCGTCGAGGATGAGTTCGCGGATGCGCGCGGTCGCCAACATGACCTCGACGGCAGGCACACGCCCCTTGCCGTCGGCACGCGGGATGAGTCGCTGTGACACGACGCCTTTGAACAAGTTCGCGAACTGGTAGCGAGCTGCTTCGCGCTGGTGCGGGGGGAAAGCAGCGACGATACGGTTTACCGACTCGGCGGCATCGACGGTGTGCAACGTCGACATGACGAGGTGGCCCGTCTCGGCCGCCATCATCGCGATCTCGATCGTCTCGAGGTCACGCATCTCGCCGACCATGATGACGTCGGGGTCCTGACGCAGTCCGGCTTTGAGGGCACGTGCGAACCCACTGGTGTCGTTGCCGATCTCACGCTGGTTGATGATGCTCTTCTTGTCGCGGATCAGGAACTCGATCGGGTCCTCGATCGTGACGATGTGGTCGGTCCGGGTGCTGTTGATGTAGTCGACCATCGCGGCGAGCGTCGTCGACTTGCCCGAACCGGTGGCGCCCGTGACGAGGATGAGGCCGCGTCGTTCTTCGGATAGATTGCGGATCACCTCCGGCAAGAGGAGCTCTTCGACCGATTTCACTTTGAACGGAATGACGCGGAAGACGAGCCCGATCGAGCCTCGCTGCTGGAAGCAGTTCACACGGAATCGCCCGACGCCGGGTACTCCGTAGGAGAGGTCGACGTCGAGCGTCTTCTGGAACTGGTCGCGCTGCATCTTGTTCATGATGCCCGCGGCCATCTTGCCGATGTCCTCGGGGCTCAGGCGCTTCGCGTCGCGCAGCGGAAGAAGCGCTCCATCGACACGGAAGATCGGCGGCAGGCCGGCCTTGATGTGGATGTCGCTGGCGCCGCCTTTCACGGCGACCTGCAGAATCTTGTTGAGCTCCATGTCGGACATGGTGCAACGCCTCGCTAGAGAGTCGGGAGTGCCTCGCAACAGCCTACACTCGTTTTCGATCGCTTGTCACGCCCGTCGGGGGCCCTGTGGAGCGCGAGGCTAGTCTTCGTCGGTCGACATCCCCGGATCGGTCTTCGACCGCTTGCGGGGGGGCGCAGAGGGCGCAGAGGTCGACGGTTTGGGTTGATCCGGGGGAGGACGCAGGGCCACGAACTGCATCAGGCTGGAGCCCGCCCCCACCGTGTCTCCGTGCTTGAGAGGGGCACGATCCACGGCCGCTCCGTTGAGGAGCGTACCATTGGAGCTCTGCAGGTCCTGGATGACGAGGGTGTCGCGGTCGCTGAAGATCTGGAAATGGCGCTTCGACATCCCCGCGTCGTCGATGGCGAAATCCGCCAGATCCCGCGAGCGTCCCACCACGATCGGCAGATCGAGCAGGCGCACCGACCTCCCGTCGGCGGGCCCGGCGATCACTGCCATCACGGCAGGCCGGCCCATCACATCCCACAAGTTCTCGGTCGATACTTCGTGGGTGCCGTCCGAAGTTTCCTCGAGAGAGGGTGGTACGAATTGGTCGTCGGACATCGGAAATTCCGCAGCGTGACACGGTAAGTCTGTCAGACGCGCAGAACCGGCGCAAGCCTTCCGTCGCCACCTGGCGAGGACGAAACGGGTGTCATCACCGTCGCGGCCCTCCAATGTGGAGAGCCTCTCCCTACCGATTGTTGCGCCCCCCGCACCGTCACGCTATACCGCGTATTTGCCAAAAGAATCGACATGTGAGGGTAGCGTGGCGGAGCAGAAGAAGACGGACGTGGACTGGCTCGTACGACGGGGGATCTCCCACCCGAAGATTCTGGAGGCGATGAGTGTGGTTCCTCGGGAACGCTTCGAGGGAGGGGGCGCGACGCCGCTTTCGCCCGAGGTCGCCGCCAAGATGATCGAAGCGTTGGAGGTCGAACCGGACGCTTCCGTTCTCCTCGTGGGAACCGGCGCGGGATACGCCGCGGCGGTCCTGAGCCGCATGTGCCAGGCGGTGTTCACGGTGGAGCGTGACATGGACCTCGCGAAGGAAGCCCAACAACGTCTTCAGTCGCTGGGCTACAAGAATGTCCAGGTGCTCTACGGAGCCAATCTGAAACAGTACACGAAGAGCGCCCCCTACGACGCGATCCTCGTCTCGGCGGGGATGGTGAAACTGCCCCAGCGGCTCGCGAAACGACTCAAGCACGGGGGCCACCTGGTCGCTCCGATCGGCCAGGGCCGCACCCAACATCTCGTGCGCATGAAACGCGTCGACGAAGACACGTTCCGCGAGGAGAGCCTGGGAGACCTCAAGGTCGCGCCCCTTCTGGGAGACATCCTCGTCGAGATGGGCGTGGTCGAGCGCAGCGACGTCGAGATGGCGGCGCTCGAAGCGGACGTCAAAGGGAAGCGGCTCGGCGAGGCCCTGATCGAAGGGCAGTACGTCGAGGAGGCGGACATCTACAACGCGCTGGCGCACCAGAACGACATGCGGCTCGTCACTTCCAAGGAAGTGCTCGAAGGCTTCATGCCCGAGATCCTGCGGGAGTACCCGAAGGCGTTTCTGAACCACAACCGCTTGATCCCGGTCCACAACCGCGACGGCATGCTCCACGCCGTGACGACCGACCCTCGTAACGATGCTTCCGAGCTCGCCTACGCGATGGGGCTGCATTCGATCGATCTCCACCTGATCACGCCGACCGACTATGGCATTGCGTGGGCAGCGATCGATCGCGGGGAGTTCGGCGCCAAAGCGAAAGACGACGACGAAGAGAAGGAAGAGCCGACGTTCGACGCGGACACGATCGCCTACTTCGAGAACATCATCCGCGAGGCGATCGATTCGCGCGCGAGTGACATCCACTTCGAGCGGTTCGAGGACGCCATCGACGTCAACTTCAGGATCGACGGGGAGATCCGGCCCCGCACCGACTTCGCCGTCGACAAGGACCTGATGCAGGGAATCCTCGAGCTGGTGAAGGTGAGCGGTCGTCTGGATCGCTCGGACCGACGTCGTCCTCAGACGGGGCATTTCCAGCGCCGCGTCGACGACCGCGTCTTCGACATCCAGGCGCGCACCGTTCCGACGGTGTACGGCGAGGCGATCAGCCTGCGGTTGCTGCCGCAATCGGCGCGGGTGATGGCGATCGACGAGCTCGGCTTCACGACCGACACCACGGCGGCGCTGAAACGCGATCTCGAACGACGGTCGGGGATCGTCCTCGTGGTGGGCCCGGCGTCCTCGGGTCGCTCGACGACGCTCTACGCTTTTTTGCAGCAGATCGCGCAGGGGGGTGGTCGCAAGATCGTGGCGGTCGAACACCCCGTGACGTTCTCTCTGCGAGGCGTGCATCAGTACCGCATCGACCGCGGCGCGTTTCGGATTTACGACGCGATCGAGACGGCGATCACGGGAGACGCGGACGTCCTGCACATCGGGGAGATCGTGACCGACGAGATAGCGCGTCAGGCGATCCGGGCATCGCGGGCGGGTCATCTGGTCTTCGCCTCGGTCCCCGGACGCGTCGCGGTAGACGGCATCCTGCGCCTGCTCGAGCTCGGCATCTCGCCGAACGCGATCGCTGGCGAAGTGGTTTCGGTCGTCGCGCAACGGCTGGCGAAACGGGTCTGCACCGAGTGCCGTGAGCGCACCGAGGTCGACGAGAAGTTGGTTCGGGAGGTCTTCGGTTCGGACGCCCCCGACGACCTCATCGCATTCGAGGGCGCGGGATGCGAGCACTGCAACGATCACGGCACGCACGGCCGCATCCCGGTGACCGAATACCTCCCGGTCGACGCCGCGGTTCGCGCGGCGATCTCGCAGTCGGCGACCGCGGAAGCGCTGCATGCCGCCTCGGTCAACGCAGGGACGACCGCGATGCTCGATACCGGGGCCCGTTTCGTGAAGTCTGGGATCATCCCGCAGGAAGAACTACGCTGGATCCCGCGTTGGACCTGAAGTCCGCGCGTTTGCCGTATCTGGAGCACAGCATGAAGAAGAAAGCGCTCGCCCTCTGTCTCGTCGGATGCATCCCGCTGCTCTACGTGGGGTGCGCCTCGTACAACAAGCGCTGCGGGACGAGTTCGTCGTTCGGTCAGTTCCGCGCCAACGCGTGGGAGCCGTACTGCGAGTCCTACAAGCAGCACATCGAGAACCCGTCTCAGTTTTCGATGCGGGACATGACGACCTTCTTCGGAAACCATCCCGCGAAGGTCAAAGAGCTCAAGCAGCAAGTCGGGGGGCATGGCGACTACGAGATGTGCTTCGAAGGGGGAGCGGCGGAGCTCGAACTGCGGGAGCTCGAATCGTGCCTCGACTACGACGACACCCAGCAACTGGCGGTGATCAACGCCTGGGAAGCGACGATCGAGCCGTGGCTGGAGGAGACGCAGTTTCAGTACGACGAGCTGGAGCCGAAACTGATCGAGGTCGAGAAGGAGATGGACCGCTTCCAGGAGAAGGTCGGGGTTCACTTCGCGAACAAACAGCCCGTCCCGCAAGAGATCGTGGACGACTACGCGGTCGCGATGACGACGCTGAACGAGCTGGAGGAACGGATCGACACGATCCAGAAGACCGGCGGGCGTTTCGACGAGCTCGTCGCCAACGCAAAGGGCAACCCGCCGCTGGTGGAAGCGATGTCCACCGGACAGGCGCCAGAGATCGATGCGCTCGCCGCCGAACTCTCGTCCGCGAAGGACCGCATCGACGCGGCTCGAAAGTCGGGACGCTTCGTCGGCTACGCGTTCGGCTCGGTCGGGATCCCCTGCCCCCGCGGAAAGTCGGCCAAGAAAGAGTCGAAGATCGCGGACGACGTCCTCGGTGAGAAGCTGAAGACGGTCGGGGCGAAAGAGGTTCAGATCGCCTCGGAGATCAAGACGGACAAGAAGGGGGACGTCTCGATGGAGCGGTTCACCGGATACGTCTGCGGAAAGCGGTCGGCCGACAACCAGTTCGAAGACGCACCGGAACTGTGCGGCCAGTACCAGTTCGTGATCGAGCGCCAGAAGGCGGGTGATTCGTGGGGCGCCTGGGCGGTCAAAGCGTTCGAAGAAGCGGGCGCCGGCGGCGGCGTCGACTGCGACATGCTCGTCACCAAGAAGCCCTCCAAGGGCAAACCGAAGAAGAAGCAAGTCGTCTTCTAGGGTCGGGGCCGCGTAGCCCCCCTGACATCCGCTGAAGGTTGGGGATCGAGATTGAATCAGGGGGGCGGGGTCGTCATACTTTTCACTACATCGATACGACCCCAACGACCTCGGACGGCCCCGTGGCGAACTCCAGAATCTTGCTCGCACTCCTCACTACCGGTTCGCTGGTCGCGTGCGGCGAACCCTTGCAGACGTCCACGGACGACCCGAGCGAGGGCCCGGGGTTCCGCAAGCAGATCTACTACCTCGAGGCTCCCTGCCAGGTGAACGTCGAGGGTGTCGGCATGGTCGACGTCGAGGAGGCATACATCCCCGGGGTCGTCTCGTGCGAGAACCCCAACGCCGGGCCCGAGGGGTTGAAGGCTCAGGCGGTGGAGGCACGCTCGTTCCTCTACTACAAGCTGTTCGTGGCGGGGGCGACGTCGATCAGTAACAGTCAGGGGGACCAGGTCTACAGCTGCAGTTATCAGCCGAACGGCCCGAAGCCGGAGCATTTCGAGGCGGCGCGCGCGACGAAAGGGCAATATCTGCAGTGGGAGAATCAGATCGTCGCGTCGTTCTACGTCGCAGGGACGATCCCACCGAACCCGGACGCGGGCGACCCGTACGGGTCGTGTCTGCCCAACGGCGGCAACGATCCGACGAACACCCAGCGGTGGGTGACGTACAACCTCGGGAAGACGGGTTGCGACATCGACATGACGAACCTCGGTTTCACGCCGGCCGACTGCCGGGGCAACCCCCACAACCGAGGGTGCGCTTCGCAGAACGGCCACACGTGCCTGGACGCGGCGGGCGTTCCCTACCAGGAGCAATTCAAGTTCTTCTACGGCGACGACATCGAGCTCGTGGTGGCCGACGGCCGCTGCGGGGGAGGACCTATCCTCTCGCCGGAGGATCAGTTCTGCACCGACAACGGCGATGGAGCGCACTGCTTCGACGCCGACACCCGGATCGATTGCGCAGGCGGAGCGGCGGCAATGACGGAAGTTTGCGAGCTCGGCTGCGCGATGGGCGGGTGCGCAGCTCCGCCCCCGATGGGGGTCTGCGCCGGGCAGCCCGACGGCGCGCTCTGCGACGGGCCGACGCTGCTGACGTGCGTCGGCGGCGAAGTGAGCATGTCCGAGGTCTGCCAGAACGGCTGCGTGAACGCGGCGTGCGACATCCCCCCGGCCGGCAACAACGGGACCGTCGGGAACAATGGAACCGGCGAAACCAATGGGGGAAGCGACGACGGCGGCGACGAAATGGACGACGATGAAACCGGAGCCCCGGACGGGTCGGGGCTCCCCGCGCTCGTCGGCCCCTCACCCGGCGTCGAGGGGGGATGCAGTACGTCCGGTAACATCGCCCCCACGAGTCTCTTCCTGCTGTTCGGGCTGCTGCCGATGACTCGGCGACGACGCCGTCCCTAGACCGTCAACGAAACCGGCACCCCACCGAACCGAGACCCGAAATTTCGGCGGCGAGCCAGTCGCCCGGGGCGACGTTCGTCACGGGCCCGAGTGCACCGGACAGGACGATGGCTCCGGGGCGTAGACGTTCCCCCATCTCCGCAAGCTTGTTGGCGAGCCAGGCGACAGCGACGGCCGGGCTCCCGAGGCACGCCGCCCCTGCTCCGGTCGAGACCGTGCGCCCGTTCTTCGCCAGTCGCATTCCGGCGAGCCGCAGGTCGACGGCGGCGACGGGGACGGGTCGCGAACCGAGGACGAACATCCCGCTCGAGGCGTTGTCCGCCACGGTGTCGGCCCAGGTGATCTTCCAGTCCGCTACGCGCGACGCGATGATCTCGATCGCGGGCAAGAGGTAGTCGGTCGCGGCGAGGACATCGGCCACGCTGCATCCGGGGCCCTCGAGTTCGCGTCCCAGGACGAAAGCCACCTCTGCCTCGGCTCGTGGCTGCAAGAGGCGCGACGTCTCGACGCTGCCGCCGTCGTTCACCGCCATGTCGTCGAGCAGCCCCCCGAAATCCGGCTCGTCCACGCCGAGCCATGACTGGATCGCTTCGCTCGTGAGCCCGACCTTCCAGCCGACGAGCCGCGCTCCCGCGTCGAGCCGCCGATCGAGGTTGATTCGCTGCACCGCGTAAGCGTCCTCGTCGACGAGTTGGAGCGAAGAGCTAGGGGGCGGGCACGGCGTACGGTCCCGTTGGGCATTCCAGAGAGCGTCGGCGATCGTTCGATTTCGGTCGGTCACGGGAAGAACTCTCGGGTGTAGAACTGGGTCATCCGTTTGAAGGTCACGGCGCCAAACGCGTTCACCGCGAAGCCGGCGACGATCGCAGCCTTGAAAGCGCGCGTGATCGGACGTCGCCCGATGGCGAGCAAGACGATCAGATACGGCATGTAATCGAGCGCGAAACGGTACCCGAACTGCTCGTAGCCGGTGTTCTGGTAGAGGAGGTGCGTCGCCGCGATGGCCGCGACGGTCCCCCAACAGAGTCGATGCCAGAAGACTTCGGCGACGTTCTCTCTCGCAAGCGGGCGGAGCAGGTAGATGAAAGCCGGGGTCGTCGCGAAGATGCTCATCCCGTGCAGGCTGATCAGGATGTACGGAGCGTTGGGCTGAATGCGCGGGAGCAGGGTGAAGAGCGCGGCGAGGTTCTTGGAGAGGAAGTGGAAGTTGAAGAGGCCGTAGTCGCGAATCCGGGCGAGGGTGCCGGTCGCGAGGTAGGTGTGCCCGAACTCCGTCGCCTCGCCGAACCGCACGAAGTTCATCCAGAGCAGCGACAACCCCACGACGATGCAAGGTGCCGAGAAGAGCGCGATCTTCCGCACGGCCTCGCCCCACCCTTCGCGGCGTAGTCTCCCGCCGGGGAAGAAGACGAACGCGTAGAAGAAGACGCACGAGAAGAGCAACGGTGTTCGCGTCGCGAAGGCGGCGGCGAGGAAGCACCCTGCGAGGAACGGGCGGCGGGTGTCCATCGCGCACAGGATGTAGAGGAGTGAGAACGTGACGCCGATGACGAGCGCCGTGAACCAGACCTGGCCGAGGATCGAACACCAGAGGTGGACGGTACCGAACCCGAAGAGCGCGGTGAGCCACAGGTTTTCACTTCGACCTCGACCGGTGCGTCCGCCGCGGGCGAGGCGCCGAAGCAGGATGTAGACGAGCGCGACGTTGAGCGAGGCGAAGAAGATGGTGAAGAGCACGTCGTTGAGGTCGGAGCCGACCGCGGCGACGAACGGCATCATCAAGACGGCAGGTCCGGGCGGGAACGAGACGAAGTGGCGGCGCTTCTTCTTCGCCCGCACGACGTCGCTGCGTTCCAGGAAGAGCGCCTCCTCCTTGCCCAGCAGCTTGAAACGCCCTTGCCCCTGCTTGTCGAGCCAGAACCCGCGGACCTGCTCACCGCCGTCGAGCTCGATCTCCCAGAAGGAAGCCCAGTCGTTGCCGTGGGGCGGGTTTCGTTCGAGCTCGAAGGGGAGACGGTTCGAGCGCCGCTCCTGCGCTTCGTCCGAACCGAGGCTCGCGGCGACCATCGAGTTCATCGTCTCTGCGAGATAGACGAAATGCGGATCGGTCGACTGTTTGACGACGTGGTTCGCCGAGAAGGCGGCAAAGATGCCGAACGACACGAGGAAGACGAGGAGCGGCGCGAGAAACGCGCGCTCGGTCCACCCGTTGCGGAGGGCTTCGAGGAGTCCCCGAGACGGCGCGAGGCGGACCGTCTCCGGAGCCGCCTCGTCGTGTTCTGCCTCGAGCTCGTATGGTGCGCCAGGCGCCCGGAACATCTAGCTCAGAACTTGTAGGTCGCGTTGAGCAGCGTCCACATGCCGGAGCCCGTGCCGCCGAGGAGCGCCGGACCGTTCGTGACGAACGGGGTCTGCAGCGTTCCGTTGAGTTCGAAGTTCCCGACGGCGATCCCGAGACCGGCCGACCAGAGGAACTCGTAGAAGGTCGATGCGGCCGAGACGTTCGGATCGGCGTTGCTCTCGAATTCACGGCTCTGGAACGCGAAGTAGTAGCGCGAGGAGAGCCCGGTGCGGAAGGTGAGCCACTCGAGGATCCAGTGCTCCATCGCGAGCTTGAAGCCCGGGAGCAAGAGGCCGGAGGTGGTGAATGTACGGCCCTCGTCGCTGTAGCTGGAGGTGCCGAAACCGACGGTCGCGTACGCTGCGATCTCCGTCTTGTCGGGGAGCTGGTACATGGGACCGGCGCCCGCTTCGAGGAAGAAGTTCGAGCTGGAGTAGGAGGTCTCGTCGGGGTTCGTCGCCGACCCGGCCGAGACGCCGAACTCGTCGTTCACGTTGGCGGAGTTGACGTGGATGACACCGAGGATGCCGAGCTTCACGGACTCGCGGAGGTCGACGATCGAGCGGCCCGAAAGCGAGAAAGACGGCGCCAGCGACGCCGTATCTTCATAGTTGGGCTCGCTCGACTCGCTCGTTTCGTAGGTATTGCCGAAGAAGCCGAGCGCGAGCTCGAGGTTCAGGTCGAGGTAGATGGCACCGCGTAGGCTGAAACCGACCACGAGGTCGATGGCGGTGGCGGTCCAGCTCTCGAGGTCCTCGACGTTCTGACCGAGCCGTTCTTCACGGAAGATCGCCTGGCCGATCGAGAGTCGGGCGCCCAGCGACCCGGTGTCGCCCAGCGAAACACCGAAGAGAAGGTCGGCGAGCTGCAGCGGCTGCAGGAAGACCCCCGGGATGCCGCTCGCCGTGCTTGCGGCGCCGTTCGGCGTCGGAGTCGCGGACGGCTGGGTCGGCGCGAGCGGCAGCGGGCTGTTGTGGCCGAGGAACGACCAGCTCCGCATCGGCTGCGAGTAGAGCTGGAGGTCGCCGGCGCCGAGGAAAGCCTGGGGCGTAGCGCCGTAGGTGTCCTGGCGGTGGGTGGAGATGCCGAAAGCGAACCCTTCGTCTCCGAAGAGAAGCAGGCCGGCTCCGCCCATGGCGATCGGTCCGTTGGGCAGGCTCGCCGCGTCTTCGGAGACCGGGCCCAGGCCGTTGGGATCGCCTTCATCGTTGTTGGCGTTCGGGTCGAGACCACCGCCCCCCTGCCCCGTCGTGGGAGACGCGCCCGAGCTGAGCACGTTGGAGAGGCTGTTGCCGGGGAAGTAGTCGAACGAAACCAGGTTGCGGTAATCCACCGTCAACTGCGGGTAGATATACATGTCGTCCTGGTCGCTGATGAGCAGATTGCCTGCCAGCGAGGACCGACGGTCCGCGTGAGCTTCGTCGATCGAAGCGCCGTAGGTCATGAAACCGACGACGGTGAATGCGAGCAAACGGGTCAACTTGGAACGCATCTTAGTCCTCCAAACTCATCATTTTTTTGCGCGTTGCGCGTATACCGCGAATCGATCGGACGCGCAATCTCTTGGAAACCGACTTTCGCCCTCCGTATACCGCACAGTGGGCGAGAGCGTCTCTGAAGAAAGCTGAAAGTTCCGACGCCGGGATTCACGGTACGAAAAAAGCCCCGAACGAACGCGTCCGGGGCTTGATGTCGTAACGAAGAAACCTCGCTCAGGGAGCCGATTCGGCGCCACCTTCGGGGGCCTCTTCGCCGTTCTCGCCGGCCAGCTCGGCGGCAGCAGCTTCGTCGCTGTCGTCGACCTCGTCGGCCTTCTCTTCGAGCGCCTCCGCCTTCTCTTCCATCGCCTCTTCTTTGGCTTCGTTGCCAGCTTCGTCGGCTGCCTCAGCGGCCTCCTCTGCCTGCTCGGCCTGAGCTTCGACTTTGTCTTCGGCGGCTTCTTGCGTCTTGCTGTCACAGGCCACGGTGCCGAACGCGAACGTCACGGTGAGCAGCGAGGCGAGGATGAGTTTGAGACCTTTCATGTGCGGTTCTCCGTTTTAGTCCAAAGGTTGTGGGACACCGCGATGGTACTCCCGTTATTCCCGGACGGTCAAAAAAAGAGACGAATGGCGTGGCCATTCGTCTCTTCTCCCCGTTTCATGCGGTCGTTCGCAGGACCACGTATGTCGCCGGGTCGGGGTTCAGAGGTCCATTTCCCGCAGATCCGGCGCAACCTCGTACCGCGCTCGGGTCGCAGCGGCGACCTCTTCTTCGGTGACACCGGGGGCGAGCTCACGCAGGACGAGATGGTCGCCCGCCACGTCGAAGACGGCGAGATCGGTGATGATACGATCGACGACGCCGGTGCCGGTCAGCGGAAGGGAGCACGCATCCAGCACCTTGGACTCACCGCCGCGGGTGGTATGGCTCATCAGGACGACCGTGCGCTTGGAGCCGGCGACGAGATCCATCGCGCCCCCCATCCCTTTCACCATCTTTCCGGGGATCATCCAGTTGGCGATGTCGCCCCCTTCGCTCACCTCCATCGCTCCGAGGATCGAAAGGTCGATGTGTCCGCCGCGGATCATCGCGAAGCTGGTCGCGCTGTCGAAGAAGGCCGCGCCGTCGATGGCGGTGACGGTCTGCTTGCCGGCGTTGATGAGGTCGGCGTCCTCGTCCCCCTCGTACGGAAAGGGGCCGATGCCGAGCAGGCCGTTCTCGCTGTGGAGGATGACGGTCATCTGGTCGGGGATGTGGTTGGCCACGAGCGTCGGGATACCGATGCCGAGGTTCACGTACATGCCGTCCTCGAGCTCCTGCGAAGCGCGCTGGGCGAGTTGGTCTCGGTTCAATGCCATGGTCGTCTCCTCAGTTTCGGGGGCGGGTAGTGCGCTGTTCGATCCATTTCTCGTACCCTTCGCCCTGGATGATTCGCTGGACGAAGATGGATGGGGTGTGGATCTCGTCGGGATCGAGCTCACCCGGTTCGACGAGCTCTTCGACTTCGGCGATGGTGATCTTCGCGGCCGTCGCCATGATCGAGTTGAAGTTGCGAGCCGTCTTGCGGAAGACGAGGTTTCCGAGTCGGTCCCCCTTCCACGCCTTCACGAACGCGAAATCCGCCGGCAGCGACCGCTCCATGAGGTAGGTGACGCCGTCGAACTCCCTCGTCTCCTTTCCTTCGGCGACCTTCGTGCCGACGCCGGTCGGGGTGAAGAACGCGGGGATGCCGGCTCCGGCGGCCCGAATCCGCTCGGCGAGCGTCCCTTGCGGCGTGAGCTCGACCTCGAGCTCGCCGGACAGGAACTGCTGTTCGAAGTTCTTGTTCTCGCCGACGTAGGACGAGATCATCTTGGCGATCTGCCGCGTCTGCAGCAGGATCCCTAGCCCGTACTCGTCGGTGCCGCAGTTGTTGCTGATGACCGTCAGGTCCTTCGTCCCGCGGTCGCGCAACGCGCGGATCAGGTTTTCGGGGTTTCCGCAGAGGCCGAAGCCGCCGCTCATGATCGTCGCGCCGTCCTGCAAATCGCTGATGGCGGCGGACGCCGATTCGTAGACTTTTTTCATGCTGCGTCCCTCTCAAATCTCGTTTCGCGCGGCACGATAGGACAGGCTTCGGTCGCTGTCGACCTGGGTGTTGGGGTGCCGGGGGCGGGGTGGTGAGCCCGCCGATCAAAAACGGACGGTGGTTCCGAAGGCGGACGTGAGGCAGGCGCGAGTAGCCGCGCAGTCGGCGAGGTCGGCGCAATCCTCGGCGGGGCGCCAGGCGTCGTCGACGCTGGTACGCGCGAGGGCGTAGCAGGTCTCGATGAGCTCCTCACGGTCGCGAAGAGAGGCGCCACAGTCGGCCGCCGTGTCGTCGAACGCGGAGCATCGGGCGAGCCGTTCCGAAGGGATCTCGATCCGGGTGTAACAGGTCTGCGGGGCGAAATCGGCGACCGCCTCGCCGCAGGTGAGGTCCTCGACGAGGCAGATGCCGAATTCGTCGCGCGCAGCGAACGACCAATCCGCGGTCGTGAGTCGGCAGTCGCTTGCACACGCCTCGCCGAGTGCGCCGCATTCCCCCAGCCGCTCGCAGATGTCGTCGCAGTCGTAGGTCGGCCGGGGTCCCAGCGAATCGCAGACGCCCTGCAGACAGACGAGCCCGGCGCGGCAGTCGCTGTCTCGGCCGTTGCAATACTCGCCGACTCCGCCCGTGCGCATTTCGTCTTCGGCGTTGCACGCGAAGAGCGATGCGGCGAGGGATGCCACGATGAAGAGTGGGATCAAGCGGGTCATCCGATCACGCTGTACGTACCGGTGACCTCCGGAGCTCCGGTCCCCTTGATCGAGAAAGAGACGCGCACGGCGGCGCGCACGACGACGGCGCCGGGATCGTAGGCGCCGGTCGTGTTGAAGTAGTCGATCTCGGCGAGGTTGTCGCCCTCTCGCTCCAGGCGGTCGGGATCGATGTCTTCGATGTGAAGAATCCGACCGAGGCGAATGCCCCCCGCCTCGCCGATCGTGTCGGCCTTGCGAAAGGCGGCGAGGACGGCGGTCTGTTGGGCTTCGGTCCGCGCCGCGCGGAGGTTGGAGGTGCGGTAGACGAGCTTTACGTTGAGGGCCCCGCCGTCGACGGCCTGCGTGAGGGCACTCTCGATGAGGTCGAGGTCGCGCAGGGTGACGTTGAAATCGATCGTGGAGCGGAAACGCGCGAAGCTGCTTTCGTGGCCGTACTCGTTGATCTTGGGACGCGACGCCCGGTACTCCGCTTCCCCGAGACCGAGGCTGCGCAGACGATCGGCGATTCCAGACGCCGCGGTGTAGACGTCGTGAAGTGCGGTCGAGGCTTTGTCGGACTCGCCGCTGACACTGAAGTCGAGGGTCGCAAAGTCCGGCTCGACGCGGAGCACGGCGGAGCCGAAGACGGTGACCCCGTGGGGGTTGGTGATGGTCTGATCCGAACGCTGCATGTTTCCTCCGGGTGAGAGGTGGATTTAGCGCGGTCCGGGTCCGGGTTCAAGGTCCTCGTGTCGGGCCGAGGTCCCCCGGCGCGAGGCGATGTCTCGAGGCCTCCCTCCGCTGGACAGACGAACCGTTTCGCGGGAAGGTGTCGCCGCCGAAGGTTCGGTCCGATGTTTTCTGACGACGCCGGGAAATTCCCGTCGCGCGGGGCGAACATGAGGAAACTGGCGTGGCACGCGAAATCGCGACATGCTGCGTGACGATGAAGACGGCCGATCGATGGGCCGCACAACTGACTGCCGAAGCTCCGGGGTATCCCATGGGAAATCGTCTGATGCTGATCGTCGCCTTTCTCGCTCTACCGAGCGTCCTGCTGGGATGCCGCGCCGGCGAGACGACCAAGCAGGGCATCGAAGGTGAGTTCTGCAACAACCGTGACGACGACTGCCGCGACGGACACATCTGCGAGGAGGGTGTGTGTCGGGCGATCGACGGGCCCGCCGGATCGGTGACCTGCGCAGAGATGTGCTCGCACCTCGAAGAGTGCCAGGCGGGCGAGGAAAACTGCGAGGCGGACTGCCGCGCGACGATCCGCGGGACATGTGACGGCCTTCCCTGCCCGTGGAGCGACGAAGCGGTCGACTCGTTCGGCAACTGCGTCCTCGGTCTGTCGTGCGAAGAGACCCGCGAGGTCGACGCGCCGCAGACCTGCTATCGCCGGATCGAGATCAGCGCGGACCGTGAGAACCGCTGCGAGGCATTCATCGCTGCAGTGGGTCGCTGCAACGGGTCGGCGAGCACCTCGGAGCTGCGCAACCGCTGCTTCCTGCTGGGCCGCACGAACACCGATACGAGCTGGTCGCGGACCGACGCGTGCGTCGATCGAGTGGACGACGGGCTCTGCAACGAGATCGAGACCTGCTTCAACGAAGTCTTCGAGTTGGACCCGTCCCTCGATCTCGGGGACGGCCAGATCGGCGGCGCGTCCCCCGGTGAACCAATGAACAATCCGGTCGATCGCGACGACATTTGAGTCAGGGAGTGACGATGCAGTCTCGGCGTTTCAGTGCGGTTCTGGCGGCGGCGGCAGTGACGCTGTGGGCGGCGTCGGCGAGTGGTCAGGATTTCGACGCGCAGACGTTCACCCCGGCGACGGCCCCCCACGGCGCATTCGCGACCGAGGGCTCGCAGGTGCTCGAGGCGTGGAAGCCAGCGGCCGGGGCACTGCTGAACTACTCGTCGCGCTCCATCGTGGTGGTCGAAGAAGACATCAACGACCCCGACGAGGTGGTCGAAACGCCGGTCGTGGACCAGCAGATCGCGGTTCACGCGCAAGCTGCGCTGGGTCTGTTCGGGTTCCTCCAGCTCGGCGTCGACATCCCCTTCTATTTCATCACGGAGGGGGACCTCCCCACTGCTTTCAACGAGTCGGCGCTGGGCGACGTGCGTTTCCGCGCCCAGGCCTCGCTCTTCCACACCGGCGACGACGACGGCGGCTTCGGAGCCGGACTCTTGCTCGACTTCACCGTGCCAACGGGTGCCGAAGAGTACTTCGTCGGTTCGCCCGGCGTGACGTTCGGTCCGCGGCTGGCGCTCGACGGCCACTTCGGGCCGCTTTGGATCGGCGGCAACTTCGGCGCTCTCTTTCGCGAGGAAGCGAGGTTCGGCGCCGACGGCGTGATCGGCAACGCCCTCGTCTTCGGGCTCGCGGCCGAGGTCGAGATTCTACGCGGGATGCTCCTCGCGACAGGCGACATCTTCGGCCGGACGCCGGCACAGGATTTCGGGTCGACGCCCAACACCCCCGTCGAGGGCCTCCTCGGGGGTAAACTGATCACGACGAGCGGTGTGCAGGTCACGATGGCTGCAGGGAGCGGTATGCTCGCCGGTCTCGGTGCGCCCGAGTTTCGCATGCTCTTCGGTGTGGGGTACGCCGAACGCGACGACGACTTCGACGACGACGGCGTCGACAACTCCGCCGACGCCTGTCCCGAAGAGGCCGAAGACGCCGACGGCTACGAGGACGGGGATGGATGCCCCGAGCTCGACAACGACGGTGACGCGATCGCCGACGGCGACGACGAATGCCCGCTGTCGCCCGAGGACATGGACGGTTTCGAGGACGAAGACGGTTGCCCCGATCCCGACAACGACGGCGACGGAGTCTACGACGAGGACGACCAGTGCCGCGAAGAGGCCGAAGACGCCGACGGCTTCGAGGACGACGACGGATGTCCCGATCCAGACAACGACGGTGACGAGGTTCTCGACGCTACCGACCAGTGCCCGGCCGAGCCCGAAGACATGGACGGCTTCGAGGATGACGATGGTTGCCCCGAGCCCGACAACGACGCCGACGAGATTCCCGATGCCGAAGACGCCTGCCCGAACGAGCCGGGAATGCTGGAGGACCGGGGCTGCCCGCCCGCCGAAGTGAAGGCGACGCGGACCGACTCGCAGATCGAGATCACGAGCAAGGTCAGCTTCGAGAACAAATCGGACGTCCTGCTCGAGGAGTCCTTCGACGTGCTCAACCAGGTCGCCTTCATCTTGAAGCGAGCCCCGGAAGTGACGAAGGTCGAAGTCGCCGGACACACCGACACGAAGGGCTCGACACGTTCGAACCAGGAACTGTCGGAGCGTCGCGCGAATGCGGTCCGCGACTATCTCGTGGGCCGAGGGATCGCGGCGGAGCGGCTTACCGCGGTGGGCTACGGAGAGTCGCAGCCCCTCGAGAAGGGGTCGTCCGCGGAAGCCAACGCGAAGAACCGCCGCGTCGAGTTCAAAATTGTCGAACAGGGCGATCCGAACGCGACCGAGGCGCCCGCCGACGAGAGCGGGAACACCACGCAAGACGCGACGGATGACACGCCCACGGCCGACACGCCGGCCGGAGAAAGCACCGAAGCCGCGCCGAAGGAGACCCCATGAAACGGATCGCCCTGCTCTTTGTGTTCCTCCTCTGCCTCGTCCCGACGAGCGCCGCGGCGCAGTACGTCGACCGCGACGACAGCGCGCGGTTCGAAGAGGAGTTCGACGACGAAGGTGTCATGATCGCCGGCCGCTTCCGCGCCATCATCATCCCCGGGTTCATGCTCAACTGGTTCCTCGACGAGCACGAAAATCATTGGACCAAGGGGCAGACCAACTTCTCGTACGGAGGTGAAGCCGTCTGGCGCCGCGCCAACGAATACGAGATCGGGGTCGCCGTCGACTACGCAAACCTCTCGATGCCCGACGGTTGGTGGCTCGACAAGAACGAGACGGTGGACGAGGCCGACTGGACGTTCGTCGACATGAAGCTCCTCTCGGTAACCTTCCTCTCTCGGTGGTTCTGGCGGCCCGAGCCCTGGTTGTCCCCCTATCTCGGCGTCTCGATCGGCCCCGGCTTCGTCCTTGGCGAGGTCCTCAAGCACAACCCCCGCGCCGGCACCGATTGCCGCGCAGCGCTCGACGCCGGAGAGTTCCCGCCCGAGGAATGCAACGACGCCGACGGCGAGATTGACCTCGAGAACGACTTCGATTCGCCGCAGAAAGAAGAGACGATCCCTCCCATCGTCCCGGTTCTGGGAGCGGTCGCAGGACTGCGCTTCAACATCGCCGAGTACATCGCGTTCAAGCTCGAGTTCGGCTTCCAGGACTACTTCTACCTCGGAACCGGCCTCGGCGTTCAGTGGTGACGAGCGTCGAATCGCTCGCCACCCTCCCCTCCCCGTCCGGCTGATCGATTCTCGACCGGTTGCCGATCCACCGTGGCACAGAAGGACGCCACGAAGGCCCGCTTCCCCTGAAAACACGTGAGCCCGCGAGGCGGCATCGTTGTTGCTCTGCAGTCGGAGTGACACCCGGCGAGTTCCGCTCGGGGTCGCGCCACAGGAGCCTGCATGCACATCATTCTCTGGGGCACGCGCGGTAGCGTGCCGGTATCTGGACCCCGCTTCGTTCGTCACGGCGGGCGCACTACCTGCCTTTCCGTCGAGCTCGACGACACCCCACGGGGTGGTCCGAGCCGTATCCTCGTCGACTTCGGTACCGGAGCTGCCGAAGCGGGCCGCTCGTCGGAAGGATGGAACGGCGCGGTCGCGCTGCAGACACACCTGCACTGGGACCACGTGCAGGGGTTCCCGTTCTTTCGCCCCCTCTTCGACCCGGGGGCCTCGATCGACCTCTTCGCGGTCGAGCGAGACGGAGAGTCGCTTCGAGACGTGCTCTCCGATCAGATGACGCGGCCGACGTTTCCGGTCGGCCTCGACATCGCGCCGGCCGCGCTTCGCTTCCACTCCATCCCGACCTCCGGGACCCGCAGATTCGGTGAGGTCGAGGTGCGCTGGGTGGAGCTCGACCACCCCTCCGGTTCGACCGGTTATCGATTCGAGGCCGAGGGGGGCAGCTTCGTGTTCACGGGGGACGTCGAGGTGCGCCAGGGTTGCCGCGACCGCCTCGTCGAGTTCGCTCGGGGCGCCGACGTGCTGGTGATGGATGCCCAGTACTTCCCCGCCGAGTATCCCTCGCGGGTCGGCTGGGGCCATTCCACGCCGCTCGACGCGGTAGATGTGGCCCTCGCTGCCGGGGTTCGACGCCTGGTCCTCACCCACCACGATCCTGCGCACGACGACGAACGGCTCGACGCCAAGTTGGCCCTCGCGCGTGACGCGGTCGGCACGAACGGCCTCGTCGTCGACAATGCGTACGACGGGATGACGATCGGCTTCGGACGAAGCTCTCGTGCTGCGGCAGCGTGAGAGGTGAGCTAGAATGCACCTCCCCGAACAGATCTTTCAGAGCCTCGAACGCATGGCGCCCGATCGCTTCAAAGATGCACTGATGCTGGCGCTCGGCGACCTCGTCCAGAAGGAGATCAGCGCCGACCAACTGCTCGGGCGGATGGTGGACGTCGTCGCCGACCTGATGGACGCGGACCGAGGGACCCTCTACGTGCTCGACGCCGAGACCGACGAGTTGGTGAGCGTCGCGGCGCATCTGCCGGAGATGCCGGAGCTGCGCGTCCCGGTCACGCAGGGGGTGGCGGGGTTCGTCGGGCGCACCGGGCGAGTCCTCAACGTTCCGCGAAGCGAGGAG
The DNA here is from genome assembly GCA_964411125.1 of uncultured Bradymonadales bacterium. Lineage (GTDB taxonomy): Bacteria > Myxococcota_A > Bradymonadia > Bradymonadales > Bradymonadaceae > JBFIHF01. The sequence goes on along the minus strand of CAYPJU010000025.1, from coordinate 25,516 downwards.
GACGCCCGCTTCTGGAAGAAGATCGACGAGACGACCGGCTACCACACCCGGACCATGCTGGCCGGCCCGATCCGCGGCAGCGACGGTCGGATCATCGGCGTGGTGCAACTCTTGAACAAACGCTCGGGTTCGTTCGACGAACAGGACGAAGAGCTCCTCGACACCCTGGCTCACCAGGCGGGCGCGCTGCTCGAACGGACGACCCTCGGCCCCCGGCTGAGCCTGGTCGCGCGGCCCAAACGACGCCCGCCCCGGCGCGAAGAGCAGTTGGCCCTCGGTGAGAAGTTCAACGGCGTCGTCGCCGAAGGGGCGGCGATGACGAAACTGTTGCGCGACCTGCGGCGTGTGGCCGAGACCGACGCGACGGTCTTGCTGCGCGGCGAGACCGGGACGGGAAAGTCCCTCGTCGCCCGCACTGTGCATCACAACTCCCGACGGGCGGACGGCCCCTTCGTCCACCTGGACTGCACGACACTCCCCGAGAGTCTCATCGAGAGCGAACTCTTCGGGCACGAAAAGGGGGCGTTCACGGGGGCGACCGAGCGGCGGGACGGAAAGGTTGGGGCCGCCGAGGGGGGTACGCTCTTCCTCGACGAGATCGGGGAGCTCTCCCCTGCTCTGCAGGCGAAACTCCTGGTGCTGCTCCAGGAGCGGACCTTCACCCCCGTCGGGAGCACCGCGCGGCGGCAGGCCGACATCCGCGTCGTCGCCGCGACGAACCGTGACCTCGAAGAGGCGATGGCGGAGGGCTCGTTCCGCGAAGACCTCTACTACCGGCTGCGCGTCGTCGAGCTGCGGGTTCCCCCGCTGCGAGAGCGTGGCGCAGAAGATCTGACACACCTCATCGAACATTTCGTCGAGCGCGCGGCGCGCCGCCACGGTCGCTCGATCGCGCGCATCACCGACGCCGCGCTGGAGCGGCTCACGCAGCATCGGTGGCCCGGAAACGTCCGCGAGCTCGAGAACTGCCTCGAATCTGCCGTCATCTTCGCCGACGACGAGATCACGGTCGAGCAACTGTCGCTGCCGGGCGGGGGCGGCGCGCGCGGCGGTCTCACCGACGGCGAGCCGACGCTCAGAGAGCTCGAGGCGCGATACGTGGCGCAAGTCCTCGCCCGACTCGAAGGCAATCGCACCCACGCCGCAGAGGCCCTCGGCATCGGCCGCAACACGCTGCTTCGGAAGATTCGAGAGTACGGCCTCGAGTGAATGATCCAGCGCCCGGATCAGGGTGGTTGCCGCCCCCGGCGACGTGCCTAATATCTCTCTCAGAAACGTTCGTGGGTGCGGGCAGTCGTGTGACCGCACCCGGATGACGAAACCAATCGCCTACAATCTGCTCCAGATTCACCTCTACTCCTGGCCGGATTGCGGGCGCTCGAGAGGGAGCCGATGCGCTACGACAAGTTTACGATCAAATCCCGCGAGGCATTGGCGGAATCGCAAGAGATCGCCGAAGCCTCCGGACATCCAGAAGTTCGACCGACCCACCTCCTCGTCGCCCTGCTGAAGCAGGAAGACGGGATCGTGGTCCCCATCGTTCGAAAGCTCGGCGTCGCCGTCGAGCGCCTCATGAAGGCCGCCGAAGCGGAGCTGTCGAAGCTGCCGCGCGGCGAGGGCGGGAACGTCTACATGGCGAACTCGTTCCGCGAGCTGATGAAGGCCGCTCAATCCGAAGCCGACAAACTCTCCGACGAGTACGTCTCGACGGAGCACCTCCTGCTCGCGCTGTGCGACAAGGGGGACCAGGCCAAGAAAGTGCTCGCCGACAACGGCATCAAGCGCGACGACGTCCTGACGGCGATGCGCGAGGTCCGCGGAAACCAGCGGGTCACCGACGTCGACCCGGAAGGGAAGTTCCAGGCGCTGGAGAAGTACACTCGCGACCTGACCGAGGTGGCCCAGCGCGGCAAACTCGACCCCGTCATCGGTCGCGACGAGGAGATCCGGCGCGCCCTGCAGGTGTTGAGCCGGCGCACCAAGAACAATCCGGTCCTCATCGGTGAACCGGGGGTCGGTAAGACCGCCATCGCCGAAGGGATCGCGCAGCGAATCGCGTCGAACGACGTGCCCGACAGCCTGCGCAACAAGCGGGTCGTCTCGCTCGACCTCGGCGCGCTCGTCGCCGGGGCGAAGTTCCGCGGCGAGTTCGAAGAGCGGCTCAAGGCGGTGCTGCAGGAAGTCACGTCGGCCGAGGGCGAGATCATCATGTTCATCGACGAGCTCCATACGCTCGTCGGGGCTGGCGCTGCCGAAGGTTCGATGGACGCCTCCAACATGCTCAAACCCGCGCTCGCACGCGGAGAGCTTCGCGCGATCGGCGCGACGACGCTCGACGAATACCGAAAGTACATCGAGAAGGACGCGGCGCTCGAGCGACGCTTCCAGCCGGTCTTCGTCGACGAACCGTCGGTGGAAGACACCGTGACGATCCTCCGCGGGCTCAAGGAGCGCTACGAGGTCCACCACGGGATCCGGATCGCCGACAACGCGCTCGTCGCCGCGGCCCAGATGGCGAACCGCTACATCACCGACCGGTTCCTCCCCGACAAGGCGATCGACCTGATGGACGAAGCCGCGGCGGGGGTGAAGATGGAGATCGAGTCCCTCCCCAAAGACATCGACCGCCTCGAACGACGCATCACGTCGCTCGAGATCGAGCGGCAGGCGCTCAAGAAGGAGAAGGACGCGGCGAGCAAGGCGCGCCTGGCGGAGATCGAATCCGACATCGCCGAACTCCGAGAGACGGCGAGCGGCATGAAGGCGCAGTGGATGAGCGAGAAGGAGGTCATCGGGGGGCTTCGGTCGATCAAGCAGGACATCGAAGACCTGCGGATCGAATACGACCGCGCCGAGCGCTCCGGTGAGCTCGATCGCGCGGCGGAGATTCGGTTCGGTCGGATCCCCGAGCTCGAAAAGCAGCAGGCCGAGAGAGAAGAGGAGCTCAAGGCGGTCCAGGAGACCGGCTCGTTCCTCAACGAGGAGGTCACCGAAGACGACATCGCGAGCATCGTCGCCCGTTGGACCGGCATCCCGGTCGAGAAGATGCTCGAAGGCGAGCAGGAGAAGCTGCTGCAGCTCGAAGATCGCCTCCACAAGCGAGTCGTCGGACAGGAAGAGGCGGTGCAGGCGGTCGCCGATGCGATCCGCCGCGCCCGAAGTGGGCTGCAGGACCCCGAGCGCCCGATCGGCTCGTTCATCTTCCTGGGACCGACCGGCGTCGGGAAGACGGAGCTCGCCCGCACCCTCGCCTACCAGTTGTTCGACGACGACCAGGCGATGGTTCGCATCGACATGTCGGAGTTCATGGAGAAGCACTCGGTGGCGCGGCTCATCGGAGCCCCGCCCGGCTACGTGGGCTACGACGAAGGTGGATACCTGACCGAGCACGTGCGACGACGCCCTTACACGGTGGTGCTCTTCGACGAGATCGAGAAGGCCCACCCCGACGTCTTCAACGTCTTGCTCCAGATCCTCGACGAGGGGCGGCTCACCGACGGCCAGGGACGCACGGTCGACTTCCGGAACGCCATCATCATCATGACCTCCAACGTCGGGTCGCATCACATCCAGGAGTGGGTGCACAGCGATCCCGACAAGGCGGAGGCGCTGGTGAACGACGAGCTTCGGAGTCACTTCCGGCCGGAGTTCCTCAACCGGATCGACGACATCATCATGTTCCGCTCGCTGACGCGCGAGGACATGACGCACATCGTCGAGATCCAGTTGCGCCGTCTGCACGGGCTCCTCGCCGAGCGTGGGCTGTCGATGACGCTGACGGACGAGGCGAAGGTCCTCCTCGCCGACCTCGGGTTCGACCCGGTGTTCGGTGCGCGACCGCTCAAGCGGGCGATCCAGAAGGAGATCCAGAACGAGCTCGCGAAGCACCTCCTCGCCGGCGACTTCGTACCGGGCGACACCATCGAGGTGGACGCCGAGGACGGAGAGCTCGTGTTCGGGCGTGTGAAAGACGCCGCCTGACCCGCCGCTACTGCGCGACGAACCGAAAAGCCTGGCGACCGGTGAAGGCCTCCCAACTGGGGGTCTTCATTCGGTCGTCGGGCTTTTCTGGTAGAGGGAACCAGACCGCGGCGATCGTTGCGCGAGAGCTCTTCAGGACGTGAAAGTCCTGGGCGGGCATGAACCCCTGACCGAGGAGCGCGACGCGATGACCGGCCTCGTCGATCGCCACGTCGAGCACGATGACGGCGTGGCCGGGCGAGCCCGGCGCCACGAAGAAGTCGCCGGGCCGAACGTCGCCGGGTGTGACCGGGTTGGCGTCACGGTGGAGCGAGCGCGTGCCCGCGTACATGAAGACGAGCTCGAGCCACTGGTGGAAGGAGCCGCGATCGCTCGACCGCGCCGGCCCACGCGAACGCTTCACGCTCGAGCCCGAGATCCGAAGGCGCTCCCCCGCCCGCCAGTCGTCGAAGGTGACGCGGTCGCCGCTCGTGAAGTGGTAGGCGAGTTCTCGGCTTCGGCCGCTTGCGCGGAGCCACTCGGCGTGGAGCCGGATCACCGAGTCCGCACATTGCTGGAGGTTTCTCTCTCCGACCCCGAGCGCGGCGACTGCCGCCGCGGGCGCAGAGATCTTTCTTCCGTCGTAGGCGTGGACCGCCTCGCTGTCGGTCCGAAGCGGGAGAACCCTGAGCCAAGCGCCGAAGCTGCCCGGCTCGACCGGAACGCGGTGGAATCCATCGGGGACGCCGAACCGGTCTCGAAGAGAAATGGTGGGGCGCCATTCGTCGGCGACGAACGGATAAGCCGACGGGTCGGCCGGAGGGAGCGCGGGGCCCACACTGGCGAGCGTCTGACGCTCCTCTCCGGCGAGGGGTGCCGCCGCCACCGCGAGGGTCATGGCCATCACCAACATCGCGACGACGCCGACTGCCAACGAACTGTTTCGCATCGCTCCTCCTGCTCCGCTCATCGTACGAACGGAGCATCGCCAACAAAGATCTATCGTGGAGTGAGCACGGATGGGACCTCATCAAGCCGGCCACGCCGACCTCCGCGGAGGTGGACAGTCCCGCGGTGTGCATAGGTTCGTAAGCGTCGAATGGATTGAATGCTAAATGATTGAAAATGTTTACTTCGATGAATGGATGCTCCGATGAAACGATACGCGCTGGTTTTCACGCTCATGCTGTTGGGCCTCCCCGCCTGCGGCGATGCCATGGATCAACCCGAGCCCGCAGACGTCGCGATCGTCGAGATCGACACGGCGACGGACCTGCCCTCGCCCGAAGACGACGAGATCGCCCCGGCGAAGGCGGATGCCCCGCCGCAATACACCTGTCGGCCCGCGACGTGCGAATGGAGCTGCGGTAGCGGCCCCGATTCATGCGGCGGGACGCTGCACTGCGAACCATGCGGCGAGCCGACCGACGTCTTCGTGATGGACCGCGAATTCGCGATGGTCCGGGGCCAGACGTCGCAGATCGACGCTTCGGTCTTCGACGAGAACCACAAGCGGATCCTCTCCCCGACGATCACTTTTACGAGCAGCAAGCGGGACATCGCCGACGTGAAAGAGGATGGGACCGTCTTTGCGGTCAACGAAGGCTCGACGTTCGTCTCGATCGAGGTCGCGGACGGGGTCACCGAAGGGGTGACGATCGACGTGATGGCCGACATGGCGACGATCGAGAGTCGAGCGAACGCGGGTTGTCCCGTCGACGAGCCCTGCTGACGGGGGGGCTCGCCTCGATGCTCCTGATCTTCGTCGGCGTCGACCGTTGACAGGAAATCTCCCTCTTGGGAGAAACCGCGAAACCTCGCGGAGTCGCCCGATGACCGACCTGGCCAATCTCTCGATCAACACGATTCGAACTCTCTCGATGGACGCCGTTCAGAAGGCGAACAGCGGCCATCCCGGCGCCCCGATGGGGCTCGCCGCTGCTGCGTACGTGATGTGGCAGCGGCATCTGTCGCACAATCCGGCTGATCCCGAGTGGTTCGATCGCGATCGGTTCGTGCTGTCGAACGGTCATGCGTCGATGCTGCTCTATTCGCTGCTCCACCTGACCGGGTACGAGCAGATGACGATGGAGCAGATTCGAAACTTCCGTCAGTGGCGCAGCGTCACGCCGGGCCACCCCGAAGTTCACATCACCCGAGGAGTCGAGACGACCACCGGGCCGCTCGGGCAGGGGTTGTCGACCGCGGTGGGGATGGCGATGGCGGAGGCGCAGCTCAACGCGCGTTTCGACGGCGTGATAAGCCACTACACCTTCGGCATCTGCTCGGACGGCGACCTGATGGAAGGGGTGACGCACGAGGCGTGCGCGCTCGCCGGCCACCTTGGGCTCGGCAAGCTGATCTTCCTCTACGACGACAACAACATCACCATCGACGGACGCACGGACATCTCGTTCACCGAGGACGTTCTGAAACGCTTCGAAGCCTACGGCTGGGACGTCGACCAGGTCGACGACGGCAACGACATCGAGGCGATCCACGAGGCGATCGAACGCGCGAAACTCCAGTCCGACAAGCCGACCCTGATCTCGGTGAAGACGATCATCGGGTTCGGGTCGCCGAACAAGGCGGACTCGTCGAGCTCGCACGGATCGCCGCTCGGGGACGAGGAGATCGCGCGGACGAAGGAGAACCTGGGCTGGCCCTACGACGAGCCTTTCTTCGTCCCCGACGAAGTCCGCGAGCACATGGACCGTAGTGATGCCGGCGCGCGCGCCCAGAAGGATTGGGAAGCGCGGCTCGCCGAGTACCAGGAGAAGAATCCCGAAAAGCACGCGGAGCTGGTGCGCCGCATCCGTGGTGAGCTGCCGGAGGACTGGACGTCGAACTTTCCGACCTTCGAACCGAGCGCAAAGGGGATGGCGACGCGCGCCTCGGGCGGAAAGGTCGTCCGGGCGATGTACGCCTCTCTACCCGAATTGACGGGGGGATCGGCGGACCTCGCGGGCTCGACCAAGACGCTGCACGAAGAGTTCGGGGTCATGGAAAAGGGGGCTTACGACGCGCAGAACATTCACTGGGGGGTCCGCGAGCACGGGATGGCGGCGATCGTGAACGGCATGTGCCTTCACGGTGGCGTCCGTGGGTTCGGCGCAACCTTCCTACAGTTCGCCGACTACATGCGGCCCGCCCTTCGGATCGCTGCCCTCAGCCACATCCCGTCGCTGATGGTGTTCACCCACGATTCGATCGGCCTCGGTGAGGACGGCCCGACCCACCAGCCGGTCGAGCATCTGGCTTCCCTGCGAGCGACGCCGAACTACTGGGTGTTCCGTCCTGCGGACGCGAACGAGGTCGCCGCGTGCTGGAAGCTCGCGATCGAGCGCCGTGATGGTCCGAGCTGCCTCGCGCTGACCCGCCAGGACGTCCCGACTCTGGACCTGAGCGAGCACGAGCAGCGCGGCGACGCCAGCCGCGGAGGCTATGTGATCGCCGAGGCGCCATCGACGTCTCCGAACATCCTGCTCCTGGCGACGGGGAGCGAAGTTTCGCTCTGCCTCGAAGCGTGGGAGCGGCTGGTCGAAGCGGGCCATCAACCCCGCGTCGTGAGCATGCCGTGTTGGGAATTGTTCGAGGCGCAGGATCCCGCCTGGCGCGAGCAGGTCCTCCCGCGCGCGGTTCGTGCACGGGTCGCCGTCGAAGCAGGGGTGTCGTTCGGCTGGGACCGCTGGATCGGACCGGAGGGCAAGTCGATCACGATCGACAAGTTCGGTCACTCCGCCCCTGCGGAGGTCGTGTTCGAAAAGTACGGCTTCACGGTCGAGAACGTCGTCGAGGTCGCGCTGTCGCTGCTGTGAGGACCGTGCCCCTCGGTTGGGCGCCCGGCCTTTGATTTGGCGTGGCGCCGTGACATAATCGGCTCGATGGGAATCCCTCGACAAGCGTTGCTGCGCGTGGACGAACGAGGCGTCGGAATCTCCCGGATGCCGATCCACGACATGATGCCGCCCGAAGAGCGGTACCGCCCCCGCGCCTCGTACGGTGGTGGGGTCGTCAGCACGTTCCTCGTCGTCTTTCTCACCGTCTTCACCGTGCTCTGGCTGACGACGTCGGTCTTCCCGGCGATGCTCTTCGTGATCATCTTCTTCGGCCGGGTCCTCTTCCAACACGCGGCGCACTCCGCAGCCGTGGAGCAGAACCAGACCGCCGTCCACCTCCTCAACAGCGGGCGGGTCGGCGAGGCTGCTGGTATCTTCGACTCCCTGACGTCATCGGAACGAAAGACCAACGCGCATCCGATCTACGTCTTCAATCGCGCCGTCGCGTTCGTCCTCGAGGGACGGCCGCGGCGGGCGTACTCGCTCTTCAACGCGATCAACCGCTCGGATGCCTTCAGCCACGGGATCGCCCGGCGCTATCAGCCTCTCCTTCACGTCGAGCTCGGCACGTGCCTCGCGCTCATGGGACAGCTCGAGGAGGCACGGGGCTGGCGGCGTAAGGCCGTCGATCGTCTCCACCCCCGAGACCGCGGCCGGATCGTCTTCCTCGACGCGCTCCTCCACGCTCGTTACGGCGACTGGGCCGCCGGAGCCGACTACATCGCGGAGCACCTCGACAGCGCGCAACACGCGCTTCGCGAACCGATGCTGCGGGCCCTGCACGTCCTCCACGCCTTCGCCCTCCGGCAGTCTGGCGCACCCCGCCATCTCGTCGCCCGCAAGCTCGAGCCCGTCGATCCATGGCTCGACGGCGAGTTCGACTGGCTCGGCACCGACTGGCCCGAGATGGCGAAGTTCTTGAAGACCGAAGGGCTCACATGAGCCGCCTTCCGGCACGCATCAGCTCCACCGAGCTGATGCCGCCCGAGCGACACTACCAGCCAATGCGCATCCCCGGCCCCCGAATCATCGGGTTCGTCGCGTGGATCGGCCTGGTGATGGCGACGTTCGGCATCCTGTTCCTGGGCACCCCGCTCATCGCGCTCATCCCCCTGGCACCGAGCCTCTTCCTGATCTGGCGCCTGCGGCGCTCGATCGTGCGGACGAACCAACAAAATCAAGACGGCATCACCCTGCTCGCCGCCGGCGAGTACGACGACGCCGCGCTGATCTTCGACGACCTTTCGCGCAACCGGTGGGGTTGGTCGCACGCCGTCTTCGTCTTGAACCGCGCCGTGGTCTACCGGATGGAGGGACGGCCGCAGCGCGCGCTCAGCCTCCTGAATGCGGTCGAGACGAGCGGCCGCATGACGACCCGCGCCATGCGCCCGCTCGTCCCGAACCTCTACATCGAAACCGCCCTCTGCCACGGAGTGGTTGGTAACCTCGAACGCGCCGCTTCCTACGTGGAGCAGGCGAGGCAACGGCTGCCGCATCGCGGCGACGGACGCCTGCTGCTGGTCGAAGCGATCATCTGGATCCGAAATGGAGACGCCGAGCTCGCGCTGCGACACATGGCGTCGCGGTGGCGGCACGCAGAAGGTGCGCTGACGGGGGCGTCGCTCAAAGCGCTGCGCATCATCTGTGCCTTCGCGCACGAACAGGCGGGCAATTCGGGCAGCGACGATTTCCGCCTGATGCTCGCCGGCGTTCACCCATGGACCGAGGGGGAGCTGCTGTGGCTGACGGCGACGTGGTCGGAAATGGACGACTTCGTCCGTCGGCACCTCGGCTGACCACAGCCGGGTGGGGACCGCTGTACTCCCCCGACCCGGTCGGCTACGTTCCCCAAAACGTCACCCACGCTACGGTTTCCCGTGAGACAACTCGTAATCGTCGCCCTCGTCGCCGCCGCATCCGCATGTTCCTCAGACAAATCGGCCCAGACCGCCGAGGCGTCGCCGGTCGAGCAGACCGATCCGGTCTCCGACGAGAGCGCCGGGGAGTCGGCCCCGGCCGGGGCACCCCAGACGGCGCCGGAGTCGGGAGCGACCATGGTGCCTCCGACCGAAGCCGCGATCGCGGCGCGGATCGCCGACGCGAAGTCGAGACTCGGCGCCGACCCGGCGGGCAAGCTCGTCTGGGACGCGATCCAGACCCAGGGAGGACTCGAGCCCTGGTTCTCGAACGGGTTGTTCCACTTTCGCTTCGCCTACAAGCCGAAGGGACGTGATGCGACCGACACCTACCAGCTCATCGACACGTACTCCGCGCTCGCCCGCCACGAAGTCGCGCCGCGTCGCACCACCGCGTTCGGGTGGGACGGATCGAAAGCATGGGTCTTCCCCGCCGACGCCGAGGTCGGGACCAACCCACGCTTCTGGGCACTCACCCCCTACTACTTCGTCGGTATTCCGTTCGTGCTCGCCGACCCCGGGGTCAACTTCGAGCGCCTCGAAGACGCAGAGTTCGAAGGCGAGACGTACGACCTCGTGAAGGCGACGTTCGACGCCGGCACGGGCGACGCCCCCGGCGACTACTACATCCTCTACCTCGACAAGGAAGACCGGCGGGTTCGCGCCATCCGCTACGTCGTCTCGTACCCCGGGTTCTACCCCGACGGCGGTCACGGCGCCGAAAAGCTGATGGCATACGACGGCGATGCGACGGCGGCAGGGCTGACCTTCGCCACTGCCCACCGCACTTTCGAGTTCGACGAAGAGACGGGGGAGATCGGCGAGAAGGTGACCGACGTCGCGGTGACCGAGATTCAGTTCATGCCCAACATGTCGCGGGGCGTGTTCCAGATCCCGACGGGCGCGAAGGTGATCGAGGGTTGGAAATGAGCGGATTCACTGGCGCTGGCTGACGATCTGCAGCGAGCACCGCCCCCCCTCGCACGTGTAGTACGAGATGACGAGGAGGTCGGCGTCGTCGATGATCGTGGAGACGCCGAACGCATTGCGCTCGATGACGGTCTGGGCAGACCAGACGTCGGAATCGGCGGGCTTCTCTGCCAGCCGCAGCAACGTGTTGTCCTGTGAGGGATAGGCGACGTACAGCGACCCGTCGGTACCTTCGAGCATCGAGGAGTAGCCACCGGCACCGAGCGCGACCTCTTCGTCGAGCTGCCACCGGTCGCGCTCGAGGTTCGTCATGTCGCCGCACGTGATCGTCAACCAGCGAAAATCGACGTCACCCGCGATGCATATGCGGCGCGAGTCGGTGACGAGCATCGAGCTCGGCCGCGGCCGCGGCGTCTGCTCGTAGTAGATGCGGTCGGTCCACTCGCCGGCGGCGAATGAGTAGCGCGCGACGCCCCACGGACTAGGGTCGGGGCCCCTGCGGTGGGTAAGGTAGAGATTGCCCTGGTTGTCGGATGCGAGACCGCGCTCGTACGCCGCCGACGCCTCGCCGATGTCGAGGCTCGCGAGGGCCCGCCACTGCTCTTGCGCCAGCACGAAGAGGGAGACGGGATCACCACGCTCGTTCGCGAAGGTGACGAACATTCGGTCGGCGTCCGGGGCGAGGTCCAGTCCGTCGGAAACGCCTGTGCGGCGAACCCCCAACGCGCGGAACTCCCATTCGTTCGGCCCGAGGCGCCGCGAGACCTTGAACGTGTTGTCGGTCGGGTCGAGAAACGCCGCGACCACCTCTTCGGGGTTGGCGACGGCGATCCCAAAGGTGCCCCGCTGCCGCTTGACCGTCTCGTGGGTGAACCGGCTCGCGCCGCGCGCGCGTCGCGCGACGACCAGATCGACTTCGCCGCAGTTCTCGTCGACGCAGCGGTGGTACCCGAGGAAGAGCGTCCCGTCGTCGTCCACGGCGAGGGACGTTCGCTCGTTGAGCGCGTGGTCGATCGGGACGTCCTCGACCACCTCTTCGGGCTGCCAGCCTGCGTCCGTCTCGGCCGGCAGGTCGACCCCGAAATCCTCCACCACCGTGAGATCCTCCACGTTGGCGACGTCTTCGCGCAGCGACACGTCCTCGTAGAGTTGCCAGCCCGGATGCTCGTCGCCGCAGCGACAGCTCGTGGCGATGCTGGTCAGGAGCAGGCCGATTGTGAGCGCGTTGCGTGTCTTCATCGGGAAAAGTAGTGGCAGATCTGCCGCTGTGAGTAAACCGCGTCGCTCAGAACGGCGCTCACGGCTTCACGAGGGCGCTACTCTCGAGGACGGCGCCCTGCGATGCAGTGAGGACCGGATCGAGGTTGCCCAACGGGGCGGCGGGGAACATGAGGTTCTCGACGTCCGGGCATGTGGGGAGCCGCTGCAGCAGCCGGTCGCAGAACGGGGTGTCCTCGATCGGGTCGGTCGTCCCGAGGAGCGCTTCGATCGTGGCCTCCTCGTCGGTCCCGGTGCCTCTGACGATCTCGGTCGTGTGTCGCAACCCGAGATAGTGTCCGAGCTCATGCGCCATGATGTGAGCGACGAAGTCGTTGTCGTCCCCGAGATCTGCGACGGTGAAGACGAGCCCGTTCCCGGCGTTGCCATGCAGACCCGGTGCTCCGGGGAGCCCGGCCGACAGGCCGAGCACCGTCGCGTCGCGAATCTGGATGTCCTCCACGAGGAAGACATCGACGACGAGGTGGCCCTGTCGCGTCGCGTCGCGCGGAGCACCGTACGCCGTGACGCGCTTCACCTCCCGTAGATCTCGAACGAAAGCGTAGCGCTCCCCGATCTCGCGCGGAACATCGCGAAACTGCACCTCCCCGAGCCCGATGCCCGCCAGGAGCAGTAGCTCTTCGACGCGCTGCAGCACCTCGTTCAGATCACCGTCGGTTCGCGCCGCGTCCGCGTCGAGCTCCGTACCGACCATGTAGATGTCGAGGTCGAGGGAGCGTCCCGGTTCGACGGTCTCGAGCACGTAGAGACACGGCGCGTCCAGGTTCGTCGACACCTCGATCGCATGGGCGCCTGGTTCCAGAAGGTCGGCGTACTGCGGGGCGTAGGGCACCATGATCGGCCAGTCGATCGAGACCGCGCCCTGGGTCCCCTGCCCCGACTGCGAGAACGCCTGAAACTCCTGCGCGCGGACGTTGTGGTGCCGGTAGTCCGTCACGAGGTCGACCCGCTGCGAGGGGGTGACCAGTGCGGTTGGCCGTACTGCGCCTCGCCGGACCAGCGGGACGACCGTGTAGGTAGTCGCCGCTTCGCTCACCTCGAACGGAATGCTCCACAGGAGCGTTCCGTCCTCCTCCCCCAGAGATTCGGCAGCCTCGCAGTCGATGCCGAGCGCGGTCGCGGTGACGTCGAATGCGACGTCGGCCGGGGTCTCCTCGGCGGGACGACAGATGCCCTCCTCGCACAAATAACCCACGCGGCAGTCACGGGTCTCGAGACATGCGTCGAGACATCGCACTCCGTCCCCGTCGTCGACGCATGCCGAACCCTCGTCGCAGAGTCCCGCACAACCCTGAAGCACGCAGTACCCGCCGGGGAACGACGTGTCGCACTCGGCGGCCCCACCGCAGTCGTCGTCAGACGCACACGCTGCCCCGATTCGCCCCGCGGCGGGACCGTCCGCTTCTCCCGGAAAGCAGACCTTCGTGGCGCTCGCGTCGACCTCGCGGCAAACGTACCCGAACCGGCAATCGCCGGTGGATTCGCAGCCATCGAGGCAGAGCGACGAACCGTCGAGGAAACTAATGCAGACCGAGTCGTCCCCGTTACAGCCTTCGCGGCAGTCGAGGGTCGTGCAATACCCCTCCTGCCATCCATTGACCGACGGGAGGCACGAACCCCCGTCACAGTTGTTGGACGTGACGCATTCGGAGCCGTCCTGACCCTCGGGCGGCCCCCGCGGATCCGGAGTCGGCTTCGGCCCCGGCTCCACCGGCGGCTTACACGCGGCTACGAAGAGGACCGCCCAGAGAACGAGAAAAGCCTTCATTGCCAGACACCTTACCTCAGTTCGCCCCGAAATTCTCGCATCCATAACATGAAATTGAAAATGAAATTCATTCGCAACTTATTGATTTAATTGCGTTTTTTCCGATTTCAGCTTGACCCACCCATGCTCGACACCTACGTTGCAATCGTCGTCACCAAGGAGACATTGCATGAGCGAAAAGAAGTTTATCGACCAACTCAACGACGTCCTCGCGTGGGAGCTCGCCGGAGTCATCCAGTATCTGCAACACAGTGTCATGGTGACTGGCCCCAACCGAGAGACCTTTGCGGAGTTCTTCGAGGAAGGGAGTGAGGAGGCGCATCAGCACGCGCTGCTGGTCGCGAACCGCATTACGGCGCTCGGCGGCATCCCGACCGTGGAGCCGCAACGGATCCGGCAGGCCGCCGACTTCGACGGAATGCTCGAAGCGGTGCTCGACCTCGAGGTCGACGCGCTGGCCGCGTGGGAGAAAGCCCACGAGATCGCCGTGGAGACCGGGGCCGCGAAGGGTCACATCTTCTGGCTCGAGGAGCACATCGCCGAAGAGCAAGAGCACGTCGACGAGATGCGCAAGCTGACGCAGAAAGTCTCGTTCAGCGCCAAACAGCTTCCGAAGAAGAGCAAGAAGAAGTCGGGCTGATCGCGCTTCGACCGCAGTGAAGCTGGCAGCGCCAGAGACAAGAAAGCCACCGTGAAGACGGTGGCTTTTTTTCGTCGGGTTCGAGGCGGTCGGTCAGGCGACTTCGACCAATCGCAGGTGCGAGCGTGCCGGCTCGGGCCGAGCTTCGCGGGCGTCGATGTCCATCATGTTCAGCGCATCGCGAAGGTCGCCGATCTGACCGGCGGCGAGCCGGATCCGCTTGTGGACGGTCCAGCCGAGGTCACCCGCATCGTGCAGCAGGCGAATCTCCAGGGTCGGGGTCTCTCCTGGTTCGGCGACCTGAACGAGCTCGACGCGCGAGCCTTCCGTTTCACCGAGCAAACTACCGAGAATCTTTTCGAGCATGACGTCTGTCCCTCACTGACCCTTTCTTGATAATGAAAATGATTTTCATTTACAAGGGTGAAACGCAACCGAGCGAGTTTTGTTCCGCAAATGGTGACCAAAGCCTTCGCGACGGAACACGATGCAGGATGCGATCCAGCCTCATGTCGGCTCTCCATGGCTGGATCCGGGTCCTGACTGTGGGAAAGGCGCGACAGATCGTGGCGCGTCAGCCCCGATCTCCGTACAGCGTCGCGATCACCGGCAGGATCTCGCGGGACGCCGAAACGGAGCCCTGATAGCGCTCCGAATGCTCTCGTTTCAGATCGGGAGCGAACTCGCGCTGATACTTGTCGAGCATCTCGGGAGAATGGGCGTGGTAGAGGATCCGGTACGCAAACCGATCGGTGGTGTCCCCATCTGTGTTTCGAGCCATCGTAGCCGACTGAAAACAGCCGGTGGCGACCACGTCGGGAACGTGGACGTCACGCATCCACCGAAGCCAGTCCTGATGGACGTCTGCGTCCACTGTCACGGAAACGACATAGAGCATCTCGACACCTCACTCTCCTAAGAAATCGGTCACGGCATCCCGCAGATAGGCGCGACGCCGTGCACACTGGGCGATGCTCTCGAGGGTGTTCGAGAGCACACGTTCGGTGCCTGACGGACGGCGCGCCGGGGGCTCGAAGAACTCGCGGACGGCGGCCGCACCGGCCGCATCGCAGAACCCGCCGGCGAACCGGGGCAACCTCGGCGCCGCCTTGGGCCCGACTTTCTCCACGATCGCATCGTAGTTCCGGGTGAACCACGACCACGTCACGGCAAACGTCTCTTCCTCGTCGTATGTCGGACCGAGGAGATTTCTCATGTCCTGGGCGAGCAGCGTCCCGTCGAGGAAGAGCGCGAGGCTCTTCCGAAGCAGAGTCGCGTCGCGGAAGCTGCCGAGCCCCCGGATGAGCGCTCTCCGTGCCGTCGGAGTCGGCGGCCCGGCGCGGAGCGCTTCCACGTACGACTGCCACAGAGCCTCGTCCCCGTTTCGGGCCAGGATCTCGGGCGTCTTCTCGAGCATCCATGCGCCGAGCGCGCCTTTGCCGCGCGTCGCGACCAGCCTCAGCGGCACCCCCTCGATCGCGCCTTCCGGCGCGGTGACGATGTCGAACGGACCGACCGCGAACGCGACGAGATAGGTCGGCATCGGCTTCGATTCGTCGAACTCGACCGCCGTGAATTCGCCCTGCGTGGAGACCCCCGCAGCGAGGGTATTCGTCAGCGGCAGGTTCCCCTGCGGCACGCGCATCGTGACCGCGTACGGCGTCTTGAACCGAGGTTCGTCGAACGACGGGAACGCCGATCGGGCCTCCAGCGGCTCGAACTGCGAGTAGACGTACCATTCTTCGTCGACCTTCACCCGGTAGAGCCCGTTCGGCACCTCGTCGAGGGGCGCCCGGTATTCGATGCTGATGGTCGCCGGCCCCGGGGACAGTTCCGCCGGGAGGACGAGCGCCAGACCCTCGTTCTCCCCCGCCCGCGCTTCGGCCGCCATCGACTCACCCCGCCGACTGATCGTGGCAGACGCGATGTCGAGCTCGTCCGCATGAAGATGGATCACCCGAGTTTCCTCGTGCAGCACCACCTCGATCGCCACCTTTCCGGCGAAGGAGTCCTTCGCAGGATCGATGGTCAGTTCGAGCGTATACTTCCTGGGTTCGACCGCATCGCTCAGCCGACGATGCCCATCGATCCGAATCTCCGCGGTAGGAGGTGACGGTTCGGATGATGGCGGTGTCTGTTTCCCTCCGCACGCGGCGCATCCGGTCACGAGCATCAGCCAGAGAGCACGGTTCTTCAAAGCCAGCCTCGTCCAAGGGTGACGCTGGTCTTAGCAACTGCGCTCGGCGAACGGAAGTTCGGCGGACTCGTCCGCGGTGTCAGTAGGACAGATACGGGGCGAGCCACCGCTCCACTTCCTCGACCGACATTCCCTTGCGGCGGGCGTAGTCGGCGACCTGATCTTCCCCGAGCCGCGTGATCGAGAAGTATCGGCTGCGCGGATGGCCGAGGTACCAGCCCGACACCGCGGCGCCCGGCTGCATCGCGAAGCTCTCCGTCAGCGACATCCCCGCGTTGGTGGGGACGTCCAGCAGATCCCAGATCTTCGCCTTCTCGGTGTGGTCCGGGCACGCGGGATAGCCCGGTGCCGGACGGATTCCGCGGTACTTCTCAGCGATCAGCGCCTCGCCATCCAACGACTCGTCGTGGGCGTACCAGGCCTTACGCACCTTCGCGTGCAGGTATTCGGCGAACGCTTCGGCGAGCCGGTCGGCGAGGATCTTCAGCATGATCGCGCCGTAGTCGTCGTGATCGGCGTGCAGGTCGCGCAGCGCCTCCTCGATGCCGTGACCGGTCGTGACCGCGAACGCCCCCATCCAATCTTGCAGCCCGGAGTCGCGTGGCGCGATCCAGTCGGCGAGCGAGTGGTTCGCCTGGTTGGCTCCGGGGCGAATCTTCTGCTGGCGAAGCATGCAGAACCGCAGCCGCTCGGAGGTTCGATCGTCGTCTTCCCAGAGGATGACGTCTTCCCCGTCGGAGTTGGCGGGGAAAAGCCCCCACACGCCACGCGCCTGCAACGTCTCGTCGGCGACGATCTTCTCGAGCATCGCCTGCCCTGCGGCGAACGTCTCACGGGCCTGCTCGCCGTAGTGCTCGTGCTCGAGGATCCGTGGGTAGGGATGGCGAAGCTCCCACGCGGTGAAAAACGGGGTCCAGTCGATGTAACCGACGAGCTCGGAGAGCTTCGGCGTTTCGACCTGCACCCCGGTGACGTCGGGGCGCGCGACGTCCTCGGCCTTCCACTCGAACGTGTCGCGGTTCGCGACCGCGTCGGCGAAGCTCAACTTCTTGGAATCGTCGCGGGCGAGATAGCTCGCGCGGTCTTTCTCCTGCCGCTCGACGTTGGCGGCGACGAAATCGTCGCGCTTGGCGTCGTTGAGGAGACTTTCGACGACGTTCACGGCGCGCGAAGCGTCGAGGACGTGGATCGTCGGCGCGTCGTACTCGGGCGCGATCTTGACGGACGTGTGCTTGCTGCTCGTCGTCGCTCCGCCGATCAGCAGGGGCTTCTTCATCCCGCGGCGCTTCATCTGTTTGGCGACGACGACCATCTCGTCGAGCGACGGCGTGATGAGCCCGCTCAGCCCGATGACGTCCGCACCTTCCGCCTCGGCAGCGTCCAGGATCTTGTCGGCCGGGACCATGACGCCGAGGTCGACGACCCGGTATGCGTTGCAGCCTAGGACGACGCCGACGATGTTCTTTCCGATGTCGTGGACGTCTCCCTTGACGGTCGCGAGGAGCACCGTCCCGGCATCTTCGGCCTCCCCTTCGCGCTTGTCCGCTTCCATGAACGGCGTGAGGTAGGCGACCGATTTCTTCATCACGCGCGCCGACTTCACGACCTGCGGCAGGAACATCTTCCCCTGCCCGAAGAGGTCGCCGACGATCCGCATCCCGTCCATGAGCGGACCTTCGATCACCTCCAGCGGTCGCTCGTACTGCTGCCGCGCCTCTTCGGTGTCGTCCTCCACGAACTCGACGATCCCTTTGACCAGGGCGTGCCGCAGACGCTCCTGAACGGGCGCGTTGCGCCACTCGAGCGTCTTCTCTTCCTTCTTGCCGCTCCCCCTCACCTCTTCGGCGAGCTCGACCAGCCGCTCGGTCGCGTCGGGACGTCGGTTGAAGAGGACGTCCTCCACGTGTTCGAGGAGCTTCTTTGGCACCTCTTCGTACACCTCGAGCTGGCCCGCGTTGACGATCCCCATGTCGAGGCCCGCCGCGATGGCGTGGTAGAGGAACGCCGCGTGGATCGCTTCGCGCACGACATCGTTCCCGCGGAACGAGAACGAGATGTTCGAGACGCCGCCCGACAGCTTGATGCCGGGGACCTCGGCGCGGATGCGACGCACCGCCTCGATGAAGTTGATCGCGTAGTCGTCGTGCTCCGACATGCCGGTCGCGACCGTCAGGATGTTCGGGTCGTAGATGACGTCGAGCCGGTCGAACCCGACCTCGTCGACCAGGATCGAGACGGCTCGCTTACAGATCTCCACCTTGTGGTCGATCTCGGTCGCCTGCCCCGTCTCGTCGAAGCCCATGACGACCGCGCCCGCGCCGAACCGCAACAGCGTTCGCGCCTGCTCACGGAAGACGTCTTCCCCTTCCTTGAGGCTGATCGAGTTTGCGATCGCCTTACCCTGGATGCACTTCAGGCCCGCCTCGATCACCTCGAAGCGCGAGCTGTCGACCATGATCGGGACGCGCGAGATGTCGGGCTCCGACGCGATGAGGTTGAGGAACGTCTTCATCGCCTCGACCGAATCGAGGAGCCCCTCGTCCATGTTGATGTCGATGATGTTCGCACCGCCCTCGACCTGGCCGCGGGCGACGGCGAGCGCCTCCTCGAAGTCGCCCTCCTTGATGAGGCGCGCGAACCGACGCGACCCCGTGACGTTCGTGCGCTCGCCGATCATCTGGAAGTTTGCGTCGGGGCGGACCGTCAGCACCTCGAGCCCCGCGTACTGGGTGTACTTCGGCGGTTCGGCCGGCTGACGGACGGGAACGTCACGGACCTGCTCGACGATCGCTCGGATGTGGTCGGGCGTGGTGCCGCAGCATCCCCCGACGATGTTCAGCCACCCCTCGCGAGCGAAGTCCCCCAGCACCTGCGACATGTGTTCGGGGGTGTCGTCGTACTCGCCGAATTCGTTGGGAAGCCCGGCGTTGGGATAGCAACCGGCCCAGCAATCGGCGATGCGGCTGAGGTCCTCGACGTAGGGGCGCATCTGGTCGGCGCCGAGCGCACAGTTCAGCGTCACGGCGAGGGGTTTTGCGTGACGGATCGAGACGAACCAGGCGTCGAGCGTCTGCCCCGACAGGATGCGGCCCGAGGCGTCCGTGATCGTCGCGCTCAGGATCAGCGGCACGCGCTCGCCGCGCGCTGCAAACTCCTTCTCGGCGGCGACGATGAACGCCTTCATGTTCAGCGTGTCGATCGTCGTCTCCTGCAGAAGCACGTCGACGCCGCCGTCCAGCAGGCCGCGGATCTGGGTCGTGTACGCGGCCACGACGTCTTCCCACGTTACCGCCCTGAACCCCGGGTCGTTGACGTCGGGGGAGAGCGACAGGGTCTTGTTCAGGGGCCCCAAGGAGCCGGCCACGAACCGCTTGCGGTCGGTGAACGAGTCCGCCACCTCGCGCGCCAGCCGCGCGCCCGCGACGTTCACGTCGTAGGCGATGTCGTCGCCCATGTCGTAGTCGGCGAGCGAGATCGACGTCGCGTTGAAGGTGTTCGTCTCGATGACGTCGGCACCGGCGGCGAGAAAGTCGTGATGGATCTCACGAATCATCTCCGGCTGCGTCAGCACCAACAGGTCGTTGGCGCCACGCAGCTCGCCGTCCCAATCGGCGAAACGCTCGCCGCGGTAGTCGTCTTCAGTGGGCGAGTGGCGCTGAATCATCGTCCCCATCGCTCCGTCGAGGACGAGGATCCGCTGCGCCAGGATTTCGTTCAAAGTAGTCACGGCGCGGGTTATAGCGGGTTTCGAGGTCCGCGTCACCAACCCTCCGGAAGGAACCGGCGCTCGTGGGGGTCAGTCGGGGAGGACCATGAGCTCGACCGAACACGTCTCGTCGGACTCCTTCATCCCCCACCGGAGGTCGCGCGTCGGTGTGACCACGCCGTCGATGATCGGCTGATCGATGAGCGTGTTGGACCACTCGCACGAGGCGACGATCCGGTCGTCCGGCCCGAAGTCCACGGGGTTTCGCAGTCGGTAGCGCCCTTGCCACTCGGGATCCCAGGTCGGAATGTCGAGGAGGCATTCGCTGGTCCCGTTGCCGCGCAACAACTCGACACGAGTGGTCCGGCCCCAATGCCGCATGTGGACCCCCACCTCCCAGAGCCGCCCCGCTTCGGGCCCCCCGAGGTCCGCGACCGACGCCTCGAGGTCCGTGCGTGCCGATGTAGCCCCAGCCGGGACGAGGAGTTCCTCGTCCATCAGCTCCAGAAGGACGGGAGTTTTCGCTCCGGCTCCCTCCCAAGCTACCGCGGCGAGGTCGAGCGGTTCGTAGTCGTAGTGATGCAGGTATGCATCGATCACGAGTTGCGATCCGGGCTCCAGGGCGATCGCGGCTTCCTCCGGAAAGGGGCGAAAACCGAGCCCGGGAAGAAATCGCCCGACCGCTCGCAGGCCTTCCATTCCGGGGTCGAAGAAACAGGACCAACCGGGGCGTCCGTCTCGCTGCTCGAGCTCTTGTGCTTCGGCGACGCGCTCGGGCGGCAGGACGTACACCTGAGCCTGATGAAAGCGCTCCAGGCTCGCCGTGTCGACGTGTATCGCTTCGAACCGCGTGACGTCGGTCAGTCGTGGATCGACGCGAAAACATCGATGCTCTTCGGTGACCTCGACCGGGGCGACGTATTCACCTTCGATCGGCCACCGATGGTCGGGAGCGCGGAACTCCGCGCGGCCCATGCTCGCGGACGACGGTTCGTCGCCTTGCTCGATCGATTCCCCGGACGCCCACGCGACGAACGTGCTGCGTTCGTCCGGAGGCATCTGTCGGGCATCGTCGAAGGGGGCACACCCCTGAGTCCGCGGAGGGAATGGAGGCATCGTTTCCGAGGATACCGCTTGTCGAGCCAGATTGGCCCACATCGTGGCATCGTCGAACTCCGTGAGGGAAAACGAGCCGATGCCTCCGTCGAAGTGGCATGCGACACACCTGCGGTCGAGGATCGGCTGCACTCGAGTAGCAAAGACGGGATCTTCGGTGGCCCCCCCGGCGTCCCGATCTTCGGGGCCGGAGGGATCGCTCGAAGTGCCGCAAGCAGCGCTCAGGAAGAGCGCGAAGGTGAGAAAGAGGTTCCTCACTGGTCAGTGAACGCCGTGATCCGGAGCATCGCTGTCCCCGGTGAGATCGTGGCCGGCGTGGCCCGCCTTCTCGGGGTCGCTGTGTTCGGTCGCCGCCAGACCGGCGTAGAAATGAGCACGCGACATCGGTTCGGCTCGCATGCGGAGCTGCCAGTTCGTCAGTTCCTCGTGGTGCGCACCATACTCGACGAGGTCGAGCTCGGGGCACTCCGTGACGGGCCCGCCGTACTCGAGGTCCGGTCCGTCCATGCTTTCGATGTCGACGTCCGACGTGGTGTATACCAACCAGTCGTAGTGAGGCGCATCGACGTTGACGTTGACGTACCCCTCGCCTTCGGACGGGACGAGAACGAGATACGGCGACACCGACCAGAGCGTAGAGGCATTGTAATCCTCGGCTCCGGCGCCCTTGCGGGCGCCGTTCTCGTAATCCTGCGCACAAGCCGCTTGGCGGACGAGATGTGCCCCGTGCGAGGTGAAATCGACCGGCCCCTCGAGGGGGCCCTCGGCCGATTCACCGCACCCGACGAACAAGCCGACCGCGAATGCAGTGATAGCGAGATTGCGATGATGATGGATGGCGAACATCGTGGTCCTCAGTAGTTGCCGTCGCAGATGGAGCCGTCACCTTCGGCGGCGTCCTGCGTGCCGTCACCACAGCAGTAGCGGTTCGACGGTCGTCCGCTGGTCACACCGTCGCAATCGGAGCTGCAGTTGTTGCAGTCTTCACCCGATTCGCAGACGCCGTCACCGTCGCACCCGGAGGGCGCGCACGCCGGGTCGGCGGAGCAGTCCGCGTCGGCGCAGTCGACCGCACCGTCGCAGTCGTCGTCGAGGCCATCCGTGCAGCTCGACTCGCTCGAGGGCGGGGCCCCGCAGTCGGTCGCGCAGTTGCAGGCGTCTTCGCCGCTGTCACACGTCGCATCGCCACAGGTCGGCCCGGCGCACGCGGGGTCCGCGCTGCAGTCCGAGTCGTCACAATCGACCGCAGCATCGCAATCGTCGTCGAGTCCGTCGGTGCACGACGTCTCGGTCGACGGAGGAGCGCCACAGTCTCCGGCGCACGAGCAGGAGTCCTCACCAGCGTCGCATGTCGAGTCGCCACACACGGGACCGCTCGAGCCGTCGAGCTCGTAGTAGTCGCCGAAAGGCGGGTTGGCAGTCGCCGCGGGGAACGTCGGAGCACCGATTCCGCCGACGAGGTCCATCCAGCCCATCGCCCCCTGGTCTTCGTGCTCCAGGATGTGGCAGTGCATGATCGTCCGACCATCGTACGCGGTGGTCGTCGAAGCGTTCGTGTCGAAGCGGACCGAGCAGTTGGCCGCGATGACATCGTAGAACTCTCCGTCTTCGTAGTCGCCGCCGCAGCCGAACGCCTGCATGTGGTAGACGTGCAGGTGGAACGGATGCTGCGCGGCACCGTTGATGGACCACTCCTGGACGGCGTCCGCCGGGAGTGTGAAGTTCGGGTTGTGGTGGTCGTACTGCCGTCCGTTCACCGTCCGGGCTCCCATTCGAACCGTCTCGCTGTTGAGCTGATTGTTCGGTACACCGGAGAGGTCACGCAGGTAGTCTGGACGAGTTGCCGACCAGGTCGCCCCGCCGTCGACATCGGCGAACGGGTGGACCGTGGTGTCCCCCTCGGCGCCGACGACGATGTTCGCGAGCTGCGCGTTACCGACCGACAGCGTCGAATCGGCCGAGCAACGCACGGCGAAGTCGGCTCGAGACGCGCCGGTCAGGCTGATCGAACGCGTCGCCAGCGGCTTGGGTACCTGCGTACGCCAGACACCGTCGCGGGCCATGAGGGCGACCTCGCAGCCAGCCCCGAAGGTCACGCTCTTCGGCTTCGCGTCGCGATCGGCGAGCAGGACACGCCAGTGCTGCCATTCGTTGGCTGGCATGCAAAGGCTGCCAGACTTCTCGCCGTTGATCGTCCACGTGGGGCTGAGAGTCCCCCCCAGAAGCGTGTCCCCACCCGAGCCGGCCGCGCCGGGGTCGAGGAATCCGAGGACGATGTTTCGCTCCTCCATGTCGGCGACATGCTGCGGAAGGCCGTCGTTGCCGTCGTCGATGAGCAGCATGCCGAACGTTCCGCCCGACACCTGCAGAAACGTCGAACCGTGGTGATGCGCGTGATACCAGTACGTCCCGCCCATGTGGTCGGCGGGAATGTCGTACACGAAGTCCCCACCGAAGCCGCCGGGGAACGTGCGAGTGACATCGTCACCAGGCGATTCGCCCGATATGTGCAGACCATGGGTGTGAATGTTGGACGCGTTCGGATCCTTGAAGACGTTCTCGGCGCTCTCCAGCGGCTCATAGGGGAGCCGGTTCTGGAACCGGAGCACGTACTTGTTCCCCGGAGCCATCCGAATCGTCGGACCCGGAATCGAGTGAGGCTGTCCGGGCTGACGGTACGCACGTGTGACCAGCGTATCGCCCCCGATGTCGAAGGTCGCCTCGCTAACCTCGAGCTCGCCGCTGTAGTAGTCCCCGTCGGAATGATAGGTCCACTGAAACTCAGGCGGGTTTCCAATCCCGTCCGCCGCGCAGTCGACCGACAGAGAACTCTCGACCTTCGGCTCTGTCGGTTCCTCGACCTTGGTGTTCATGCACCCTACCGTCGCGAGGGCCGCAAAAACCGCGACCGCGCGGACGCCGGGCACCACATGTTGGTACTGACCCATCCGTTCCTCTCCTATGTAACAGTTGCGCATCGTTTCTACATGCGAACGAACTGTTCATCAACTGCGAAGTGGAAGTCGAAGGAGTGCGACCGGCTCTCAGAACGAGAGCCATGACGTTTCCGAGGGGGGGCGCGTACCCGAGTCTCGGCTTGAATACTACGCCCTCACGGTAATTTCAGCCTTGAAAGGCCTCGAAACTCCCCGAGGTCACTGCCGTTCTGCAACGAACAGGCGGACCGCACCTTCGTCGTCGACGGACTTCACCGTCAGCGTGGTGCCCTGGAAGCAGGCGTCGTCGCAGCTCTCTTCGGTCTCGCCGTCCTGGGTCTGACAGAGTTGGCCGTTCACCTCCCGCCACGTCCCGGTTTGGGGCCCCCCGACTGTCTGGGTGACAGTCCCGACGCAGTTGCCGTTGCCGTCCTCGGTGGCGCCCGGGATCGCGTCGCCGCACGTCCCACCCTGGGGGAGGCACGTCGTCGGGAACGTCGCGTCGATTTCGAAGGTCAGGGTGAAGTCGCTCGAGTACGTGTTGTCGGTGGCGTACGTGATCGTGCCGTTCGGAGTGATCGACTCGGTCACGACCGCCTCGGGGCAACTGCCGCCGAACGGATCGCCGGCCAGGGGCACCGACGTACAAATCTGCTGGACCGCGAACGTTCCCTGAAGCGCCGTGACCCCACATGCCGTGAAGGCGTCGGGGTCGCACGTCACCGGACCACCGTCTGCGACGAACGCTACGGTGAACGGGGTGAAGTGGTCGGTCGACCCGGTCACCGTCTGTCCGGTCGCGGCCGAGTCGCCGAGCCCGGTCCACGCGCCCGCATCCTCCCACACGATCTGGGCCTTCTCCCCGTCTGCCGGCGCTCCTTCGAAGGCGAGCGCGAGGGTGACAGGCATCTCGAACGTCTGCCCGTCCGGGCCGAGATCGAAGACGTCTGCCCGGTACCCTCCCTCGGGGGGCGTGAGCTCGGACCCTTCGATCCGCTCGATGGTCAGAACGGTGTCCGTGGTGAGAGCGCCGGCCGGTACCGTCAGCGTCGCACCATCGATCGAGAGCGTCCCGCCGTCCGCCCCGATCGTCGCCGAGGCGAGGTCGGGGTTCGTCCCGTTGTTGGAGACTCCGTTGTTCGACGCGCCGTTGTTCGACGCGCCGTTGTTCGACGCGCCGTTGTTCGACGCACCGTTGTTCGACGCGCCGTTGTTGGACACTCCGTTGTT
>CAYPJU010000024.1:58524-80125 GCA_964411125.1 uncultured Bradymonadales bacterium | reverse complement strand
TCGCCGCCGAAGAAGATCGTGGCGGATACGAGCATGATGAGCGGGAACATGCCGATGTTGAAGAGGACGGCGGTGCTGAGGTGGAAAGCGAGGACGGCGACGAATGCGAAGGCCCGCGTGCGCTTCCAGAGCAGCAGAAACGGGATCGATGCGTCGTAGAGAAACCCGGCCCAGCTCGCGAGGAGGGCGACTTCCCAATGGGCGAAGAGGTCGCCGAGGACGGGGAGGTCGGCGCGGCTCGACAGCCAGATGTTGAGCGGCTGGGCGTGTACCAGCCAATCGGTGGTGACTTTCGCGAGCGCGGCGCTGAGCCAGACGACGGCGACTTGAAAGCGGAGGAGCCCGTAGGTCCACGCGCCGACGGTGTCCGAGCGAAGCCGAGGCCGCAGCAGTGCGTCGATCGACCACTTCCGGTGGGCCGGTACGAGCGCCATCACGACGCAGAGGAGCGTCAGAAAGTAGTAGTGGTTGAGGTAATTCGTGACGTCGATCAACTCGACATAGGTGAAGAGCAAGCCAAAGGCGACGATCGCGAACCGATAGAGGAACCCGACCGACACCATCGCTCCGAGCACCGCCATCGCTACGAACGCGCCGTGCATTGCCGTCGAGCTGAGCGGCTGCACCCATTCGAACCCCCAGTAGGGGAAGAAGAAGGTCGGTTCGACGAAGAACCGTTCGACCCACCCGTTCCACAAAAAGCGGATGGCGCCGACCGACATGGTGGCGCCTAACAGAATGCGGAACGCGGCGAGGCCGCGGGCGTCGACCGGTCGACTCAATCGTTGTCCCCTTCGGCCTGCTGTGGCAGCTCGAGATCGAGGAGGCCGACGAACTGCGTCTTCAGCAGCGTCGTGATGTTGCGGACCTCCTGATGAAGGTCGACGAGCGGCGTCGGATCGGAGGCGAGGAGCTCGACCATCGGTGTCTCGATCTCGCCGGCATGTTTCCGCGCGCCCGCGACGGCCCCACGGATCTCCTCGTCGACGTCTCCCTGGCCCATGTCGGTCAGAAGGTCGTCGAACCCGAGCCCCTCGCCGCCGGTGTAGAGCCGCTCGAGCCCTTCGAGGTTCGCACCGATCGCGAGAAGGTTCGTGTCGGACCAGACGAACTCGCGCTGAGCCGGGCAGGTCGCCTCGGCACAGTCGATGAGGCCGATCGGAGGAGCGAGTTTCTCGTCTTTCACGACGAGCTCGACGTAGAACATCGCGTCCGACAGGTGGTTCAGCGCCTCCTGTGTCGTCGCGAACGAAGACTCGCCGTCCCCCGCGTTCGCCAGATCATCGGCAAACTCGTCTTCCCATGCCGCGAGGATTGCATCGGCCGTCTTCCGCACGTCGGTCGAGGCCGCGGCCGCGTAGGCTGCGCGACGCGCATCGAGCTCGTCTTCTTCGAGCGCCGCCCAGCTACCGTCACCGTTGATGCTCCGACTCGGGGCGCACTCGTTCTCCTTCCCTTCGCGATACAAGAGGTACTCGAGGGCGTCGAGCCCACGAACGTTCACCGCCGCGCTCGCGAACTCCTCGGTGCCGTAGGACTGGCTCACGATCTCCTGGTCGACCCGACACGCGTTGGTGATCGGCCAGGAGTAGACGAAGTCGCCGAGGTCCATTCCGCCTGGGACGGCGCCGGCGGCGCCGACCGGACCAATCTGGAACGCTTCGGTGATCTGCCAGGCCCGCATCGCTTCGCGCCAGGCGAGCCGTGCTTCGTCACGGTCATCGTCCGAACCCGATGCTTCCCAGGCGGCGGTCTTCTCCTCGAGGGCGACCGCGGCGTCGCGAAAATCTTCGTACGCCGGGACGATGACGTTCTCGGCGAGGTTGGACAGCACCGCGCGGCGCCGGTCCGCCGTCTCGGCGTCTTCGACGGGGCCGGCGGTCGGGCGCTTGCAGCCGACGACCGCAATTAGACAAGCGATGGAGAGGAGCGCGCGCTTCACGTTCACCACCCCTCGACGTCGGCCTGCTCGAACCCGTAGGCGGCCTGCAGAAGGTCACGCGCTCCGAGGAGGTCTTCGTTGTAGTTGACTACATCGTCCGCTTCGAGCACCGGCGCGATCCCCATTAGCCGGTGCAGCTCGGCGAAGTCGTCGAGCATCGGGCTGTTCGGGTTGAACTGGAACGCTAGCGCGAAGCCCTTCATCTCCGACCATACCTTGGCGTGCCCTTCGAAGTCGTAGTCGTCGCTGCCGAGCGCTTCGCCGGCCGCGATGGTGTCGTTGATGTAGTGAACGACCGTGGCGGCGAGCGCCTTCTCCCAGCCGAGCACCGCGATGTCTCGCTGAGCACGGAGCGCGTCGAGCGTGGCCGCGTCGAGCGTCTCACCTTCCGGCGCGTCCGCGATGATCTGGCGCCCTGCGACGAACGCACCGAAGATCTCCGCGGTGAAGTCGGTGCCGGAAGCGGAACCGAGGTCCCGCTTGGCGGCATTGGTCGATGCGCCCCAGTTGTACTCGGAGACGAGGTCGATCGAGCCGTCGCCGTCGGTGTCGTGGTACCCGCCCGACCAGCCTTCGCGGCCGTCTTTGCCGGCGATCTCTTCATCGGTGTAATCGGCGTAGTTCCGCGCGGCGCCGAAGTACCCGAACCCTTCGTCCCAATGATGCTCCAGGGTGGTGTACATCGCGTCGCCATCACGCGTGTTGGGGGAGAGCAGACCTTTCCCTTCCGTGGAATCGTCCAGGTAGTCGTCGGCCCCCTGCGAGAACGCCAGCGCGCCGAGGAGGAACTTCTGAGTGAGCTGCTTCAGGTCGCGACCCTCGGGCGTGACGTGCACCGGGATCGGCTCGCCGCCCGGCGACGTTCGCTCGACACCGTCGGCGTGGTCGATCGCTGCGTCTTCGAGCGTCTCGAACCAGGAGTAGAGGAGCGCTTCGGGAGAGGAAGCACCCTCCCACCCCGCAAACTCAGCAGACCAGTCGCGGTGGTCCGTCGCGGCGTCGTTCCCGGCGAGCTTCCCTGCGAGATTCTTGTCGGTGGAGACCGCCGCATAGGTGCTCTGCTCGGCAGGCGGCGTCGTAGAGACGCCGATCGCTTCGTCGCCGTAAGCGGAACTGTCGAAGAGGTAGTAGAACTCCAGCTCGTCGACGACCGAGCCCTCGTCCCCCGGCTGGAATGCGTTCGAATCGATCCGCTCCGAGAGTGAGCCGATCCAGGAAGTGAGGTCGGAGATCAGAACGTGGCGCGCGATCTGCCCGCTGTAACTGACGGAGCTCGCGCTCCCGTCGTATCGGCTCGCGAACGCGTAGCCGTCGAGGTCGGCCGCTCCGTTGTTCGCTCCGGCGGTTCCGTTGTTCGTCCCCTCCACCGTTCCGTTGTTCGTTCCAGACGTTCCGTTGTTCGTCCCGTCGCTCGACCCGTTGTTGCCTCCACAGGCGACGCAAAGGCTCACCCCGACAGCCGCAGCTCCGATTCTCAGGTTCCAGTATTTCATCCCTATTCCTTCTGCTCCATGGTGGTCCGACATGGATATTGAAAATCATTTTCAATTTCAAGACAGAAAAACGCGGGTGTCGGGTTCTTCGCCGCGCGAGCGCGAACGATCACCGCCCTTGCGGTCGAGGAATCATGAGGCGGCGTAGTATGTTGGCGGCGAGGAGCCGATCGGAGGGCGTCCGCGCCCGGGCCGATGATTTAACCTTGGTCGGATCGCGTTTATGATCTCGAAGGCTATGCGTTACTCGATGCTGATGAATACTGAAATGAACCGGTCTGCCCGAATTCGAACGGCATTTGTCGCGGCGTTTCTGGCGATACTGGCTCTCCCGGCGGCGGCGTTTGCCGACACGCCGAAACACGTTCGTGTGATCTGGGAAGAAGATCCGTCGCGCGCGGCCTACATATCGTGGACGACCGAGGATCCGGGGCTCGATTCGTATGTGGTGTGGGATCGCGAGAAGCGGAAGGCGCTCAGCGCCTACGCCCATCGGAAGGAAGCAGATCTGGAAGGTCCGTACGAAGACTCCGACGGGATCTATTACCACCATGCGAAGTTGGAGGGCCTGACCCCGTCCACGAAGGTGCATTTTAGGGTGGTGGATCAGGGAGACGAGACTGCCGACTATTACTTCGTGACGGCTCCCGACGATGCGCGCCCATTCGTCTATCTGTACGGCGGCGATTCGCGCTCGAGCCGACAGACCCGGCGCCTCATCAATCAGCGCGTGCGGGGGTTGGTCGAGGTCGATCCGTCGATTCTGGTCCTGATCCACGGTGGCGACTACATCATGAGCGGGGGATCGCTACGCCAGTGGCGGAACTGGCTCGACGATTGGGAAGAGTCGATCACGTCGGACAATCGTATCCTCCCGATCGTTCCTGCGCGCGGGAACCACGAGACGGACCCGCAGCTCTTCAACCGCGTCTTCGCCTTTCCGGGTGACGCCCTCGACGAGGGGGACTGGTTCCGCACGAAGCTCGCCGAAGACTTCGTTCTCATCAATCTAGATTCGAACGTCAGCCAGGCGGGCAAGCAACGCGACTGGCTTGCGGAGCAGTTGAACGAGGCGCAGGCGTTTCGTTGGATCGCGGTGAACTATCACCGACCAGCCTACCCTGCGGTGAAGTCGCCGGGCGGGGCGCTCTATCACTGGGTGCCGCTTTTCGAGCAGTACAACGTGAACCTGGCGATGGAGTCGGACGGGCACGTCCTGAAGCGGACGGTTCCGATTCGGGACGGCCAGATGGACCCCACGGGGGTCGTCTACATCGGCGAGGGTGGGCTGGGAGTACCTCAGCGCACGCCGCTCTACGACCGTTGGTACATTCAGGAGCCGGGGATGGCGATGTCGGCCAGCCACATTCAGGCGGTCCGCGTGACGCCCGACGCGCTCTACTACTCGGCGATTCTGGCGGACGGCTCAGTCGCTGACACGTATACGATCAAGCCGAACCGTCAGGGCAAGTACGTGGCGCCGAGTGTGGCGTCGATGCGGCTCATGAGCCCGACGGAGATCGAGGTCGTCTTCACGCGGCCCGTGCAACCCGAAGCGGCCGAAGACGCGGGGAACTACGTGTTGCAGCCCGAAGTCCCGATCAGCAACGTGCAGTACGAGCCAGAGAAACAGGTCGCGGT
Source organism: uncultured Bradymonadales bacterium (assembly GCA_964411125.1). Taxonomy (GTDB): domain Bacteria; phylum Myxococcota_A; class Bradymonadia; order Bradymonadales; family Bradymonadaceae; genus JBFIHF01. Next base: position 75,049 of record CAYPJU010000024.1, on the reverse strand, counting down.
CATCAAGACGGCGCAGCCGGTGGCGGGCCTTCAGAAAGCGGTCGTGCGGGCGATCGGGGACATCGCAGGGCGCGCCATTCGTCCCACCACCTTCTCGTTTCCCGAGGGGGGAACCGACCTCCCGTTCGAGGGGAAGCTGGAGGAAGTGGGGCCGGGGCCCGAGCCGATCGAATCGCTCCCGATCGGGCCTGCACCTGCTCGTGTGGACGAGCAGACGAGAGTGCGATGCGGCGCGATCGAGTGTTCGCAGGCAGCGTCGTCGGGCGGCGGCGCCGGTTATCTCGCGCTCCTCGCCGGGTTCGTCCTGGTCGCCCGCCGCGTTCGCCGGCGGGAGCAGTAGACACGCCACTCAGGAAACTTCGGGGACTTCCGCTTCTCGCGGGCGCCACATGAAGTAGAGCGCAAGGGGAACGCCCCAGTTCGCGGCTCGGACCAGCGTGGCGGGCCACTTGGGAATGCCGAGGTGGACGACGCGTGAGGCTGCGGTGATGAACCCCCAGAAAGCCATGTAGGCGGCGACCGCGCGCCAACGCTTGGTCGCTACGAGCGCGGCGAGGACCAGGTCCTGGACGCCGATGGCGGTCAATAGCTCTTCGGCGAACGGCTGCGACACGTAGATGTCGACGCGGCGCGCGGCGGTGATGATGTAGTCGACGAAGACGGGGTTGTGCTCGAGCGCCTCCACGCCGTGGATGGCGAACGTCGTGGCGGCGGCAAATCGCAGAATCGGCTCCACGCGTCCTTTCTGCCTCCCGAGCGCCAGCAGCAGGAGCAGTGCGAGGGGGGCGAAGATACGAGTGGCGTGCGCTGCGACGGAATACTCGTAGCCGAACTTTCCGCCCTGGAACCACATGAGGGCCGCGACGGTGAGGAACCACAGCGTGATCACCCCACAACCGAACTCGGCGACCCTTCGCATCAGATCACGATCGATCCGGGCCATGAGCAAAACGCCGAGTGCCAGACATAGCCAGGCGACGCCTCGATCGACCAGCAACATCGGGTACTCGGCCCACTCCCACGTCACGAAGAGCGTGGTACCGATCGAGGTTCCGTCGACGAGCGCGATTCGCCACAGGCCGAGGCACTGCAGCCCGACGGCGACCCGCAGCGTCCATTCGGCGAGGTAGTTGCCTCGCCGGTCGAAGTCTTCGGCGTTCAGAGGCAAACCATTCCGATGCTGGTGTTCAAGCAACTCTCTCCGGAGAAGCAATCGGAGTCCCGGGAACAGCGGCAGATTCCCTGGTCGGGTGTGTCGAAGACTTTGGATTTCAGGGTGACCGCCACGTTGGTTCCGCCTCCACTGACGTTGACCTCGGCAGCTTCCCAGAACTCTTTGCAACCGAGGCTGCGCTGCGTTTCCCGAACGAGAGAGCCGCCGACGTAGACGCGGATCCGGGCGAGCACGCTCCCGGCCGAGGGGTCCGAGGAATTCACGAAGTCGGCGTAATGGTGAACACCGATGGTGAACGGTCCACCGTCGAAGAGAGTCTCCTGGTTGATGTTCTCGGGGCCGAAGCCGGTGACGTTGTCGACATCGAGCGACGGATCGTTGGTCGCCACGCCGTCGGGTTGCCATAGTTCGGGAGTACCCCCCCAGTCGGGGCTCTTGAGGCACCAGAACACCGACGGGCCCTTGGACGCCTGAGGACCGGTTCTGCCGCACGACGCGGGCAGGCCGTTGTTCCTGAGCGCGCGGAACCAGTCGGTCTGGGCGTAGGGAGGGGCCTGGTAGTGGAGGTCGAGGTCGCTACGGTCGGTGTCCCAGACGAGCTCGATGTGCAGGTCGACGTCGTCGGGGATGACCTCGATCGTCATGCAGTCCTGGCTCGACTGACAGAGGTCGGGGGAGTCCGTCACGGTGAGGCAGACGACGAAGGTGCCGGACACGTCGGCGAGCAGCGTCGGCGTAGCGGAAGTGCTGCTGGAGAGGCGTGAACGAGACCCGCTCGGGGCGCTGCTGATCGTCCAGGAGTAGGTGAGGGTCTGGTTGGTCGGATCGGTGGAACCCGTGCCGTTCAATTGCACGGTGGTGTTGGGCGTGACGATCTGGTCGCCTCCCGCGTTCGCCGTGGGGGTGCCGCCGTCGCAGACGTCGCACGTGCCGTTGTTGACGTCGACGCAGGAGTCTTGCGACTCGTCGCAAACGCCATCGAAGCAGCCGTCGTTGACGGTCGGCGTACAGGTTCGCTGATCCCCTTCGCACGCTCCCGCGTTGCAGGTCTCGTTGACGGTGCAGAAAGAAGTGTCGGTGCAGGGGTTGCCGCTGAGGGGGACCAGTTGGCACCCCATCCCCTCGACACACTCGGCGTCGTTGCACTGGTCGGTGAAGGGGTCGCAGTCGACGGGAGTTCCGGCGCAGTTGCCACCGCTACAGAGGTCGTTCTCGGTGCAGAGGGAGCCGTCGGAGCAGACGGTGTTGTCGGGCTTCGGCGCGGCGTAGCAGCCGTCCATTTCGTTGCAGCGTCCGTTGTTGCAGCCGTCGCCGAAGGCGGTGCAGTCGAGCGGCGCGCCCGTGCAGGTTCCGGCCTGGCACTCGTCGTTCGCGGTGCAGTTACGGTTGTCGTTGCAGGAGGTCCCGTCGGGCTTGGCCGTGCCCGTGCAGCTTCCGGCCGCCTCGTCACAGACGCCGTCCTGGCAGGCATCGCCGGCATTGGAACAGTTGGTCGGTCCGCCCTGGCAGGTGCCTGCCTGGCAGGAATCGCCCGAGGTGCAGAAGAGACCGTCGCTACATGCCGTGCCGTCTGGCGCGGGCAGCGCGGTACACGCGTCTGCGGTCTCGTCGCAGACGCCGTCGTTGCACTCGTCTCCGGAGCCGGAGCAATCGCGATTGCTCCGGGTGCATTGGCCGGCGACGCAGACCTCGTTGACAGTGCAGAAGAGGTTGTCGGCGCAGGAGGTTCCGTCGGACTTGGCGCGCCGCTGGCAGGCGTCCGCGGTCTCGTCGCAGATCCCGTCGTTGCACGCGTCCGCGACGTTCGCACAGCTTCGCATCGTGCCCGAGCAGGTGCCGGCCGAGCAGGCGTCGTTGACGGTGCAGAAGGCTCCGTCGTCGCAGATCGTGCCGTCGGGAGCGGGGAGCGGAACGCAGAGGTTGAGATTTTCGTTGCACGACCCGACCTTGCAATCGGTGGCGACGCCAGCGCAGCTTCGGGGGCCGCCGCCGACGCAGTTACCCGCCGAGCAGACGTCGTTGACGGTGCAGAAGGCGCCGTCGTCGCACGTCGTACCGTCGGGGACGGGGTTGCCCGAGCAGGAACGCGTCGCTTCGTCGCAGACGCCGTCGCGGCACGAGCCGCCCGCGGCGCCACATTGACGTTGACCGCCACCCTGGCAGACCCCGGCCTGGCACGAATCGCTGACGGTGCAGTAGAGACCGTCCTCGCACGTCGTGCCGTTCGTGACGGCCTGTTTGACGCACGCGTCCGCGGACTCGTCGCAGACCCCTTCGTTGCACTGGTCGGCGGCCGAAGAGCAGTCGCGCGTGGCGCCCCCGCAAATCCCGGCCGTGCAGGAGTCGGTCGTCGTGCAGAAGAGGCCGTCGTCGCAGGTGGTGCCGTCCGAGCGCGGCTCTTTCACGCACTGGTCGATGTCGTCGTCGCACACGCCCGCGTTGCACTGGTCGTCCTCCGACGAGCAGTCGCGCGGGGTCGTCACACATTCGCCCGCGTCGCACACACCCCCCTCGGTGCAGAACAGGCCGTCATCGCACGCGGTGCCGTTTTCGACGGGGAACGCGCGGCATCCCCCGTCCTTTTCGGAGCATTCGCCGACGAGACAGGGTCCGTCGAGCGCCGAGCAGTCGACGGCGTCCCCGGTGGTGCACGCCCCGGCTTCGCAGGTCTCGACGCCGTTGCACATCTGTCCGTCGTCGCAGAGGAGCCGGGGGTTCTCGTCGACGTCACCGTCACAGTTGTCGTCGACGCCGTTGCACACCTCTTGCTCTGGACCGACGCTCCCCTCGCAGTCCGACCAGACTTCGTCGCGACACGTCTGTGTGCCCGCGACACATTCTCCCTCGTCGGTGCCGCAGCTCCGGGTGTCGCCTTCGACGCAGTCGGGACATCCCTCGTCCACGCCGTCGTCGCAGTCGTTGTCGATCTCGTCGAAGCAGACTTCCGCCACCCCCGGACGCACGTCGGGATCCGTGTCGTCGCAGTCCACGCGACCGCTGCACGTGAGGCCGGTGGGGAACCCGTCGTCGTCTTCGTCGACACACCCGTCGGGCCACACGAAGTTGTTCGAGCCGTTGGTCTCGTTGTTCGAGCCCGAGGCGTTGTTGGACACCTCGTTGTTCGGCGGGTTGTTGGCGTTGTTGGAGCTCGTGGTTCCGTCGCAACCTCCGCACGCGGAGGAGAGGACGAACGCCACGGCGGCGAACACGGCGAAAGGACGTTGAATCATGATGCGGCCATAGGGGGGAGCGTGGCCATCAGAATCGCGTGAATTCGGATCGAAAACAAGCTTTGTGCCGACCGGCCTCGTCAAACCCCCGCGGTCTCTCCCCCGAGGTGGGCCGGGCGCACGGCATCGCTCACCGGACGTGGGCGGGGGGCGTCGTTCGATCCCGGAGCAGGCTGTTTGCCCGGTTACCGTTGACATCGAGGGTTTCGCGCGGATACATATCGGCGGCACTGAATCGCCATTCAGCGGACGAATTCATGGCGGAAACCGAAAAGAGTCGCGGCTCGGAGAAGCGCGAGAGGATCCTCGAGGGAGCGTTGCGCGCGTTCGCCAAGAAGGGATTCTACAACACGAAAGTTTCCGAGATTGCTACGGAGGCAGGTGTCGCCGACGGGACGATCTATCTGTATTTCAAGAACAAGGACGATCTGCTGATCTCGCTGTTCGAAGACCGGATGGAGTTCCTGATCGACCGCTTGCAGTCCGAGCTCGACGCCGTCGAAGGTGGCGTCATCGAACGATTGAGGTGCGCGGCGCGCTTGCATTTCGGGCTCGCGATCGTCGAGCGCGACCTCGCCGAGTTCATCACGGTCGAGCTGCGGCAGAGCGCCAAGTTCGTCAAAGAGTACGACAACCCCCGTTTCCACGATTATCTCCATATCCTCGAGCGGTTGATCGCCGAGGGGCAGGAGAGTGGCGACATCCGCAACGACATCGATCGCAAGCTCGCGGCGCGAGCGCTCTTCGGAGCGTTCGACGAAGTGCTGCTTCAGTTGACGCTGTCGAAGGCGGGTGAGGCCGACGTCGCCGTGAAGTCCGAACAGGTCGTCACGATGTTCGTCGACGGGTTGAGAGCACGTTAAGGAAGTCTGGCGGCGTCGCCGTCGGTATCAGTCAAACAACGGAGTGATTTGTGAAAATTCTCACGACGGTCAAGCGGGTCACGGACCCGGACATGAAGGTCAGAATTCGACCCGACGGTAGCGGGATCGTGACGGAGGGGGTCGAATACAAGATGAACTCCTTCGACGAGTACGGTGTCGAAGAAGCGATTCGAATCAAAGAGGCGACGGGCGGCGAGATCGTCGTCGTGTCGGTGGGCCCTGCGGCGTCGACGAAAGAGATCCGCACGGCCCTCGCGATGGGCGCCGACCGCGGGATCCTGGTCGAGACTGACGAAGAGCTCGACAGCGACGCCGTGGCGAGGGTCCTCACCCAGATCGTGTCGAAGGAGTCGCCCGACATCATCGTCATGGGCAAACAGTCGGTCGACAGCGACCGCAACCAGACGGGCCAGTTGCTCGCCTCCTACCTCGGCTGGCCGCAGGCCACCTTCGCTTACGAGTGCAAGGTGGAGAACGGCTGGGCCACGGTCGGACGCGAGGTCGACGGCGGAACGTCGACCAAGCGCATCAAGCTCCCGGGCATCGTGACCGCGGACTTGCGCCTGAACGAGCCGCGCTACGCCAGCCTCCCCGGCATCATGAAGGCGAAGCGGAAGCAGCTCGACACGATGTCGCCTGCCGATCTCGGCGTCGACGTCGCTCCGAAGGTCTCCGTCGTGAAGTACGAAGCACCCGAAGAGCGCGCCGCCGGCCAGATCGTCGAGACCGTCGACGAGCTGATCGATCGGTTGAGCAACGAAGCCAAAGTATTTTGATCCAAGGGAGAACCACGACATGTCGAATGTTCTAGTCATTGCCGAACACGTGAACGGCCAGCTCCGCAAGGTTTCGCTGTCCGTCGTCACGTTCGCACGTCAGGTCGCCGAGCTCACCGGTGGTCAGGTCATCGGGCTCGTCCTCGGTTCAGGGGCAGACCAGGTCGCGCAAGAGTTCGCGACGAGCGGCGTCGACCGCCTGCTCTACGAAGACAGCGCCGCCTACTCGAACTACCTGGCGGAAAACTACGCCCCGGCCGTCGCTGCCGTCGCCAAAGAAAACGGCGTCTCGGTCGTCTGCGGACCGTCCAGCACCACGGGCAAGGACCTGTTGCCGCGCGTCGCCGCCCTGCTCGACGCCGGAATGGTGAGCGACGCGATCGAAGTGTGGGACGAAGGCGGGCTCCTCTTCAAACGTCCGCTCTGGGCAGGCAACGTCCTCACCACCGTGAAGGTCTCGACCCCCACGAAGGTCGTCTCGGTCCGTACGACCGAGTTCGACCCCGCGCCGGCAGGTGCAGCGGTCGCCGTGGAGCCCGTCTCGAGCGGTGCCTCCGCCACCGACGCCGCGGAGTTCGTCAGTTTCGAACAGGTGAAGAGCGAGCGCCCCGAGCTCACCGACGCCGACGTCATCATCGCCGGTGGTCGCGGGCTTCGTTCCGGAGAAAACTTCGGGATGATCATGGACCTCGCCGATACCCTCGGCGGAGCGGTCGGCGCGAGCCGGGCGGCGGTCGACTCCGGCTACGCCCCGAACGACTGGCAGATCGGACAGACCGGCAAGGTCGTCGCGCCCAACCTCTACATCGCCGTGGCGATCTCGGGCGCGATTCAGCACCTCGCGGGGATGAAGGGATCCAAGACGATCGTCGCGATCAACAAAGACCCCGACGCTCCGATCTTCCAGGTCGCCGATTACGGGCTCGTGGCGGACGCGTTCGCCGCCGTGCCGGAGATGACCGAGAAACTCAAGGCGCGCGGGATCGGCGGCTGACGCCTGGAGCTCTCGCCCACGAAGCCCCCGCAATCTTCGGGGGCTTCTTCGTTTCTTGCGCTTCTCCGGACCTTCGATTGAATGATTTGACGCCCCTCCTGTCGAACGGGCGCAACCACCCAATCTGGAGCCAGCCCATGAAGCGCACCGTCGCCGTCGTCGGACTCTTGTCATCGTTTGTCGTCAGTAGCGCCTCCGCGCAGGAGGCCGCACCGTCGAATCCTCCTGCGGCGAACGCCCCGGCCGAAGAGAAGGGGGACACCGAGATTCGTCTCAACCTGCGTACCGGGCTGCAGCTCGACATCTCGCCGGGTGAGCTGACGTTTTACGGGTTTGGCGCTGTCGTCGAGCCCACCGTCAGCATCAACGACCAGCTCGGCCTCGGGCTGCGGATCGACGGCATCGCGCTCTTCGGAGTGAACCTGGGCGACGACGTCGCAGCGGGTGTCCGCGCCCTCGCCGCGATCGCGCCGAAAGTGGAGTACCGCTTCTGGCGAGGGCCGGTGCAGCTCTTCGCCGGGCTCTCGGGCGGGTACTACACCGTCGCGATCGCCGGCGCTTCGGTGTCGGGGGACCGCGAGGACGTCGGTGCCATCGCCGGGGGTGGGCGCGTGTTCGGCCTCGCTCCGCAGGTCGGACTCGAGCTCGGTAGTTTCCGTATCGCGCCGGCGGCTCACCTCCTCTTCGGAGGGGGCGTCGACCCCGTCTTCGCGCTCGAGTTCTCGTGGAACAGCCTGTCGATCCCGCTGTCGAAGTGAGTCAGCTCGCGTGGTCGGGCGCGATGTCGTAGTCGCCTTCGAGCCACGCCCTCAGCGTCGCGCGAGCGCGGTGGAGCCGAGTCTTCGCACCACCGACGCTGATCCCGAACTCCTCGCCGAGCTCTTCCATCGTTCGGCCCTGAAACTCGCGCAGCTCGATCGCGACCCGATATTTCGGCTCCATCTGTTCCAGCGCTCGCGCAACGGCGTGCCTGACTTCGCGCCGCGCCAGATTGCGGTGCGGATCGTCGTCGAACCGTCGGCGGGGCTGTCTCTCCAGCACGTCGTCGGGCTGCTCGCCGAGGTCGACTTCGCGACGGCGCTTTCGCTTCCGCAGGAGCATCAGCGACGAGTTCCGGGCGATCCGGTAGCCCCACGCGGCGAAGGGCCCGTCCCCGCTGAACGTGTCGAGCTTGCGGAAGATGTTCAGGCAAGCGTTCTGCACGGCGTCTTCCGCATCGTCCGCGTCACGCAGTATGCGGAGCGCGAGCCCACGATATGTCGCACGGTGTCTTTCGAAGAGGCACTCGAACGCCGCCGTGTCGCCGGCCCGGGCGATTCGGACGAGGGCGGCATCCTCGAGGTTTTGTAGGGCTGTCGGGCAGGTTGCACAGGGAACGACCACGGGCGTCTCTCGCTAAAGTCGTCGAGCAGTACGGCCATCCGTTGGGTCGGTTACATCCAGAGCGCGGCGCGCCTCGGCGGCCCGGAGGCGAAGTCCTTGCAATCGTTGCGCGAGTTCCCCACTATGCCCCGTTTTCGAAAACTCGTGCGAGGGATGGTGATGAAACGAACGATTCTGGCGGCAGCGATCTGTCTGGCCGCTTGCGGCTCGAACAATGGCGACAACAACGGTGGATCGAACAACGGCGACATGTCGTCGAACAACGGTTCGTCCAACAACGGGGTCGAGACGAACAACAACGGTGTGACGAACAACAACGGTGTGACGAACAACAACGGTGTGACGAACAACAACGGTGTGACGAACAACAACGGCGTGACGAACAACACCAACAACGGTACGACGAACAACGAAACGGGCGGCCCGATCGCGGCCGAGGATTTCGCGACGAGCCTCTTCGAGGCCTACTGCGACGCGACGTTCAACTGCGCCGACGGGCCCTTCTTCACCGAGGGCCTCCGTTACTTCCTCAACACGTACGGAACCGAACAGGCGTGCCGGGCGGCTGCCGCAGACCTCGCGGTCTCGGGTCTCTACAACGAGGCCGACCTGCTCGCGGCGATCACCGATGGTCGATACGCCTACGACGCCGAGGTCGCCGAACGTTGCGTCGACTCGATCCGCGCGTCGCTCTGTGGCGAGGACTTCGACGAGACCGCATGCGACGACCTCCTGGTCGGACAGGTCGCCGAGAACGGCGGCTGCGCGGCGAGCGACGAATGCGCCGGGGAGGAGGCGTCGTGCGACTTCGTCGACGGTCAGTGTTTCGGGACCTGCACGACCATGCCTGCCGGCGTCTCCTGCGGGCAGGCCGTCTGCACCGAGACGCAGTACTGCGACCTCGATACGACGATCTGCGTGGACCGCGGCGCCGGCGAGGCGGCATGCGAGTTCTCGAGCGAATGCCTCGACGGTCTGCTGTGCAACGTCGATCCCGAGACGTCGATGGGTGTCTGCACCGCCGAAGGTTCCGTCCCGCCCGGGGGAGCGTGCTCGCGCAACGGCCTGTGCGGCGAGGGCTACCGATGCGGCGACTCCGACACCTGCGAGCTCCTCGCCGCGGCCGGCGAAGCATGCGACTTCGCCGACGACTGCGTCGACGGGCTCGACTGCAACTACAGTTTCGACACGGGATCGGGAACCTGCGTGATGCCCGGTTCGGTGGGGGAGGGCGAGTACTGCTACGATTCGACGTTCTGCGCCGACGGGTTCTACTGCGACTTCTCCACCGAGGTCTGCGAGGCCGCGAACAAGGCTGCCGGCGAGGATTGCTTCCTCGACGGTGAATGTGCCGACGGGCTCCTCTGCAACTGGCCGTACTCCGCCGAATCCGGCGCTTGTGCGACCCCGGGGAGCGTCGCAGCGGGCGGCCCGTGCGACCGCAACGGTTTCTGCGCCGACGGGCTCCTCTGCGACGCATTCGGTGACGAAATCTGCAAGGCGCTCCCCGGCGACGGCGAGGCGTGCGGCAACGTCCCGTGCGAGCCGGGGCTCGCGTGCCTAGCGTTCGACGAAGCGACCGGCTCGGGGACCTGCGGGGCGCTGCTCGGGATGGGGGCGGCGTGCGACGACTTCAGCCAGTGCCAGGCACCGCTCACCTGCCTGCAGGGAGTCTGCGCGGAACGGCTGATGGCGGGAGCGTGCGAGTCGATCCTCGACTGCGCCTCGCTGAGCTGCGACGAGGGAACCCTGATGTGCGACGAGCCCCTCGTCTGCATGGTGCCCTGACGAGGTGCGGGGCGTGAAACGACGCCCCGCGTCTACAACGTCTCCACCTCGATCGTCACGATTCCTCGGACCGAAACGTCGTCGGGCGGGACGGAGCCCGCTCCGCTCGTGGTGAGGACGATCCCCTCCTCGGCGTACGGCTTCAGATCGATCTCCGAGTCCGTCTCGAGCTCGAGCTCGTCGACCCCTTCGGGGATCGACTCGAGGTTGGCGATCACGACCTCCTCGAGATCCGAGCCTGGATCCGCCGACGCGACGCGAAACTCGATGCGGTCGAGAAAGTCGAAGTCGTCTTCGTCCCCGTCCGGGCGTCTCGTGTCGGTGATCTGCAGCACCAGCCCGTTCAGGTGGACTTCCTTCGCCCCCTTTGCATCCTGCCGGGCGAGCTCCGCTTCGAGGTCGAAGTCCAGATCGAGGTCCGGGATCACCTTCACGGGGAGGAGGTCGTTGAGCGGGCTGGTAGACCCTGCGACGATCGATTCACCGGTCTCCCGCGTGACGGTGAAATCTCCAACGCCGGTGCACGTGCTGCAGCCGGTGAGGACAAACGCCAGGACGATGGCGACTTTGGAAGGTAGTTTCATCGTTTTCCGGTTTCTCGTTGGGGGAATGCGCGTGGCTCCATTCGGAGAGTCCCGGCACGGGCCGCGAGGTGGTAGAGTCGTCCGGAAACCGAAACGCCCCCTGCGGCATCCATTGTCGTGAACTCCCCGTGATCAGTAGGGACCGTGGCTGAACTGTCCATCAACGTCGAATCGCTCGTCGCGCGCGCGGCCGAGCGTGAGTCACTCCCCGCGCCGACGCTCGCGTTCGAACACCTCGACACGCTCTGGCTACAGGTCACGGGGACCGTCTGCAACCTCGCGTGCTTGCATTGCTTCATCTCTTGCGGCCCGAACAACGATTCCCACCCCGTCATGTCGACAGAGCAGGTCCTCGAGACGCTGGAGGACGCGAAGTCCTTCGCCCCGAAGGAGGTCTACTTCACGGGGGGAGAGCCGTTCATGCACCCCGACATCCGTGAGATCATCGAGGCGACACTGCGGCTCGCCCCGCTCTCGATCCTCACCAACGGCATTCTGATCGACGACGAGATGGCGGCCTGGCTCGGCGAAACGTTCCGGAGTTCGCGGTACTCGCTCGACATCCGCGTCTCTCTCGACGGAACTACCGCCGAGGAGAACGACGCGATCCGCGGCCGCAAGACCTTCGAGCAGATCCTCGCGGCGATCGACCGACTCTGGTCGCACGGCGTGAATCCGGTGATAACGGTGACGACGTGCCACGCCGACCTCGGCGCCGAGGACGGCCGCCGTCGGTTCATCCAACTCCTCCGCAACCGCGGCATCGACAAGCCTCGCTTGAAGTTCCTCTCGCCGTTCAAGATCGGCCGGGAAGAGCGGCGGGCGGAAGGGTATCAGCCCTACGAGCGGCTGGTCGAAGGCGACCTCCTCGAAGGGGAAGAACACGACCTGCAGTGCTCGAGTTGCCGCATGGTGACCGCGAAGGGCGTCTTCCCCTGCCCGATCCTGATCGAGGTGTCCGAAGCGAAGATGGGGGACCGGCTCGCCGATGGGGCGAAACCGATCGCGCTCGACCATCCCGCGTGCTGGACCTGTCACGTGGAGGGGGTCACGTGTCGGACGTGAGGCGATGGGCTCTCTTCGGAGGGGTCTACAACAACTGGCTCAGCCTCGATGCGACGATCGAGGCGGCGCGCGCCGAAGGGGTGGAAGAGCTTTATTGTCTGGGGGACGTCGGCGGTTTCGGCCCGACGCCCGATGCAAGTTTTCCCCGCTTGCGCGAAGAGTCGGGGATGCACGTCATGCAGGGGAACTACGACCATTCGATCGGGAACCGGCTCGACGACTGTGCGTGCGGTTACGTGGACCCGCGGGACAATCATTTCGCGCAGATTTCCTACGACTACACGCTCGCGAACACCTCCGACACGCACAAGGATTGGCTGCGCGATCTTCCGACCCACTTCCGCCGGACGTGGGGCGGCGCACGTGTCCTGATGGCGCATGGGTCCCCACGGCGGGTCAACGAGTTCCTCTGGGAGTCGACCGCTCCCGACCTCTTCCTCGAGCATCTGCTCGAGCAAGCCGACGCCGACGTGCTCTTCGTGACCCACACCGGGATCCCGTGGAAACGCACGCTCCCCAGCGGGCGGATCGTCTGCAACGTGGGGGCGATCGGCCGGCCCGCCAACGACGGAGATCTGCGGGTCGACTGGGTCCTCGTCACCGAGGGGCCCCACGGGCTCGCGATCGAGCCGCGCAAGGTCGCCTACGATCACGAACGGCTCGCCGACGAGATGCGGCGCGAACAACTCCCGGAGGAGTTCGTCGAGACGATACGCACCGGATGGTGGACCACGTGCCTGGAGATTCTTCCTGCAAAGGAGCGCATGCGGGGCGTCTACTGACGAAGCCCGTAATCCTTGCGTCGTGCCGCGTCGCCGTCGACAATGACGGAAGAGTCACTCCAGACGGACCAACATGAAACGCCTCCTCCTTGTTCTCGTCGCGACGTCTGGCTGCATCCCGTCGCCGGGAGAGTTGAACAATGCCGATCCGTCGCCCGATCTGGGGTCGATCGAAGATGCGGGCGGGGAAACCCTCGACGCCGCGCCCGATGCGCGGGCGGACGTCGTCAGCCCCGACATGGGAGCGGCGGATGGGATGCCGGATCTCGGTCGTGTCGAGATGGAGCCGCCGCGGATCGGGGTCGCGGTCGACATCGGAGCGCCGTTCGGGAACTCGGGGGCCATTCGCGCCATCGCGGCCTACCTTCGTTTTCGGTGGGACGCAGAGGTCGTCTTTCGTGAGCCCGCCGGCTTCATCGCGGGCGACGTCGATCTGGTGGTGGTTCCCGAAGCCAATCAGAACTTCCGCGACACCCAGTATAGCCAGTTGACCAACACCGCCGTTCCAGTCGTGATCCTCGGGAACTCGGCCGCGGCGACCGCGATGTCGCTGTGGCGAGGGACCCGCTCGGAGCCGTACTACGGATCCACGATCTCCGTCGACGTGGCGCATCCTTCGTTTCCGGTGGCCCTGGGCGACTTCCAGATCACGACGTCGGACCGGGCGTTCGTCGCCGACGAGGAGCTGGGCCCGGGGGGCGTGCAGATCGGGAGCTTCCCGCCCGTGGAGAAGACGCATGCCGCGATGCTTGCGTACGATGCCGACTCCGAGACCCACGCGGGCCCGGCCGCATCCCGGCGCTTCGTACTCGCCACCCGTCAGATGGACACGTTGACCCGACAGGCGTGGGACGCGTTCGATCACGTCTTCTACTGGTCGCTCGAATACGCTCCGCCGGCGCCGAACAAGACCTGCCACCTGGTCACGGATCTCGATCGCATGGACGAGCCGAACCACCTCGCGGCAATTCACCTCGAGCAACGCATGCGTCTGCTCGGCTGCGAAGTGATCCGAGTCGACGAATCGTCGCTCGACGTGGCGGGCAGCGATCTCGTCGTCGTCGCCACGAATTCGGACGTAGACGGTGTGGGGAGCGCGCTGCGGCAGTTTCCCGTCCCGGTGGTCGCGTTCTTCAATCATACGACGCTCGCCGAACAGATGCAGTTCGCCGAAGACGTGGACGACGCCGATTCCGAGATGTCGACCTGGACTCTCACGGCGGACGTCCCTCAGGGCATCGCGACGGTGACCGGTCAGACGTTCGACGTGGGTTCGCAGCTCGCTCCCTTCGACTCCTTCACCAATGCGGGGTGGGTCGCGGGTGTGCGACGCTGGGTCGTCGACGAGCAAGCTGCGCAGGACCTCGTCGTCGCCGTCGACGCCGATGCGCTCCTCACCAACGGAGAACCGTCGGGCTCGCGGAGGGTTCTGATCTCCGAGGACCTGGTGGATTCCGAGATCTCCTACGAGTTCGGTTACCACCCGACCGAAGCGGGCGTCGATCTGGTCGACGGTGCGATGCGATGGGCCATGGGCGACCTCGATTGACCGTCGCGAGGGCCAGCCTTACAGTGGCGGCGCCCCGCGGAGGACAAAAATGGCACGACGCAAGACGACACGCGACATTCGCAAGCTCTACGAGGGGGGTACGCCGATCTCGATGGTGACGTGCTACGACTACACGTTCGCTCGTCTGGTCGCGAAAGCCGAGATCGACAGCATTCTCGTGGGCGACAGCCTGGGCAACGTCATCCAGGGCCACGAGACGACGATCCCCGTCACGATCGAAGACATCGTCTATCACACGCGCGCCGTCTTGCGGGGGTGCGATACCGCCCACGTCATCGCCGACATGCCGTTCATGAGCTACCAGGCGAGCAGCGACGACGGGATGCGAGCCGCCGGACGGCTTCTCAAAGAGGGTGGGGCACAGGCCGTCAAAGTCGAAGGGGGCGAGTCGATCGCCCCGATGGTGCGACGGATGACAGAAGCTGGGATCCCCGTCTGCGGTCACCTCGGTCTCACCCCCCAGTCGGTCCATGCCTTCGGGGGTTTCCGGGTTCAGGGGAAATCCGACGAGGCGGCCCAACGGCTGATCGCCGACGCACGAGCACTCCAGGAAGCGGGCGCCTACATGCTCGTCCTCGAGCTCGTCCCCACCGACCTTGCGAGCCGGGTCACCGAAGAACTCTCGATCCCGACGATCGGAATCGGCGCCGGAAACCAGACCAGCGGTCAGGTCCTCGTGATCTACGACCTCCTCGGCCTCAACACCGACTTCAAGCCGAAGTTCCTGAAACACTACGCGAGCCTGGAAGAGACGGTGGTCGGCGCGCTTTCGCAGTATCGCGAAGAAGTTGGGGCTCGCTCCTACCCTGACGAAGAGCACAGTTTTTGAAAATCGTCCGGACCATCTCGGAAGTGCGCGAAGCTCGCGCAGGCCTCGGGCGCGTCGCCTTCGTTCCGACGATGGGCGCCCTGCACGTCGGTCACACTTCGCTCATGCGAACCGGGCTCGAGCACGCGGAGAGCCTCGTCGTCAGCATCTTCGTGAACCCCACCCAATTCGATCGTCCCGCCGACCTCGAGAGCTATCCGCGCGATGAATCGAGGGACCTCGCCGCCTGCCGCGAAGCGGGGGTATCGCTCGTCTTCGTCCCGACGGTCGACGAGATGTACCCCGATGGTCCCGCCTCGGCCCGCACGGAAGTGAGGGTGGACGGGTTGACCGACAATCTGTGTGGGCGGACCCGCCCGGGGCACTTCGATGGGGTCACCACCGTCGTCTCCAAGCTCTTCCATATCGTGCAGCCCGACGTTGCGGTGTTCGGGCAGAAGGACTACCAGCAGCTCACGATCATCGGCCGGATGACCCGCGACCTGAACTTCCCCGTCGAGATCGTGGGTGCGCCGACGGCGCGCGAGGTGGACGGACTCGCCGTATCGAGCCGCAACCTCAACCTCGACGCCGCTGGTCGGCGGGCCGGGTTGGCGCTGTCGCGCGGCCTCGGCGAAGCGAAGTCCGCCTTCGAGGGGGGCATCAGCAAGGCGCCCGTGCTCGAGCAAATCGTACGCGAAGAGCTCGAACAGGCAGGGCTTCGCGTCGACTACGTCGAATGCGTCCACCCCGACACGCTGGAACGCCTGCTGCGGGTCGGCGAAGAGGGCGCGCGCCTGGCGTGCGCCGCCTTCGCCGGTGACGTCCGTTTGATCGACAACGTGGCGCTCGAGCCCGACGGCGCTCAGCGCTAGCTCCCCGTGCGACGTCGCACCGTGGTCTGGCTCGCCTGCAGGATCGCGACGAACTGCTCCACCTCCGCCAGCAGCGCCTCGGGCGTCGCGTCGCCCGGCTCGGTGCTCGCCGCCACTACCCGCAGCCAGTGCTGCGTCTCTCGCGCTTCCTTGAGCGCGATCGAAACCTTGTGCGCAAAGTCCGCCGTCGACTGAGCCCCCGCCGCCTCCGAGTAGTGCGCCCCGATCGCCGTCCCGGCACGCAGCAATTGGTCCGCGACGTGGCGCCATTCGCGGGTATCGGGCAAGCGTCCGCACAACCGCACGACTTCGCCGCCGAACACCGCCATCCGTTTCATGATCTCACGTCCCTTGTTCGCATCACCCATTTCGGTCTCCTTGGTTTTTGGGTTCTCTTCGTTATCGGCAGGGAGCGAGGAGCGTTGCGAAAAAAGTTTCGGACAGTGGTGAGGTGCGGGTCGCACCTGGGGGTTCCGATGGTCGGACAACCGGGGCTTGCCCACCGGTCCCGCGCAATCCGCCGGGACCGGGCGATTTTCGACCGGGTATCCCGGCGCCCGGTTGCCCGGCCACCGTTCGCCCGGTCGTCGTTCCTGGTCGTCCTTCCCGGTG
>CAYPJU010000024.1:36420-58424 GCA_964411125.1 uncultured Bradymonadales bacterium | reverse complement strand
CCGGTTGCCCGGCCACCGTTCGCCCGGTCGTCGTTCCTGGTCGTCCTTCCCGGTGGACGTGTCCCCGGTCTTACCGGGGACCGGGACGCGGCGATTCTCACCGGGGTCCGGTGACCGGGCAACCGGGCAACCGGGGTTTACCCACCAGGACCGGGCGATCTTCGACCGGGTTCCCGGACGGCCGGTTGCCCGGCCACCGTTCGCCCGGTCGTCGTTCCTGGTCGTCCTTCCCGGTGGACGTGTCCCCGGTCTTACCGGGGACCGGGACGCGGCGATTCTCACCGGGGTCCGGTGACCGGGCAACCGGGCAACCGAGGGGTTACCCACCGGGACCGGGCGATTTTCGACCGGGTTCCCGGACGGCCGGTTGCCCGGCCACTGTTCGCCCGGTCTGACCGGGGTCCGGGAAGCGGCGATTCTCACCGGGGTCCGGTGACCGGGCAACCGGGCAACCGGGGTTTACCCACCGGGACCGGGCGATCTTCGACCGGGTTCCCGGACCCCGGTTGCCCGGCCACCGTTCGCCCGGTCGTCGTTCCCGGTCGTCCTTCCCCGTTTGACGTCCCCGGTCTCACCGGGGACCGGGGAGCGGCGATTCTCACCGGGGTCCGGTGGCCGGGCAACCGGGCAACCGGGCGATTTTCGACCGGGTTCCCGGACGCCCGGTTGCCCGGCCACCGTTCGCCCGGTCGTCGTGCCCGGTTGTCCTTCCCGGTCTCACCGGGGTCCGGTGACCGGGCAACCGGGCAACCGGGGTTTACCCACCGGGACCGGGCGACTGGAGCCCGGTGACCCGGTGACCCGGTGACCCGGTTGCCCGGCCACCGCTCCCCGGTCTCAATCCCGGTTCCCGATTGCAATCCCCGGCCCCCGCTCCTAAGCTCCCGGTCGCACGTGGTCCGGGAATCCGGTGAGAATCCGGAACGGACGCGCCACTGTGAACGATGCCCCGCATTCTGCGGGCCCCGCGCCAAAGGCCACTGTTCGAAGAACGGGAAGGCGAGCGCGGGTGAAACCAGCGTCGTGAGTCAGGAGACCGGGCACGCGCGACATATCGACTTTTGCTTCTCGCGCCAACGGAGCCCGACCATGCCTTTCCCCCGAAAACAAACGACCCTTCTCTGCGCCTCTGCCCTCATCGCGGTGGCTTGCGGTCCCGCTAACAACGGCGACGGCGGTTCGAACAACGGTTCGACCGCTGCCTCCAACAACGGTGCCGAAACCAACAACGGCCAGGCCAGCAACAACGGCGAGTCGTCGAACAACGGCACGACGGCTACGTCCAACAACGGCACCGCGTCCAACAACGGCACATCGACAAACAACGAAACGTCGGGTTCCAACAACGGAACCGACACCTTCGCGGAGTTCCGGGCGGTCGCTGTCTCCTCGGACTTCGCGGCCGACAGCTCGTCGTGGTTGTCGCTGGGGATCGACGAGCAGGGCGCGTTCGGCGACGAGACGCAGATGGCGGCGTCCGACGTCGGCGTGTCGGCCGGAGAGCGCTGGGTTTACGTGGTCGACCGGACGTTCGGCATGCTGTGGGTGGTGGATCCGCAAAACGACCTCGAGCTCCATAGCGAGGTAGGCCTGGGTGGGTTCGGGGCGAACCCGTACGCGGCGATCGACGCGGGGGGCAAGACCTTCGTCTCGCTTTACGACACGGGGCAGATCGGCGTCGCCGATTCCATCGATATCGGGACGGACGCGTTCGATCGTGCGATCGCTCTCGACGCGTTCGACACCGACTCGAACCCCGAGCCAGGCTCGATGGTCTTCGATGGCGACAATACGCTGGTGGTCGCCCTTCAGACCCTCGTGAATTTCACGGCCGAGTCCGACTCGCAGCTTGCGGTGATCGACGTGCAGGCGGAGACGGCGACTGCCACGATCCTCACCGGGGTGAAGAACCTCCAGGCGGGGATGCAGTGGGTCGGCGACGACCTCGCGGTCGGCTGGACCGGAGCTTTCGGCGCGATGGACGGCGGGATCGGGATCGTCGGCCGCACGGGGCCCGGCGAGTTCGACGGCACGGTGGAGACCGTCGTGACCGAGGAGGAGCTGGGAGGCGATCTCTTGAGCTTCGTCATGACGAGCGCCACGTCGGGGGTGGCCGTGATCTCGCTCGCCGACTTCAGCTCGAAGGCGTTGAAGTTCGAGGTCGGGCAGACCACGACGATCGAGGAGCTGACCGACATCGAATCGCCCGGGTTCGGTGGGATCGCGTACGACGAGGCGCGGAATCTCTGGGCGATCGGCGATCGCGGCGCGACTCCTGGGTTCACGATCTTCGATCTCTCGAACGACGAGTCGGTCGAATGGTCTAGCCAGTTCTCCCCGGCAGGCCTCGTTTTCGTCCCCTGACACGACCCGGGAAGAGCGGCGCTCCCCGGCGTGTTCTCTTGACTACGGGGGGCGCAGTGCTACGGTTGGCGAGAAGTAGTCAAAGGTTCCCGATGTTCCTCACACGCAACATTCAGACGGCGACACTCCTCGCCCTCGCTACGGTCTCCGCGGCGTGCACCACCGACGACGGTCTCGGTGATCTGGACGCGCGCGAATCCGAGGTGATCGAAGCGGAGGAAGAACGTTCGGGCTCGGTGCTCGTCGAGTTCGACCCCGCCGCCTCCGAGGGGGTGAGCGTTCACGCGCAGTTCCTCGCCGTGCGCGGCGTCAGTACCGACCTTGCGCTTCAGGCGCTCGACGTGTGGAGCCCCGATCTCGAGCTCGACGTCGACTCCTGTTCCGTTCGACCGCCGACCCTGGCGACCGACGAGAACGTCCGACTCCACCTGCTCGACGTCGGCACGATCTCCGTCGCCGCGTTCGACCACGCAATTCAGCTCGATGGGCGCCGTGTCCCCGACCTCCGGACGGTTTCGGGCGTCGTGTACGGCAACGAAGAGGGTTTCGAGATCGACGAGGCCTTCCTCCCCTTCGAGCCGCAGGCCCGGTACCAGATCGCCGCCCCTGGCGGCTCCGATGCCGGTGGCTTCAACATCTCGCTCGTCGCCCCGTCGATCCCCGAGATCGAGACGGTGGGTGGAGTCTACGCCGTCGATTCCGACCCGATCGCCCTTAGGGGTGACGACCTCGACCTTCGCTGGGCTTCGGCGCTCGAAGACGAGACGACGCTGTTCCTCGAGCTGAAGGGCTCGACGGGGCATCGGCTCTCCTGCCGCGTGGAAGACGACGGAGCTTTCGTCGTCCCGGCTACGATCCTGGAGCAGCTCGGCTCCGGCCAGCTCGACCTCGCGCTGCGTCGAATCGACTCGGTCGAACTCGCGATCGACGGGGTCGAGGAGGGCGCGTTCGTCTTCGCGTCGACCTCCAAGACGTCGCTTCTCCCCTGACCGGGCCCCGCGCCCCCCACGACATATGCCCCCATCGATCGAAGAGTTCGCCGCGCGTCTCGACACCGCGGCTTCGGACGCCTCTGCCGTAGCGCAGCTCACGCTCGACGCCCCCGACCTGTCCCTGGAAGACGCCTACGCGATCCAGCGAGCCTCCATCGCTCGCCGGGAGGCGCGTGGCGACACGATCGTGGGGATGAAGATGGGCCTCACGAGCCGCGCGAAGATGGAGCAGGTCGGTGTGCACGAACCGATTTACGGACACCTCACCGCGAAGATGAAACGGTCGTCCGGTGACGCCCTGAGGATGGCCGAGCAGATTCACCCTCGGATCGAGCCCGAGATAGCGTTCGTCCTGGGCAAGGATCTCCGGGGACCCGTGACGGCGCTCGAAGCACTCGGCGCGGTCGAGTGGGTCGTCGCGGCCCTCGAGTGCATCGACAGTCGCTACGAGGACTTTCAGTTCACCCTCCCCGACGTCGTGGCCGACAACGCGTCGTCGACCGCGTTCTTTCTGGGGACGACCCGAAAGCGTCCCGACGAGCTCGATCTCGGGAACCTCGGGATGGTCATGTCGCTGAACGGCGAGGTCGTCGCGACCGGATCGAGCGCCGCGATCCTCGAGAATCCGGCCAACTCGCTCGCCGCATTGGCGAACATGCTCCAGGCACGTGGCGAAACACTGCGCGCGGGTCAGATCGTCCTCGCCGGAGGGGCGACGGCCGCGAAGCACGTGGCGGCGGGAGACGTGGTGGAGCTCGAAGTGCAGGGCCTGGGCCGGGTAGTGGCCGAAGTGAAGGAGTAGAGTTGGGTGCGCTTGCGATGATTTGCCAGCCGCGCCGCGACTCCTTACAACTCTGGGTATCGAGACCCCGCGAGGTGACTGCATGATCTGGCAAATTCTAGCGATTCTTCGTTCGTCGCCGCTCTTGATGGCGACACCTCAACACAAACCGCCGATGGCTGGTGACCAGCCGTCGACCAATGCGTACGTGACGCTCGCGTGCGGGATTCTGTCGTGGATTCTGCTGCCACTCATCGTCGCGGTGGTCGGCGCGTTCATCGGACGCTCGGAGCTCAAGGCGATTCGCGAGGGCCGTAGCCCCGCTGCCGGTGAGACGATTACGAAGGCGGGCTACTGGATCTGCATCGCCAACATCGTTTTCTCGATCTTCGCCGGCTGCGCGACGGTCGCGCTGGTCATCGCCATTTCGGCGGGGATGATCGGGGTGGCGAGCCTCCCGGTGATCTTCGAAGGTCTTCAGCAGTAGCGCCCGGGGGAGCAGTGACCGAGACGTTCGAACGCGTCGGCTATCGCCCCGACCACTACTACCTTCACGACGAGATGGAGGCGTTTCTCCGCCGAGTCGCGGATCGGTTCCCCGACAACTTCTCGCTCGACTCCGTCGGCCGGAGCCCGGAAGGGCGAGGCATCTGGGTGATGACGGTGACCGCGGCGGATTCGATCCCGGCCGAGGACAGACCGGCGTACTGGATCGACGCCAACACCCACGCGAGCGAAGTGACGGGCAACGCCGCGGCGCTCTACGCGATCGCCTACCTCGCGGAGCACATCGACGACCCGGCGGTGGTCTCGCTGCTGCAGGACGTGACTCTGTACATCGCACCCCGGTTGAACCCCGATGGGGCGGAGTACTGTCTGACGCACAACCACTACGTGCGCAGTGCCCGCCGTCCCTACCCCGACCCGGAGCCGACGCCCGGCCTCGTCGAGCAGGATCTAGACGGCGACGGCCACGTGCTGCAGATGCGGATCGAGGCCGAAGACGGGGCGTGGCGAGTATCGGACGAAGATCCGCGCCTGTTGGTGCCGCGGATGCCGTGGGACGACGGCGAGGGACCCTTCTACCACCTGTATGCGGAAGGGCTCTTCGAGGAGGACTCGATCCGGGACCCGCGGCGCCCGATGAAGCAGCGCGACCCGCACGGGCTCGATTTCAATCGCAACTATCCCTATCGCTGGCAGCCCGAGGCGGAGCAACCGGGAGCGGGGCCGTACCCGTTGAGCGAACCCGAGACGCGAGCGGCGGTCGACTTCCTGCTGTCGCATCCCAACGTCTGCGGGATCATGTCGTACCACACCTACACAGGCGTCTTGCTGCGTCCCTACACGGACCGTCCCGACACGGAGATGCCCGCCTTCGACCTCGCCTCGTTCGAGCTGCTCGGAAAACGCTGCGAGGAGTTGACGGGCTACCCGTGCAAGAGCACGTACCACGACTTCCGATACGATCCGGTCACGACGGTGTCGGGCGTCTTCGACGACTGGGCGTACGACCAGTACGGGGTCCACGCCTTCACGATGGAACTGTGGGACCCGCAGAACAAGGCGGGGATCGAACCGAAGGAGCGGCTCCTCGACCACTGGCAGAAGCCGACCGAGGAGGATCAGATCCGCTATCTGAAGTGGAACGACGAGGAGCTCGACGGCGAGGGCTTCGAACCGTGGCGCCCCTTCGACCATCCCCAGTTGGGGCCGGTCGAGATCGGCGGTTGGAAGTTTCTCTACACGCTGCGCAATCCCCCGACGAAGTACCTCGCGAAAGTGTGTCACGATGCGACCCTCTTCGCGCTCGACCACGCCCGCGCGTGCCCGCGCCCGTCGCTGTCGGTCGACGCGAGGGAACTCGCGCCCGGACTATGGCGGGTGACGGCGACGATGAAGAACGACGGATTTCTCCCGACGTACGTCACGATGCGCGGAAAGAAGATCGTCAACGACCTGCATCTGGAGCTCGAGCTCGGCGAGGGGATGGAGCTCGAGGATGGAAAACTGCGGGAGCGCGTGCCGCACCTGGAGGGGCTCTCGGCTTCGACGGTCCCGAACTACGGCGCGCACGCTCATTCCGGACGAACCCGCGACACGCTCGACGTCCGGACCTGGGTCGTCGAAGGCTCGGGGGAGGCCCGTATCGTCTGGCGCGGCGATCGAATCGGTCGCCACGAAGCGACGGTGACGCTGTAGCGGCGAGCTCCGGAGACGTTTGTAAACCGAGACCGGCCGTGTAATCTCCCGTCGATTCGATGCACGAGGCGACCGATGGGCACACCTATTTTCAACGATTGCACTCTCCGCGACGGCATGCATGCCCTGTCGCATCAGTACACGGTCGAGCAGATGGTCTCGATCGCGAAGAAGCTCGACGAGGCGAAGGTCGACATCGTCGAAGTGAGCCACGGGGACGGGCTCAACGGCAACTCGTTCTGCTACGGCTTTTCGGCCGCGACCGAGCGCGAGTACCTGACCGCGGTGCGGGAAGTCCTGCAGTACTCGGACCTCGCCGCGCTGCTGCTCCCTGGCATCGGGACGACCGACGAGATCGACATGGCCGCCGACTGCGGCATCGACACGATCCGGATCGCGACGCACTGCACCGAGGCGGACATCTCGCGGCAACACATCGAGTACGCGCGAAAGCTCGAGCTCGACGTCGTCGGGTTTCTGATGATGGCGCACATGATCCCGACCGCCGAGCTCGTGGAACAGGCGAAGCTGATGGAGTCGTACGGGGCGCACTGCGTCTACGTAACCGATTCGGCCGGCGCGCTGTTGATGGACGAGACCCGGGAGCGGATCCGCGCGATGAAGGACGCCCTCGACTGCCAGGTTGGGTTTCACAATCACCACAACCTGGGGCTCGGCGTCGCTAACTCCGTCATCGCGATCGAGGAGGGTGTCGATCGGGTCGACGGTTCGCTCGCCGGCATGGGGGCAGGGGCGGGGAACTGCCCGCTCGAGGTCCTGGTGGCGGTCCTCGAGCGGATGGGGATCGAGACGGGGGTCGACCTCTACCCCCTCATCGACTGCGCCGAGCAGCTCGTGCGTCCGCTGATGCGACGGCCGGTTCAGGTGGACGGAAACTCCCTGATGCTCGGGTATGCTGGTGTCTACTCCTCGTTTTTGCTGCACGCCGAGCGAGCGGGGGTCCAGTTCGGCGTCGACCCTCGGGACGTCCTCGTGGAGGTGGGGCGCCGCAAGCTGATCGGAGGTCAGGAAGACCTGATCGCCGACATCGCCACCGACCTCGTCTGAACCGGAGGCTTCGACTTCCTCCCAAGACTGTCGATCAGAAGCTCCGAACGCGGGCCGGGAGCGGCTGTCCCGGGCGCCCCCGATGCGCGTGTCCGATGAGGAGTTCCGCTCGTCGGTCCGACCAGACGACCCCGGTCGCGGGGTGCCAACGGTTGCAATGCACCCACGAACCCGCTAGTTAAGCGGCGTTGCGGACAGGTTCGCTGTTTTTGGAGGAGTACCCATGAAGAAGTTCTATGGTTTTTTGATGGTCGCCATGCTCGCCGGGACGGCGTGCAAAGGTTGCGAGGACGATGCGGCAGGGCTCGGCGAGGGCGCGGACTGCGTCGCCGACGACGAATGCGCATCCGGCCTTTCGTGCATCGACGACGTCTGCACGCGCGACAGCGACGAAGACGGCATCCCCGATTCGATCGACAACTGCATCGTGACGCCGAACCCCGACCAGCTCGACTCCGATGGAGACGGTACGGGCGATGCCTGCGACGCCCCGAACACGAACAACAACGGGACGAACAACGGGACCAACAACGACACGAACAACTCTTCGAACAACGACAGCAACAATGCGTCGAACAACGGTTCGAACAACGGCTCCAACAACGGTAGCAACAACACCAGCGGCGGGATGGACTCGGACGGCGATGGGATCGACGACATGGTCGACAATTGCCCGAACGTCCGAAACCCCGACCAGGCCGACTCCGACGGTGATGGGCTCGGAGATCCATGTGATTCGGACCGCGATGGCGACGGCATCGACAACGCCGGTGACAACTGCCCGGATACGCCGAACGCCGACCAGGCCGACGCCGACGGCGACAACCAGGGGGACGCGTGCGATCCCGACACGACCCGCCGCGACGGTCGACCCACCGACCCGAACTGCACGTACCGCGCGCCCGTCGGTGTCTTCGCTCCGGTGCTCGAGTGGGAGTTCTCGATCACGGCGAACGATCGCTACCCGGACCTCGGCGAGGTGATGATGACGCCCGCGGTGGCCAACCTGACCGACGACAACGCCGACGGCGCCATCGACGTCATGGACACCCCCGACGTCATCTTCACGACGTTCAAGACCAACGTCGTCCCCGACAACTACGACTTCCTGAACTACGGCGCCGTGCGCGCGATCTCCGGCGACGGCAGCACGCTGCTGTGGAGCGTCGGCCCCGACGAGGGCTACGAGATCCAGCCCGCAGGTTCGCTGGCGGTCGGCGACATCGACGGCGATGGGCTCAACGAAGTCATCGCGGGGCTGTGGAACGGCGGGCTCATCATGATCGAGCACGACGGAACGGTCGCGTGGAAGACCAACTACGTGCGCGGAACGCTGCAGCAGCCGAGCCAGGGATACTTCTGGTGGGGCGGACCGAGCCTGGCCGACATCGACAGCGACGGGGACGTCGAGATCGTCGTCGGCTCGATCGTCTTCGACCACACGGGAACGATGGTGTGGGACGGCCGCGACAGCGGAACCGCGGGAACGGCGGGGCGCGGCACGAACCACTTCATGGGTGACCCTGCGTCGAACTTCGCGACCGGCGCCCTCAGCGTCCTCGCCGACGTCGACGGTGACGCCACGACGCTCGAGATCGTGACCGGCACCACAGTGTACCGCAACGACGGCACGATCCTCTGGGAAGACTACACCAACCCGGACGGCTTCCCCGCCATCGGCGACTTCGACGGCAACGGCTCGCCCGAGATCGTCGTCTCCGCGTACGGCACGGTTCGGATTCACAACACCACGAATTTCGACGTCATCTGGGGCCCGGTCGACGTCGAGTCGATGTCGGGCGGGTACGGCGGACGCGTCGGTGCGCCGACGGTCGCCGACTTCGACGGTGACGGCACGCCCGAAATCGGTGTCGCGGCGGCGAGCCAGTACGTCGCGCTTCAGGTCGACCTGACCACGCCGAACCCGACCTTCGATCAGGCGCGGCTGTGGGCGGTTCAGACGCAGGACGTCTCGTCGAACCTCACCGGTTCGTCGGTCTTCGACTTCGAAGGGGACGGAAAGGCAGAGGTCGTCTACAACGACGAGCTCTACCTGCGAGTCTTCGACGGCTCGACCGGCAACATCCTCTTCGAGCAGCCGAACACGTCCTTCACGGCGCTTGAGTACCCGCTCATCGTCGACGTCGACAACGACGGCGCTTCCGAGATCATCGTCGGCACCAACGACTTCGAGTGCGGCGACCGCCTCATGAGCTGCCAGCCCGGTTTCCAGGGAATCCGCGTCTATGGCGACGCTCAGGACAACTGGGTCGCGACGCGCCGCATCTGGAACCAGCACACCTACCACATCAACAACGTGAACGAGGACGGCACCATCCCGCAGCAGGAAGCGGCGAGCTGGACCGACCACAACACGTACCGACTCAATGCGCTGACGACCGTGAACCCCGAAGCGGCGCCCGACCTCATCGGCGAAGACATCAACGTCATGGCGGACGGTTGCGGTGTGGACATCTCCGTGTGGGTCACCAACGGTGGCGCCGAGCGCGTCGGGGCGGGCCTCCCGGTCAGCTTCTACGCCGTCGACGGAGCGAACAAGAACTACCTCGGTGTCGCACGCACGCAGGCGCCGCTGGAGCCGGGACAGTCCGAACGGGTCACCCTCTCCGAGCGCACGCCGGTCGGCGGCCCGTGGGACATCGTTGCGGTCGTCGACGACTTCGACGGCACGGGGATGAGCACGAAGAACGAGTGTGACGAGGACAACAACGAGGTCCGCGTCGCCGACGCCGTGCAGTGCGACTCCTGACCGGTGCCCCGGCACCCGTGGAATGATCCGCGCCCCTTCGTCATCGGCCCCACCGATGCACGTCGGGGCGCGTTGCTCGTTCATGGCTTCACCGGCGCGCCGACCGAGGTTCTTCCGCTGGGGCGCCACCTCGCTGCGCGCGGTTTTCGTGCACTCGGGGTTCAGCTCCCGGGGCACGGGTCCGACCTGGCGACGCTCGTCAGTACCCGTTGGCAGGACTGGCTCGGGGCCGTAGAGGCCGGCCGCGACTGGCTCGAAGAAACGTGCGACGAGGTCGTGGTGTGCGGTCTGTCGATGGGGGCTCTGCTCGGCTGCGTGCATGCTGCCTCGCGTCCTCCCGACGCGCTCGTGCTGCTGGCGCCGGCGTTCGAGGTCTCCAACCCGCTCTTCTCGCTCGTGGGAGCCCTCGGCTGGCTGCCCGGATCGATCCCGGCACCGTCGGGATCCGGTCTCACGTCGACGGAGGGTTGGAAGCAGCTCTGGCATTACGAGCGCCGGCCGTTCCGCGCCGCACGTGAGCTCTTGCGGATCCAAAAGGCGGCGTCCGCGGTTTTACCCGAGCTCGTCGCCCCGACCCTCGTCATCCAGGGGGATCGAGATCAGGCGCTCGAGCCGACGGGCGCCGACCGCGCGTTCGAGAAGATCGGCGCGCAGCACAAGCGGTTGGTCCATCTCGCCGAGTCGGGGCACATCGCGACCGCCGACGTCGAGGCGGCCCTGCTGTTCGAGGAGGTCGATCGGTTCCTGGACGAACTCAGCGTTTCGACGAGCTGAACGTGATCGTCTTGCGGTAGGTCGAGGCAGCTTCTCCTGCAGGGAACTTCACGCTCCGAGCGACCGATTCCATGCAGGCGAGCGTATCTGGTGAGCGTATCGCTCGCGATACGACGCGGGCGCTCGTCACTTCGCCGTCCTGTCCCATCGCCAGCGTGAAGCTGACGCTCCCCGCTTCATCGAGGGTCGTGCGGGATTCGTAGCACCCGAGCAGCTCGCCCTGCACGCGACGGAACGCGTGGTCGACCGAGGTCGGCGTTCGAATCGTCATGATGGGGTGAGCCTGCGGAGTCTTCGCCGGTGGTGGAGCTTGCGGGACGTCCGACGTCGCCAGCTCGGGAGCAGGGCGGGCAAACCCGGCGGCGGTCGCCGCGGAGGTCGTCGTGACCGCGATCGCGGTTCGGCGTCCCAGCGCCGTCGCCCCTTCTTCGGCGGCCGACTTCGGGGGAGTCTGCGGAGGTGCGTGGACGATCTGGATCGCCGGGGAAGTCGCGCGGGCCGTCGACTGGGGGGTCGTGATGAAGCCGGCCGCCGCGGCCGACAAGCCGGCCGCCGCGGCGACGGCTCCCGCGACCGCCCATCGCGATGACTTCGGCTTTTCGGTCGACGCAGTCTCCCGTTCGGCATCGGCTCGCCGTCGACGATCGGCTTCGCGCGCGAGTTCGTGTTTCGCGTCTCTCGCCAGGGAGCCTTCTAGCTGGAGCGGATGGGCGAGATCCCCGTACGAGACGGTGCGAGCCCCCTCGGCGCGGGCACCCAGCGAACGCGACATCGTGTCGTAGGCAGCTTCCTGGGCCGGCGTCGTCGCCTCCAACGCAGCTTTCAAGGCGTGCCGCACGTCCACCGCGTTCGCGTAGCGGTTGTCGGGGTTCTTCTCGAGCAGCCGAAAGACGACCGCTTCGATCGCAGGTGGAACGGCGATCCCGACCTCCCCGAAGGGCCGCGGCTCCTCGGACACCTGGGCGAGCAGCGTCTTGATCACGGAGTTGTGATGAAAGGGCGACTGCGCGACGAGGACTTCGTAGAGAACGCATCCGAGCGCGTACAGGTCGGAGCGACCGTCGACGCCGGCTCCTCCATCACACTGCTCCGGGCTCATGTATTCGGGCGTGCCGAAGAGTTGACCGGTGCGGGTCACGCCCGCAGCGTTGAGATCCTTGGCGATGCCGAAGTCGAGCACCTTGATGAACGGACCGTCGGGGACGTCGAGCAGGAAGATGTTGTCGGGCTTGAGGTCACGGTGAATGATCTGCCGCTCGTGCGCGGCGGAGAGTGCGGCGCACACCTGTTCGCCAATCGTGACGATTTCACGCAGGGTGGGGCGGCGCTTGCGCAGGGACTGCGCCAGTGACTCCCCTTCCAGGAGCTCCATCGCAATGTAGAGGAGGTGGTCCACCTCGGACTGCCCGAAGTCGTAGATCGAGACGAAATGCGGATGTTGTACCGTCGACGCGATGTCCGCTTCGCGCATGAAACGGGTCACGTACTCGTCGGTTGCGGCGAGCGCGATGCGCAGCACCTTGATGGCGACGTCGCGGTCCACGTTGACCTGTCGCGCTCGGTAGACCTCGCCCATCCCCCCCTCGCCGATCTTGTCGAGGATGCGCCAGCGGCCGTCGAGGGTGGTGCCGAGCAGTTGGCTCGACTGATCGCGAAACTTGCGGAGGACGGCCCCGTCGTCCACGCAGTGCGAGCCGCCATTTTCGTACTGTCTCAGGCATTTGGGGCAGATCATCATCGCGTGCATTGTTGCGAGCGCGATCGGCCGTGTCCAGCGGTTGGGTTCCGCTTTCAGACGATATCAGGCGAGGCGTCCGAGGGGCGCCAAAGGGTTCACGCGGGGACCGCGCGGAGTACGCCGTGGATGCCGTTGACGGGAATCTCGTCGTCCACCTTTCCGCTAGGCCCGGCAACGATGGTCACCGATTGCGGGCCGATCTGAGCGGTCGCCCCGTCGGGGAGCGGTGTTTCGGTCGCGATCATCGCCGCGGCGAGGTCCATCAGCCGGAAGTAGGCAGCGTTGGTGCCGGAATCGATCGGCGTCTCGAGCTCGGGGAGATGGAACGGAGTGAGCCCGCGGGTCCGCATCCAGCCGTCGTTGTCGAACGCACCGACGAAGAGGTTGGCGAGCGATTGCTGGTTGATCTCCATCGTGAGATGGCGGACCGATCGTGCCGAGTGAAGCCGACGTACGGCGGGGAGGCAGATACCGGCGGCTCCAGCGAACACCAGGGCGCTCGCGAGCTGCAGCGCCGCAATCCCTCCGGGACGCCCCCCGGGCGCGACGACCCTCGTCACGCTCGACGCGTCCCGCACCATCGCGAGTTCGGACGCACCGAATGGCTCGATCGAAGTGAATGCCAGCTCTTCGAGCTCCGGGATCGCTTCGTCCGAAAAGACGAAGAGGTCGGGCGAGTCGGCGAACCGTATCCGGGCCCCGTCGTCGTCGAAAGGCTCGTAGCTACAAGGCTGTTGCCAGAATTCCTCCACGGCTTCCGTGAGCAATTGCTCCTCCACGGTGGACCACGGGGACGGGATCAACAGCACGAAATCGTCGGGTTTCGCTCTCATCGGCACCTCCTGCGGCGCGCTGAATACTCGCAGCCGGTCGAAACGACAAGTGATTCACGGACTTCGCGATCCTTGTTGCGGCGTCTCTGGATGTGAATTAACGTTCCGCCGCAGGTGAAAATAGACGAATTATTGCGTGCTTCCCCACGGGGGGAGATCATGCCCACGCGTTCATGGCCGGAACGTTACGTCGGCAGTTCGAATTGCGAAGGCCCAAGAATTGGGGATGAGATGAGAAACGTACACCGATCCGTGCTTCATACCGTTTGCGCGGCTGTTCTCAGCGTCGGCTTCGCGACGTCCGCTTCTGCCCAGACGTCCGAAGACAATTCGACGTCGTTCCAGGTCGAGCGCTTCGAGCCGATGCCCGCGCAGGGCATCAACGTCTTGAATCTAGCGACGTCCGACGTCGTGCCGCACAGTAAGCCCACGGGCGGTCTGTTCATGCATTACGTGAACGACCCCCTGGTGCAGCGGGACGCCTCGAACGAGGAAGAAGAGGTGGTCGCCGAGCTGATCAGCGGCCAGTTCAAGGCCGAGCTGTGGGCCGGAATCGGTTTCATGGACTGGCTCGACATCGGGCTCGTGCTTCCCATCGTCCTCGCCCAGAGCGGGGACGAACTGAGCACGCTCTTCGACACGCCGCAGCAGCAGGTGGAAGGCCTCGCGCTCTCCGACCTGCGCCTGGTGCCGAAGGCCCAGTTGATGAACGCCGACGACTTCATGGGGTTCGGCCTCGCGATCGTGCCCACGCTCATCTTGCCGACCGGCGACTCCGACACCTTCAACTCCGACGGAAAGGTGAAGTTCGAGCCGCGACTCGTCGCCGACTGGCGCCACGAGATGGGCTACCTCGCCACCGTCAACCTCGCGTACCTCTTCCGTCCCGAGACCTTCGCGCAGAACTACGTCTCAAATGACGTGCTGCGCTGGGGCGTCGGTGGATACGTTCCGTTCCCCGAAGACATGATCGAAGGGATGGGCGTCGTCGGCACCCTGTTCGGCGACATTCAGCTCGCTCAGAACCGTAGCGTCGACGATTTCGAGGAGCGGCTCAAAGACGGGACCGGATCGCCGGTCGAGTGGGACCTCGGTCTGCAGTACGACCTCCCCTACAACCTCGTCGCCAACCTCGGCGGCGGAACGGGTCTGTCGCGAGGCGTCGGTGCGCCGAAGTTCCGCATCTTCGCCAGCATCGGCTACACCCCGCGCGCGGTCGACACCGATGGCGACGGCTACTACGACAACGAAGACGGGTGCCCGCTCGATCCGGAAGATTTCGATCAGTTCGAAGACGCCGACGGTTGCCCCGATCTCGACAACGATCAGGACGGCATCCTCGACACCGACGACCAGTGCCCGAACAACCCCGAGGACATCGACGGCTTCGAGGACGAAGACGGCTGCCCCGACACCGACAACGATCAGGACACGATCCCCGACGTTGAAGACGACTGCCCGAACGAGCCCGGACCGGTGGAGCGAAACGGCTGCCCCGAGAACGACCGCGACGGTGACGGCATCCTCGACGAAGTCGACAAGTGCCCGGACGACCCCGAGGACAAGGACGGATTCGAAGACGAGGACGGATGCCCCGACCTCGACAATGACAAGGACGGACTCCTCGATCCGGAAGACAAGTGCCCGAACGAGCCGGAAGACAAAGACGGCTTCCAGGACGGCGACGGCTGCCCCGACCCGGACAACGACGGTGACGGTATCCTCGACGTCGACGACAAGTGCCCGCTCCAGCCGGAGACGGTCAACGGGGTCGAAGACGAAGACGGCTGCCCCGAAGACGTGAAGGTCCGCGTGACCACCACCAAGATCGAGATCCTCGAGAAGGTCTTCTTCGACACGGCCAAGGCGACCATCAAGAAGCGCTCGTTCGGCCTCCTGAACGACGTCGCCGCGGTCCTCCAGCAGAACAAGCAGATCACCAAGATCCGCATCGAGGGCCACACCGACGACCGCGGAAGCGACAAGTACAACCAGGATCTCTCCGAGCGTCGCGCTGCGTCGGTCCGGACTTACCTGATCGAGCAGGGCGTCGACGAAGGACGTCTCGAGTCGAAGGGATATGGCGAGTCGACGCCGATCGCCGACAACAAGACCAGCGCTGGTCGGGACCAGAACCGTCGTGTCGAGTTCACCATCATCGAGATCGACGGCAAGGCCACCTCGACCGACGAGGTGAAGATCGAGAAGAAAGAGACCGTCATCGAGTCGAAGGACGGCAAGACCGAGACGAAAGTCGAGGAAGAAGCCAAGCCGGCGAACGACGCGAAAGCGACGGACTCGAAGACGGAGTAGTCGGTCGAATTCACCATCCAGCCCCGCCCCCGTGGCGGGGTTTTTTGTTTCGGCCCCCAAACGGGCCCCCCTCGCGGCCATGGAATCGAAATGCCCGATGTTCTCTACGAAACCGACGGCGCGATCGCGACGATCACGCTCAACCGTCCCGAGGCGCGAAACGCCTACTCCGCCGAGCTGATCGGGGGCCTCGTCGGCTCGCTGACCGCCGCGGAGCGCGACGACTCCGTCCGCGCGGTCGTCCTCACAGGCGCCGGGAAGTCGTTCTGCGCCGGGGGCGACCTCAAGGCGATGCGCGATCGGACCGGGATGTTCGCGGGGGCACCCGACGAGCTGCGCGACAACTACCGCCTCGGGATTCAGTCGATCACCCGTCGGTTCGCGAGCTTCGAGAAGCCCGTCGTCGCCGCCATCAACGGCGCCGCCATCGGAGCAGGGCTCGGCCTCGCCACGATGGCCGACATCCGGGTCGCGAGCTCGAACGCGAAGTTCGGCGCGTCGTTCACGCGTGTCGGGCTCATCCCCGGGGATGGGTCGGGGTACCTGCTCGCGCGGGCGATCGGGTTCTCGCGCGCGATGGAGCTCGTCCTGACGTCGCGCATTTTCGACGCTGCCGAGGCGCATTTCATCGGGCTGGTCCACGACGTGGTGGACCCCGACGACGTCCTGCCGACCGCTCTCGGCGTCGCCGAGCATCTGGCGAGTCTGCCTGCGCCCGCGGTGCGGCTGGCGAAGACGGCGCTCGTGCGGACCTGGGCCGGTGACGTGGAGGCAGCGCTCCACATGTCCGCTGCGTTCCAGGCGATGGCGCAGAACTCCGACGAGCACTTCGCCGCCGTGGACGCGATGCTCGAGGAGATGGAACGGAAGAGCTGAGGTTTGTCGCCTGAAGTGAGGCGCTTGAAGGGGCTCTCCCCGAGACGGCCGGAAGAATGCCGGCGGTCACCCGCGGCGAGCGCTCGTCATGCGAACATGGAGACGACGCCGACGAGAACGGCCCCCGTGACGAGAGCGATCGTCACCAGCGGCTCCGTTCCGGTCACGAACGCGAACATCCCCGTCGTCAACATCGCTGCACCCACGGCGAACCCTGCGGTTCGTGTGGTCCGACGACGCATCGAAAAGTGCTCGACCTGTTCCGCGGTCGTCTCCGTGACCAGGATCTCGTCGACGAAATCGAGGTCCGTGCTCTCCGGCTCGCTCACGACGTTGGTCAAGAGGACGGGGGCGGGTTCGGATTCGTATTCGAGCGTGCCGTCCATCACCATCACCGACGGGAGCTCCTCGTCGGGAAGGTCGATGAGGATCTTCGGCTGTGACTCATCGACCTCCGGCGCGGTGGCGTCCTTTACCGTGGTGACCCCGGTGTTGCGCAGCCGCATGATGTCACGGCGCAACTCTTCGGCGGTCTTGCGCTCTTCGGGCTGCGGAGCCCGCATCGACGGTCCCTCGGGGACAGGAGCGTGGATCGTCTCCGGCGGCGCAAACTCGTCGTCGAAACGGAGGTTCACGTCGCTCCGAAAAGGGCGGTTCGTGGACTCTTCCTCGTCGATGTCGATGAAGTCGGCGATCACGAGCTCGTCGGAGATCGACGCCTTGTCGAGCGCGATCGCCTCGACGACGAAGTCTTCTTCCTCGATGAGGAAGGCGTCGGACGAGGCGGCGAACACATCCGCCCCGGTCGATTGCTCCAGACCCTCCGACCACTCGTCGAAGGCATCCAGTGCGGCCATGCCGAGCTCGTCTTCGAGCTCCTCCTCGGGCGTCCGCGACACTTTCGGCAGGCGCCGGGGCGTCGGTCGCTCGTTGCCGAAGTCGTCTTTCCCAAACCAGGGTGACGTGTCTTCGGTTCTCGCTTCTCTCAACAGTTCTTCACGCATTTCAACCAGCTCCTCTTGCCGAATTTCCACAGTCTGGTCACCCGGCCATTCCATTGTGGGGGTCGCGTCCCCGTTCATTTCGAGCGTCGGTGTGAGATCGCTCGGTGCGACTCGTCGATTCTTCACCCGAAGCCATGCTGCCTCGGGGAGCGGATTCCCCGCGACCGGCGTCTCTCGGGACGAGACGCAATGCGGACATTGCGCCGCGGTCGCGGAGTACGACTTCTGGCAGATCCGGCATTTCTTCATTCGGTGCCACTCCACGACTGGTGTCAATACTTTGACGGCGGGCCAAAGTCTAGCAGATGGGGCGATAGATTCACCCGTAACAGTTGACGAGTCGGAGCAATTTCGACGCGAACCGCGCGCCTTCCACCCCAGCGATTGCCTCCTCGGTTCGCCGATGGTATTTCGGTGCTCCCCCCGCTGGAGCCCCACGGAATGCAGATCTCCGACATCTCGACCACCCTGGAAGCCCTCAAAAACGACGCGCTCGCCGAGCTGGACGTGCCGGCCGAGGTCGCTCGCGAGATCACCCTCGCGGATTCGCCCAACCCCGAGATGGGGGACGTCGGGTTCCCGTGCTTCGCGCTGGCGCGGCACCTGCGAAAGGGGCCTCCGCAGATCGCGGCCGACGTCGCGGAGAAGATCCGGGGGAACCTCGGGGACGACTCGATCGTCGCCGAGGTCCTCCTCGCCGGGCCCTACGTGAACTTCCGCCTCGACAAGGCGAAGCTGGCGCGAATCGTCGTCGCCGAGGCGCTCGACGCGGGCGCCTTCGGGGGAGATTGGGTCGAGGATGCCGAGACCTGGATGATCGAGTTCAGCGCGCCGAACACGAACAAACCGCAGCACCTCGGGCACGTGCGAAACAACCTGCTAGGAGCGACGGTGAGCTCGATCCTCGACTTCTCCGGGCACGACGTCGTGAAGGTCAACCTGATCAATGACCGTGGCATCCACATCTGCAAGTCGATGCTCGCCTACCAGAAGTTCGGCGAGGGAGAGACGCCCGAGTCGGCGAACGTGAAAGGGGATCACCTGGTCGGCAAGTATTACGTGGAGTTCGACCGCGCGCTGACGGCCGAGTACGGCGCCTGGAAGTCGAGCGACGAAGCGGTGCAGCGGTTCGAGGCATGGCTGGCGGACCTGCCGGCCGAAGCCAAGAAGGACGCGACCGATGCCGAGCTGAAGGGGCGGTTCTTCTCGGAGTACAAGGACGCGTACTTCAACCAGGAGTCGGCGCTGGGCCGCGAAACGCGGGAGATGCTGCGGGACTGGGAGGCGGGCGACGCGGACACGGTGGAGCTCTGGAACACCATGAACTCCTGGGTGTTCCGCGGGTTCGACGAAACCTACGAGGCGCTCGGCGTCTCGTTCGACCGGGTCTACCGCGAGTCGGAGACGTACCTTCTGGGGAAGGACCTGATTCGGCGCGGCCTCGAGGACGGGGTGTTCCGCCAGCTCGACGACGGGGCGGTCGTCGCCGATCTCGACGAGATGGGGATGAGCGGTCAGAAGGTGCTGCTGCGCAGCGACGGCACGTCGGTCTACATGACGCAGGACCTCGGCACCGCGATGGCGCGCTTCGACGAGTACGGCGTCGACAAGATGGTGTACGTCGTCGGCGACGAGCAGGATTACCACTTTCAGGTGCTGTTCAAGGTGCTCGACGCCCTTCGAGAAGGGATGGAAGAGCGTCTGTTCCACCTCTCGTACGGGATGATCGACCTGCCCGAAGGGAAGATGAAGAGCCGCGAGGGGACGGTGGTCGACGCCGACGACCTGATGCGTGAGATGGTTGCCCTCGCCGAAGTCGAGGTGCGTGCGCGTTACGAAGCCGAAGGGCTCGATGAGGCGGAGATGAAACGTCGCGCGACCGCGATCGGGATGGCGGCGCTCAAGTACTACATCCTCGATTTCAACCCGCGGACGAGGATGTTGTTCGATCCGAAGAAGTCGATCGACTTTCAGGGCCGTACCGGGCCGTACCTCATGTACTCGTACGCGCGGATCCAATCGATAGCGCGGGAGGCGGGCGGATTCCCCGAACTCTCGGGTGCGGACCGAGACGCCGCGCTCGAAGCGCTCGGCACCGACCTCGAAATGGCGGTCGTGAAGCAGCTGCAGGACTGGCCACGCATGGTCGCGCTGGCGGGACGACTTCTCGACCCGAGCAAGGTGACCGAGCAGCTCTTCAAGATCTCGAAGGCGTTCGCGACGATGTACAACGACCGTGAGAACCACAAGATCGTCGAGATCGAATCGCCGCGCAGAGAAGGGCTCCTCTTGCTCACCCAGGCGGTCGCCGAAACGCTGCGGACGGGCCTGGACGTCCTCGGGATCGAAGTGCTCGACCAGATGTGAGGTTCGGCGGGGGTCAGTCGAGCCGCCTCGCCCACACCACCGCGTCCGCGCCACCTTTGGACCGCGGACGTTCCTCGGACACGAGGAAC
The DNA here is from genome assembly GCA_964411125.1 of uncultured Bradymonadales bacterium. Taxonomy (GTDB): domain Bacteria; phylum Myxococcota_A; class Bradymonadia; order Bradymonadales; family Bradymonadaceae; genus JBFIHF01. Next base: position 38,253 of record CAYPJU010000024.1, on the reverse strand, counting down.
TCCCAGTCGCTGCGGTCGAGCGCGGTGGTCGCTGCATCCACCGTCACCTGCCGCTGCCCCGCCGCCTTCGACGGCTCACCCGTCTCGGGATCGACGGGGAGATGCCCCACCAGGACGAGGCTCCCGCCGCGCAATACGCCGCCCGCCAGCCGCCGCACCGTTTCTTCGACCGATCCGTCGACGTGGACGTAGAGGGAGATCACGAGGTCGAACGCGTCAGGCTCCGGCGTCCAGTGCCCGAGGTCGGCTTCCACCCACTGGACGCGGTCGTCCAGGTCGGCTTCAGCCGCCATCGCCCGCCCGTGCTCCAGCGCAGAGGTCGAGAAGTCGACCGCCGTCACCTGCCACCCCTGGCTTGCAAGCCACAGCGCCTCGGCCCCGTGCCCGCATCCCGCGTCGAGGGCTCGGCCGGGGTTCAGTCCGGCGAGGTCGGACGTCACCATTCCGTGCGGCGTTTTCGCAGACACCTGATCCGCGCGTTCTTCCAGCGTCTTCTGCCACAGGTTCTCCCAGTGCTCGCGGTCGTAGTCGCCCATGACCAGAAGATGCACCTCGCGAACATCGTGCGCAAGGACCCGCAGCCATGGGCGGGTAGCCGGTCGCGAGCGTGAAACTCCGCGAAAGGAAGGCCTGCCAGGGGCGATGGGCACAAACTCGCCGAAGCGATCCAGCGGGCGCCCCCGCGCCCAAAACCCACCCACATCCTCCCTACGGTCGGGCCCATAAGGCCCGCCCACCAGTCGCCATCGGACGGACCTCGGCGTTCCCGACCCGTGAGAGCGTCGAGCAGACGAGGTTCGACCGCCTCCCCCGGGTCCGAGTAGCGCTCACTCGGGCGCAGAGGAGGACGCGCTGGCCAAATACGTTTTCGGCCGCGGGGCGGTTCCGTTGCGAAAAAAGTGAAAATAGTCTGCGAGCGGAGCGCGTGAGAGTCAGTCCGACTCGCACACCGTGGGGTCCCACGAGGCGCCGATGCACCCACTGGGGGTCGGCGCAAGGCATTGGCCTTCGACGCAGGTCGGGCGCTGCGTGCTGCAGGTGCATTCTTCGTCGAAGTCGGAGTCGTACAGCCCGTTCCGTGCACGCAGGCCCTCGCGGACCTGAAGGCCGAGCTGGAGTCCTCGCTGGTTGACCGCTCTGGTCGTGCAGGAACACGTGTCGTGCAAGGAAGCGGGCACCAGAACGCAGTCGTCGTCGACGACGCAATCGTTGGGGAGTTCGTCGGACTCGGGATCGAAGGCGTTGCAGACGGCGTCGTCACACACGGCAACCGGCTGGGCGCACACAGACGCCTGTTGGATCGTCTCGGTTTCAGGCTGGAGATCGCCGCAGACCTGCCGAGAGTTCTTGGGGCAAGGTCCAGCATCGTCGCGGGCGTCGTTCCAGTCGTCGATGTCGGACCGGTTGATGGCGCTGTTCGGGGCGCACCGGCAGCTGCATACTCGGCCGGAAGTCACCAGGACGCAGTCCTCGCGGGTCGTGCAGCTTCGGTCGTAGTCGTCGGAATCGACGACCCCGTCGCCACGGACCACGAAGCAACCGGTGAAGAACACGGCGGTCGTCAACAGGGCGAGTCTGAGAATGTCATTCACCTGGAGCCTCGCATAGTGATGGGTCCCAGCTCAGCGTCACGCACGACCGGGAGCCTTCCGCGACGCAGCGTCCGCTCGGTCATGGCGCAAGGCAGTAGAGGGCGTGCCAGGTCACGTCCCCGCTCGAGGGCGATTCGACCCTGCAAACGTCCCGGTCGCAGACGGCCGCCGGCGGTGCATTGCAGTCGCACGGTTCGGGCGAATCCTCTTCCACGTGGGAGTCCCAGCCGGCGCGGACCTC
>CAYPJU010000024.1:0-36320 GCA_964411125.1 uncultured Bradymonadales bacterium | reverse complement strand
CAGTCGGCGTCGGTCTCGCAGGTGCGGTCGTAGTCGTTGGCGGAGATTGGCCCTTCGGGTGAGCCGAGACAACCGACGCCGGCGAAGATGGCCAGCGCGAAAGCGAATCTTGGAAGCATTGAGTTTTCCCCTCGAGTCGGCAAAGAGCGTAGCAGCGCCACCGGTGCGCCCCAAGCCCTCCCCCGACCTGCAGGAATCACGGAGCTTTACGCGATCGACGTCGCGAAGCCGTGTTCAGCCTGCCAATGCGAGGACCGCGTCCAGGTAGCGCGCTGGCGCCTCGGCGTCGGTACGAAAGAAGAGCTCCGGCTCGATGAGTTCGAGCTCCATCAGCATCGGTCCATCCGCGGTGAGCACGGCGTCGACGCGGGCGTAGGGCAAAGCCGCATCCCATGTGGCGACGACCCGCGCGCCCCAATCCACGAAAGAGGAGGGGGGCGTCGGCGTGGTGACGCTACCTCCGTAGTCGGACTGAATCCGGAACTCGCCGTCGGCCGCCGTCTTCAGCACCGCGTGGCTGAACTCGCCGCCGAGATAGACGAGCGACCACTCGCCGTCGCGAACGACGACGTCGACGAACGGCTGCACCATCGCCTGGGAGGAATCGAGGATCTCTTCGAGCTCGGAGGTCAGGTCGCTATCGGCCGCCCGTCGATGGGTCTTCCACCCGCCGGCCGAAATGGTGGGTTTCACGATGACCTCGTCGACACCGTGGCGCGCGGCGAATGCGCGAACGGCGTCGTTGTCGGGGCGGTCCAACACGAGCGTCGGGACCGTTCGGATGCCGCGCTCGGACAACACGTTCAGGTAGCGCTTGTCCATATTGGCGAGGAGCACGTCGCGTGGGTTCGCGATTGGCGCGTCGACCGATTCGAGGAAAGCGGCGAACTGGCGTGGCTTTCTGAAATAGTCCCAGACGGAGCGAATCACGAGCAGGTCGCAATCGGGCGGACCGTCGGTCCAGACGTGCGGCGAAGCGTCGAGGCCGCGGCGGGCCAGTTCGGCGCGCAGCGGGGCGTCGTCTTCGCAGAGCTCGGGCAGTTCGGCCGATGTGGCGAGGGCGATTCTCATCCCGGCATCGTCGATCGAACCCCGATCGAGCGCAACTTCGGCGCAGCCGGTGCGCGGCGCTGGACGCCCGGCGGACCTGCTTCGCTTGTGCCCGCGCGGTGCTTGGAGTATCCCGTTTCCTCGATGAGGAAACTGATGCAAAGATTCGTGGTTCTCGTGGCGCTGCTCTCGGTGGCGTGCGGCGGAAGTTCGGCCGAGACCGAGAAGAAGGGCGGCGACTGGAAAGAGATGGAGTACACGTGGGCGCCCCAGACGCAGCCCCGTGCACGTGATCTCACGCCGACTCGCTCAGACACGGAGAACGTCGTCATCAAGGGCGCAACGATCCTGACCGCCACCGGCGAGCGTATCGAGAACGGCGCGATCTGGTTGAAGGACGGGAAGATCGAGGCGGTCGGCGACTTCGTCGAGGCGGCCGGGGCGACCGTCATCGACGGCACCGGCAAGTTCGTGACGCCCGGCCTCATCGACACGCATTCGCACCTCGGCGTCTACCCCTCGCCGGGCGATGCCGCGCACTCCGACGGCAACGAGGCGACCTCGCCGACGACGCCTCAGGTCGACGCGCTCGACAGCGTGTGGCCTCAGGATCCGGGCTTTCAACGTGCTCTGATGGGTGGCGTCACGATCCTTCAGATTTTGCCGGGCTCGGCGAACCTCATCGGCGGTGCGGCGGCGACCCTGCAGCTTCACCCCGGCGTTTCTTCGCGAGCGATGCTCGTCCCCGATGCGCCGAAGGGGATCAAGATGGCGTGCGGCGAGAACCCGAAACGGGTGTACGGCCAGCGGGGCGGGATGCCGTCGACGCGGATGGGCAGCATGGCAGTCTGGCGCGCGACGTTCCAGCGGGCGAAGGAGTACCGACAGGGACTTGCCGACCACGAAGAGGCGATGAAGCGCTGGATGGCTTCGAAGGAGCAGAAGCCGGAAGCAAAGCCGAAGCCGCCCCCCCGCGACCATTCAATGGAGAGTCTCTCGGCCGTTCTGGACGGCGACACCCTCGTCCACGTTCACTGCTACCGCGCCGACGAAATGGTGCAGGTGCTTCAGCTCGCCGACGAGTTCGGGTTCCGCGTCCGGTCGTTCCACCACGCCGTCGAGGCGTACAAGATTCGGGACATCCTCGCGCGCTGGAACGTCGGCGTGTCGACGTGGGCCGACTGGTGGGGCTTCAAGCTCGAGGCCGAGGACGCGATCTTGCAGAACGCGGCGCTCGTCAGCCAGGCAGGGGCGCCGGCGATCATTCACTCCGACAGCTCGATCGGGATCCAGCGCCTCAACCAGGAAGCCGCCAAGGCGTACTACGCGGGTGTAGCGGGCGGGCTCGACGTCAGCGAGAACGACGCCCTCCGCTGGATCACGTACAACCCGGCGTGGGCGCTGGGGCTGGAAGAGCAGACCGGAACTCTGGAAGTGGGCAAACGAGCCGACGTCGTCGTGTGGAGCGCGCACCCGTTCAGCGTCTACGCGGCCGCGGAGAAAGTCTGGGTGGAGGGAGTCCGGGAATGGGACGCGGCCCGCGACGCCGAAAACTGGAGCGACTTCGAGGTGGGACGATGAGATTACACGCTCTCCTCGCGGTCCTCGTGGCATCCATTTTGTGCGCCGGGTCTCCCGCGGTCGCGCAGGTCGCGCTGCAGGGCGGGACGGTCCACACCGCCGCGGGCGCTCCGATCCCCGACGGCATCGTCCTGATCGGTGCCGACGGCAACATCGCCGCGGTGGGCGCCAACGTCGCGCTGCCCGCCGGTACGACGGTCATCGACGTGGCGGGCAAGGTCGTGACCCCGGGGTTCGTCGAGTCGTCGACCCAGTTGGGGCTGCTGGAGATTGCCGCGGTGAAGTCGACGCGGGACGCCGACGCCGGCCCCATCGACCCCGCTCCGGACCCCGTCCGCGCGGCATTTCTCGCGGTCGACGGGTTCAACCCGGCGAGCGCCAACATCGCGATCCAGCGGCTCGGGGGCGTCACGTCGGCGCTCGTGATGCCGTCGGGCGGCATCGTGGCGGGGCAGGGCGCGTTCGTCGACCTCGTCGCAGACAGAGGAGACGCGACGGTCGTCCGCCCCAGCGCCGCAATGGCGGTCCACGTCGGCCAGCTCGGCGAGAGCCCGCGCGGCGTGACCTTGCTGCGGCTTCGAGAGCTCTTCGACGACGCGAAGTTCTTCCGAGCGAACGCGGGGCGCTTCGACGAGAACCGTTCCCGCGACCTTTCCGCGAGCCGCCTGGACTTCCTCGCGCTCAACGGCGCCGTCGACGCGGGCCGTCCGTTTCATTTCGAGGCAGACCGAGCCTCCGACATCGTCGCGGTCCTGAACTTCGCTACGGAGAACGGGCTCCGTCCGGTGATCGTGGGTGGGGCGGAGGCGTGGCAGGTGACGGACGAGCTGAAGGCCGCCGACGCCACCGTGATCGTTCAGCCCTACTACAACCTCCCGTGGTCCTTCGACATGCTCGGGGCACGGGCGGACAACGCGGCGCTGCTCGAGAAGGCGGGGGTGCCCGTCGCGATCTCGGCCTTCGACACCCACCATTCTCGCAACCTACGTTACCTCGCAGGAAACGCCGTGCGAGCGGGGATGAGCCCGGACGCCGCGCTCGCCGCGATCACGCTGAATGCTGCCAGAACGGCGGGCATGGAGCAGACGCATGGTTCCATCGAAGTGGGGAAGGTCGCCAACGTGGTCGTCTGGACGGGGGACCCGTTCGAATTCGAGAGTCGGATCGACCAGATGTTCGTCCGCGGAGTCGACGTGCCGCTGGAGTCACGGCAGTCCAAACTGTTCGAGCGCTACCGCGAATTGGACCGGCGGGCCGAACCCGCAGCGGTCGAGAAAGCGGCCCCACCCAAGGAGAACTGATGTCGACGAGAACCTTTCAGTTGGACGCGGACGTTCACGAATACCTGTTGCGATGGTCCGTGCGGGAGCATCCGGTCCAGGAGCAGTTGCGGGAGCGAACCGCGAAGCTCGAGATGGCTCGGATGCAGATCAGCCCGGAGCAGGGGCAGTTCATGGGGCTCATCGCGCAACTGGTCACGGCGTCGCGCCCCGGCGAGCTGGGGCCCCCGAAGTTCGTCGAGGTGGGCGTCTTCACGGGCTACAGCGCGCTGTCGGTCGCCCTCGCCGTCCCCACGGCGCGGGTGACGGCGTGCGACGTGAACGAGGAGTGGACGAACATCGCCCGCGAGTTCTGGCGAGAGGCGGGCGTCGAGGATCGAATCGACCTTCGCCTCGCACCCGGCGGCGAGACCCTCCAGGCGCTGCTCGACGACGGGGCCGCGGGGACGTACGACCTCGCGTTCCTCGACGCGGACAAGCCCGGATACGTGGGGTACTACGAACAGTGTCTGCAGCTGTTGCGGACCGGCGGTGTCATCTTGATCGACAACGTCTTGTGGAGCGGTCGGGTGGTGGATCCGTCCGAGGACGACGAGGAGACCGAGGCGCTCCGCGAGATTTCGCGTCACGTCTACGAGGACTCCCGGGTAGACCTGAGCATGCTGCCGCTGGGCGATGGGCTCACGATTGCGAGGAAACGTTGAACGACGAACTGGCGGCATACTACATGCTGGGTCGCGAGGAATTCGCCGAACTCGAGGCGAAGAGCCCGGCGGCGCAGGCGATGGCTGCCGCGCTGCAGGAAGGGGACGAGGTGCTCCTGGCGCGGGTCGACGATGCCGAGGGGAACCCGTCGTACCGGCCGGTCGCGCTGATCCGCGACGAGGGGACCGAAGCGCTGGTCAACATGGCGTGTTTCGCCGGTGAGCAACGTGCCGCGATCGAGGACTGTCTGGAGCAGTTGCACCGGCTGACGAAGATCGCGTACGCGGACCTGGGCGACGCTGTCCCCGATTACCTGACGGGACAAGCGGCGACGCTGCGTGAGGCACTCGACGCCGAGCCGTTCTGGACGGTAGAGATGTTCTCCGAGCTGGACGCCTCGCTCTATCAGCTCGAGATGATTTTGAACGACACGGAAGATGGTTCCGAATTCGCCGACGAGGTCGGTGACCGAGACGAGTGGCTCGCCCGCATTGCGGAGGCGGAGCGCGAGTTCGACGTCCTTCGGGTAGTCATCTACGCCGAAGACGACGATGAAGAAGAGTAGGGCGAAACAGCGCCTTCGATGGAGACCAAGATGTTCGACAAGGTATTGATCGCCAACCGCGGCGAGATCGCGGTGCGCGTCATGCGGACCCTGCGTGAGATGGGGATTCGCACGGTCGCGGTGTACTCGGAAGCAGACCGAGAGGCGCTCCACGTCCGCATGGCGGACGAAGCGTACTGTGTGGGGCCGGCGGCGAGCGCCGAGAGCTACCTGGTGATCGACAAGATCATCGAGGTGGCGAAGGCGTGCGGTGCGCAGGCCATTCACCCTGGATACGGGTTCCTCAGCGAGCGTGCGCCGTTCGCGCGAGCATGCGCCGAGGCCGGGATCACGTTCGTCGGCCCGAAGCCCGACGCCATCGAGGCGATGGGGAGCAAAACGCGCGCGCGCCGGCTCATGGAAGAGGCTGGCGTGCCTCTCGTTCCGGGCGCCAAAGACGGCATCGAGAGCCCGGAGAAAGCGCTCGAGATCGCCGAGCAGATGGGCTTTCCGGTGCTCGTGAAAGCGGCGGCCGGTGGCGGCGGGAAGGGGATGCGTCGCGTCGACGAACCGTCCGAGTTCGTGGCCGCGTTCGAGGGCGCCAAGCGCGAGGCGCTCAACGCGTTCGGCAACGACGAGGTCTACGTCGAGAAGTACGTCCTCGACCCGAAGCACGTCGAGATCCAGGTGCTGGCCGACACGCACGGAAACGTGGTGCACCTCTTCGAGCGTGACTGCTCGGTGCAGCGTCGCCACCAGAAGATCATCGAGGAGACGCCGTGCCCGGTGCTGCTCCCCGAGACGCGTGAGAAGATGGGGGCCGTCGCCGTCGCGGCGGCCAAAGCCGTCGATTACGTCGGCGCCGGTACGTGTGAGTTCCTCCTCGATGCCGACCAGAACTTCTACTTCCTCGAAATGAACACCCGGCTGCAGGTCGAGCATCCGATCACGGAGATGATCACGGGGATGGACCTCGTTCGCTGGCAGATGCGGATCGCGAACGGGGAGGAGCTGCCGTTCAAACAGGAAGACCTGAAGTCGACGGGAGCGGCGATCGAATGCCGCATCTACGCGGAAGACCCCGAGAACAACTTCATGCCGAGCCCGGGGCTGATCGTCGACATGAAGCCGCCCAGTGGGCCGTGGGTCCGTGAGGACACCGGGGTCTATTCGGGCGCGCGGGTGCCGGTCCACTACGACCCGATGATCTCGAAGCTGATCGTGTGGGGAGAAGATCGCGAACATGCGATCGGCCGGATGAAGCGGGCGCTGTCCGAGTACATCATCGCCGGCATCGAGACGAACCTCGCGTTCCATCTCGAGGTCTTGAACCATCCGGACTTCGTGAGCGGCAAGTACGACACCGACTTCGTCCCCCGAATGCTGGAGGAACGCGACGGCCCGCCGCTGGGACGAACGCGGGAGGTCGCGCAGGTCGTCGCCGTGCTCGCTCGCCACATCCGCGATGCCGAGATCGCCGAGGCTGGCGGAGAGAACGGGTCGACGGCTCCGGGCAAGTCGAACGTGAGTGGATGGAAACAGGTGGGGCGCTTCCGCGTCCTGGGAGGACGCTGAGATGCCGAATTACTACGTGATGGAAGGTGACGAGGAGCGTGAGTTCAGCGTCGAGACGCTCGAGGACGGACGTTATCGCATCGTGAAGCCGGATGGCTCGGACGTGACCGTGTCTGCATTTCAGCCGGCGAAAGGCCGAATGCACCTTCTGACCGACGGGGGGGAGTCTCACGACTTCTCCGTCCGCGAGGACGACGGTGTCTACACGGTTCAGATTCGGGGGATCGACACCGACGTCGACGTCCTCAACGAACGACAGAAGCGGATGCGAGAAGCCGGTGTCGGCGGTCGCGGCGCTTCGGGGCCCGACCTCGTGAGCCCGATGGCGGGCAAGATCGTCGCGGTGAAAGTCGCCGAGGGCGATACCGTCGAAGAGGGCCAGGTCGTCGTCATCGTCGAAGCGATGAAGATGGAGAACGATCTCAAGGCTCACGTCTCGGGTACCGTGACCGCGGTCGGAGTCGGCGAAGGACAGGCGGTCGAGATCGGAGACGTGCTCGTCTCGATCGAAGCCGACTCCTGACATCACCCGACGCGGTGGACCCGATGACGGGCACGGGTGGTGGCTCCGCCACGAGCGCCTGACGACTGTTTGGACAAGGTGATCGATGAGTGATTTCGAGTCAGAGTTGGAAGAGGCGCGCAGGCGTTGGGAGGACGAAGTTCTCCAGCCGCTGCTCGACAAGTACGGCGTGCGCCGGGACGAGTTTCCGTTGAGCGACGAGACCCCCGTCGCCCCTCTCCACGGGCCGTGGCAAGGGGAGCCGGACTACCTCGACGACATTGGCTTCCCCGGGCAGTTTCCTTACACGCGCGGCGTTCAGCCGACGATGTACCGAGGCCGGTTCTGGACGATGCGGCAGTACGCCGGTTTCGGGACCGCGAAGCAGTCGAACGAGCGCTATCGATACCTTCTGGAGCGCGGCACGACGGGCCTCTCCGTCGCGTTCGACCTCCCGACGCAGATGGGTTTCGACTCCGACTCGCCGCGGGCACGCGGTGAGGTCGGTAAGGTCGGGGTCGCGATCGACTCGATCGAGGACATGGAGATTCTGTTCGACCAGATCCCGCTCGAGAAGGTTTCGACGTCGATGACGATCAACTCGACGGCGGCGATCCTGTTGTCGCTTTACATCGCGGTGGCCGACGGGCGTGGCATCGACTCGAAGAAGCTGCGCGGGACGATCCAGAACGACCTGCTCAAGGAGTACATCGCCCGCGGCACCTACATCTATCCGCCGCGCCCTTCGATGCGGCTCATCACCGACATCTTCGGGTTCTGCAAAGAGCAGGTTCCGCGATGGAACACGGTGAGCATTTCGGGCTACCACATCCGGGAGGCCGGCAGTACGGCCGCGCAGGAGGTGGGGTTCACGCTCGCAAACGGCATCGCGTACGTGCAGGCCGCCGTCGAGCAGGGGCTCGACGTCGACGAGTTCGCGCCGCGACTGTCGTTCTTTTTCAACGTGCACAACAACTTCCTGGAGGAGGTCGCCAAGTTCAGGGCCGCCCGGCGCATCTGGGCTCGCCTGATGCGTGACCGCTTCGGCGCGACCCAGCCGAAGAGCCAGATGTTGCGCTTTCACAGCCAGACAGCAGGCTCGACGCTGACGGCCCAGCAGCCGCGCGTGAACCTGATGCGCGTCGCGTTGCAGGCGATGGCGGCGGTGATGGGGGGGACGCAGTCGTTGCACACCAACGGATGGGACGAGGCATTGAGCCTCCCGACCGCCGAGGCGGCCGAGCTCGCGCTTCGAACTCAGCAGGTCATCGCCTACGAATCGGGGGTCGCGGACTTCGTCGATCCCCTGGGGGGCTCCTGGGCCGTCGAAGAGCTCACCGACCACATCGAGGCCGAAGCGCTCGCCTACATCGAGCGGATCGACGAGATGGGGGGTGCGGTAGCCGCGATCGAGAACGGTTTTCAGCAGAGCGAGATTCAGGACGCTGCTTACCGCGCACAGCTCGCGATCGAGAACAAGGACCAGATCATCGTCGGCGTGAACGAATTCCGGAAGGACGAGGTCGTGAAGCCCGACCTTCTCAAGGTCGACGACGCGGTCGAAGCCGAGCAGGTCGAGCGACTGAGGGAGTTCAAGGCCGGCCGGGATCAGTCCGACGTCGACGCGGCGCGCGCTCGACTGGAAGAGGGGGCCCGCGGTGCCGACAATTTGATGCCGCTGATCCTCGACGCGGTGAAACGCAAGGTCACGCTGGGAGAGGTGTCGGACACGCTCCGAGCCGTCTTCGGCGAGTACCGGCCCGGCGATTTCCTGTAGTCGAGCGACGCTAGAAATTTCAATTCCATCACGGATAGATGCATGAGTGACGTAAGATTCTTTCGAGTGCCGTTTCAGAAAGCGCTCATCCTCGAACAACCCGCTGCGATCCTCGACGACCTCCTGAGGCAACAGGGCATCGAACCCGATCGTCTGCCCGACGAGGCGACCCAGGACCGGGATTTCGTGCTGCAGCGCCTGCGTGAGGGGCAGCACGACCTCTTGTTCAAGCGGAGCCGGTTCGACGTCGACGCCGAAGTCCTCGACGCTTCGAAGAACCTCGCCGCAATCCAGCTCTGCTGCATCGGAGACGACTCGGTCGACAAGATGGCGTGTGCGGAGCGGGGCATCATGGTCATGAACGATCCGATCTCGAACGGACGCTCCGTCGTGGAGATGGTCTTCGGTGAGATGATCTGCATGGCCCGCCGCATCTTTCACGCCGTGGAGTGCACTCGCATCAGCAAGTGGACCAAGGACAACAAGGCGCGCTACGAGCTGAAGGGGAAGAATCTCGTCATCATCGGCCTCGGTAACATCGGCAAGGCGGTAGCGCAGATGGGAGAGGCGTTCGACATGAACATTCTCTTCTACGACAGCCGTCCGCTCGCGCAAGAGGTCGGGACGACGCTCGGCTGGACGAAGTGCGAGAGCCTCGACCAGGCATTTCGGCTCGCAGACTTCGTCACGGTCCACGTGTCGGCCGAAGACCACATGGGACAGATCAACCGCGGCTTCTTGAAGTACGACCATTTCGCGCAGATGGGGGCCGACCGCGACAGCTCGCCCAAGATCTTCGTGAACGCGGCCCGCGGTTTTCTGTTCGATCCCGACGATCTGAAGAAGGCTGTCCGCGACGGGCACGTGAGCTACGCCGCGGTCGACGTCTACCCCGAAGAGCCGGGGAGCAAGTCCGACGAGTGGGAGAACCCGTACGCCGACTTCTCCGAGATCGTAGGGACGCCGCACATCGGTGCTGCGACCCAGGAGGCGCAGCCGCGCATCGCGCAGCACGTCGCCAACACGCAGAAGCTCTTCGGCTGTTACGGCACGATTCGCGACACGGTCTACGCGCCGAACCAGCGCATCGGGGTTCAGGGGGCCGAGCCGAAGCACGTGCTCGCGATCATGCACTCCGACGCACGCGGTACGAAGAAGGCGGTCGCGGACGCGATCTACGACGCGGGCATCAACAGCCTCGAGTCAGCCCACAGGGACTTCCCCAAGTACAAGGTCGCTTACGACATCACGGCGATCGACCGACCCCTCGACGAGGCGCAGCTTCAGCGGCTGGTCGAGAATGCCCGGTCGATCTCGGGCGACGAAACGGCGATTCGGTCCATCCGTCAGATCGACGTCTCCAAGACGACGTGCGACTGATCGCTCAGCGGTTCAGGCTGTCGACCCAGTTGGTCCCCATGCAGGCGCGGGACATCATCGACATCACGGCGTAGCAACCCGTGTCGTCGCCCGCTCCGCGTCGCTCGCACCCCTTTTCTGCGCCACCGTCCGACATCAGCATGTCGACGCCGATGTTCCCGCTGGAGCGGAACTGCGAGCAGACGGCACCCGTGCGTCGCGCCGCCGTCAGGCAGGAAGCGCCGAAGACCCCGGCTTCGGTCTCGCACCGAACGTCCCAGAGCCAGCAGGCATCGGCGCGGTCGAGCGCCTCGGCGAGGCAGTGCGCGTCGGTGGTTCCACGGCCGAACTTCGACCCCACCTCCGAAGCCGTCAGCGGATCGAACTTCGTCATCTGCATCACACGGAAGAAGCGATACGCAGCGACCATCAGACCCATCGCGCCGAAGATCACGACGACGCGGAGGATGATTTTGCGGGTGTGGTAGTCGAACACCGCGTCAGCCGAGGGTCAGCGACGTCGACACCAGGTAGAGAGCGCCGCCGATGACGCCGATGATGAGGAAGATTCGGATGATGTACACCATCGACGTGATGAGTCGGTCGAAGGCTTCCTCGGCGAGGCGCTCGTACTTGTCGGCCTGCTGCTGGAGCTGTTCTTCGAGTCGACCGGTCTCCTCACCGATGCCGATGTACTCGATGACGTCTTCTGGGAGCCCGGGGATGACCGCTAGGGCATCGTCGAGAGGGTAGCCCTGCTCGATGAGAGCTTCGGCCTTCCCGACGTAGTTCCAGATCATCGGGTTGTCGGACGCTTCTGCGGCGAGGTTCACGCAGCGGAAGATGTCGAGGCCGCCGGTGATCGCCTGGTTGAAGTAGCGGCAAAACTGCGCGACGGAGTAGAGGCGCGTCGCGCCGGAGACGAACGGGAGGCGGATCCAGATGGCGTGGAACACCCTTCGGAACGGAGAGTCGACCGGTTGGTTGATCCACGCGTAGAAGATGGCCCCGACGACTGCCAGCGCGATGAAGGACTGCAACAGCCCCTTGCCGAGAGCCTTCATGATCGCCTGGCCCGTGTTCCCCTTCGCCTGCATCCCGTCGATGAAGACCGACGGGAAGATGATGGCGCCGAGGCAGCAGAGGACGAAGACCTCGATGAGGCCGTAGAAGACGCGCTTCTTACGGTCGTAGCTGGCGTCGTAGATCTTGGCGAGCTGGTTGAACGTCTCCGGCAGCGTTCCCTGCTCCTCGGAGACGAGGATCAGTTTTCGGGCGGGCGCGTCCAAGAGGCCGATTCGAGCGAACGCTTCGCCGAGACGATAACCGTCTTCGATCGAGGCGCGCAGGCGGTTCACGACCTTGGCCGGGAACTTCTGCCGCTGCATGAACGTGAAGATTCGTTCGTAGCCGAGACCGGAGCTCAGCCCCTCCGCGAAGAGGCGGCACAGCTTGGCAGCTTCGTCTTCGGGCAGGTGTGTCGTCGTCTCGCGGACGACCGGCTGGTCGCCACGACCTTGTTGCGTGTTTCCTGAAACGGATGCACTGTAGTCGTAGTCGTACTGACTCATGCGAGCTCCAGTCCGGTGGTTCTGGCAGGTTGGTTCCAACCAGTGTAACCCATCGAAACTCGCCAGTCAGCTTTGCTGCGCGGCCAATTTCGTGCATTCGTAGGGAAAAGCGATCGTAGGAAGTTCATGGAATCTCACGCCGCGCCCGGAGGTTGAATCTACGAGGCGGTGACGGGAAAAGAACGAGCGAGGCTCTGGAAGATGCAACAACAGCAGCGTGAAAAGGAACGACAGGACAAGATGATCGCCCTGATGAAGGAGATCCTTCAGGACGAATATCTGCAGCTTAGCGTGAGGTTATACAGCGTCACCGAAAGCCTGGTGGAGGAGGACTCCCTCTGCCGGATGACCTGCAACCTCATCAACGCCGACGGCAGCGAAATGACCGTCGAGAGCGAAGGCGTCGGCATCATCGATGCTCTCTTTCGTGGGCTGCGCGACCGGCTCGCCGACGACTACCCCTCGCTCCGCTCGATCCGATTCTCGCAGTTCGACATCACCGGGATCATTTCGTCGGGAGGCGGCGCTGCGTCGAACGCCTCCGCCGAAGCGACCGTCGGGATCGAGAACTCGGAGGGGGTCGAATTCATCTTCAAGAGCACCGCGCAATCGGTCAGTCGGGCTGGCATTCAGGCGACCGTCAACGCCGCCGAGTACTTCGTCAACAGCGAGCGAACTTTCGTGAAGTTGCACGAGATTCTGGAACATTACCGGTCCGAGGGCCGGACCGACCTCGTCGACAAGTACACAGAGCTCATGTCGAGGGTGGTCGGAAACACCTCGTACAGCGAAGTGGTCGAGCGCATCAAGAAGTCGATGTGAATCGCTGGAAGACCCCAGTCAGCCCCGCTCCGCTCGCGCTCCTCGGTGTGACGACGATGGCCTGCGCCTGCAACTTGTCCGAACCTGCGGGCTCGTTCCCCTACCGGGGCCCACGGATCATCATCAACACCACTCGGCCAGACATGGGGCCTCCCGACGAGCCCGACGCAGAAGTCGAGGTCGACATGTTCATGGGCGAGCCGGAGCTCGTCATCACCGAAGTCCTCGTCGATACCACGTCCGCGCAGCCCGGCATCGGCGAGCGCGGAGAGTTCGTGGAGATCAAGAACGCGGGCACGGGCCCGGCCGATCCACGGGACGTCACCCTGGCGTTCATCGTCGGCGAGGCGACCGAGCGTCGTGTGCAGGTCACCCAGCCTGGCACGCCGGACGAGATCCTCGTCGTCGGGCGCCTCAAGCCGATCGGCCCAGGCGACTATTTCGTCTTCGTTCGGTACGAGGCGAGCGACGCGCCGTTGCGCGAGCTCGTCGGGGAAGGGCGATACTACGATTTTGGAAGGTACGGCCTCTCCCATCCCGAGCTCGAGAACGAGAAGCCCGTGCGTCTCGAGGTCCGTTATCGCGGAGTGACGGTCGACGCCATCGAGTGGGAAGACGGTGAGCTCCGTCCGCTGAACGGGGAGGGAGCCGGGGTTTCCTACATCCCGAACCAGTCGGTCGGCGTCGACGAGCAGAACGAGCACGCCGACTTCAACGACGACGTGACAGCCTGGTGCGCGTCGGACGCCGCGATCGGGGAAGGGATCTTCCTCGGGTCGCCTGGTTCACCGACGCAATGCGGCGATTGATTGGGTCAGCCTTCTGCTGATTCTTCGGTCCATTCGACGAACCCGGGATGGGCTGCCACGAACTCTTCGAACAAGCCCTTGGCGAGTTCACGTTTGTCGATCCCTTCTGGGGCGACACGAACGTCGAGCTGCGCCAGCGACAGGTCGTAGTCGGCCTGTCTCACGGTCTTGTCGTCGAGCCCGCACGCCGCCAACGCGTCCCGAATCTCGTCCTGGCTTCGATCGAATCGACGGGCGACCTGCTTCAGCGACGGCTGACGGTACTGATTCCCCTCGAAGATGCCGAGGTGGTAGCTGCAGAACAGCTCGAACGCATCGAGCGTACTGGGCGCCTCGTCGTCGACCGCGGACACGTTCTTGGGATCGCGGCCACCGAACTTCTCGCGCGGGGTCTTGTTCTTGCGGGAGTTGTTGCGACGGTTTCCGCTGCTGTTTCCCCTGTTGTTGTTGCTGTTGTTGCCGCCGCCGCCGCCGCGTTTGCGACCTCGTCGTCTGCGCCGTCTCCGTCCGGAACCGTTGCCGGAGTTTGCGTCGTCACTCATCTACTGTCCTCGAGTTTTCGTCCGCCATTCGGTGCCGCGGAAGACACAGGATTCCGCAAGAACGCCAAAGTGTAACAAGAACTGATTTTCAATCAGGAGGCATCTCGGTCGACTTGCGACCGCCCGTGCGTGATGTCGTTTTACCGAGGCGCGTTTTCGCACCGAGGAGTCGTCACCCGGAGGGAGACTCGATTGGGAGAGTATGACACGAGGTCAGACGCGAATCAACGGTATTGAACCGTGGAGGAGAGGCTGCCGTACACCGGTTCAGGACGCCGGCTCTTTCTTCTTGTCGGCAAGCACCTTTCGGACTTTGAACTCGAGCTCGTCGAAGTCGAACGGCTTGTCGATATAGTCGTCCGCGCCGAATAGGGGGGAGGTCAGTTCGTTGTTCACGGGCCCGATCGCCGTCAGCATGATCACGCCGACGTCGGCGTAGTCGTCCCTCGATTTGACGTATTTGCAGATCTGCCACCCGTTGAGTTCGGGCATCATCACGTCGAGCACCACCAGGTTGGGGCGGTTGACGATGATGTTCTCGAGCGCATCGGCGCCGTCGGAACTCTCGAGCAGGTCGCAATCCTGGTCGGAGAAGAACGCGACCAGCAACCGCCGAATCTCCGGATCGTCGTCGGCGATGAGGATGAGCGGGCGCTCACGATCGCGCGGGTTGCCGAAGGGTGATTCTTCCATCTGTTCGTCGTCTGCCATGTCGCGAGCGTAGTTCCGCCCGCCTCGCAGTGTCAATGGAACTTAGCGTGACTCGGACCGCACCTTCGCGCCGGACAGCGTTCCACGGCTCACAGCTCGGCCTCCCACGGCTCACAGCTCGGCGAGGAGCGCGCGCGCGCGCTTGTGAATCTCGGTCGTGGGGCGCGTCATCGACATTGCGTCGCGGCAGAGCGACTTCGCCCGCGCAGGGGCCGTCTCCCGGGCCTTTCGAGCGGCAGCGATCTTTTCCTCCGCTGCGCCCTCGAGCCGAGATTCCAGATCACGGTAGCGTGGGTTTCGCGCGTCCGCGTTCCTGGCGCGGGTCGCTTGTGTGCGGGCCTGCGCAAGACGCCCCTCGTCCAACGCCTCGGCACCCAGCGCCGCGTGCGCGGTGGCGAGCTTCGAGCGGAGCTCGCCGTCGAAGTGGCCGACCGTGCCGGGTGAGAAATCGGCGTCCGATTGGCGCGCTCGCTCCAGATTCGTCACGGCGGTCGCCCAATCCTTGTTCGCCATCGCCGTGTTGGCGTCGGCAAATGCCGACCGAAACACACGGACGTTCTCGGCGAACTTCCGCGCGAGATCACTCGCCGCGTCTCCCTTCGCCGCCGCGTCGTCGAAGAAGCGTTGGGCCGACTCGAACTTGCGTGCTCGATAGAGGGCGAACCCGGTCCAGAAGTTCGGAGCCGAGGCCGACGACTCTCTTGCATTGGACCCGGCCGGCGAGCTGTCGAGCAGCTCGAATTCGATCAGGTCGTCCGTCTTCTTTCTAGGTCTCGTCGGGGGCGGCGTCGCGAGGGCGGCACGTTCGTCGTCGGCGCCGGCGTCGGGCCCGGCTGCCTCGGCGCCCCCGGCGTCGAGCGTGCCGGCCAGGGTCGCATCGATCGCGTCGCGGACGACGCGAGCTTCGGCGTTTCGTGGCTGCATGCGCAGAAGTTCGGTCAGCACGCCGCGCGCCTCCTCGAGCCGCCCCGCCGCGCGCAGCTCGTTCGCTTCACGGAGGCTCTTCTCGGCGAGCCCCCGCTCGATCTCGCTTGCCAGCACCTCCCCCTCGGCGTGGTAGACCGAATCCGCCGGGATCATCGCAATCGCTTCGAGCGTCGCGACCATCTCGCCCCGGGTGGCGAGCTCCCGTGCGGAGGCGAGTGCTCCAGCGGCGGCGCTCTCCCGGTCGACGCGTCGCAGTTGGCTGTCGATCCCTGGGAGGGTCGGCTGTAGTTCCTTGGCCCGCTCGAACTTTTCGCGGGCGACGGCCCAGTTTCGCGACTTCACCTGGTCGACGCCCTCGAGATAGACCGTGCTGGCGTCGACCGGCTCAGCGTCTTCACCGGCGCTCCGGTCGAGGTGGACGACGAGCACGGCGCCGATCGTGAGGACCGCGACGATCAGCGCCACGACGCTCGCGCCGAGGACGAGCCGGTTGATGTTGTCGTCGGTGACCGCCAGCCTGGGAGGGATCGTCGCGCGCGCCCCTCGCGTCTCCGCCGGGACCATGTTTCGTGGTCCGCTCGGGAGTGCCGCTCCTCCGGACACCACGAACTGAAAGACCGACTTCCCCGCCTCGATCCGGTCGCCGTGAAAGAGGTCGGACTCCAGAACCTTGGTCCCGTTGAGCGTCGTCCCGTTGATGGACTGGAGGTCGCGGATCCGAAACGACTCCGCGTTGGTGCGATGGATCTCGAAGTGCTGCCGGCTCATCGCGAGATCGGGCACCACGATGGTGTTGTTGAGCCCGCGCCCCACCGAAGTTCGTATTCGAGTGGCGAAGAACTCCTCCCCCATCGCGGGGCCTCCCAGAGTGACGATTTTGGGAGCCGCGGGGTCGGCCTCGAACGCCGAATGGACGACGTCCGTATTCGATCCCGTCAGATAGCGCCTCCGGGCATCCCGCTCCATGTGGGCCGTCTCTTCGGCCACCTCCGGCTCGTCGACTGTGTCGCCCCAATCGCCGGGGTCCAGGACGGCGGGAGGGAGGTCGCCGGGGACCGAGAGCGGGAGTGCGCTGAAAGCGGGAGCCCCGTTCATCTCTCCCCACGTCTGCCGGGCTGACGGCTGGGAACCGGCGAGCAAGTCGGAGTTCTCGTCCGTCGGTTCGGCGTCTTCGACATCCTCGAACGCTCCGACGTCGTCGAGCGTCTGCGGCTCGTCGGGCGTCTGCGGCTCGTCGGCGCTCAGCGTGAAGTCGAGCTTCGCGGGGTCGAGTTTCGACGTCGCAGCGAGATCGTCCTCGTCGTCGTCGTCGCTCTCGTCGAGCCGCATCGTGTCCGCGAAGTCGTCGTCTTCGTCGTCGGTCTCGAGCCGGTCGGTCGCGTCGTCGGGTGGGGAGAGGACGTCGGTCTGGCTCGCGATCCCGAACGCCGCGTCGAGGTCGTCTTCGCCAATGTCGTCGAGCACCGAGTCGAGCAACTGCGGCGTGATGGCCGTGGCTTCGGCGACGAAGTCGTCCGACGTGCGGCGGCGCATCGGTTCGGTCCGTCGCGTGATCGCAGCGACACCGATGAGTGTGCGGCGGGGAGCTTTCTCGGCGGTGCCGTCCCCGTCGTCGGCCTCGTCGTGCGGTCCCCGACCGTCGTCCGATGTCGCCATGACGCCTCTCTTGCCGTGCCAGCGCCCTCGTCGTTCGGAGGGCGGTGGCGTTTTGCGCCACCGTGACCCTACTCTATCATGACTCGGCCTCTTCGAGATTCGTTTCGTCACGAAGTGACTCGACGTGGGCCCCACCACGCGCGGCGCACCGATGAAGATATTCCGCCAATCGTTGAGGAGCAAACTCATCGGGGTTTTCCTGGTGCCGACGCTTCTCATCGTGTCGCTGTACGGATTCCTCGCGTACTTCGCCGGTCGGCAGGGACTCGAAGACGAGCTCGGCAAGCGGCTCGTGACGATCGGGGAGACGCTGGGGTCGGGGATGTCGGAGGGCTTCGACGCCAAGCAGATCACGCGTCTCGACGACACGAAGACTCGCGTTCTGGCGCGTCTCAACGAAGACCTCCGTCTCGCCCGCGACGCGACCGAGGTTCGCCGTCTCTACATCTTTGCGCGCGACCGCACCGTCATCGCGGACACGTCGGGGACCCCGTTCGGTGAGCGGCTCTACGAACTCGACCCGCACGGCGCGGAGGTCGACCGAGTCTTCGCGGAAGGGGGCTCCGAGGCGAGCGTGTTGTTTCAGGGCCCCGACGGGCTTCCGTACAAGTCGGGGTTCGTCCCGATCACGAGCGACGGTGAGGTGGTGGCGGCGATCGGGGTCGAGGGGAGCGCCTCCTACTTCGAACTTCTCAGCGATTTCGCGAGCGCATTGACGTTGCTCGGGTTCATCGGGCTACTGCTGGTGGTCGCGGCGGCGACGATCTTCTCGCGTCAGCTCGTCGCCCCGCTGAATCGCCTCGTCGCTGCCGCGCAGCGCCTCGGCGCGGGGGACACCGAGGAGCCGATCGCCACGCCGGAGGGGAACGACGAGATCGCCTTCCTCGGGCGAAGCTTCGAAGAGATGCGGCAGAACATCGTGAGCCGCGATCGGCAGATGCAGATGATGCTCTCCGGGATCGCCCACGAGGTCCGAAATCCGCTCGGCGGGATGGAGCTCTTCTGCGGGCTCCTCGCCGAGGACCTCGCCGACGCGTCCCTCGAGGTGGACGACGCACGGCGCGACGAGATGACGGAGAAGGTCGCCAAGATCCAGCGCGAGCTCGACTACCTCGAGCGCGTCGTGACCGACTTCCTCGACTTCGCCCGCCACGCTCCGCCCGACCTCGAGCGTTTCTCGGCCCGCGATTTCCTGCGGGAGGTCGACGACCTCCTGTCGGGCGAGGTGATCGATTCGGGCTGTGCCATAGTGACCGTCGCGGAACCCGACGACGCAGAACTCACCGCGGATCGCCAGAAACTTCGCCGGGCGGTCATCAACGTCGTTCGGAACGCGTATCAGGCCTGCGGAACGGGTGGGCACATCGAAGTGCGGGTCGTCGAGGAGGGCGACGTGCGGCTCGTGCGGATCTCGGACGACGGACCGGGGATCCCCCGGGAGAGCATCGAGGACGTCCTGACCCCCTTCTACACGACCAAGGAGAAGGGGAGCGGCCTCGGCCTCGCCCTCACCCACAGGATTCTGGAACAGCATGGTGGCGAGCTCCGCGTCGCGAGCGGGGAAGAGGGCACGACGATCGACTTCGTCCTGCCGTTCGACACGTCGCTCGAGCCCGCCAGTGCACAGGAAATCCCCGAAGGCTGGCTCGGTTGACTGGTCAGTGACGATGAGGTCCGCTAAGACTCCAGAATCCGGAGTGAGGTAAGCATGGCAAAGGTACTGGTCGTCGAAGACAACGCCACGTTGCGCGAAGGGATCGTGCAGGTGCTCAAGCGGATGGGGCACGAGACCATCGATGCGCCGGGGGGCGCGCAGGGGATCGAAAAGTTCAAGTCCGAGAACCCCGACCTCGTCATCACCGACCTCAAGATGGACGGCGTAGACGGGATGCGGGTCTTGAAATCCGTGCTCGCCGAGGATCCCGAAGCGCTCGTGATGATCGTGACGGCGTTCGGCTCTATCGAGAAAGCGGTGGACGCCATGCAGCAGGGGGCGCACGACTTCATCCCCAAGCCGTTCCCTCCCGACCTGCTTCGGTCGAAGGTGGAGCGCGCACTCGAGCTGGGCGCCGAGCGCAAGCGCGGGGAGCGCCTGTCGCGGGAGAACGAGATGCTGCGCGCCGACGCGGCGGACGCATACGACCCCGACATGGTCGGCGACTCCGACGTGATGGCGTCGGTGTTCAACAAGATTCGCAAGGTCGCTCCGTCGGACAGCACCGTCCACATCTACGGCGAGTCGGGGACCGGCAAGGAGCTCGTCGCGCGGGCGATCCACGAGAATTCGCCGCGCGCTGCGGGCCCCTTCGTGAAGGTGAACTGTTCGGCGCTCGCCGAGACACTGCTGGAGTCCGAGCTCTTCGGGCATGAAAAGGGCGCCTTCACCGGCGCTGCCAAGCGCAAGTTGGGGCGTTTCGAGCTCGCCGACGGGGGGACTCTGTTCCTCGACGAGATCGGAGACATCAGTCCGTCGACGCAGTTGAAGCTGCTGAGGGTGCTACAGGAGCGCGCGTTCGAGCGCGTAGGGGGCGAAGAGACCGTCCATGTCGACGTGCGGGTGGTGACGGCGACGAACAAGGACCTGAAGGAAGAGGTGAGCGAGGGAAACTTCCGCGAGGACCTCTTCTATCGGCTCCACATCATCCCGATCACGCTGCCGCCGCTGCGCGAGCGGATGTCTGACCTGCGGCCGCTCGTCGACCACTTCATGACGAAGTTGAGAAACCGGACGCACAAGAAGCTGGGCAACATCGCCCCCGACGCGCTGCAGGCGTTGCGGCAATATCGGTGGCCCGGGAACGTCCGCGAGCTCGAGAACGTCATCGAGCACGCGATGGTCTTCGCCGAGGGAAACACGATCGAGATCTCCGACCTCCCTCCCGTCATCACGGGGCGTAGCAACGACGATCTCCTCGCGATCCCGGAAGGGGATAGGTCGCTTCCGGAGATCCTGGAAGATCTGGAGCGGCAGTTGATCCTTCGCGCGTTTCGCAAGGCGAAGGGCGTGAAGACGGAGACCGCGCGGCTGCTCGGCATCAAGTCGAGCGCGCTCTACTACAAGCTCGAAAAGTACGGCATCGAAGACGAGGACGCCGTGACGTGACGGGTCGCTTTCGACTATCGTGTCATCGAGACGAATTCACAGAGACGTGGCGGAGATGGGATGAAGAGTCGATGGTCGGTGATGGTCGCGGTATGTGCGCTCTCGTGCAGTGGTGCGGGCGCCTCGAAGAAGGCCGACGATGCAGCGCGCGGGGACGGGACGAGCATTTCTCGGGGGGCGGTCGAAGCGAGCGGGATCCGGGAAGGGGTGCGGAAAGTTTCGTTTCCGTCGGTGAAGCCGAAGGCGGTGACGTATGTCGGTTTCCGCAACGGCAAGCTCGCCGTCGGGCATCTCGACGGCGTCGTCTCGAAGGTCGACGTCTCGTCGGGTTCGACCTCGGTGTCGAAAGCATCGAAGGCATTTCAGGTTGCGGCGGTCGCCCCGAACGGCGACCTCGCCTTGCTCGGCACCAATCCACCGGTAATCGTCAACCTGAACGGCGATCTCATTCTGCAGATGAACACGGTGAAGGAGTTCGAATCCGCTGTGTTCACGGAGCAAGGGATGGGGCTCTACGTCGCCGACCGCCTCGGAAAGGTACGCATCTGGGGTCAGGCGCACTCCTTCGAAGAGGATCAGCACAAGGAAAAGCTGGAGAACTATCTCAACCGCCAGGCGCCGGACTTCCACGTCGAGTTCGGGCCCATTCGTGGGCCGCTCGCCCTGACGGACGACGGGAAGCTCGTCGTGACGGACGAGGAAGGTGTCGTCAACGTGTGGGACCCGACGAAGCCCTCGAGCTCGAAGCGAATCATGAAGCTCGACGGTCACGCTCGATCCGTCGCTGCTGCCGAGGGGTTCATCTACGCGACTTCCGTGAACGGCGCCCTGAAGATCGGCAAGGTCGCGGGAGGGTATCTTCCCTGGACCCACGACGCGCGTGGCGGAATGGTCGCTGCTCATGGTCTCGCGACGGGGATGTACTGGCAGCTCGACACGAACGAGATCTCGGCGCGCAAGACGGAGACGGGTGACCCGATGTGGCAGACTCCGCTGCCGGACGGCAATCTGTGCGGCCTCGCCATCTCGGAGGACGCCAGCCATCTCGCCGCGTGCGTCGGCAACTTCATCGTCCTGCTGGACGCGGACGGGGGAGCAATCTTCGCCCTCGGCTACCGCGCCGACGATGGCTTCCAGTGGCAAAAGCCCTGAACCGAGTTCGCGGCGCGAGGGAGAGTTTCAAAGGTTGGGGCGGATTGTTATACTCGCGAACCAAACAGAAACGGAGCAGACGGTGCGAATTTTCGTGAAAGGACTGATGGTTTTCGGGCTCCTCGTTTCGGTCAGCGGCTGTGCTCCGGAAGAGGAAGCCTACTGCAAGCACATCATGGCGATCTACGAGGGGGACGACGACGTCCCCAACGAGTTGCAGGACATGCAGTCGTGCATCGAGCATCAGCAGGACAAGAAGGCTCGCCGCGGCGTCAACAGCTACCGTCGCGAAGCCGAATGCGTGCTCGCGACGGATACGATCTACGGGGTGCGAAAGTGCATCCAGCGCGAAGAGAAACGCCACGGCTGACCGTGCGTCGTCTCTCCGCTTCCATGATTTTGCCGAGGGGATCGGCGCGGCGGGTCAACGCTCCGCGCGTGGGGTCGTGAGCGGGTAGGCGTCCGACCCATCTTCCTGCAGGCACCCCAGGTGTGCTTCGGGGTTCTCCAGAATCTCTTTGAAGGTCTTGATACCGCGCCCGGCGGTGAGCCCGTCGTCGATCCGTTCGTCGTACGAAAAACGCAGATGCATGATGGGACGGACGACGACCTCGCCGTCGCGAACGACGGGGCGGTCCTCGATCTTGCCGACCATCAGGAAGAGCGGGCAGGTGCCCCACTCGTAGAGGTGGTGGTAGCCCGCGCCCATGTCGAGGCTCCCGAGGTTCGCGATGAACATGCTGGTGTACATCGGGTCGTTGACGAGGAAAGCGCCGGGGAGCAGGTTCCAGTAGTCGAGCTGGCGAAAGAGCTTCACCATCCGGTGTAGGACGGCCCGCGGGATCGCCGTGAAGAGCTCGTACTCCTTGTCGGCGTAGGTCTTTTTCCCCGAGCGCTCCACGTTGATCTTGGCGTTCACCGCCTCGCAGAATTCTCGGAACGTCATGCCGTCTTCGACGAGCTGTTTCACGACCGACAGCTTCGCCGTCGCGTCGAGCTTCTTTCGCTTCATGCTGAACGAGACCCAGATTCCGTCGCGTCGATAGAGGCGGTACCCCATGACGAATTGATTCATCCGTGGGTTTTCCGCGAAACCGGTCGCCGTCGCCGCGACTACGGCGTGGGTGAGACCGACGTCGGTCCCGAACTTCTCGGAAGCGCGTTCGACGTAGCCCTGGATCGCTTCGGCATCGACGTACTCGTCGAAGTAGACGACGGACTCGTTTCGTGTCGGCATGACGTAGAACATCATGGTCCGATACTTGTGCAGGTTCTTGACGAACGTGCCGTCGGGCCTCGACTTCTTCAGGTCCAGCAGGACCATCGAGGCGAGCGGGACGGCGATCACGAGTGCGACGATTTGCCAGATCTCCATGGTCGCGGACCGTGCCGCGCGTTCGGACGCCTGTCAACGTCCAAACAACAGCCGGGCGCCCGACCTCGCCGATGCCCCAACTTTGCGCAGCGCGCGGGATTTCCAGGTCGGCTCGGGGGCGCATGGCACAGCGTCGGCGACGGCGGCGAGCCATGCCTCCGGGTCGGGGCGCGCGAGGATCCCTTCGAGACAGAAGACGGCGATGTCTTCGATTCCGGCGGCGCGCGCGGCGCTCGCGTCGCGCGCGAGTTCGGCGGGATCTTCGTAGGCGGGCTCGTCACCGAAGACGCCGGCACCCGTGATGCCGATGGAAGCATGGGCGCGCGTCCCGAGCTCGCGGCCGATGTGGGCCAGGAGTGGCTGGTGGATCGCACGCGCGTCTGCCGGGGTGAATGCGCCGCGTGACGCCCCGGCGATGATCGAACCGTACGCCATGATTCCAGCGGCATCCCAGGGAAGCCCGGTCCAGGGGGTCTCGAACATGTCTTCCCAGATCGAAATGCCGTCGCGGAGGTCGTGCGCCGCGAGCGGCAGCGTCACTCCGAGGGTTCGGTGACCGCGGTCGCGCAACGTGGACAAGATGGCGCGCAGCTCGTCGCGCGACGACTCGAAGCGCTCGATGTCCATGTTCTCCAGCGCGAGCGCCGCTGCCGCGACCGGGATCGCCCATGGGCGCCGCAGCAGCCGCGCGACTTGCTGGATGGGAGGTTCGAGGTCGACCGCGACCCAAACAGGCCTCGCATCTCGTTGCTCCAGCTCGTCGAGGAGATCGAAGGCCCACCCCGCCCACGCCGAAAAGTTTCGCTCCGAGGGCCAGTAACCCGCGTCTTCGTTCAAGAGGGGCCAGACGCCGGGGGTGAGTCCTCGAGTCGTGAGCGACGAGAGGGCATCGGCGAGGGCGTCGAGCTCGATGTCCGGCTTCGCCGCGACGATGGGATGCGCCTCGTAGCGGGCGAGGAGGTCGAGGACGGCGGGCTCGCGCAGCCGGACCAGCGGAAGATGTTCACACCAAACTCTCAGCACGCCGAACTCCGTCGCGGGGCAGGCATCCTAGCCGCCATCGCGATCGATTCCAGTCCGGAATCTGCAGCACCCAAACGTTGACGGCCCGGGACGCGTGACGTATTCGTGTGCGACGAAGTCCTACCTTCAGGTGTTGCGATGATCATTTGCCCGGAATGCGGAAAGGAAATCGCCGACGACAGTGCCCACTGCGGATATTGTGGTGCACAGATCTCGTCGGGTGCCGGGAAGAAGACCATGCTCGGCATGGCGCCCGTGACGGCCGACATGATGGCGCAGGCCGCCGCCGAGGCGAAGGCCGCGCGCGAGGCAGCCCAAGACGCCGCCGACACCGAGCCGAAGAGCCTCGGCGACCTGAAGAGCGAAGGGAAGCTCAAGATCCCAAAGCCGTCCGGAGCGCCCGCGCCCGCGTCGTCGTCCGGCTCGAGCCTCCCGAGCCCCGGGAAGCTCAGCATCCCGAAGATCGGCGAGCCTACGCCGATGGAAAAGGAACCGGTGCAGGCGGGATACGGTGACGAACTCTCCGACGCGAAGACCTCGGCGCTACCGTCTGTCGACGAGGAGCCACCCGGAAACGCGGGCGCGTTCGCACCCTCGACCGTCGAGGAGGTCGCCGCGCCTTCCGAGCCCCCCTCGTCGTTTGCCTCCGCGAACGAGGGCTTCAAGATGAACGCAACCGATCCGCCCGTGCGAGGGCCGGCGAGAGCGACGAACGAGCCTGCCTGGGCGGGTGGTGCCGCCGACGGAGTCGGGCCGCAGGGCCTGGACGGGGACGGGCCGATCGTGGTCTCCGGCAACACCCTCCCGGAGAAGAAGCAGAACAAGCTCATCTTCGTCTTCATCGGTGTCGCCGTGATGACGGTCATGTGCTGCATCGGCGCGGCCGTGGTCTTCGGGCTGTCGGGAATGTGAGTACCGACGACCTCTCGACCCCCCGGAACTGGCGAGCGATCGTCATCGGCCTCGCGCTCGCCGTGATGGTCGTCGGCATGGTCGGTATCATCGGCAAGGTCACCGGCTCCGGTTGGTTCGGCCACCGTGTCTGGCTCTACGACGGGGGGATGCTCTACGCCCTCAATCTTTCGGACTCCGCCCGCTTCGTGAGCGTCGACGGCGGAGAGCGCGTCGAGATAGCCGCCAACGGCGCCGAGCTCGTCGAACTGTTGGGCGGGACTTCGTTCGTCGAAGTCTCCGACGAGTCGGGCGCGGTTCTGCGAACGCACGAGGTGAGGATCGACCGCTCGCACGCGTTCGTGAAGCTCAGCGACGACGGCTGCCTCGCCGTCGTCGACATCACGCAGTTCTACGCCGGGGGGACACAGGGGAAGCTCGATTTCGAAGCGTACATCAAGCCGAAGCAACACCTCTGGATCCCCCAGTCGCGCAACGTCGTCTGGCCTCGCAAGGACTTTCCGTCGCGGCTCGAGGCTGGCGAAGGGGAGGGGGTGTGGTTCGAGATCGTCGCGTGCGAACTCTTCGACGAACCCGACTACCTGGACGCTTATCTGTCGGTTCGGCTCGAGAGCCGGATGGCGAAAGCGATGGGCAAGAAGAAGTAGGGCGCTTTTCTGAGTCGCTCTCCGGCGACGTGCATCCAACGACGGAATGAATGGCGACGGCCGTCGAGTTTCCCTCGACGGCCCTTACTGGTTGAGAGCGGCAGTGCAGCAGATCATCTTTGGAACGATCATGACCATCGTCTGGGGCGGCGTGCACTACTACGTCGGGAACCGCCTCATCCATGGCTCGTACCTCGAGCGCCCGTGGTCGCTGGTCGCGTGGACGGTCGTCGCTCTACACGCGTCTCTTTCGCCGGTCGTCTTCTTTGTCGGCCGTCGGGTCGGGGACTCTCCGCTACTGTCCGTGTTGCAGTGGATCACCTACGTGGGGATGGGGATGTTCGTCCTGCTGCTCACAGGGCTCCTGGTCAAAGACCTCGCCTTTCTGATCGCGCGCCTCCTCGGCTGGTTCGATCCGTCCAACCCGTTTCCCGACAACCCCGACCGCCGCACGCTTCTGACGAGCGGGCTGAACCTCGGCATCTTCGCCGCATCCGGGGTCGGAACCGGGATCGGCTACGTTCAGGCGCGCAGCCGACCGAAAGTGGAAGAGGTGGAACTCCCCGTGCGGGGGTTGCACCCCGACCTCGACGGTTTCCGCATCGTGCAGCTCTCCGATACGCATGTCGGGCCGACGTTGAAGCGCCCGTTCGTGGAGACCTTCGTCGAGATCGTCAACGAGCTCGACGCCGACATCATCGCCGTGACGGGGGACCTGATCGACGGTCGGCCGGTCGATCTGCGTCCGCATCTCGAGCCGATGGGCCAGATGCGGTCTCGCTACGGGGCCTACTACTGCACCGGGAATCACGAGTGGTACTGGGACGCCGACGCGTGGAAGGAAGAGGTCTCGCGCCACGGGATGACCGCCCTCGCGAACGAACACCGCATCATCGACGTCGGCGGGGCACGGCTCGTGGTCGGTGGCGTCGACGACTACAGTTGTCCACGGATGGGGGGAACGACCGACCCGCGTGGAGCGCTCGACGGGTGCGGTGACCACGACTATTCGGTCCTCCTCGCCCATCAGCCGAGGAGTTGCTACGAGGCGGCCGAGGCCGGTTGGAAACTACAGCTCAGCGGGCATACGCACGGCGGGCAGTTCTATCCCTGGAACTTCTTCGTCGGGCTCGCGCACCCGTTCTCGGCCGGGCTCGGGCACCTCGACGGCCTGGACGTCTACGTCAGCCGCGGGACCGGGTACTGGGGGCCTCCGATGCGCCTCGGCGTCCCCTCCGAGGTCACCGCCATCACCCTTCGCGCTGCTTAGACGAACGACGCCTTGCGCGGGGACGGAGTCCCGCGCCACGCCTAGCCACCGGCGGCGCTCCGACGCCGCCCCTCCCGACTTCTTGCGGCGGCGCGACGACGCCACCCATTCATGTGCGGAGAGTCCGACGCCACCCGAACCGCGAACCGGAAGTTGCAGGCGCGGCGAGGGGTCGGTATATCGACCGGTCTGTGCAAAGAATCCGAGGATCGAGAATGACCGAGTCGCTGGAAAACGACGAACTCTACAACGCCTTCATGACCGGCAAATTCGTCGAGCAGGTCGAACAGGGGTGGCTATTCGACATCGGCGCCGACGAGCAGGCGCTCGTCCCCGCCGACGACCTCGCGGAGGGGACGACCTTCGCCGCCGGAGCCGAGGTCGAGCTCCTGGTCGAGCGCCCCTACGCGGGACACTGGGCTGCGTCGGTCAGCAAAGTCGACAAGCTTCGAAAGTGGGACGAGCTCGTCGAGCTCGCCAAGAATCAGAGCATCGTGGAAGGGGAAGTCATCGGGTCGAACAAAGGCGGGCTGTCGGTCGACATCGGCCTGCGCGCGTTCGTCCCCAAGTCGCAGGTCGACATTCACAAGGTCCGCGACTTCTCCCCCTACATCGGCCGCGTGGAAAAGTTCCTCGTCTCCGAGTTCGACGAGCAGCGTTGCAACGTCGTGCTGAGCCGCCGTGCGCTCCTCGAGGAGAAACGCGAGGAGAACCGCGAAGAACTGATCGAAAACCTCGCCGAGGGGCAGGAGTACGACGGGGTCGTTCGAAACGTCGTCGATTTCGGAGCCTTCATCGACATCGGCGGAGTCGAGGGGCTCCTGCACAGCTCGAACATGAGCTGGGGGCGCGTCGACCATCCTTCCGAGCTCTTCCGCCCCGGCGACCGAGTCCGCGTCGTCGTGCTGAAGTACGACGAGAACAAGGACCGGCTCAGCCTCGGCCGAAAGCAGCTCCTCGCCGACCCATGGGAAGGGATCACGGAGCGCTACGAAGAAGGGCAGACGGTCGAGGGTGAGGTCGTCAGCCTGGCCGATTTCGGCGCGTTCGTGGCGGTGGAGCCCGGGCTCGAAGGTCTCGTACACGTCACGGAGCTCTCGTGGACCGACCGGGTCAATCATCCTCGCGACGTGCTGCAGATGGGGGCGAAGGTCGCGGTGAAGGTGATCGGGGTCAACCCCGAGGAACGGCGGCTGAGCCTGTCGATCAAGCAGCTCCAAGACAACCCATGGAACGTCGTCGCCGAGCAGATGCCGCCCGGCACGGTGGTGACCGGGACGATCACGAACATCGTCGACTTCGGGCTCTTCGTCGAAATCGTCCGGGGCGTGGAGGGGCTGGTGCACGTCTCCGATCTTTCGTGGACCGAGAAGATCGACGATCCGTCGGAGCGCTGGTCGGTTGGCGACGAGATCGAGGTGAAGGTCATCGACATCGACGTCGAAGCGGGGCGGGCCTCGCTGGGGCATAAGCAGCTCGAGGACGACCCGTGGGAGCGCGCCGCCGAGATTGCGGTCGTCGGCGAGAAGGTCCCGGTGACGATCACGCGGACGACCGAGTTCGGCGCGTTCGCCGAGATCGCCCCCGGCATCGAGGGGCTCATCCACATCTCCGAACTCGCCGAAGGGCGCGTGGAGCGGGTCGAATCGGTCGCTCGTCAAGGGCAGAGCTTCGAAGCGCTGGTGATGAGCTTCGATCGCGCGAACCAACGGATCAGCCTGTCGCTCAAGCGCGACGAGCTCGATGGTCCCGACATCAAAGAGTACAGCGACGAGGGGAGCGCGACAGCGCTCGGAGACGTTCTCCGAAGTCAGCTGGGCCTGGAGGGCGACGACGAAGGGACGTCGTGATGGGTTCCGAACGCCTGCTGGATCAATCTTATGGAATCGGCCCGGTCAGCCTCGCGAACCGGGCCGTTTTCGTCGTGGAGAACTTCGGTATCGACGACGAGGACGGTGACTTGTCTTCTGCCGGGTTCGACTGGCTCGTCGAACAGGCCCGAAACGATTGGGGGATGTTGCTCGTCGGCCTCGACACCTTCGGGTCGCCGCGGAGCGATGTCGTGGCTCCCGAGACACTGGCCCGCCTGCAGGAGGCGACGCGAGGCGTGGAGATCGGCGTGGCGGTCCCCGGCGGCTGGAGCCCGCGGCTCGCGAAGTTCGCCGCAGCGGGAATTCGCTGGTTCGAGCTCGGGGAGCCACCCGAGCATCCCCTTCCCGATGGAACCGTCTGCGCGCTCCGCATCTCGGACCCCACCGAGGTGGGGCCCAGGCAGTGGGTCGACGTGGTGCATCTGGGACCGACCTCGGAGGGTCGCCTGGACCTGGTCGGGGGGACGCTGCGACAGCCTTACGGCTACGAGCTCGAGAACGTCCCGAAGCCGCCCGGCGTGCCGCTGATGTTCTCCGGCCGGGTCAAGGACCCCGTCGCGGCCAGCCGTGTGCTCGAGTACTACGGCGTGTCGCTCGTGGGGATCGGCCGCGGAGCGATCGCAGCACCGGCGATGCTCGACCGGTGGCGCCGAGGGGAGGACTGGATGCCGTGCACCGGATGCATGGCTTGCCTCGCGCCCTCCCGGTTCGACGAAGTCGGCTGCGCCGTTTCCCTGGTCGACGACTTCCTGCCCTACGGCGAGTCGAGCTGGGACATCGTCGGGACCTCGCACGCCGCGGTGATGCTGGCGCTGGCGCTGCACGAGCGGGGGCACGACGTCGTCGTCTACGACGCCGAACAGGCGATCGGGGGAGTCCTGCGCCGGCGCGGGCGCGTGCCCCAACAGGCCGAGTCGATGGAGGCTGCGGTCTTCTTGCGCGGGCGTGTGCGGGACTCGGGACTCGAGGTTCGTCGCGGCTTTCCGGAGACGCTCGACGGCGCCCATACCGTCGTCTCGCTGCCGGAATCGTACGTGCCCCAAGACGGGTGGCCCGAGGAGGACTGGCTCGACGGACTTTCCGTGCTGGGGGACACGCTACACGAAAAGGGCCCCTTCGAGGTGTGGGGGGATACGCTGCTCGCCGCCGAGCTCGCGGCGTTCTTCGCGATGACCGCGCGCGAGGTTCGGCTCGTCTGCGACCCCGAGTTCGTGGCCTCGGACACCCATCCGGCGTGGCGGCGCTACTACGCCGGATGGTTCGAGCGACACTCCGTCTCGGTGGGACCCAGCTCCGCAGCCTCCGGTCAGATTCGAATCGCCGCGGGACGGCAGACGCGACAACACCCCGCTGTCCGCGCCCTCCGAGAAGCTCGAACGGATGCGCTCGTCGTCCCCGACGCCTACGAGCCGTTTCGTCAGCGGGAAGCGCTCGAACTCGCCTTCCGCCTTGCGCGGCGCGCCCTTGCCTAGGGTCCGGGTTGCTCGTTGACTCTGATCGGGCCTTTATTTATGTTGCGCTCCGTTTTGCCCATTTCCGTGGCTTTTTTGCGACTTTTTGAGGAGTCCGTATGCAATCGCGCTTCATTCGACTGAGCATGGTGTCCCTGACGGCATCGTTGCTTGCACTCTCGGCCTGTGGGCCGGGGAACAACGGCAACAACGGTGACACCAACAACGGCACCACCCCGGCGACCAACAACGGTACCGCGACCAACAACGGCACGATCGCGCCGAACAACGGCACGATCGAGCCGAACAACGGCACGAGTCCGATCGAAGAGCAGTGCGAAGCTGCGAACGACCCGTGCGACTCGACGGAGGCCGTCGCCGACGGATTCCTCTGCGTCGACGACACCTGCCGCCTCGATTGCGACCCGGAAGAAGCCGTGCCTTGCAACGCTGGCGCTGTCTGCCTCCCGGTCTCCGACGGGGCGTCCGAGTACTACTGCCAGCCGTCGCAGTGCGATGGATGGCTCGACCCGGACGGTTGCCCGGCCGGTGAGAAGTGCGCCGAGACCTCCGATGGATCCGCCGCGATCTGCATCGCCGCCGGAAACGGCGCCGAAGGCGACGCTTGCGAGAACATCGGTCAGTGCGGCGCGGGCCTCATCTGCACCGGCACCTGCTCGAAGCTCTGCGGCGACAGCAGTGACTGTGACGAAGCGGGCGGCGAGCGCTGCATCGCCGACACGGTCGGCCAGGGCGTCGGCTTCTGCGCCGTCGGTTGCGACTCCTACAGCTTCGGTCAGTGCCCGGACGGACAGGGTTGCTTCCCGATCACCGCCGAAGACGGCATCTGTGACGATGTCGGCACGGCGGCTCCGTACGACTCCTGCACCGGCCCCGGCACCTGCGGCGAAGGCACCAGCTGCGTGACCTTCCAGGGCGCCGACATGGCGAACAACATCCCGGCCGTCTCGCGCTGCCTTCCGTTCTGCAACGCTGCAGCGGGTACGCAGGCCGAGTCGAACGCCACCTGCCCGCAGGGCGGTGGCGGAGCGACCGACGGATACGTCCGGTTCGCGCACCTCGCCCAGGGCGCAGGTAGCGTCGACGTCTACGTCGACGGCACCCGCGAAGTCGACGACCTCCTCTTCGAAGAGGTCTCGGTCAGCGGTGACTTCCTCGCCATCCCGGCAGGAGCTCGTACGGTCGACATCGTCGCCGGCGACGCCGCCGACAACACGGCGCCGATCCTGACGCTCACCCCGACGATCGTCGCCGGAACCGGCACGACCTTCGCGGTCGTCCCCGATGCGACCAACACCATCGCCGTCTACCCGATCTCGGTCCCGGCCAACCAGGCCGCGGCTGCCGCCGGTAGCTCGAACCTCCGCGTCGTGCACGCGATCCCCGACTTCGGCGCCGTCGACGTCGTCGCCGTCCCGGCAGGCGCGATCGACTTCTCGAACGAAGTCGAGCTTGCGCTCAACCTCGCGACTGGAGCCGCCAGCGGCTTCACCGCTGTCCCGGCTGCCAGCTACGACATCTACGTCTTCCCGGCCGGCACCACGCCGCGCACGATCGTCAACGCCACCGGCGTGACCTTCGCTGGAACCGCCGTCCCGGCCGACCAGATCCTCAGCGTCTACGCTCGCGGAACGATCGCCATGACGGACGCCGCCGACCCGGGCCTCTCGGTCGTCGCTTACACGAACGTCCCCGCCAGCGCGGGCGGCGAATTCAGCGGCTACTGCTTCGACCTCGGTGAAACGCCGTCGCCGCAGGGTGGACGCTGCATCGAAGAGTGCAACACCTCCGACGACTTCGGCATGGACAAGTGCTCCGGCCCGTCCGACTACTGCACCCCGTCGAGCGGAACGTTCCTCTGCTTCCCCGGTGGCGACAACGGCCCCGGCGACGCATGCAACCCCGACAACATCCTCGATAGCTGCGACGGAACGTCGTACTGCGAGATTTACGGTGACGGAACGGGTCAGTGCCGCGGCTACTGCCAGAGCACGACGCAGTCCAACGGCAACCTCGGCTGCACCGGCGACGAAACCTGCGTCGAGATCAACGACAACTTCGGTCTCTGCTCGCTCGAGTGCACTGGCACCGACTACGCCGACACGAGCTGCCCCGCGAACCTGCAGTCCTGCATCCCCGCCGACCGTGGCGAGGACTCGTACTGCTCGGCCAGCGGAAGCACCGCTCTCGGTGGTGTTTGCTCCATGACCACCCCGGGCTGCCAGGCTGGCGACTCCTGCGCCAACGCGTTCGCTCGTGGCGACCTCGCCGTGGACGACCCGTTCGTCGACGGTGTCTGCGTCGACACCTGCGACCCGTTCGGTGACGGCTCCGAGTGTGGCAGCGGCGAAGTCTGCGCCATCAACTGGTTCACGCTCAACCGAGCCGCGGGCCTCTGCACGACGCCCGACGAGATGCTCCAGCAGAACCAGCCGTGCGCGGCCGAGTTCAACGTCTGCGGTCAGGCTTCGTTCTGCCTCGACGTCGGCGCTGGCGCTCAGTGCCTGCAGATGTGCGACCTCGACGACGCTTCGACGTGCGAGATGGGAAGCTGCATGCAGCTCTTCAACAGCACGCAGATCCGTCTCGGCGCCTGCATCTGAGTTTCGCTTTCGCGAGGTCCGACCTCGCAACTTCTCGGCCCCGGTCTCGTGACCGGGGCTTTTTTTTGGCTGCACTGCACCCGTCCGGTGGTCGTGCGAAAGGATCGAGCCTTCTGCTACGATGGCTCGAACCTAGAGATTGTTTGGGACTGCCATGCGTAACTACTGGATGATCGCCGTCGTCGTCGCGACCGCTTCGCTCCTCGGCTGCAAGGGGTGCGGCGATCCGTGCGACGACGTCGCCTGCGCGGGGGATGCCGTGTGTGTGGAAGGGGAGTGCGTCGCGCAGCCGGGTGACGACGAGTGCGATCCCGAGTGCCAGGATGGCGAAGTCTGCAGCGCCGGGGTCTGCATCGGCCTCGACGAAGTCTGCACCGAGCGCGGCGAGGAGTGCGACCCGAGCCTCCCCACCGCCGAACCCTTCGTCTGTCTCGACGTCGACGGACCCGGCCCGCGACCCGGCGAGTGTTCGCTTCGATGCGGTCCCGACGGCGCCTGCGACCCGGGGTCGCTCTGCTTCTACCTGACCACGGCCGACGACGAAGCATGCGCGACCAACGACGACTGCCCCGACACCAAGGAGTGCGTCGACGGCACGTGCCTCGCCTCGGTCTGCAGGCTCTCCGAATGCGAGGGGTTCCTGAGCGGTCAGACCACCTGCGAGAACCTCTACTTCAACTTCGTCGGCTTCGAGCGTGGCGCACAGTGCTACAATCTCGGGAACGACGCGCGGTTCTGCTACCCCGCCGGTGCACAGTCGATCGGAGACGCCTGCGTCGGCGCGATCGATGCCATCGTCTCCGGAGACTTCCAGGGCTCCTGCCTCGGCGGACTCGTCTGCGTCGACGATCAGTGCCGACCGGCGTGCTCGGACGACGAAGGATGCACGGGGGACGACACCTGCCTCCTCGAGGACGAGGACTTCGTCGACGTCGGGGTGGGGGTTTGCGGAGCAGGCTGCACCCCATTCGGCACCGGCGAGTGCGGCGCCGACGAAACCTGCATCCCCGTTGGGCCCGAGGAAGGGT
The DNA here is from genome assembly GCA_964411125.1 of uncultured Bradymonadales bacterium. Classification (GTDB taxonomy): domain Bacteria; phylum Myxococcota_A; class Bradymonadia; order Bradymonadales; family Bradymonadaceae; genus JBFIHF01. The sequence goes on along the minus strand of CAYPJU010000024.1, from coordinate 2,453 downwards.
TGTGCATCCCCGCCGGCGACGCCGAGGCTTTCGAGTCGTGTACGCCCGGAGCGGGTGACTGCGTCGACGGCACGGTCTGCATTCCGTTTCAGCAGGGCCCACCGGCGCTCGCTCGCTGCCAGCCGATCTGCAACGTGACCGTGGGCGAGCCCGCCGAGGACGGGTCGGTCGGCGAGTTCGCGCAGAGCCAGCGCGACGCGACCTGCCCGACCGGCGCCGAGCCGGTGTCGTGGTTCCGCGTCGCCAACCTCGCCGAGCTCGGCAGCGGCATCGATCTTTACATCGACGACGAACAGCAACCCCTGGTCTCGGCCCTCGGGTTCGAAGCGACGAGCGGCGACTGGATCTCCCTGACTCCCGGGACCCACCAGATCAAGGTGCTGCCACAAGGAGCGCCGCGGACCGACGTGCCCCTCGACGAAGTGACCATCTCGCCGGCGGCCGACGTTGCCGTCCAGTTGGTCGTCCTCCCCGTCTTCGGCGTCACCGACGAGGTCACCGTCGTGGAGACCGAAGGGACGCGGGGGCTCGATACGCCGGCAGCGACCGACGCCATCGTCCGGGTCGTCCACGCCCTCGCCGACGCGCAGGAGGTCGACGTCGTCCTCGTCCCGACCGACGACGATCTCGCCGACCCCGGCAATCAGATCCTCGTGGTGGAGAACCTGGCCGCGGAGTCGATCTCGGCGTTCGGCGACGTCCCGGCGGGGACCCGCGACCTCCTGGTCTTCTCGGCGGGTGACCCGCGGAACGACCGCGCGACCGCGCTCGTCGACGCTTCCGTCACGCTAGACGCGCAGTCGGCGGCATCGCTCGCGGTGCGCGGAACCGTCGACCCCGACGATGCCTACTTCGCGGGCGTGACCGTCCTGCCGATCCTCGAAGCTCCTGCTGCGGGCGCCGGCGGCCCGACCTTCACCTGCGTCGACCTCTCGAACGGCGTCTACGGGTTCTGCCAGGAGAACTGCGGTTCGTCGGCCGATACCTTCGGAGGAGACTTCTGTTCCGGTGAGAATACCGGCTGCCACCCGACCTATCTGCAGGCGAACTTCGAGTGGGCCAACCTCTGCTCGCCGCTCGGTTCCAAGCAGCTCGACGAACCGTGCAACCCGGGGCTCGACTTCAGCGAGTGTGGTGAGGGGCTCTACTGCTTGGAGTACGGCAACACGAGCCAGGGGTTCGACCCGGCGAACCGAGGCAGATGCACGAGCTATTGCGTCCGGGACGAGCCCGCGAATCCGTTGTTGTCTTGCGGGACGGGGCAGTCGTGCCAGCGGATCGCGTCGTCGGACGACTTCGAGGTCGGCCGTTGCGGCTTCGAGTGCGAGCCCGATCAGGAGTACACGGACACGTCGTGTCCCGACGGACTCCAGAGCTGCAAGCCGACCGCATCGCTTCGGGAGAATCCCGCCGATCCGGACCGGCCGCCAGATCCGGTGGTGGACCCGTCGTATTGCGCCGCCTCGGGCGACATTTCCGTCGACGAAGAGTGCTTCGGCAACGACTGCAGCCCCGGAAGCGAGTGCATGTTCCCTCGCTCGACGCAGAGCGACTTCACGTCGACCCTCGCCAGCCAGTACTTCGGCGGGCCGGGCCTCGTCCCGACCTGCCGCGCGCAGTGCGACCCGTTCGAGGGGGACTCCTCGTCGACGCAGTGCGCGGCCGACGAGACGTGCCTCTTCAACTTCCCGTGGAGCGCGGAAGTGGGGCACTGCGCCCCGATCGCCGAAGAGCGCTCGCCGCTCGACGGCTGCGAATTCCCCGGCGAATCGTGTGGTGTCGACTCGATCTGCGTAGCCAACGGGCCGCAGAACGTCTGCTTCCAGTTCTGCCAGTACCAGGGCCCCAATCCGGCCGGTGAGCTCGTACGCGAGACGTGCGGATCGGGCCTCGTCTGTGCCCCCCTCGTCGCCGACATTGGCGTCTGTCTCTAGGGGCGTCCCAAAGTTCGGGGGCAGGCGGCGCTGTGGGGGACGGAGAGGAAGCATCTTGCGGCGCGAACTCTCTCGACGATGCGCTGCATCGCCTCGTTCGTTCGCATCCGCAATCTACTCCCTCTCCGTCCCCCACAGCATCCGCCTGCCCCGAACTTTGGGACGCAGGGGGGCTTTGGGGTAGAAGGGGGTAGATCGCGGCGCGGACTCTCTCGACGATGCGCTGCATCGCCTCGTTCGTTCGCATCCGCAATCTACTCCCTCTCCGTCCCCCACAGCATCCGCCTGCCCCGAACTTTGGGACGCAGGGGGGCTTTGGGGTAGAAGGGGGTAGATCGCGGCGCGGACTCTCTCGACGATGCGCTGCATCGCCTCGTTCGTTCGCATCCGCGATCTACCCCCTCTCCGGCCCCCTCAGCTCCCGCCCGCCCCGGACTTCGGGACGCCGCACCCCGCACCTCGCACCTCACACCCCGCACCCCGCACCCCGCACCCCGCCCCCCGCCCCCCGCACCCTGC
>CAYPJU010000023.1:0-82520 GCA_964411125.1 uncultured Bradymonadales bacterium | reverse complement strand
CCCGCTAACCGCTAACCGCTAACCGCGAACCGCTCTTCATTCTTCGGGGTCTTTCACCCGTCGGTCGACGAGCTCGTAGAGACGTTCCATTCCGTGAACGTCGTCCTCCATGTAGTCGCCCATCTCGGTCAGGAAGTGCGCGTAGTCCTGCGCGTCGGTGAACGATTCTTTGGAGGGGTCGGGGCTCAGGTAGCGAGCGATCACGTCGAGCACGACCGTGAAAGGCGAGTCGCCGAACTGCGGTCGATCCAGGCCGCGGTGGATGAGGAAGATGCCGGTGTTGTCGGGGTCGGCGTCGAGCGTCTTGTTCAGCATCAGCGCTCCGAGCGTCACGAGCGGGACGTCCTGGTAGGCGTCTCCGACGGTCCACTGCCGGTCTGGATCGATCGCGCCGGCGAGGAACCGCGCGACCGGACGCCACTGCTCACTCGCGATCGACTGGACCAGGAACTGGTGGATCGCGACGAGGACCTGGACCTGCCCCTCCACTCCGCCGAGCAAGAAGCCCATGAAGTTGTCGATGATCGCCTTGTCGTTCGGATCGGAGAGGGTCTTGTCCGCGAGGTCGACGCCAGCGGCGAGCAGGCGCGACCGCCAGAACTCCTCCATCGATTGCACGGCGTCCTGGGTCAGCCACGTCGACAGAGTCCCCTGGGTCTGTTTTTCCCGGGCACGATCGGCGAAGTAGCTCGTGGCGTGCGCGGTGAGAGCGACCGAGCCGGGGTCCTCGAAGCGCGGCATGGCGCCGTCCTCTCGAACGGTCCCGACCATCAGCTTCGCCATGTTGGCGACTGAATCCTTCAGGTTCTCGCGGGCGGTCGGGTCCCCCTCGAGCCGTTTCCCGCCCTCGTCGATCGCCCAGATCATGTGATGCATGGCGGACGCGTTCGAGATCGTTCGGCCGTCGTCGGCGATGATGAAGTTCTCGCCGCGGCGATTGTAGAAGCCCGGCGCGGTCGCCTTCGCGACGACCTGACGGAGCGCTTCGGTCATCGGCAAACCGGTCGCCTGTTCGGTCTCGTACTGCGCGATCGCGAAATCGTTGAGTGCTTCGAAGAGCCCGCCCTGTTCGAAGATCTTCTTGAGCGCCGGTTCGTAGCTCCGCATGTTGGCGGCTTTCATCGGTGACTGACCACCCGCTTTCGTGCGGTAGAGGTCCGCGTTGCCGGCGTAATGGTCGTGGAACACGGCCATCAATCGGACGAGCAGATCTTCGCGGCGGTGCTCGGAGAACGCGCTCGCGAGGGGATACATCGTGTCGATCATTCCCGCTGCTTCGGCGTGGAAGAGCCCTGGAGCGAGGTGCGCCGACATCACGTAGCCGTCGTGGCAGACGGGGTCGGCGGGGTCGAGCACCACGCGTTCGGTCTCGAACTTGATGTCGGGCTGGTTGAAGAGCCTCGTGATCTGGTCGGGCGTCGGTTCGCGGTCCATGTGGGCTCCGAAGAGTTCGCTGATCGTGGAGACCATCGACGCGACGCTCCCTTCCTCGACGCCGAGCAGGACGAGCAGTTCGCCGAGCTCCGAGGTCCAGAGGTTCCCGGGGACGAAGTCGGCGAGGTCGAGGCGCCCTGCGATCGAGAGGACCATCGCCCCGGCGGAGTCGGGCAGCTCCAGGAGCGCCGGAACCGGGGGGAGGGGGTCACCGTCGAACGACGCCTGTTCGATCGACATCGTGTAGGTCAGCTTTTCCGAGTCGCGCAAGAGGTGCAGGAAGTTCTGAAACGCGCTGTTGTTTTCGCCGCCCTCGGGGGCGCTGAAGTCCATCTTCTCCGGAAACACTTCGGTCATCGGGCACGACCGGATGCAGTCGAACCGCGACGCCGTGCCGATGTCGAACCCCACCTTGCAGGCCTGGAAGCAACGGTCGTACGACCCGCCGAGCGCCGGCGTCGCCTTCGTCGCCTTGTGGCTCAACATCGTGGCGAAGGCGGCGCCCGTCTTGCGGTTGATGGGGTCGCGGAGCGCGTCCATGACGTCTGCCCACAGCGCCGGGTCGGCCGCGACTTCCGCGAGCACGGGGAGGAGGTCGTAGACGAGCGTCTGGTCGTCGGTCATCCCGGCGTTGGGAAACTCGTCGAGGATGTCGATGAGGTTGTCGATTGCCCAGAAGAGGTGCGCGAGATCCTCGGGATGCCGTTGTGACATCTCGCTGACCCCCTGCAACATGTCGGGGAGTCCGGGGGTGTCGATCGCGTGGATCGCCGCGTGGCTCATGTCCATCAGGGGATGTTCCTGCGGATACCCCTCGTAGCCCCCGATCTCGTCGGTGTAGACGGCCGAGCGCGTCCCCATGATCGTCTTGAAGGCGCCGAGCATGTTGTAGAGCGTGTCCTTTGTCGACAGCTCGTACTGCTGTCGCATCAAGAAGCCGAGCCCCGTCCGGTGCAGGTCGACGTATTGAAAGACCGGCCCGGAAGGAGTCATCGCTCGCCCGAGCGCATCGCGCGTCACGGGCTCGTTCACGTCGCTGTCGATGGCGAAGGGACGAATTGCGACCCGCGCGCCGCTCTGCAATACGAACGCGCCGTTCTCGATGTCGGCGAGCCCGTCGCCGTTCGTATCGGTGAACGGGAAGACCGGGACGCCGTTCGCGTCGACCTCGGCGAGGGGATATCCCCTCCCGTCGAAGAGCGCGGCGTAGGCGGGTGCGGGGTTCGAGGGCGGGTTGTACGCGGGGTCTTCGACCAGGGCGAGGTCGCGGATCGTCACCGCGAGCGGTTCCTCGCCGGCGACCGGTTCCGACGCCAGCTCGTTGGAGAGGACCCTGACGAGGTCGCTCAACGCTTCGGGCTCTTCGAACGTGCGGACCCCTTCGTCGGTGAACCCGTCGTTCTCCAGCAGAATGCGGGTCTGCAGGCGCAGGAAGGGGACGAGCTGGTCGAAACCGGTCACGTACCCGAGCAGGTTCGGTTGCGTGTCCTCGCTCACGAAGGTCTCAGGCGACGGCCCGGACGGCGCGGCGAGTGCCTGCAGCAGGGCGAGGTCCTGCGCTGCCTCGCGAAGGATCACCGTCAGCTTGCGGGTGAGCGCGGGGACGATCCCGTCGTCGATCAGCGTCAGGAGGTTCGACAGGAAGTCGTTGACCTCGGTCAGTTGGTCGGGGGGAGCGATGACGTTCACCGCGTCGACGAACTCGTTGTGCGTCTCGTCGAGCATCGCGGTCTTGAGTTCCGCGTTTTCGGCCGAGCGCGCCGCGTCCTTTCGCCAGACCTTGAAGACTTCTTCGCCGAGAGTGTCGAGCTCGATCTTCTCCTGCTCGAAGGAGTACTGGACGTAGCAGGCCGACAACGTCGCAGCGAAAAACGCTGCGCCGAGAGCCCGTTTCGCGATCGCGGAACGCATGAAAAAACCTCGCCGGAGACTCCGACGAGGTTACCAGAAACCCGAGAGGGGTTAAAAGTTTGGTGCGGTGCTCAGTAGCGGTACGTGTCGGGCTTGTACGGCCCCTGTACGGGCACGTTGATGTAGTCGGCCTGGTCGTCGGTGAGCTCGGTGAGTCGTGCGCCGAACTTCTCGAGGTGGAGGCGTGCGACCTTCTCGTCGAGGTGCTTGGGAAGCGTCACGACGCTCTTGCCGTAGGCCTCGGCGTTCTTGTGCAGCTCGATCTGCGCGAGCACCTGGTTGGTGAACGACGCGGACATGACGAGCGACGGGTGACCGGTCGCGCATCCGAGGTTCACGAGACGACCTTCGGCGAGGATGATCACCGAGTGCCCGTCGGCGAAGCGCCATTCGTGGACCTGCGGCTTGATCTGGATCTTCTCGACCTCGCCACGTTCGGCCATCTCTTCGAGGCCGGCCATGTCGATCTCGTTGTCGAAGTGACCGATGTTGCAGACGATGGCGTTATGCTTCATCCGGCTCATGTGGTCGGCCGTGATGATGTTGTAGTTGCCGGTCGCGGTGACGTAGATGTCGAAGTCGTCTTCGATCGCGCCTTCGACGGTCGTGACCTCGAAGCCCTGCATGCACGCCTGAAGCGCGCAGATCGGGTCGACCTCGGTGATCGCGACGCGCGCCTTCTGGCCGCGAAGCGAATCGACGGAGCCCTTGCCGACATCGCCGTATCCGCAGACGAGGGCTTTCTTGCCCGCGACGAGGAAGTCGGTCGCGCGCATGATCGCGTCGACGAGGGAGTGACGGCAGCCGTAGACGTTGTCGAACTTCGACTTCGTGACGGAGTCGTTGACGTTGATGCCGGGGAAGAGGAGCTCGCCGTCGTCCGCCATCTTCTGCAGGCGGTGAACACCGGTCGTCGTCTCTTCGGAGACGCCGCGGATGCCGGGCGCGTTCTTCTTCCAGTACTCACCGTCGGCCAACTGAATGTCTCGAAGGAGCTCGAGGATGATCTGCATCTCGCGGACCTTCGAGGACTTCGGATCGGGGAGCTCGCCGGATTTGTTGAAATCGAGCCCCTTGTGGACGAGGAGGGTGGCGTCGCCACCGTCGTCGAGGATCAGGTTGGGACCTTCGCCACCCCAGTTGAGCGCCTGGAAGGTGCACCACCAGTACTCTTCGAGGGACTCGCCTTTCCACGCGAAGACCGGAACGCCCTGCGGGTCGTCGGCGGTCCCGTTCGGTCCGACGGCGACGGCGGCGGCCGCGTGGTCCTGGGTCGAGAAGATGTTGCAGGAAGCCCAACGGACTTCGGCGCCGAGGTCGACGAGGGTCTCGATGAGGACCGCCGTCTGGATCGTCATGTGAAGCGAGCCGGTGATGCGCGCGCCTTTCAGGGGCGACTTACCGGCAAACTCTTCACGCAGCGCCATCAGGCCCGGCATTTCGTGCTCGGCGAGCTCGATCTCTTTGCGACCGAACGCGACGGTCTCGGGCGAGAGGTCTGCGACCTTGAAAGGGAGGTCACTGAAGAGCTCGAGGCCCGTGTTGCTGAAAGTGGGGGGAAGGTCCACGACCGACGTCGACATACGTTACTCCGATGTTGGGGACGGCCGCATGGCGGCCGGATGAAATAGATTCACGCGAGCACTGGTAGCGGGATCGAGCCTCTCGGTCAACCTGTCGTGGGGGGCCTGGGGTTTCGAGTCGAAACGCATCGGTCTGGCTCCACGACTACCGAGAGACCGGTTCTCTGGTCCGCCCGTGTGATGTGGCAGGGTCGTGGAGGTTTCGCGGCGGTGGGAAACAGGCTGTCCGTCGGTGCGAGACGTTGTCGTCCCCGGGAACGCCCCGAGCCGTGAGCGTCAGTCGAGGTCGTCGTCGAGCATCGACTTGATCTTGTCGTCGATGTTCTTCTTCGGCGCCTCCGTCTTCTCGCCCTTCGGTGGGGTCGTCGGAGGGACGTCCTTCTTTCCGGGGCCAGGCTCGGGCGGATCGGGGGCCGGTTTGGCGACCGGTTTCGTGCGCGCTGCGACGGGCGCAGGGCGGTTGGCCTCCGACTTCGCCACGGCGATCGCGAGGTTGAGGCGGGCGGCGTCGACCGCTGACGTGAGGGCGGGGTCGCGGGGCGGTGTCTGTGTCGGGAGCTCGGGCGTGGCCGGGGCGAGCGCGGCGGCCTCGGGTTGGGCCTTCTCCGCCTTTGCCGCGACCGCATCGTCGATCTTCTTGCCGACGAACAGAGCCGCGCCGACCGCTCCTACCGCGCAGAGGATCGCGATGGCCGCCAGCGACAGGTTCGAGCGGGCCGAGGTCTCCACGGTTCGTCCCGATGGGTTGGTCGGCGCGGGGCTGTTCGCCGAGGCGAGCTCGTCGGTGCCGATAGGCGGGGTCTCGGGCACGGTCTGCGGTCGGTCGACGTAGGAACCCGAGTCTTCGGCGGCGAGCGCCGAGCCGTCGAGGGTCGCTCCGAAAACGTCGACGCCGTCCTTGGTGTCCTTGATCGAGCGCACGGCATCTTGGCCGCCGGGGGTCCAGCCCTGCTGCGCCCCTTCCCGTGTGATGTTCCGCACCCTCAGCGCGTCGGCGGCGACCTCGAGCTTTCCGTCCGGGGTCAAAGGGCCGGTCACCCCCAGCGCGCCGTCGGGCTCGGTGTGGAGCTCGCGCTGGAATAGATCGGTCGGCAGATCGAAGGACGGAGCCGCGGCCTGATCGAGCCCCGTCTCGCGGCGCAAAACCTGGGTCGGACCGCTCTTGTCTTTGTCGGGACGGGGCAGCTTGGGGAGGATGAACTTGTCGAACTTCGCTTCGGGGTCGGCCTCGTTTCGCCAGTCCACCTCCACCGGCTCGAGCTCGAACTTTCGCTGCAGCTTCGCGATCTCCCGGCGCACTTTGCGAGCGCTCTCGGGCCGCTTCTTTCGCTCCTTTTGCATCATCAAGTAGACGAACTGTTCGAGGTCGGCGGGGAGCGATGCCGGGGGGAGAAGATCGCGAAGGTGCCGCGGGGCCTCTTGAATGTGCTTCAGCATCACCTGCAGGCTCGAAGTGCCGCTGAAGGGGGGCCACCCCGACAACATCTCGTAGAGGACGACCCCGAGCGCGTAAATGTCGGTCCGCGCATCGAGCGTCTCGTTCTGCGCCTGTTCGGGGGCCATGTACGCGGGGGTTCCGCAGATCATCCCGGTCCCGGTGAGCTGCGTGTTGGACTCCATGAAGCGAGCGATCCCGAAGTCGAGCACTTTCACCTGCACCGAGCCGTCGGAAACCGGGACGAGCAGCAGATTGTCCGGCTTGAGGTCGCGGTGGATGACGCCGGCGTCGTGGGGTTCGGTCAGCGCGCCGCAGACCTGGTGGACGATGTCGAGGGCGAGCGAAGCGCGAAGGCGCCCCTTGGCGAGGAGCGCGGAGAGGGGCTGGCCGCGCACGAGCTCCATCGCGAGGTAGAGCATCTGCCGATCGCGGTCCTGCCCGAAGTCGACCAGTTTCACGATGTTGGGGTGGGTGAGGTTCGAGATCGTCTTCGCCTCGCGGAAGAACCGCTCGAGCGCGACCTCCTTCTGCGAGACTTCCGCGCGGAGCACCTTGATCGCGACGTCTCGGTTCACGGAGAGTTGAACTCCCCCGTAGACGGTCCCCATGCCGCCGACGCCGATGGCGTAGTCGATTCGAAACCGACCATCGATCACCGCCCCGATGAGCGGGTCTGTATCGTCGACCTTGTAGAGGCGGACCCCGTCGGTGGGGCAGGCCCCCATCGACTCGTCGTCGTACCGCGTGTGGCACTCTGGGCAGAACAGGCTCACCGCCGCATTCTGGCGGGAGGGGGGTGCAGAGTAAAGCGGAGCGGGGAGGAGTCTTCCCGCTCACCGGGTCAAAACCGGAGGCTCGCCCCCACCGTCGGGCCGGCGTCGCTCCATCCAAGGTCGAGCGTCGCCCGCTCGTTGGATGCGCGCAGGCTCGCGTACGCGGCGATGAACGATACGACGGAGAGAGTCGCGGTCCCGAGCCCGACCCCGAGGAGGACGCTGCGCTTGGTGCTCAACCTGCTGTACTGCTCCCGGGTGAAGTCACGCTTCGGTTTGGAGTCGAGCTCGGTCTGCGCAGCGGAGAAGCCCCGAAAACTGAGAAACGAGGCGATGGCGGATCCGGTGCCGATCACCATGAAGGCGACGAACGACACGGGGGGACCGCTCCCGCGGTTCGATTTCGCGACCGTCCCCGTAGCCCCGTCGGCGGCCGGGGTGAGGTGGTAGCGCGACTGCACGGTCGCTCCGGCCTGGACGGTGACGAGCTCGGTGACCGTCTCGTAGCCGTCCATCTTCACGATCAGCTTGTAGTTGCCGGGCTTCACCGGAAGGCCGACCGGCGTGTAGCCGGCAGCGCCGTTGGCGACGTCGTTGATGTAGACCGTCGCGCCCTCCGGATAGGTGACGACCTTGATCTCGCTCTTGGCGATTCGAGCCTCGATCACCTCGATCGTCTTCTCGACGCGGGAGCGTTCCTCGGCGTCCGGTGCTTCCTCCAGAAACCTTCGGTAGTACTCGACCGCCTGTGCATCTTCGCCGAGCCGCTCGTGGCACAGCGCGATGCGGTAGACGAGGTCGGGGTGGGGATAGATCTCGTACGCCTCGGCGAATTTGGTCCGCGCGGCGCTGAACTCGCCCTGGTCGTACAGCCCTTTGCCCTCTTTGATGAGCTGCAGCAGGTGAGCTTCCTGCTGCTCGTCGAGCTCGGACTGGGCGACGACCGCCGTCGGTGCGAAGGCGAGGAAGAAGCAGGTCAGAATGATCGTGAAACGGCGCACGCGGTACCTCCGAATCGATGGATACCCGCAAGTGAGGTGGCGCGCAACCCCGCGTGGTTTCTGGCCTCGGGCCGCCTCTCTCACTTTTTTCGCAACGGAGCGCCCCCGCTGCCGATAACGGGGGTACGCGAATGAACGCGCTTGCATGGAGGAATGCAATGGAACTCTCGAAATGGATGGTCGCCTTGATGTTGCTGATCGGCGGGCTCGCCTGCTCCGACGACCCGCCGATCCGGGCGAACTACACGCCGGCCGAATGCCCGGCGTGCGGCACGAACTCGGGCACGACGTCGGGCACTTCCGACGACGACGCGCCCGAGGAGCTGGGCGAGCCGCTCGTCTCCGAACCGGAGCCGGAACCGTCGACCGCGACGCCGGCGCGGGACCCAAAGGAGCCTTCCCGCCCGGCTACGGCTGCAGGCCTCGTGAACATCAACGACGCGGCGGCCGCGCAGCTCCAGTCGCTGCCGGGGGTCGGACCGGCCCTGGCGGCGCGGATCATCGAGTATCGCTCGCAGCGCTCCTTCGAGCGGGTCGAGGAGCTCATGCGGGTCCGTGGAATCGGGCCCGCGAAGTTCGCCAAGATGCGAGCGATGGTGGTCGTGCAGTGACGCGTGACGCGCAGTGGGTTCCCGCTCGCGGGAGCCCGCTCGCTCACTCTTCACGGGGGCGGAGGCGGACGAGCATGTAGGCTGCGGCGATCGTCGTCGCGAGCGCGATGAGCTGGCTGGTCGACAGGCCGAAGAGTGCTCCGCGCGGGTCGGCCCGGAAGAACTCGATCGCGAAGCGGAACCCGGCGTAAAGAAACACCGTGGTCAGCAGTACCTGGCCGTCGTAGCGCTTGCGCGGGCGGACCCAGAAGTAGGCGACGAGGAAGATGAAGAACGCGTAGATGCTCGACATCAGTTGCGTCGGATAGACCGGCAGGCTCGCCTCGATTCCCGCCCTCCACTGCTCTTGCAGCGCCGCGTAGTGGTTCTCGAAGTGGTCGACGTAGGCGGCCGTCCCGGGGGGGAACTGGATCCCGAGCCAGTCCACGTCGCACACCGCTCCGTAACAACAGCCGCCGGCGAGGCAGCCGAGGCGACCGATGGCGATCCCCAGCGGAATGCCGTACCCCCCCATGTCCATGATCTTTCGGACGGGTAGATCGTGGCGACGCATGTACCACCAGCCGACGACGACGCAGCCGATGAGCGCTCCGTAGACCGTCAGCCCCCCGGCCCAGAACTTGAGCCAGCGGAAACAGTCGACGGCGGGATGGCAGAGCCCCGTCTCGGCATTGCAGATCCCGCCGACGTCGAGCCCGCGGGACTGCGCCGCGACGCATTGGGCGTTCGACACGCATGGACCCGTCTCGACCGACTTGCCCTCGACCAGAAACGGGTCCGTACAGAGGTGGACGTAGTCCCAGAAGAAGCCGTCCAACAAGACGTGCGCGATACGCGACCCCATCACCCCGACGATCAGCATCCAGATCGCGAAATCGATGAACCTGCGCCGGTCGATCCCGAGCTTCATCGCCTCCCGGAAGGAGAGCCACGATGCGAGCAGGAACCCCGTCATCAACGCCACGAAATACGAGGGAATCGCGAAATGCCACTCGCCCGTGATGCCGATCCACTCGCTGTCGAAGATGTCTGGAAACATGCGGTTAGCGGTTCGCGGTTAGCGGTTCGCGGTTAGCGGTTCGCGGTTAGCGGTTAGCGGTTAGCGGCTCGGGCGTAGCGGGTAGCTACTAGCGGCTGACGGCAACCCTCGACAGGAACTGCCGACCGCTAACCGCTGCCCGCTAACCGCTAACCGCCTTCTCCCGCCGCTCCCGGATCGTATCGCGGATCAACTCGATGCACATCAAAGCGACCCCGACGACGATGAAGGTATCGGCGAGGTTGAAAGTCGGCCACCGGTACTCGTCGGTCCACTTCCAGACGATGAAGTCGATGACGTAGCCATGCAGCACGCGGTCGACGAGGTTTCCGACGGCACCGCCTCCGATGAGGGCGAGCGCGACGATGAGGAGCTGTTGGCGAAGCTCGACCCCGCGAAGGATGCCGAAGATCAAGAGCAGCGCGATGACGCCGACACCGAGGAAGAACGGCTTTCGGAACTCCGGGTCCGCGTCTGCGAGCATGCTGAAGGCAGCGCCCTCGTTGCGGGCGTACTGGAAGTCGAAATAGTCGGGTACGACGACGACCTCGCGCTTTCGCACCTCGATGACATCCCCGGCGGAGACCTCTCGGCTGGCGGGGAGAAGAACGGCGCCGTCGTTGGTCACGCCGAACAAGATGTCTTCGATCTCGTCGGGGCTGTTCCAACCGCCGAACTCGTGCTCGACGACGTCCCGTACCGTCTTCCCGTCGAGCTCGGGTGGTACCGTGAGCTGGATGTAGTGTGTGAAGTCGCCCGGGAAATGCGTCGCGAGGCGCGTGGAGGCGGCGTGTTTCGACCATTGGTCGAGGACGATGCAGAGGACGACGATGCCGACGACCTGCAGATACTTCACGACGGCGGGGTTCATCTCACTCGGCGGCGGGAGGCGCCGGCTGGTGGTGGGGATCGTGGGTCGGCCGGCCCTGGATCGTGCGGACGAAGCGGTACGCGCGTCCGAAGAAGTCGATCTTCGCGAGCGGGGCGTTCATCCATCCCAACGTGATGCAGTAGTTGTCGAGATGGGGTGGTTCGTGATGCACGTCGTGATGACGCGGCGAAAGGATCAGGTTGTACTTTTGAAGCCAACGGACGAGCGCTGGCGCCTCGTCGGCGTGGGCCCACGAATGAATCTGGTTCGTGAAGAAGATCGCGATCGTGAAGGCGATCGTCCACGCCTCGAGCCAGATCTGAAACAGCCGGGGTGTGAGATAGTGGAGCGTCGCGACGAACGGCAGGAACAACAGGATCGTGACGCAGTTGTTGCCGTTCACTTCGATGAAGTCGTGCTCGCAGATGTTGGTCGGATCGTCGTGGTGTTCGCGAAATGGACGGATGAACGCGTCCCCCAGGATGAACATGTCGACGTGGCCGAAGCGGTCGGCGAGCCAGTGAACGAAACCGGAGACGAAGTCGGCGCAGACGAGCCCCACGAAGATCGCCGACGCGATCCCCACCCACACGACCGGGCTCCCCCAGATGTCGTACGACACCATGAGGAACATCCAGTAAAACAGGATGGCCAGGTAGGCCGCGATCGCCGAAATCTCGACGAACCTGTGGATCGGGTTGTAGTCAGCTTTTTCTGCCATCGTCTCAGTCCTGTGTCCCTGCGATCATTACACCAAACCGATCGTGAGGTCTACGCACGAACCCGCGTGTCGGATCGCGAAGCTTCTGGTATACCGCGCGAGCCATGCCTGGAATCGGAATCATCACCAACCCGCACAGCCGACGGAATCGGCGACACCCCGAGCAGATGCGTCGGCTCGCCTACGTCCTCGGTTCGAGCGACACGTACGAGCTCACGAACAAGGTCGAGGATGTTGCCTCCGTCGCGCGACAGTTCAAGAAATCGGGCATCGAGATCCTCGCGCTGAACGGGGGCGACGGCACCAATCACGTGACGCTGTCCACCTTCATCGAAGTCTACGGAGACGAGCCGCTACCCAGGGTCACCTTCCTGCGTGGCGGTACGATGAACACGATCTCGAACGGCATCGGAATCGAAGGTACGCCCTCGAGGCTCCTCGCCAACCTCGTGGACAAGTACTACACGGGCCAGTCGTTCGAGACGACCGAGCGCGACATGCTCCGGATCGTCGGCGAAGAGCACACCAAGTACGGGTTCATCTTCGGCAACGGTCTCGTCTCGAACTTTCTCGAGATGTACTACGGCGCCGACGATCCGAGCCCCGTCTCCGCCGCGATTCTCCTCGGCAAGGCGCTCGTGACGATGCCCTTCGGCGGGAAGCTCGCGAGTGAGATCGTCAAACCGTTCCGCGCCCGCGCCCTCTTCGACGACGGCGAAGAGTGGGAGGAGCGCGAGTACACCTCCCTCCTCGCCGCGACGATCGACCAGATCGGGCTCGGCTTCCGCCCCTTCGTCCGCTGCGAAGAGCGCCCCCACTCCTTCCACGTCCTCGGGCTGATGACGCGCCCGATGGCGCTGGCCGCCGAGCTCCCGAAGATCCGGCTCGGCCAGCACATGGACCCCGACAAGGCGAAGTCCAAAGTCGCCAGCCGCGTCGAAATCTACTCCGCCGAACCCTTCATCTACACGATCGACGGCGACATGCACCGCGCCGAAGAGTCCGTCACCCTCGAAGCAGGCCCCCGCCTGGAGATCATCATCAAGTAGCGCTTCGCGCTCTTGATGATGATGGGGAAGCGCCTTCGGCGCTGGGGGAGCGTCGCTTCGCTCCGCTGGTGGAGCGCCTTCGGCGCTGGTGGGGTGGCCTGCGGCCGCTCCAGCTACTGAAGGAAGCGTTGGAGGAGGGGGAAGACGTCGTGGTGGGCGGAGGCGCCCCAGAGCATGTCCTGGTGTCCGTAGTCGGGGAGGACGTGACGGGTGACGTGGGCGGTGGTGTCGGCGCGGAGCCACTCGTCGAAGCGGGCGAGGCTGTCGGGGTGCCACAGGGCGTTGTGGCGTCCGGTGAGGAGGAAGAGGCGTTTGTCGGCGTAGGATTCGGGGCGGAAGTAGGTCCGGGCGGCGCGCCACGCTTCGGGGCCGTTTTCGGGGGCGCCGAACGGAGCCATGTAGCCGCGTCGGAGGCTCTGGACCGCGTGGCGAAAGAGACCGAAGTGGAGCAGGCCAAAGAGTTCGGGGGCTCGTTCGTGCACGTCGTCGGGGACGAGCGAGCGGCGGTAGGGGCGCCCGTACATGAACGATGCGTGCCGGAAGACGGCGTCGGCGGTGGTCGAGCCCTGGGGGAGCAGCGAGCGCGGCCAGAGATCGAGCGCGCGACGCAGGACCGCGGGCCACGCGTCGACGTCGTTCGGGTCGGTGCCCTCAGCCGTCCGGTCCTCGGCCCACGTTCGCTCCAGGATTCCGTCCTGCGCCTTCAGGAGCGATTCGGTAGGCGCCGACAGGTAGAGGCCGGCGGCGAGGAGGGCGATCGGGCCGACGCCGAACGGTTCGAGCAACCCGGCGCCGAGAGCCATCGCGGTCGAGGCGCCCCCCATGCAGTGCCCCACCACGGCGATCTGTCCCTCGGGGACGCAGGCGCGGATCGCTCGCAGTGCCGCGGGCAGGTCTTCGTGGGCCACGGCGTCGAACGTGAAGCGGTCGGCGTGGCTCCTCTTGAAGCGGTCGACGACTTCGCGGCTGCCGCGCCAGTCGAGAATCCACACGTCGTGTCCGCCGGCGGCGAGCCATCCGGCGAGGCCGCCATCGGGATGCAGAAACGAATCGCCGTTGGTGTTGGCACCGTGGAGCAGCAGCACCGCGCCGCGGTCGGCGGCTCGCGGCTGCAGACGACGCATGCGGAGCTCGAGTCCGTCGCCGGTCTGGACAGTGAAGGACTCGAGCCGGTCGTGGGTCGTTGCGAGGGGTGAACCGTTCATCCGCTGAGCTTCCTGATGGGGGCTTCGTCCTCTTCCTGGGCGTCGAAGGACACGGCCTGCGCCGCCTGGTCGACCCGCGACTCGATGCTTCGCCGCGCACCGGGCAAGAGGCCGTGGAAGAAGAACTCCCCGAACCGCAGCATCGCCCACGCAATCTGGGCGGGCTCTTCCGTGCCGGTGATCTCGAGGCTCGGGAGCTGCTCGGTGAGGAACCCGATACCGTCGACGTCCAGGCGACCGACGTGGGTCCGCCCATCGACCTCGAGCCTCGCGCGCGCTTGCATCGTGGAGCGCTGGATCTCGAGCGCGCGGAATCGGGCGCCGCGCATCGGTTTGTCGAGCACGAGGCGGCCCGCTGCACCGCTCGCCTCGCGAAGCGACAGCTCATAGCGTAGGCCGTCGGTCGCGGCCTCTTCGTCGCATCGCTCGGCGTCCGGGTACATCAGCAGTCGGCCGTGCACTTCGGCGTCGCGCATTCCCGCGCCGACGAAGCGGCCCCGGACGTTCGCGGCGTGGAGCGGGTCCGCGAAGAACCCGTCGAGGTCGTCGACCATCACCTCGATCTCGAGTGTGCAATAGTCGTCGGTCGCGACGTACGCAGGGCTTGCGCTGCCGGCGGCCAGAAAACCGCGGAAGCGCTCGGTGAACCGAACGCCGATCGGTTGCGCCGTCGGTTCGGGGCTCGCCCCTCCCACGGGCGCGGCCGGGGGCTCGAGGTGGAACGTGGCAAGGCGGCTCTCCGCGAAGTCCCGCGCCTGCGAGAGCTGTTTGTGGAACTGCCGCGCGCCGGGGCTCTCGTCGCCTAGCGGCCAGGCGGCGCCTCGTTGCGTCCGGATGAACGCGAGGACGTTGCGCTCCGCCAGGGCGAGGATGGTCGCCGAGGGGTTCACACCGACCGGCGCGGGGAAGACCGACGCGTCCACGACGAAGAGGCCGGGGTGGCCGAAGACTTCGCCGTGTCGGTCGACGACCCCGCGATCTGAATCCTCGCCGATCGCCGCGCCCCCCTGAGCGTGCACCGTCATGCCTCGGCCCGCGACCGACGTGATGGGATGGGTGCGAAGTTGTCCGCCCAGACCTTCGCTGACGTCGCGCTTGATGCGCCTCGCGAGCCGTGAACTCTCCTGAAACGCGCCAGGATTCTGCGCCAGCCGACCCCTCGACGCGTCCGCATCCCACTCGAGGCGCGCGGGCGTCGTGTCGGTCCCCATCGACAGCAGAAACAGTTGCCCCGGGTTCGTGGGCGGCATCAGATAGTCGGCGAGCCGTCGGCGGATCTCCCGCTCCGGTTCGACCAGCAGGAAGTGACGGAAGAAGCTCTGCTGCGCGCGGTCGATCAGCCCATCACGATCCGCGATCAGCAGCTCGCCCAGCTTCCGGGCGTTGTCCACCAGGCGCGTTCGAAGCCCGGGGAAGCGGGCGAGTCGACCGAGGGTCAACCGGTCCACCACCTGCGACGCGGAGTGCTCCAACAGCGAATCGATCGCGCGCGCGAAGTTGGGGCGGCTCGTCTCGATGAGCTGGTCCCGAAGCGTGCCGAACGCCGCGCGAAGCTGCGGCGGAGCGACGTCGGGCATCGTCCCGGTCAGCCACGCGAGGACGAGCTGCTCCAGCCCCGACGGCGAGAGGTCGCTCGCGAGGAGCCGGTCGACGAGCTCGACCGCGGCGGCCTCTGCGGCTTGCTGCTCGGCGGTGTCGCGGGCGCGCGATTGCTCGCGCCACGCTCCTTCCCAGGGGTCTCGCCCATGCCGATTGCGACCCAGAAGCGCGGGCGACGTGTAGATCGTGGTCATCACGCGGCTCAGTTCCGCGGGCAGCCCGCCGTCTTGCACGAGCACCAGGCCACCGTCGGCCGAGTGGTGGACGATGCTGCTGGTGATGGTCGGGCCATCCTCGATCGCCAACGACTCGTCGCGTGAGAAGACCATCGAGGCGTCGTCGTTGTTCGTGAAGAAACCATCGCCGACGCGCGGGCTGAGTCGCGGCAGGCCATCGCCGGAGGTTTGCTGGCTGCACTCGCGGGAGCGCGCGAGGATCTCGTGCGTCCCGACGACGCCGGCGCCGAGGAACACGAACCGCGCCCGCACGCGTCGCTCCTGATCGCCGCACAGACCGTCGACGAACTCCACGTCGTAGGCCGACTCGTCGACCGCGTGAACCGCCCGGACGTTGGCCCGCGTCCTCACCGTGACGTTCTCGTACGATTCGGCGAGGGCCAGGTAGTTCTGGTCGAGGCTGTTCTTGGCGCCGCGCGAGCACCCGAGCGCGCAGCTACCGCAGCCGTTGCACGCTTCGACGGTGGCACCGAATGCGTTCGTCCCCGACCGTCGAGACTGCGTCAGCGGAGGGTGAAACGCCTCGCGGCCGGCGGCCTCGACCGCGGCGTCGAACGCCCGGGTCTTGCGTGGCAGCGGGAACGGGAAGTCGTCGATCGGCGCGACGTCGAGCATGTAGGCGGCGAGGTCGAAGTGCTCGTCGAGCTGCGGCTTTCGGAGACCGTCGGGCCAGCGCTCGAAGATCCCCGCTGGCGGCCTCAGATGGACGCCCGCGTAGACCAGCGAACCTCCGCCGTAGCCCGATGCCTGCAGCGCGAAGGTGCCACCGAGGTCGCGCACGTCGTACACGCCGCCGCCGCCGATCGTGAACGGATCGACCGATGGGGCGAAGCTCTCCTCGCCGGGGAGCGGTGGAAAGTCTCCCGGCTGAACACGTCGACCGCGCTCGAGAACGAGGACGGAGAAGCCGGCCTGCGCGAGGCGGCACGCGGCGACGGCGCCTCCGAATCCCGACCCGACGACCACGGCGTCGAACTCGAGGGTCGGTTCGGTCTGCTGCGACGACGGCGATGGGTCCGAGGCAGGACCAGAAGCGACGGAAGATGGCATCGGTACGGCGTGTTGCGAAGGGCTGGGGCCACGTTGACTGCAGCCGGACGGCGGACGTCAGATGTCGATCCCGCCAGACTTTACGAAGCGAGGAGCGGCGCACCGCTCCGAGGGCGACCTCGATTTTACCAATACTGCATTTTTACACCATCACAATCGGAGATCCGGAGGTGATCGTCGCAGGATCCGAAGAAGCCGCGCGGGGAACGGCTGGCTCGTCGAAAACATTCCGGCTGGTGCGAGAAGCTGTACTCGACTCCCACAGGTCGTGGAAACGCGTACGTAAGGAACGGGTAAGTAGAGGTGGTGCCTCGCAGCCAGTAGTTTGAGTGTGACAGCTGGATCACCCCGTTTCGCGCCCCGAGGCAAGACATGACGAACCGTTGCCGATTCATCTCCCTCGTGTTGGCGGCCCTGACCGTCGTTGCGTGCGGCCCCGCGGAAACCGGCGACGGTGCGCCCGAGAGTTCGGCGCCCGAATGCGTCGAGGAGTGCGGGAAGGCCGACTCCTACATGCTCCGGCTCGACCCGTACTTGAAGCTCGCGATCCTCGACGTCGCCAATACGACCGAAGAGTCGATGCTGATCGACTCGGTCGGACTGCTGCCGGTGCAGGTGGAGACCATCGTCGCTGGCCGCCCGTTCGCGACGTACGAGGAGTTCGACGACACCGAAGGGATCGGTCGCGGCACGATCGAACGGCTGCTGGAGTTCGTCCAGGCCGAGGGGAAGATCGGCTTCTGCGGGGACGGCGAGCTGCAGCCGTCGCTCGAGGCGTGCGATGGGACCGAAGGGTGCCAGGGCAACTGCGAGTTCGCGGAGACCGTCGACTACCACGACGCCGACGTGGAGAGGTTCGGAACGCTCGCCGGCTTCGAGCGCCGGGTCCTCCTCCTGCCGGCGCGCGCCGGCGATCAGATCGTCGTCGCGGTGCATCAAGGACACACGAGCTCGTGGGTTCCGAGCTTCGACCTCGAGCTCGATGGGACCGTCGTCGCTCGATCGGGCGGGCTCGCAGGGAGTGCCCGGCTCCCCGCTGCATACGGTGATCTCTCCGTCGGCCACGTCTTCGAGGAGACCGGCGAACACGCCCTGGTGATCGAGAACTCGGCGGCCGAGAAAGTCTCCTACTACCTCTCGATCGTCTGCGTCGGAGGGACGTGCGCGGACCGTCCGCATCTCGACAGCGATGGTGACGAGATCCCCGACTACATCGACCTCTGTCCGTTCCTGGCGGACCGCGACCAGCTCGACAGCGATGGCGACGGCGTCGGGGATGCCTGCGAAGCCGACACGAAGCCCGACGCGCTGGAGGGCCTGTTCGGCGACGACTTCGAGGAGGCGTTTCGGAGCACCTACCGGCACGTCGCCTCGAGTCGGGAGGCGATCCTCGAGAACTACGACGCCGAAGACGGCAAACTCACGTGCGTCTACACGGGCCTCGAGATCGACACGGAAGGGATGTCCCACATCCGCGACATGAACGTCGAGCACGTCTGGCCGAAGTCGCACGGTGGCGCGGACTGGTTTCACAACCTTCTGACGACATGGATGGTCGTGAACAGCCGTCGCGGCAACCGACCGTATGGCGAGGTGGTCGAAGTCCAGTGGGCCTCGCCGTTCGGGGACGCGGTCGCGGGGTTGGACAGCGCGGGGAACGAGGTGTTCCAGCCCCCCGTCGGCGCCCGCGGCGACGTCGCGCGCGCGACGTTCTGGTTCGCGTTGATGCGGAACAAGGACATCGACCAGCGTCAGGAGGCGGTGCTTCGACGCTGGCACGCGGAGGACCCTCCGAGCTGGCACGAACTCCGTCGCCAGCAGAAGCTCACCTCGGCGTTCGAGGGCGATCTCGCGGTGCGCAATCCCTTCGTGGATCACCCCTCGTTGGTCGGCCAGGTCGCCGACTTCTGATCGATTCGACCGCCGGACCGCCGGACCGCCGGGCTCGGACCGGCTCGGGACCGCCGGGCTCGGGACCGCCGGGCTCTGTCCCGGCGTGGAAGACCGGGCTCCGCCCCGGTCCAACACCGCGCGAAGCGCGCTAATTGCATGGAATGTCCGGGTCGGGTACTGGTTTCAGTATCGATGAGACGACTTCTATCCATTGTGATCGTCGCGCTGTTTTCGGTCGCCGCCACGTGCGACGAGGGGGGAGCGCCTGTGCCGTCGGGTACCGACGCGGGTGTGACGGCCGCGGACTCCGGGGAGGAAACGCCGGACGGGGGTGACGTCGAGCAGCCTGACGTGGGGATGGAGGAGGCGCTGTCGAAGGCGCAGGTCGCGTTCGATTTCGGGGAGTGGACGATCCCGCCGGGTGGCGAGCAGTATCCGTGCGCCCAGTGGACGCTGAACAACGACGAGCCGCTTTACGTGCAGGCGGTGGTGCAGGCGAACCGCGGAGGCTGGCACCACTCGAACTGGTACGCGGTCGACGAAGAGCAGTTCACGGGACCCGACGGGATTCAGGACTGCGACGAGCTCGGCTTCAGCGAGCGAGAGGGGGCGGTGTTCGGCGCCGTGGTCTTCGCGCAATCGACGCAGGCGTACGTCGAGCGGCAAGCGCTCACCGACGGTGTCGTCATCAAGATCCCGCCGCGCTCCAAGATCATCGGCGGCGCACACCTGCTGAACGTCTCGTCGACGCCATTGACCACGACGGCGCGGATGGGGCTCGAGCTGTTGCACCCACGCGACGTGAAGCAGGTCGCGGTGCCCTGGCGGCTCGACAACTCGGACCTTCGGATCCCCGGCGAATCGGAGGTCCGGTTCGACACGACGTGTTCACTGAAGCCGCGCTACGAGCAAAAGACGGGCGAGGAATTCGCGCCGAAGATCTACTGGATCTTGCCGCACTACCACGCGCTTGGAAACTACTTCCGCGTCGACGTCGTGCGACCCGACGGGGAAGAGACGATCGTGGAACTCGAAGGGTTCAATGCCGAAGCGAACGGGATCGAGTTCGACCCGCCGATCGACCTGACCGGCGCCACCGGACTGCGCTTCAGCTGCGGGTACTTCAACCCGTACCCCACCACGACGTGGTACGGACTGACGGGCGACGACGAGATGTGCACGCTGCTCGCGTTCACCGACGCGCAGTTGCGGCTCAACACGAGCGTCTTCGACCACCCCGAGACCGATACGGTGGACGGAATCGAGACGAAGTACGGGGACTGCTCGGTCCTCTGGCTGCCGAACACGGTCGACCAGGCGCTCCCGACGCCCGAAGAGGTGGAGGCGCCACTGTATGTTCCGGAGGGTTCGGAGGTCGGCGAGGACTTCGTCGTCCCCGAGTGCGTCGACCAGCGCGACGGCGTGGAGCCCGATGGCGCGACGACCCTGGGGGCGCTTCGCGTCGACGTCTTCGGCGCGAGCTGCGCGTACTCGTCGTGCCACGACGCCGACAGCCCGGCGGCGGGGCTCGACCTCACCGCCGAGGACTTGCACGCCGAGCTGCTGGAGCACGAGGTGCGCGCCGACACTTCCCTTCCCCTCGTCGATCCCGGCAACCCGGAGGGGAGCTGGCTCTATCGCATCACCTCCGAGTGCGAGCCTCAGACGGACGCGGGCGCCGTCGCCTTCATGCCCCGCAACTCCCCCACGCTGATGCCCCCCGGCAAGGTCGCACGAATTCGCCAGTGGATCGCCGACGGCGCGCCGAACGACTGAAAACGAGCCGCCCGGAGGACCGGGGCGGAGCCCGGTCTTCCACGCCGGGACAGAGCCCGGCGGTCCGGAGCCCGGTCTTCCGCACCGCGCGAAGCGCGGTCCCCCAACGGCGCAAAGCGCCGTTCCCCCACCGGCCGAAGGCCGGTCCCCCACCGGCGCGAAGCGCCGGTCACGCGCCCGGCAGGATTCGAACCTGCGACCCACGGCTTAGAAGGCCGTTGCTCTATCCAACTGAGCTACGGGCGCCAGCGGCGGGGAAGGTAACACCGAAAAGCGGCGGTTTCCATCCCTTCGAGCGAGTCCTCAGTAGAAGGCGAGCGTCTTTTCGGCGCAGGCGTCCCAGTCGAACTGGCGGGCCCGTATACGACCTCGCGTTCCAAGCGTTCCGGCGAGGTGGTCGTTCGAGGCGACCTGCAAGATCAGCTCGGCGAGAGCGATGACGTCCGTGGGTTCGAAGCGTAGCGCGGCGTCGCTGCAGATGGAGCGCATCGGCTCGACGTCGGCGACGAGGGTGGGGATGCCGAGGGCCATCGCTTCGAGGGGCGGCATCCCGAACCCCTCCAGCAGCGAGGGGAAGACGAACGCGGTGGCCTGGCCGAGAACGCGGCGCAGGTCGGTGTCGCCGAGGTGTCCGAGGAACGCGACGCGATCGTCGAGTCTGAGGGCTTCGACGAGGGGGCGGAGCCCGTCGCAGTTGCCGACCAGGGCGAGATCGAGGCCCGGGGCGTGGGGAAGCGCGCGCACCGCGGTGGCGAGGTTCTTGTACGGCTTGTCGTTTCCGATCGCGACGACGTAGCGCCGCCCGTCGCGGCGCAGCCAGTCGACGATGCGGTCGGGGGAGGGGGGCGGCTCGAAGTAGCGGGGTTCGACGCCGTGCCAGACGACCTCGACGGGAGCGTCGGTCAGTTGACGTGCGCGCACGGCGGTCGGCTCCGAGATCGCGACGACGGAGTCCGCCGCGCGCATCGCCCCACGAAAGGCGAGGTCGGCGTAGACGCCGAGCGCGGCCGCGGCGATCGGGTCGTCCCGAACTTCGCCGGAATGGTCCATGTCGATGAAATCGTGGGCGGTCACCACGATGCGGTCCGCGCGAACCCGCGGCGGGACGACCTGAAACAGGGAGTGGTAGACGTCGGCCCGAGGGACTCGGACGCGCGGACCGAACAGGTGATTGCGCAGCGAGTCGATCGGAACCTGCGACCACAGTTGCATCACGCTGAGAGGTAGGTCGAGGTCGATGTCGCTCGACGTGTGACGCAGGACCGTCCAACGCCAGTCGGGGCGCAGGGCGATCAGGCGCGGCACGATCGAAATGCCGTATCGCGCGATCCCCGCCTGGGGAGCGGCGATGCACCGTGCGTCGACGACCACGTGTTTCAAGACGGGTTCAGTCGGCTTCGGCTTCGGCTTCGCGGCGGGCGACGATCTCGTCGATCAGGCTCTTGGAGTCCGCCGTGAGCCGCGTGAACGCGACGCCCATTCCGGTGTTCCCCGGCGTGTTCTCCACGCGAACGACCTCCCCTTCCCCCTCGATCGTCTCGAAGTCGTCCAGGATCACCGAGAACTTCAGCGTGACTTTGGTACCGACGGGGAGAGGGTTCTTCGAACGGATGAAGACGCCCCCCTGAGAGATGTTCGTGACGTACTCCGAGATGAACTCGTCGATCGTCTCGAACTCTTGGTTGATGGACTGACGGTTGTGTTGCCGCTGATCGTCGGTGCTCTTGTCGTCGGCCATGACCCGTTCCACGTTGTAGCTCGATGAGCGGCGATTGTAGGTTCAAAGCGCCGAAGACCACAAGACTTTTGGTGATGGGACCATGCGATGAGCCGGCGCCGCGTTCTGCCAACCCCGACCAGGTCCCTTTTGTCCTCGCTTCAACATTGACCAGGTCACTGTCGAAAGCGGGCCGGGTTGGTGCGGGGGCGTCCGTTGGGAGGGCGGGGTGGGGCGGGTTGTGGGGGTCGAGTTGTGACCCGTTGGGTGGTTGCTCGGGGGAGTCGGGCGCGTTGGACAGAGCGGGGCGTCGCGGGGCGCGGGGCGCTGAAACCGGGGGGGGCGGGTCACCGGGAGTCAGCCGCCGTCGATTTCGGCTGGGAGGGGTCCGCCGCGGCAGCGGACGTTGGCGTGCAGCGAGGTGCCGTAGGGGAAGACGACTTCGAAGTTTCTCGACGAAGGGTCGGGGGGCCAGGATTGGCGCAGGGATGCGGTCGCCCAGTACTGCGCGAAGCGCGGTGTTCGCGGGCGTGAGAGGCTCCTCAGGGACGCAAGATCAGCGGTTCCGATCCGTAGGTCGCGTTGGCGGCGCCTCCCACGACGAACGCGAAGCCGGGCGTGGGGTGCATCGAAATGACGCCGCCACCGATTCCCGGCACGTAGTCGTAGGCGAGGTCGATCTCTCCGGGACGGCCCGAGGTGGCCCAGATCTCCCGCCCTTCGGTCGCGCTCCGGCCCATCACGAAGGCGGCGGTCCCGATGACGTCGGCCTGCGTCGGGCCGCTGTTCGTCGCGCTCCCCATGCCTAGCAGGAGCGTCGTCCCTGCGACGGTCCCGTCCGTCGTCCACAGCTCCCCGTCACCGGACGCGTTTTTCGTTCCGAAAATGATGCGACCGTCGACCACGGCGAGGACCGGTTCCTGGAACATCTCGAGGTTCACGCTGGTGAGTTTCGTTGCGCCCGACGGCGTTCCGTCGGTCTTCCAGAGGGAGCGTCCGCTGCCGTCGTCGGCGATGAAGAAGACCGCGTCGTCGGTCGCGACGAGTCGAATTCCCCCGGTGAACGATCCGTCGCTGCCGGGGGCCAGGTCATGCACCAGGGCAGGATTTCCGCTGCGGTCGATCCGCCACAGCTCGCGTCCCGTGGCGCCGTCGATCGCCGTGAAGTACAGGTGTTCACCCATGGCCGCGAAGCCGGCGGGGTTGGGCGCAGTGGCGGGATCGATCACGATCTCCCGGGAGGGGTTGGTGCAGTCCGGGATCTCCATGAGCTTGCGTTTTCCGGACGAGCTGCAAGCGACGTAAAGCTTCCCGTTCCACTCGTGAGCGGCTCGAATGCTGAACCTGTCGCACGACAGCGCGGAGCGCGTGCCGGCGGCGGTACCGTCGGTGCAGTAGAGCCCGTCGCGTTCGATGGTCGGTCGATAGAGCCCGAAGATCAGGCGGTCTACCGCCTCGTAGTGCTGCGCGAAGAGGATCTCGTACTCCCCGTCGAACGTGTCCTCGATCTCCACGGTGCCCGCCGCCGTCCCGTCGGTCGCCCAGACCGAGTTGTCGCCGGTTCCCTCGATCTGTCGGAACACGGCCAGCCCGCCGCCGCCCCACAGCGCCTCGACGTACGAGTCGATCGCGGCGTTCCCGACCGTGGTCGTGCCCGCTGCCGTCCCGTCGGTGCGAAACAGCTTCAAGCTCGTATAGACCGACCCTCCCGCGAAGAGCGCCTCGCCGTTGCCGAGGTCGACGATGTGCGGGGGGACGAATCCGTCGGTCGGGTGAACGCTGGCGAGGGCCTCGGTTCCCGAGGTCGTTCCATCCGTCGCGTACGGTACCCAGCCTGTCGGGCCGTTGGTGGCGAAGATGGCGATGGTGTCTCCGTTTCGCTGGAAGCTCCCGATGAAGCGTGGCGCGCTACCTTCCGGCCCGGGCACGACGTCGAGGACGGTCGCCGACGAGGTGTCGATGCATCGGTCGCTCGGCGTCCACGAGCCCTCGGCGCAGTCGTCTTCGAACGCGCCCGAGAAGAACGCGCCGCAGCGCTCGGCCCCCGCACGAACGTCGCCATCGGCGCACTCGTCGGCGCCGTCGCACACGTCGGTGTCAGTCCATTGGCCGCCATCGCACGTGCGGATGAATCCGCCGTTGCCGTTGGGTCCGCATGCCGTCGGCCCTCGCTCGTCGGCCATGTACACGTCATCGGGGCAGGTCGCGGACGCACCGTCGCACGACTCGGCAGTGTCGCAAGGACCCGCTGCCTCGCGGCAGACGAACGTCGCTGGTCGGGACACCATCATCGTCCCGTCGCACACCCGGCATGGCTCGCCTGCGAGCGACTCGCCGTTCTCCAGGCACTCGTCTTCCGCAATGCATCCCTGGCAGGAGGCGGCCGGTTCGCAGGTGTCGTCGACCAGGACGTACCCGGGGTCGCAGCGGCATTCGCCCTCTTCACACACCGCTCGGTTCGGCTCATCGCACACTACCGCACCGCAGGGATCTCCGCCGTCGGTCTGCGTCGGAGTGGCATCGACGCCGGCGTCGGTCGCCGTCCCGCCGTCCGATCGGTCAGAGGGGCGGTCGTCTTCGGGAGAGGAGCACGCCGCCGCGGTGGTCGCGAGTACCAGCACGAGGAGAGAATGCGGAAATCTGCTCATGAAGCTTCTCGGGGAGGGGGGTTCCACAGTGCGGCAAGCCGTCATTCGGAGCAAGGCCGCCAGCAGTCTCGACTCCGCCGGGTCGACTTCTCTACCAAACCGGATGAACCTCGGGAGCGCGCGTGCTACACAAAAGAGAGGCCTCGATGGGAAACGACGGCGAAAGCAGACTGGGTTCGATTGGCGTCACCATCGTCGTGGCCGTGGTGATGGCAGCCGTTTACCTGGAGTTCGGCGTCTTCGCGGGCGATCAGATCCACGATGCGCTCAGCGTCTCGTTCGACGAAGGTGAGGAGTTCACGGTCGATTTCGAGGTCACCGAGCCGGGGTCCAACCACACTCTGGACATCATGCCGATCGTCGGGACGGACCGGCCACTGACGGACAGTCGGTACGCCTTCGCGTTCGACGCATTGGTCCTCGGCCCCGAGGGAGCGACGGTGCTCGATTACAGCGACGCGAAGCCCAACCATCACCCGCGGCGCCAGCACTTCGTTCCCGTGACCGCCGGCAAGCACGTGTTGAAGGTCAAGACCCGCGAAGGGAGCCGACGCGCGGACGTCCGCATTCGGGGAAACAACAGGCAGCTCGTCATTCCGCATATCGAGAAGCTGTTGGGCGGGTGATGTCACCCTGCTCGTCTGCTATGAGATCGAAAACCTGATCGAGCGTGAATCGGATGAAACGACTCCTCATTGCCTGTGCTCTCACCGCCCTCGGCGCCTGTTCGAGTGACTCCGAGGATTCCGACAACAACGGGACCTCGGGAACGACCAACGGGTCGTCGACCGCCGGCTCGTCGAACAACGGAACCTCGGGTTCGAACAACGAGACGACGTTCGACGAATGCGACGTTTCGGTCGACCCGACCTGTGAATGTTCCGACGGGACCATGGGTGCGCGACCCTCGTGCGGGGAGCCGTGCGTGTGCGACAGCACCGACATGGGGGGAGCCGACGAGGGCGCATCAGACTCGGGGGGCGGACCTGCGACGGCCGTCGCGATCGCCGGTGGAGCTTTCATCATGGGCTGTGACGACTGCGACCCCGACGAAGCACCGGAGCACGAAGTGATCTTGACGGCGTTCTCGATCGATCGCACGGAAGTCTCGCAAGCGGCCTACCAGGTGTGCGTCGACGCCGGGGACTGCACGGCTCCGGCGGACAATTTCGACCCGGTCGGCACCCCGGACTTGCCGGTGGTGAGCGTCGCGTGGCAACAGGCCGTCGACTACTGCACCTGGGCCGGTGGGCGCCTCCCCACCGAGGCGGAGTGGGAACGGGCATGCGCGGGACCGGTCGGTACGAAGTACCCGACGGGCGACGACGAACCGACCTGCGAGCAGGCGCATGTCGATGGCTGCACACCGGACGGTCGAATCGCGGTCGATTCGCTCCCGAACAGCGCCTCGGCAGAAGGTGCCGAACAGATGACCGGCAACGCATGGGAATACACCGCCGACTGGTACGCCGGCGACGCGTATGCGAACCATGCCGCGATGGATCCGACGGGGCCCACCAACGGCGAGCGCCGCACCGTTCGCGGGGGATCGAGCGGCAACCAGCTCACGCTCGGTCGCTGCTCCAACCGGTCGGACGCGTACAACCCCGAAGTCGGCGGCTCCGGCGTGGGCTTCCGCTGCGTCTACTGAGACGCCGGTAGTACTACTGCATCGCTTCGCGCACCAGGTTCCCAACGGCGAGCGGCCGAGCCGCGAGCGCGGCGAGGAGCCCCCCGAACATCGCGCCGATGACCCCGGGCGTCGCCACGTCGCATCCCGCCAGATAGAGGCCGGGGACGGGCGTCTTGGGGCGCAGCCAGGGGTTTGCGTAGCGCGACGGAGTCGGCGCGAGCCCGTAGATCGACCCACCGGGGGCGCCGTTGAAGTGTTCGGTCGAGAGCGGCGTCGACAGCTCCGAAAACTCGATCAGCTCGGCCACGTCGGGCATCGCCTCGCGAAACTGTGCGAGCAGGCTGTCGTGGAGGCGGACCTTGAACGCGTCGTACTCGGCGGGACGCTTCTTCCATCGGGTTCCGCTCCATTCGTCGAAGACCTCCCACGGCACGAACGTGACGACCTCGCCCGTATGTCGGTCGTTTGCCTCGTCGAACTCGGGGTCTTTCAGCGACGGAAAGCTGCAGTAGAGGACCGGCGCGCGAGGCAAGTCGCCTTCGCCCGGCTCGACGTACCACGCGTCGGCGGTCTGATCCCACGTATCGTAGAACCACTGGTTGGCCGCGGTTGCGCCGGCGGGGCGAACGTCCCCTCGGAAACCGAGGTAGAGGCAGACGTGGGCTGCGGCCGGGCGGAGCGCCTCGAACGACCTCGCCCACGCGTCTTCGCGATGCGACGCCGGGAGGAGTCGGCCGACGGTCGCCTGGGCCCCGACGCCGCTGACGACCCGGTCGGCGCGAATCGTTTCGTCCCCGCACCGGACACCGACGACCCGTCCACTTTCCACCACCAGTTCGTCCACCGACGTCGAGATACGGGTCCACCCACCGGCATCGGCGACGCGCCCTAGCAGGCTCCGCGCGATCTGCTGGGAGCCGCCCACGGGGTAATACGCTCCCCACATGAAGTGCTTCGCGACGAGGGCCTGGATCGCGAAGGAGGCCTCAGCCGGCGGCACCCCGTAGTAACCCCACTGGGCGCACAAGACGGCCCTGAGCCGAGCGTCGTCGGTGATCTCGGACAACACCTGGTCCGCCGTGCGCTCGAACCAGCGGCCCGACCTGCTACCGAAGATGCGCTCCAGCCCGCCCGTGATCCTCTCCGGCATCACGCGCTTGAGGTAGTAGCGCTTCATCCCTGCCGCGACCTCACGGACGGCATCGAGGTACCGACCGACCTCGTCGATGCGGTCGGGGAAGAGCTCGGCGAGGTTGTCGCGAAATCCCTGCGGGGTATCGGGGAAGTCGATCGTGACGCCGTCGGGGAAGTGAAAGGAGTCGTAGACTTCTCCCAGCGACTCCCACTGAAGTTGCCCTCGGGTCAGCCGCCGCAACAGGCGCCCCGTCATCGAGTGCTCAGTGACCTCGCCAATCGCGTGGACTCCCACGTCCCACCGATACCCGGGTCGCCGAAACGTGTGCGTGAACCCGCCGGGCTCGTAGTGCTGCTCGAGGACGAGGACTCGCTCGCCGACCTCGGCGAGCGCTGCGGCGGCGGTCATCCCTCCCATGCCGCTGCCGACGACGATGGTGTCCCACGGGCCATCGGGGCCGTGCTTGCCGCGCTTGTCCCAGAACCTTTCCGCCATCCCTACACCTCGGTGTTCGCCCGAACTATCAAGGTCTTACACGGATGATCGGGAAGGACAACTCCCGACGGGTCTGGGCCCGACGACGATGGCGCCCGAGTACGCGAAACGCCCTTTCCGATGCAGGCCGGCTCGTTCGAGGCTGGCCGGGGGTCGCCTGCATCGCCCGCCCGGAAGCGACGGCGAGCCGGTTGTCCCTGTCACTCACGACGGTGCGCGCCTTTACAAACCGGTGACAAATGTTCAGATTGGGCGGCGATGGCGAAGACCTACAAAATGTCGCGGCGGCGAGTCACCGAGCGCGATCCGTCGATCCTCGACGGCTTGAACCCCGAGCAGCGGGAAGCGGCGGCGCACGTCGACGGTCCGATGCTGATCCTGGCCGGGGCCGGGAGCGGCAAAACGCGGGTCATCACCCATCGCATCGCGAACCTGATCCGCAACGAAGGTGTCGACGCGGGCGAGATTCTCGCGGTGACGTTCACCAACAAGGCGGCGGCCGAGATGCGGGAGCGTGTCGACCGGCTGCTCGAAGACGACGCGCTCGCCTGGCAGGTCACGATCTCGACGTTCCATTCGCTCTGCGCGCGGCTGTTGCGACGCCACGGCGAGAAGCTGGGGCTGACGCGAGACTTCGCGATCTACGACCAGGACGATCAGACGTCGCTGATCAAGAAGGTACTGCAGGACGAGGATCGCAAGGCGGACCGTGCCGAGATTCGGCGGCTGCGCGACTTCGTCGAGCGGATGAAGAACGCCGGTCACACCCCGGTCGTGGCGCACGAGATGGCGTACAGCGCGGCGCAGGAAGAGGACGCTTATTTTTACGAGAAGTATCAGGAGGCGCTGCGCGGCTCGAACTGTGTCGATTTCGGGGATCTGATCCTCGGCGTGCTCGAGATGTTCCGGGCCGACCCCGACCTCGCGAAGTCGTACAGCCAGCGCTGGCGCTACCAGATGGTCGACGAGTTCCAGGACACGAACCCCGCGCAGTACGAGTTCCTGCAGCATCTTCTGGTCGCGCACGACAACCTCTGTGTGGTCGGCGACGACGACCAGTCGATCTATCGCTGGCGAGGAGCGTCGGTCGCGAACATCCTCGGGTTCGACCAGAAGTTTCCCGAGACGCGCGTCGTACGGCTCGAACAGAATTACCGGTCGACTCAGGTGATCCTCGATGCCGCTCACGACGTCATCCGCGAGAACGAGGAGCGTCACCCGAAGACGTTGTGGACCGAAAAGGAGGGGGGCGAGCCGATCGTCTGTTTCACGGCGACCGACGAGCGCGAGGAAGCGTCGTGGGTGGTGCGAAAGATCGATGACTCCCATCGCGACGGGGTCGGGTACCGCGAGATGGCGATCTTCTATCGGACCAACGCCCAGAGTCGCGCGTTCGAGGAGCAGTTGCGCTTCTCCGGCATCCCGTACCAGATCATCGGCGGGATGAGCTTCTACGCGCGATCGGAGGTGAAGGACCTCCTCGCCTACCTAAAGGTGGCGCTCAACCCGCTCAACGAGATCGACCTTTTGCGGGTCATCAACACCCCGACGCGAGGTGTGGGGGCATCGACGATCGACAAGCTGAGAGTCGCCGCGGCATTGCCGCAGATCGGTTCGCTCTGGCGAGCCGTTGAATGGCTGCACGAGCCGCGGCGAAAGGTGGCCGAAGAGCCGCCGCCCGGGTGGCTGCCCGGAATCGACGCTTCGATCGAGATCGACCCCGAGCTCCAGGCGCTCCTCGACCTGACGTCGGTGCCGACGAAAGGGCTTCGGACGTTCTGGGAGATTCTGACGAAGCTCCGCGACGAACTGACGAGCGACGAGCTCCGGCTCGCGCCGACGGTACAGGCGTTACTCGAGACGTTGAACTACCGCGACTACCTGCAGCGGACCGAGCCGGAACGCGCCGAGGACAAGCTTCGCAACGTGCACGAACTCGTGAACGCGATCGACGACTTCGAAAAGGCGGTCGAGGGAGAGCAGCCGCCGGCCGAAATTTTGCGGGACTTTCTCGACCGCTCAGCGCTGCTGGCGCAGACCGATGCGATCGACCCGGAGCTCGGCGCCGTGACGCTGATGACGGTGCACAGTTCCAAGGGGCTCGAGTTCGACACGGTCTTCCTCGCGGGAATGGAGGACGAGCTCTTCCCGAGCACGCGTGACGAAGATCCGCAGGAGCTGGAGGAGGAGCGCCGGCTCGCCTACGTCGCGATCACACGCGCGAAGAGACGGCTCTACATGTCGCTTGCGCTCGAGCGCCGGCTCTACGGGCAACACCGTGAGCAGTCGCCGAGCAGGTTTCTGGAGAGCATCGATCCCTCGCGGATCGCGATGGACCCGTCGAGCGCTTCGAGCCGGTCGCGGTACTCGAGGTCGTCGTACTCGTCGGGAGGCTCGTCGCGTTGGGGGACGGGGGGATCGTCGCGAAGGCGGCGCCCCAACATCGGCACCGGCACGGCCGAATGGGAGTACGACCAGTCTCCCCCGATGGAGATGGGCGCCATCAAGCGGGCGGTCGATGCCGCACGCCACAAGCCGACATACGACGAGTACTCGCAGGTTCCCCCCAACGAAGAATGGGACGCCCCGGCCGTCACGTCGTTCGAAGCCGACCGCCCCGAGGGAGACCTCGTCGGAGCGGTCTGCAGCCACACCTCGTTCGGGGTGGGTCAGATCGACGCCGTCTCGGGCAGCGGGGATCATGCGACGATCACCGTCACTTTCGCGAACGGCACCCAGAAGAAGATCAAACGCAAATGGCTCAAGATCCTGGGCTGAACGACGGACCGGTCGCTTTTTTCGACATGGACCTCACGCTCATCCGCGTCAACTCGGCGCGGCTGTGGGTGGAGCACATGTGGCGTAGCGGCGAGCTCTCGAAGCGCGAGCTCCTCCGAAGCGCCGTCGGCCTGCTCGGCTACAAGCTCGCCGTGGTGGACATGGAGCGCCTCGCCTCGGATGCCGTCGCTCGCATCGCCGGCCGGGACGAGGCCGAGACGCGCGAGCAAGTGCGACAGTGGTGGGCCGACACGATCGCGCCGACCGTCTGCCCGGCGATGCGCGCGGTGGTGGAAGACCACCGGGCGAAGGGGCATCGCACCGTGCTCCTCACGGCGTCCAGCCCCTACGCGTCCGAACCGCTCGTCGACATGCTCGGGCTCGACGCGATGATTTCGAGCCGTTTCGAGGTGGAGGACGGAAAGTTCACCGGCCGCGTCGAGTCCCTCTGCTACGGGCCCACCAAGGTGACGCTGGCCGATGCCTGGCTTCGAGAGTCGGGGGGCTCGTTCGAGACGAGCTGGTTCTACACCGATTCGTTCACCGACCTCCCGATGCTCGAACGCGTCGCGAACCCGCGCGTCGTGAATCCCGACCCGCGCCTCGCGCGGTGGGCGGCGAGGAACGGGGTCGCCGTCGTCGGCCCGAGTCAGGCGTGACGGCGGTGAAAGTGGAGCGCGAGCCCTTCTCAGAGTCGTAGCTCGCTCCTTCGAGCTTCGAGCAATGGAAGCCCGGTCACGTCCGTTCGGTGACGAAGTCGTGAGCGGCGCGGGCGACCTTCAGCACTTCTTCGATCTCCTCGTCGTCGCGAGGCGCGTACACCATCACGATCTTCTGCCGGAGGCGACCGCTCGCCGAGTAAGGATGATACTCCCCCCACCCCTGGGCGATGACGTGCTCGCAATCCGACTCGGAGAGCACCATGTGGAAGCTGCCGTCGGTTGCCGGGTGGATGTGGGCGAACTCGCGCCCGCGCATGAAGCGGGATGGTTCGCATCCGCAGTCGGACGACACGAAGAGGGCCACGGCGCCCGGCACGGAGATCAAGCTCGGACCGTGCTCCACTTCGAGGGCGTTCAGAAAGCGTTCACGGGTGCGCTCGAACAGCTCCGAGGACGGAATCTCACTGCGCTGATGGTGAGGGATCCCGTAGTGCGTCTGCGGTCTTTCGCCACGACGAGGATTCAGCTCGAGTTTCACGACAGCCTCACGAACTCGCGCTCGGAGAGTGAGCGGGCGAATCCGGTGAACGGTGCGTTCACCTCTCGCCACCACGGTTGCTCGCCGAGGGTTTCGTACCAGGCCGCGACGTTGGGGTAGTTGGTGAGGCAGCAGCCGATCAAGTCGCCGAGGCTCAGGATGCTCGCCCCGTGCAGGTCGGCGATCGTGTAGCGGTCGCCGACGAGATGGCGGCGTCCGTCCTGGAGGAAATGGCGGTCGAGCGTGGCGAGCCACGTCTGGGCCTTCGCCAGGCCGAACTGGACCGTCGCGTGGTCGGCGTCGCTCGAACCGCGCGAGTGATGCGGAAAGAGCTGCGGATAGACGAAGTTGAAGCCGAAGTCTTTATAGAAGTTGGCCTCGAACCACGCCATCATTTCGTCCACCCGTGCGCGCTCCTGCAGGGTTTCGGGGTAGAGCGCCGAGCCGGTCTTGCAGGCGAGGTAGCGCAGGATCGCCGAAGACTCGGTGAGGACGAAACCGTCGTCGTCCAGCACCGGGAGCAGCCGGTTGGGGTTGATCTCGGTAAAAGGGGGCCGGTGATGCTCACCTTCCATGAGGTCGATCGAGATGAACTCGACCTCCAGATTCTCGAGCTTGCAGAAGGCCAACACGGCGCGAGACGTGGTGGCGACAGAGTTTGCGTAGACTTTCAAGGTTTCCTCCGTGTCTTGTCCATCCAATGTGACGGGGAGGGCGTTGCGAGAAAACAGGAATGGGCGCAAGATGTTGTGCATGGATGCACAGCGAATTTCCTGGGACGATCTCTCCTACTTCCTGTCGGTCGCCCGTGAGGGGACGTTCAGTGGCGCGGCCGCCGAGCTCGGCGTGAATCACGCGACGGTGCAGCGGCGGCTCGGTCGTCTCGAGGAACAGTTGTCGACTGTCCTGGTCCATCGCAGCCCGCAAGGGTGCGAGCTGACGGAGGCGGGGCTGGAGCTGCTCGAACACGTCCGGGTGATGGAACGGGAAGCGCTCGCCGTGGAACGCAAGGCGGTCGGTCGGGACGGCAGGCTGTCGGGCGAAATTCGGGTGGCGACGGTGGACGACTTTTGCGTGACCGCGCTGCCCCCCGTGCTGGCCGCGTTCCGGGCGTTGCACCCTGAGGTCTCGGTGGAGCTGTTGGTGCAGTCCGACTACATGGACCTGGCGAAATTGGAGGCCGACATCGCCATTCGCTTCGGCCGGCGTCCGGACGACGCGAAGGTGGTGGCTCGACGGATAGGGGAAGTGCGGCCGTCGCTGTACGCCAGCCGGGACTATGCTCGTCGGCATGGCCTCCCGTCGACGTCGGCCGATCTTTCGCAGCACGACGTCGTGATGGGGGACGAACGGATGGAGTCGGTGGAGATGGAAGCGTTCGTGCTGCGATGGGCGGACCCCTCCCGAATCGCGATCCGCAGTGGTGCGATGATCCCGCGGTTGGCGGCGATTCGAGCCGGTCTCGGGGTCGGAATGCTGCTGACGTTCGTGGCCGATTCCCCCGAGCTCGTGCGCGTTCCGTTGGACGACGAGCCGGAGATTCGAGCGCCGGTGTGGATGGCGCTCCATTCCGACGTCCGGCGCAACGCCCGCGTTCGAGCGTTCGCCGACTTCGCGTACGAGCGGTTGCGCGACTACCTCGCCCGGCACGACGAGAGGCCGGGCTGAGGCCTTCTAGGTGTCGTCCGTCCGTTCGACGACGGCGCGCGGCAGTCGGAACACGGTGAGCAGGAAGTCGGGGACCGGTGCGTGGAGTTCTCCGCAGCGGATGCGGTGCAGTGCGGGGACGTCGAGCGCCAGGTTCTGTTGCCAGCGGAAATTGGCTCCGCGGTTGCCCCGCGGGTCGCCGATGACCGGGTGCCGCCACTGTTTGAGTCGGGAGCGGAGCTCCGCCGCGGTCGTGTCGGCGGGGGCTTTTAGTTTCACGACGGCGGCACCGTCGACCGCGCGCAATCGCTGCACGCTGACCTCGCCGCCGGGGAGCGTGGAATGACGGGCGAGGGTGCCGTCGACGAGCGCGATCCAGGTCTGGTCGCCCGGCCCATCGGGGGTGCCAGTGACGCCTTCGCCGAGGTGCGTCCATCGCGGGGGCAGGTTCGCCGCCTCGAAGAGGCCGACGAGCTCGATATGGGCGGTGCGAGGCATCATGTCGAAGGTGTGGAGTTCACGCAGCGCGAAGCCTTCGTTGGCCAGACGCTCGGCGTCGCGCAGGAACGTCGTCGCGTCGCACGAGATGTACGCGATTCGAGCGGCTCGGCCGAGCCGCTGCGGAAGCGTCCAGGTCAGGCCGGCGCGGGCCGGGTTCACGACCGCGTGGCCGGTGCCTTCGGGGGGTTCGAACGCGTCGTCCGACGCTGCGACGTACTCGGCGGCGACACCATGCCGCTCCGCGTTGCGTCGGGCGGCCGCAATCCCCGCCTCGTCGATGTCGAACCCTCGCACGGATTGTCCCGGCGCCGCGCAGGCGAGGCCGTGGACGCCGACCCCGCAGTAGAGGTCCCAGAGCGAGTCGCTCCCGGCGACGAAGGGGCGCACCACGCCGTGGATCTGTTCGAGGACCTCCGTGTTGACCTGGAAGAAGGCGGCCGGGGGCACCTCGAAGGAACGTCCGGAGACTTCCATGGTCAGCGCCTCGGAGCCGTCGACGACGCGGTGCTCTCCGGTCAGAAACGCTGCGCTCGTCCCGATGTCGACGTGAACGGCGAGGGTGGAGGTGGCCAGGGCGCGAAGTCGGTCGAGGTCGTCCGCAGATGGCTGGGTTTCGAACCCGACGGTGGCGATCGCCTCGCCGCGGGCGTTCGCCCGGACGTCGACGTTACGAGCGCTGGCGGTCAATCCCGAGGTTCTCACGCGCTGCAACACGGCCTCCACGGCCGGCTCGTGAACGAGGCAGTCGTCGATCGGCACGACCTGCCGCGTCCCCGCCCGGTAGAGTCCGAGCTGGCCGTCGT
Source organism: uncultured Bradymonadales bacterium (assembly GCA_964411125.1). Lineage (GTDB taxonomy): Bacteria > Myxococcota_A > Bradymonadia > Bradymonadales > Bradymonadaceae > JBFIHF01. The sequence goes on along the minus strand of CAYPJU010000023.1, from coordinate 47,773 downwards.
CGCTCACGATCATGCGTGCCCGGTTTCGGTACGCCAACGTGCGACCCTGCGGAGCTCGGATCGGTTCGGGCCAATCGTGCATCGGGTAGCGTCCGAGTGCGGTCCGGACCCCCTCGACCTTGGCTTCGTAGGATTTGGGCGGGTCGATCTCGAAGGCCGGGCAGCCGTCGCATTCGGGTCGGTGAGGGCATCTCGTCGGGGCTGGTTCAGTCAAGCTCGTGCTCGCGCGGGGCGCACGATTGTACATCACCTTCGCCTCGCGCCCACCCCCGAGGCGCCCGGTTTCCACTCTTCCCGCCGCCGCGGGTGAGCGAGGCCGGTGTCGCCTCTGCGAATCCTCTGAGGTCGCGCCGTATCTACTTGTCGGACCGCGCTGGTCCTGATAATTCGCGTCTCCGCTTCTGGAGTTACTTTGAGCATCGCCCTCCTCATCGCCGCCATCATCGGGCTCGCCCTCGGGCCGGCCTTGTTCGCGGTGCTGCATCGACACGGTGCTTCGGCGCGGGCCGTGGACGGTTTCGTCCTCGTGGCGATCGTCGCGCTGGTGATGCTGCACGTGGTGCCGGAGGCCTTCGAGGCGATTGGGTTGTGGGTGGTGCCACTGCTGTTCGGAGGCGTACTCATTCCGGTGGCCCTCGAGAAACTTCGCACGGTGAGCGACGACACCTCGCACGGGGTCGTGTTGTTCCTCGCGTTCATCGCGCTGTTGGTTCACACGGTGATCGACGGTGTCGGCCTCGCCTCTTCCAACGGATCGATCGGGCTCGGCGCTGCGATCGTACTGCACCGTCTCCCGGTGGGCCTGGCGGTCTGGTGGCTCGTCCGTCCGGAGTTCGGGCGACGGTGGTCGTGGGGCGTTCTCGGAGCTGCCGCAGCCGCAACGGTCGGAGGCTGGTTGCTCGGTGAGGCCCTCCATTTCGCCGAGCACGGCGCCGCACAGATCGTCCAGACGTTCGTGGCCGGCTCCCTGATGCATGTGTTGATGCACCAATCGGTGGGCCTGCACGATCACGGGACCCCGGACGGCTGGCGCTTCTCGGGGGCAGCTGGCGGCGTCGTCGGCCTCGCCGCGGTGGTCGCGATCCCGCACGAAGCGGGCGAACACTCGATCGCGGAAGGGATCTGGAACGTGTGGCTCGCGTCGACGCCGCTGCTTCTGCTGCTCTTCGCCGCCGGGATGGTAGTGGTCTGGCGGCGGGCCGACGATTTTCGAGCGGCGGCGATGTCGACGTTGGACCAGGTCGCCCCCTGGACTCTGTTGGCGGCAGTCGTCGCGGCGGTGGCGGGGGCCGACCTCCACGTCGATGCGAACCTGGTTCACTGGACAGCAGCGTTCGTCGCGGGCATTCTCGTCCTCGCGTCGCTGGCACATCAGGGACCGCGGGACTTTTTGCTGCACTTCGTCCCGTTGTCTCCGCACGACCACGATCACGATCACGGTCGCGCCGGACACGACGAGCACGCGGGCCACGACCACGGGCATCAACACGCATGAAGCGTCAAACGCCATTCGAACGAGCGATCGCAGCATTTCTGCTGTTCGCGTACGCGTTCGCGCCGGCGTTTCTCGGCAGTCACTTCCTGTTCGTCGAGCACGAAGTCTGCCACACGCACCAGGCACTGCATCACGTCGACAGCTCGCACTCCAGCGACGCCGAAGTGACGGAGCACGCCGCAGTCTCGAGCGACGTGATGCACGTCGACGAGCACTGTGGGCTCGAGCAGCAGATGCGGCGCCCCGATTCACCGCAGCCGGCCGCTTCGGACCGGCTCGACCTGGCTGACCAATGGATGACCCCCGAGGTCGTCGCGGTCCACGGGTCCGCCTCCCGCGGCGGCCTCGATCCACTCGACTACGCCCCCAAGACATCACCACCCATCGTCGGCTGAAGCGTCCGTCAGGGAAGTTCAGTTCACAAGTGACGATAGAGGTACGAGATGACGTTCTACGAACGTCGTCGCGCCCGTGTGATCGGGATCGCGACGTCGTGGATGATGCTGTGGTCGGCGAGCGCTGGCGCGCAGGAAGATGCCGAAGTTTCCGACGCGGAGATGCGCGAGCTCGAGGCGGCGATGGCGGCCGACGCGGAGGCTGATGCCTCGCCGGCGCCAACCGCTGCGACGTCGAGCAGTGGCGCGGGCACCAGCCCTCTCCTTCAGCTCGATGTCGGCTTCTCCCTCAACGTCGCGGGGAGTGTCTTCAGTGACGAGCCCGCCCAGGTCGGAGCGCACGACCCGGACCACACCGGGTTCACGTTTCAGCAGTTGGAGATGTCGGTCGGCGCCGCCATCGACCCATCGTTTCGGCTCGACGCGGCCGTAATCTTCGGGCTCTTCGGGGTCGAGATCGAGGAGGCATTCGCCACCGCGATGGAGCTGCCGCTGAACCTGCAGCTACGTGCCGGGCAGATGCTTTTGCCCTTCGGTCGCTTCAACACGAAGCACCCCCATTCGTGGGTGATGCAGGAGTCGACGCTTCCGAACGGGAAGTTTTTCGGCCCGGAGGCGAGCCGCGGGGTCGGCGGGGAACTGTCGTGGCTGACGCCGCTACCGTGGTTTTTCGAGCTGACCGCCGCGGTCACCGAAGCCTCGGGGAAGGGTTACCTCGCCGCGCCGTTGCGCATCACGTCGCCCGCCGAACTCTTGTACACGGCGCGCGCCGAGCAGTTTTTCCCTCTCGGGGACGCCTTCTCCGCGCTGTGGGGCGTTTCCGGGCAGTTCGGCCCCAACGACTCGGGGCCCGACAACCGCACCGAGATGTTCGGGACCGATCTCTACCTTCGGTTTCGCCCCGTCGCATCGGCGAATCGGACGGCGCTCGGGCTGCAGCTCGAGGGAATGATGCGGCGTCGGCAAGTGCCGGGCGACCTGCTGGTGGATTACGGCGCCTACGGCCTCGTCTTCTGGGACATCGACCCGCAGTGGCAGGTGGCGACTCGCTGGGACTGGGCAACCGGTCTCGAGAACGACCCGCTCGACGAGGAGTGGGACGCAGACCGCCATCGCGTCTCGATCCAGGGGGCGCTGCGTCCCTCGCATTTTTCGCGCGTGCGGCTGCAGTTGGGGCAGGACTCGATGGGTTGGCGCGACCGTCCACTCTACTTCGCCCACCTCGGCATCGAGGTGTCGGCAGGCGCCCATGCGGCGCACCAGTTTTAGGAGCACACCATGAAAACGATACTGACGACATGGCTCGTCTCGCTGGTCTTTCTGGCGTACCCGGCGATCGCCACCGCGGAGGTTCGCGTCGTGGCCTCCCTACCCGACCTGGCCGCGATCGTGGCCGAGGTGGGTGGGGAGCGCGTGGACGTCGAATCCCTCGCGCCCGCTACGGCGGACCCGCACTACATCGATCCGCGCCCGAGCTTCGTCCTGGCGCTCAACAAGGCGGACCTGCTCGTTCGAAATGGCCTCGACCTCGAGTCGGGGTGGCTCGACCCGCTGGTCCGCGAGGCTCGCAACCCGAAGCTGCGCGGCGGAAACGGGGTCTTCGAGGCCTCGCGTCACGCGAACCTCATCGGCACCGACCGCCGCGTCGACCGCTCCGAGGGGGACGTGCACCCCGGCGGCAACCCGCACTTCTACCGTGACCCCGCGTCCGCGATCACGATCGCAAACGCGCTGCGGGATCGACTGACGGCGATCGACCCGGAGGGGAAAGCGGTCTACGCCGCGAACGCGAAGAAGTTCACGGCGGAGCTTTGGGACTTCGTCCGTATGGAGGCGGTGCGTTTCGCGAAGCTCCCGGCCGCGAAGAAACGCGTGATCGCCTATCACGAATCGCTCGGCTACACGTTCCGCTGGCTCGGCCTCGAACAGGTCACGACGGTGGAGCCGAAGCCGGGCATTCCACCCAACCCCAAACACGTCGCTGGTGTGCTGAAGTTGATGCGCACGAGCGGCGCCGACGTCATCGTGCAAGAGGAGTACTACCCGCGCGAGACGTCGAATTCGCTGGCGAAGCTGGCAAAAGGCGAAGTCGTGGTGCTGCCCGGAGCGACGAAGTTCGATGCCGGTCAGCGCTACATCGAGATGGTCCGTGAAAGTTCGAGGAGGTTGTACGATGCGCTCAGCAAATAGCGTTTTCGCAGTGATGACGGTCGCGATGCTCGCCGGCTGCGCCAACGAGGCGGGAGAGGCTTGGGGTACTGCGTCATTCGATGTCGAGGCCTCGTTCGAAGGGCCCGTGGCCCTCTCCTCGGGCGGACAGCTCGAAGAGGTCGAAGTGTCGGCCCATGAAGTGGCTCTCCTCGTCGAGGCCGCATCCGGGGAGGCAGCCGGGCATGACCACGAGCACGATCATGGAGGTGAGGGGGAGGAAGGGGACGAAGAAGCCGAGCTGTGGATCGTGTCGCAGGCGCTGAGCGACGCCCCCGTGACGCTCACCGATGGTGCCGAAGAGTTTGCCCTCGGGGAGTGTGCGGACGACTGCCGACTCCCGCTGGGGGACGTCGTGGGCGTGGAGCTCGAGGTCGAAACGATGGTGCTGCGCGGGACGAACGGGGACGGCGAACCGTTCGAGATCGCCCTCGAACTGGAGGAGTTCGCGGCCACTTCGGTCGACGCACACGTCGAGGGTCAGGTGGGCGAAGTCGGGGTGACCGTCGAGCTGCGGCTGGAGTCCGAATTCTTCGAGGGGCTCGACGAATCGGATCCCGCGGCAGCCGACGCGCTGGTTCGCGGACGGCTGGCGGACGCGATAGAGGCCGACATCGACCTGGAAGGGGGGCACGACCACGAAGACGAGCACGACGAGCATGCCGGGGAGGAGGATGAGCACTGACGTCTCGATCGAGACGCGCGCGCTCGAGGTCGGCTACGCGGGGAGGGCGCTCCTCCCACCGCTCACCTTCGAGGTGCGTCGCGGTGAGGAGTGGCTCGTCATCGGGCCGAACGGCGCCGGGAAGTCGACCCTGGTTCGGACGTTGCTGGGGCTCGTGAAGCCGGTGGCGGGGGAGGTCTCGTGTCACGACGTCATGGGCTACGTCCCCCAGCAGTCGGCGATCTCGCCGACGGTTCCGATGCGCGTCGAGGACGTCGTGCGGCTCGGGACGGACACCGGGTGGTCGTTCCTGCGGCCGCTGGCGTTCCTCGATACCGATGCTGCGGTCGAGCGGGCGATGCGACTCACCGGTTGTCTCGAGCTGGCCGACCACGCGGTCCGAGAACTCAGTGTCGGTCAGCGCCAGCGCGTGCTCCTCGCGAGGGCACTGGTGCGCGAACCGCACCTGCTGGTGCTCGACGAGCCGACGGCGTCGATGGACGTCGAGGCGGAGCGGGCGGTCTTCGAGCTCCTCTCCGAGATCCGTCGCGAGCACGACGTCGCCGCGGTCGTGGTGAGCCACCACCTGTCGTTGGCCGCACGCCACGCCACCCACGCCATCGTGCTCGACCGCGAGCGGGAGCTCGCCGTGAGCGGGACGTTCCACGACGTGATGGCACACGAACGGGTCGCGCGGCGCTATGGGGACCTCGCCGAACATTCCGAGGCCTTCGACGAGGCCGAGCGATGATCGAGTCGCTTCAGCTCTTCGCCGAGTCTTGGGAACTGCTCGGTAACTCGGTCCTCGCCGGGATGATGGCGGGGTGCGCGCTGGGGATGATGGGGGTTTATCTGGTCCTACGCCGGATGGTCTTCCTGTCGGCCGCGCTGTCTCAGACGGCGAGCCTCGGGGTGACGCTGGCGTTCTTCGCGCAGGTGCAGCTCGGCGCGCCCGGCTGGCTGGCGTCGCCGACCGCGGGCTCGGTGGCCTGCGTCGCGCTGGTCGTGGCGATGCTGATGCTCGACCGTTCCGCGGACGCCGAGCGTCGCGACGCGCTGCTCGGCGTGACGTTCCTGCTCGGCGCGGCAGGGACGCTCGTGCTCGGCACGCGGATCGTGCAGGAGATCGCCGACGTCGAGTCGCTGCTGTTCGGCAGTGCCGTGGCGGTGGTCCCCGAGCGGTTGGCTCTTCTGGCAGCCACCCTCGCGATCACCGTCGCGATCCACCTGTGGTGGCGGCGCGGCTTCGTCGCGCTGTTGCTCGATGCGACCGACGCTCGCGTGCGAGGTCTCCCCGTCCGTATGATCGACGGGGTGTTCCTCCTGACGACCGCGGTGGCGATCGCGGTGACGAGCCGTGTCCTGGGGGCTCTGCCGGCGTTCGCGTTCAGCGTGCTCCCGGCTTTGCTGGCGATCCGGGTCAGCCGCACGTTCACGGCTTCGATGGTGATCGGGGCGGCGCTCGGAGCGATTTGTGCGTTGTTCGGCTACTTCTTCGCCTTTGCATGGGATCTTCCCGTCGGACCGGCGCAGACCCTCTGCGCGGTCTCCCTCGCCGTGGTGGCCCTCCTGCCTGCCCGGCGGTAGCCAGCTGCCCGGGGCGTCGCTCACCGGACTGTTTCCATTCGAGAGCTGGGGGGACGCAGCCCGGTAGCTACTATGGGTAAGATGTCGAAACATCAGGAGGAACGATGATAGCAAGATTGTCGGGGCTCGCGATTCTGGCGGGCGTCTTCGCCAGTTGCGCGGGCGGTGTGGATCAGAGTTCGGCATGCGCGTCCTACGTCGCCTGCATCGAGGCGCGTGACGACGCGATGGGGATCGAGACGAACCTCGAACGCTTTCGAGCGAGCGGCGACTGTTGGGGATCGGAAGAGGGCGGAGAGCTCTGCACGAAGTCGTGCGAGCGAGGGCTCGAGTTCTACGCGGAACAGGCGGGAGCCCCCGGGGAGTGTGCACCATGAAGTGGCGAACGCTGGGGCTCACCGCGGCGCTCGTTTCGGCGGTCACTGCCGTCGGCGCGCACCAACCGACGACGTCGGAGGACTTCGAGTTCGACGTCCCCAAACCGCAGATCAGCTACGCATTCGTCGGCTCCTTCGAGGAGGGCGACGAAGTCTTCACGGTCCGGATGACCCATGAGGAACCCTTCGCGCTACCGTTCGAGCTCCTCACGGAGCACAAGGCGAAGTTCGAGGACTTTCGGCCGGCGTACGCCGTAGTCGGGCCCGGACTTCCCGCCCCCACCGACGCGGACCGCGAGTTCTTGCCGCGTGAGGTCCCCGATGGGGTGGGTGTCTTCGTGGAGCGAAACGACGGGGAACGCGAAGCGCTCTTCGAGACCGTGATGCGCCGCGCGTACTACTCGAGCGGTCCGATCGCGTTGGCGTTGGTGGAAGGCGACTACGAGGTGTGGATCTGGTCGCCCGACGGTGAAGTCGGCGATTTCACTCTCGGCTTCGGCGTGGAGGAAGACTTCTCCGACGGCGGGTGGGGCGGACTGATTCGGGACTGGAGCGACTATGCGTACTGACAGGATCTTCGCATCTCTCTTCGCGATGCTCCTCATGCTCGGGAGCCCGACGGTGAACGCCCAGGACACCAGCGTCACCGTGACCGAGGCCACGAGCTTCGCGGACCATTGGTCGGTGGGGGTCGGCGCCGAAACGGATCTGATCGGCCTCGCTTTCGGCGCGCGCCCGGAGGTGCTGTTTCGCCCGTGGGCCGACCGCGGGTTCAATCTACGCCTGGCGAGCGGATTCCTCGCCGGGCCCGAGATCACCTTCGTCCCGATCGATCTCGGCGTTCGGCAGTTGATGCGACCGGGCCGCTCGGTGCGGCCGCACATCGGCGCGGGGTTCGAATACCAGGTCTTCTGGTACGGCGGCGAGGACCCGGCGACGCGGCCAGCGCTCTACTTCGAGACGGGCTTCGAGGCGAAGATCGCCGACGACCTCTGGCTCGGGCTGCAGTTCGCGCCGGACCTCGCCGTCTTCGGCTCGTTCGGGTTCGGCTTCGCGACCCGCGTCACCCTGCGTTACGACTTGTAGACGGTCCGCCGAGCCCGCGATTTCAAGGGTTTCCGCAGTCCGCGGCGTCGGCGTAGGGGTTGTCGAACGCGCCGATGTACCAGGCCATCGGCGTCATATCGACGTGGAAGTGGTTGTCGTGGGCTGCGTTGAAGTTCGGCGTCAGGATGATGTTGAAGATCCGCTCGTTGTAAGCCCGCGCCGCGATCTCGTAGAGCTTGCGACCTTTCGGGGTCGTCGGGGAGTTGGTGTCGTGCTCCCAGTCCCGCTCGAGCACGTAGTCGTCACCGTTCTGGTCGATGAACGCGAAGAAATCGATCGCGAGCCCCGTGCCGTGCATCGACAGGGAGTTCGTCCCGCCGATCTTGCGACAGTTGAAGGTCCCGTAGTGCTCGATCTCGGTGATGCCGTGGTCGGCCATTACGTCGCCGAACTCGTAGAGCGCCGCGGCGAGTTCACACGCCACGTAGACGGGCTGAGGGGTGTCGTGTTCGACGTACCGATACGTGACGCCGTTGACCGGCCCCGTGAGTTTGATCGGGTCGCCGATGGTGCAGGCGAGTCCGTCGGTGTACTCGGTCGTGTACGCCCACGCCTCGTACGACACGCCCCACGCATCGAGCTGCTCGAGGCAGGTGAGCATCGGCTCGGGTTCGGGCTCTGGCTCTGGCTCCGGCTCCGGCTCCGGTTCCGGCTCCGGTTCTGGTTCTGGCTCTGGTTCTGGTTCTGGTTCGGGTTCTGGCTCCGGTTGCGGCTCCGGCTCGGGTTCGGGCTCCTCCTCGTCCATCGGCTGGGGCTCGGTCTGACCGTCATCGGTGGTGATGATCACTAGGGGCGACTCTTCGCCCGACGTTCCGTCGTCGGGAGGTTCCCCGCAACTGGAACCCACCATCGAGAGAAGTACGAGCCCAACGACCTTCGTTCGCATTCAGATACCCGAGTCGAATTGCACAGCGGCGACGTTGTAGCGAATTCGGTCCGGAGGCGCAAAACGGCGCGTGGGATCGCGGGGCAGGCGAACTTTCGTCGCCGCTCGTGAACGAGGAGCGCGCCCGAGAAATTTTCAGTTTTTTCGCAACGGATGGAGGTGGCGGCCGAAAACGTAGGTGGCCATTGCTTCCTCCTCTCCCTTCGAGCAAGGACCACTCGAAGGTGGGGGAGGCGGTCGCACTGCAGCACAGGCCGGCAAACCTCGGGTTCGCTGGTCGGGGCCGCGGTGCGTCCGAAGGCGATGGGGGCGGGCCCATCGAGGGGCCCGGAGCGAAGCGGAGGGGGGCTGGGATCTCGCGAGGGGTTTGTCTCGGACCGAGCTCCTGGGCTCGCGGCCGAGTGGCCTTGCGCGCGTCACACCTCGAGAGTCGCGCGAGACGCGCGCTCACGAACTCGAGCCTCAGCCCTCGAGCCTCAGCCCTCACACCTCGAGCCTCAGGCCTCCGAGTTGCGCTCCCTCCCCCAAGCCTTCACTCGACGAGCTGCGGAACGTGGTACCAGGCGTTGCCGAGGCCGAGCTGACCGTCGCGGTTGAATCCCCAGCAGAAGAGGCCGCCGTCCCGCTTGATGGCGCAGGTCGCGAAGTAGTCGGTCTCGACGTACTGCCAATTGTTTGCGGTGCCGACTCGCGTCGGCTCCGCGACGAAGCCGGGCTGCACTTCCCCGAGGCCCACGAGCCCGGCGGTAGCGTCCCCCCAGCACCACAATGTTCCGCTGGTCTTGACCGCGCAGGTGTTGAGGTAGCCAGCCGAGACCCGCGCCCAGTCCGTGGCGCTGCCGACCTGCGTCGGCATGGTGGTCCCCTGCAGATTGTTCTGCCCGAGGCCGAGCCGTCCGTTGGCATTGGCACCCCAGCACCACAGCGTGCCGTCCGCCTTCACGCCACACGTGTGTGCGGCGCCGGCGTCGATCTGCGTCCATTGCCCGGTGTCGACCTGCACGGGCGCCATCGAGTTTGCCATCGAACCATCCCCGACCTGACCGAGATCGTTCTTTCCCCAACAGTACAGCGAGTCGTCGGATGCGATGGCGCAGGTGTGCCCCTCCTCGACGACGAAGCCGGAGGTCGTGATCTCCTTCCAGAGGTTGGTGCCGATCTGCTGCGGGGTGTAGGCGGTCTCGACGCCGCCGTCGCCGAGCTGCCCCGCCTTGTTGATGCCCCAGCAACTGATCTGGCCGGTCGTCGTGATCCCGCAGGTCCATGTGGGAGCCGCGTCGACGTCGGCCCAGTTCGACGCCTGGCCGACGCGCTGCATCTCGACGGCGATCTGAGCGCCTTCCCCGAGCCCCGTCTGTCCTCCTCCGCCGAACCCGGCGCAGAACAGTCCTCCGTTGCCGCGCGTCGCGCAGGTGTGCTGAATCCCCGCCGTGACGTTTTTCCAGTCGCTGTTCATGCCGACCCGGGTGAAGTTCTGAACGTGCAGGACGTTCTGCCCCAGCCCAAGGTGACCGGCGATGTTGCTGCCGGTGCAGCGCAATTGGCCGCCGACGGTGATCGCGCACGTGTGGGCCTGCCCGGCCGCGACGGCGGTGAACGCGGTGCCCGGGTCGACCGCTTGCGGTGTGGTGTGGAAGCCGTGCCCCCCGATGCCGAGCTGCCCGAGCGCATTATGGCCGAAGCAGTAGGTGTCGCCACTCGTCTTGCGGGCGCAGGTGTGTCCGGGCCCGACGCCGACCTGCTCCCAGTCGGTGTCGGTCCCGACCTGGCTCCCCATGGCGAGCGCGCCGTTCTGGAAATCTTCGTCGCCTCGTTCGCCCCAGAGGTTCTGGCCCGAACACCACAGGGTGCCGTCGGTGCGGACGCCGCATTCGCGGAAGCTGAGCCCGTCGAGTTCGTAATCCTTCCAGAGCCCCTCTTCGCGCCGAAACTCCTCGTCGAGCAGCCCGCCCCAGCACCATAGCTCCCCACCGCTGTTAATGGCGCACGCTCCTCGATTCCCTACGCTCACCCGCTCCCAGTTGGTGGCGGTCCCGAGCTGCACGGGGTCGAGCGCTTCGTAGATGCTCGGGTCCCCGAACTGCCCGTCGTTCCCCGAGCCCCAGCACCACAGCGTCGAGTCGGCGCGGACGCCGCAACCGAACTCTTGCGATTGCTCGATCTGCGTCCACGCTTCCATGTCGACCTGGATTGGGTCTTCGCTCCCCCCGGTCGTCCCGTTGCCGAACTGCCCCTGGTCGTTGACCCCCCAGCACCACCGCGTCCCGTCTTCCTTGAGCGCACAGGTGTAGATGTCGAAGGCGTATCCCTTGTGTGGGGCGACCTGTTTCCAGTCCGAGTCGGTCCCTACCTTCGAGTCTTGTCGGCCGGCGCCGACGCAGTGAAGCGTGCCATCCGTCTCGATGCCACACCACCTGTTCGATCCGCCGACGAACTCGCGCCAGGTGGAGTTCGAATTCTCGCGCACCGGACGGTCGCGGATGCCGCGGACGATCAGCCCCGATGCTTCGCCCGCCGGTACGCCGTAGCCCCAGCACCAGACCGAGCCGTCGTTTCGCCGTCCGCACGCCCCGTCGGCCGAGACCGAGACGTCGGCGAAGCCCGTCTCGAAGCACGTCGTCCCATCGCCGCGCCAACCATCGTCGCAGGCGCACGCCGACCCGTCGGGCGTGTCGGTGCACGTGGCGTTGTCGTCGCACGCGTCGGGCATCGCGTTGCAGTCGACCAGGGTCGCGCACGAGTCGCCGACGAGCGTGAATCCGTCGGCGCACCCACATTCGTAGCCCCCTTCCGTGTTGACGCACGCCGAGTTTTCGCCGTCGCAGTCGTAGGTCCCCGCCGCGCATTCGTCGAGGTCGAGGCAGGTGAACCCGTCCCCCATCCATCCGGCGCCGCACGTACAGACGAACGAACCTTCGGTGTTGGAGCAGGTCGCTCGCTCGTCGCAGTCGTCGGTGCCGGTCGCGCATTCGTCGGCGTCCGCGCACGTCGAGCCGTCGGGCGCGTAGCCCATGTCGCACTCGCATTCGCCGTCCGAGCAGGTGCCGTTGCCGCAGTCGTCGTCCGATTCGCACGCCGTCGTGATCTCGGAGCACGTGCGGCCGTCTCCCTCGTAGCCGGGCTTGCAGACACACCGCGCGCCGCCGTCGTCGTTGCATGACGCGTTCGCGCTGCAGTCGAGCTCGCCGCAGGTGAGGCCGCCGTTGTTGCTCCCGTCGGTGCCGGGGCCGTTGTTGGCTCCGTCTTCCCCGCACGAGCCGCACGCGGTGAGGAACGACAAGGCGCCGAGCAAGATTGCGCGTCGAAAGGTGCCCATGTTCTGTCCGTTGGTCGGTTTTCGGTGCGACGTGACGATACGCCAACTATTCGAAAAATGCTCGAAAACCGCCCCCCCGGGGCCTGGGGTGGCGAGTCTCCGGCAATCGACGCGGCTCGACCCTGCCTGGTGACTCGAGACCCCGGTCGGTTCATGAATTTCAACGGGTTACGTATGGCACGAAGTCCGCTCTAGCAGAGGTCGTGTGGGGCAGGTCCCGCGCGAGACAACCGAACGAAGCGGAGTCCGAGACATGAGAGCGAACAGTGCAGGAAAGACGGTCACCGGCCGGCGAAAGTCGAACCAGGATGCATTTTTCGAAGAGGAGCGATGGGGACTGTTCGTCGTCGCCGACGGGATGGGGGGCTACGAAGGGGGTGAGGTGGCGAGCTCGACCGCCATCGCCGCGATCCGGGAGTTCTTTCGGGCGAACGAAGAGGACGACGGCGTCACGTGGCCCTTCGGACTGCGTCGCGAACTGTCGCTCGACAAGAACATGGTGCGCGTCGCGGTCCTCGCCGCGCACCACGCCGTCGTCGCTTTGCGGAAGGGGGACCTCGGGAAGATGGGTACGACCGTCTGTGTGCTGGCGCTGCGCGAGAATCGAGCGATCCTCGCCCACGTGGGGGACAGCCGGATCTACCGAGTTCGGGGCCGGGAGGTCGAGCAGTTGACCCGCGACCATTCACTCTACAACGAATTGAAGGAAGCCGGAGCGGTCGACCTGGTCCCCGAGAACGAGTTCCCCTATCGGAACATCGTTACCCGAGCGTTGGGCTTCTCGACCTCTTCCGGGGAAGAGCCGACGCTCCACGCCGACGCACCTCGGCCCGGGGACATCTATCTGCTCTGTACGGACGGCCTCTACGAGAAACTGGACGGAGCGACGATCGGGCGGGTCATCGAAGAGAGTTCGTCGCTGCAGCAGGCGTGCGATGTGCTGGTGCAGATCGCCTACGAGCGCGGGAGCACGGACAACATCACGGCGCTGCTCGTCCGGATCGACGATGACGTCAGATGATCTCGTGACGTCGCAGGAGGTTCCGCAGGTGCTTTCGATCCAGCTCCGCCTCGCGCGCCGCGGCGGAGATGTTCCCGTCGCAGCGCACGAAGAGGTCTGCGAGGTAGCGGCGCTCGAATTCGTCGATCACTGCCTGCTTGGCCTCGGAGAACGGGAGGTCGGACCTTACCGAGAGCGGCGTCGCGGAGGAGGTCGGGGAGACCGAGATGCGAAGCTCGGAGAACGAATGGGCGTCGGGGGAGAGCGCGAGGGCACGCTCCACCACGTTGCGCAGCTCGCGGACGTTCCCTGGCCAGCCGTGGACCATGAGGCGGTCGAGGTTCGGTCCCGCCACCTCGCCGGGCTCGAACCCTCGTCGGCGAAGCAGCGTCGTGATGATGGGGGCGATGTCCTCGCGGCGCTGGCGCAGCGGTGGGAGCTCTGTGTGGACGACGGAGAGTCGATAGTAGAGGTCGGGGCGGAACTTCCCCTCGGCGACGAGCTGGCGCAGGTTCTGTCCCGCCGCGATGACCCGCACGTCGACCGGGCGGTCGCGGTCCGAGCCGACCGGACGGACCTCTCCTCGTTCGAGAACTCGGAGAAGCCGCGACGCTGTGTCCAGATCGATCGAGGAGAGCTCGTCCAGGAAGATCGTGCCGCCGTGGGCCCGGACGAACGCGCCTTCCCTGGCGACGGAGGCCCCGGTGAAAGCCCCCTTCACGTGTCCGAAGAGCGCCGACTCGATCAGACCGGGCGGAAGCGCGGCACAGTCCACGGCCACGAACGCCCGGTTTCGGCGGCCGCTCTGATCGTGGATCGCTCGCGCGGCGAGTTCTTTCCCCGTACCGGTTTCGCCTTCGACGAGAACGGTGACGTCCGACGCGGCCGCTTGTTCGAGCACGGCGAAGACTTCGCGCATCGCGAGGCTCTCCGCGACGAGCTCGCCGAACCGCCTCGACTGGCTCGGCGGCAGGGCGAGCGGTTCGGGGCTCGGCTGAATCCGCAGAAAGCTGCGCCCGACCTTGAAGGTCGCCCCCGCCGAGACGGTGACTTCGGTCACGAGCGATCCCTCGAAGAGAGTCCCGTTGCGGCTGTCGAGGTCTCGGACGATGATTCCATCTGCCGCCGCGGTCACCTCGACGTGCACACGGGAGGCTCGGTCGTCGGTCAGCCGAAGATCGCATTCGGCGCCCGTGCCGACGCGGACCGGGGCCTGGCCGAGCGTGATCGCCCGACCCATGTCGGGTCCGTCGATGACCACCACCTGGCATTCGGAGTGGTCGCCGCTGCGACCGGGAAAGGCGAGCGTGTGAACCGTCGTACGTGTACTCATGGGTCAGGAGTTTAACACAGCGTGCATTCCAACGACCTCTCTACGTTGCCGGCGACGCTCGGCCCTTATCGCTTGCTGCGACGCCTCGGCTTCGGAGGGACGAGCCAGGTGTTCGAGGCGGCGTTCTACGGCGCGAGCGGCTTCGAGAAGCGGGTCGCGATCAAGACGCTCCTCCCGCAGTTCGTGGGCGACCACGAATTCGAGCGTCTCTTCATCCGTGAAGCGACGCTCGGCGCCCACCTGACGCACCCGAACCTCGTCCAGGTGCACGACTTCGGGATCGACCAGGGGACGCAGTACATGCGGCTCGACCTCGTCTGCGGCGGGACCCTCGCCGACTTGCTTCTCCACGGCCCGCTTTCCCCCCACGAGACGTCGCGAATCGCTGCCGAGATCGGGCGCGGCCTCGCGTATCTCCACGACGCCACGGACCTCGACGGTCGACCGCTCGGGCTGGTCCATCGCGACTTGAAGCCGTCGAACGTCCTCCTCGGCGAGGACCGGTTCGCGAGGCTCGGAGACTTCGGGATTTCGAAGGCGACCGCGATGGCGGACGTCACGCGGGGCAACGTTCGCCGCGGCTCCTATTGCTACATGTCGCCCGAACAGGTCCGCGGTGAACGGTTGGGCCCCCGCTCCGATCAGTTCTCCTTCGGAAGCATCCTCTACGAGATGTTGACGGGTGTGCGGGCGTTCGATGCTCCGACCGTGCCGGAAGTATGCGACGCGGTGGAGGCGGCCGAAACGCCTTCGCTCGACGCGGTTCCCCCTCCCTTTCGCCCCGTCGTGCAGCGGTTGCTGTCGAGCGAGCCGTCGGCGAGATATCCGGGGATGGCCGACGCGGTGGACGCGCTGCCGCCGCGATGACCCGCCCGATCCGATCGCCATCGGTCAGAACGGGAAAAAGAGCGGAGTGAGGCCGATGCCGCACGCGGCCGACCAGAGCGCGAACGGCCAGCCGACCTTCAGGAAGTCGCGGACGTGATAGTTCCCGGCGCCGTAGACCATCAGGTTCGTCTGGTAGCCGAGCGGGCTCATGAAGCTGGCGGACGCTGCGATCATCACGGCGAGCGCGAAGGGGGTCGGGCTGACCCCCAGCGTCGAGCTGACGGCGAGCGCGAGGGGAAACGACAGCGCCGCTGCCGCGTTGTTCGTGATCACCTCGGTCAGCAAGAACGTCGCGAAGTAGACCGCGCCGAGCGCGAGCCACGGCGTCGCGGCCCCGTACTCGACGATCAGCCCCGCCAGCCCGCTCGCCAGCCCCGTGGTCTCGACCGCCGCGGCGATGCCGAAGGCGAACGCGATCGTCAGGATCACCTGCCAGTCGATCACGTTGCGGAGTTCGTTCCCCGAGACGGGCGTGAGCAGGAGCAGCAAGGCGACTGCGGCGATCGCCGCGTGGAACAGGGGAGCGAGTCCCGTCGCTGCAACCAGAACCATCACCAGCACGACCAGGAGCGAGACGACGCTGCGCCAGTCGCTCGGCGTGTCGGTCAGATGCGGCAGTTCGGTGACGACGAAAAAGTCCCCGCTGTCGCGGTGCGCCTCGAACCCGTCACCCGCTTCCAACAACACGCGGTCGCCGATCCGAAGGTTCCAGTCGCCCGCGGTCTGGCTCGGGACGGACTCGCCCGCCCGCGACAGGGCGATGACCGCCGCGCCGTAGTGGCGACGGAAGGTGCCGTCCCCCACGGAATGTCCGATCAGGGGGCAGTGCTCCGAGAGGACGACCTCGACGATGCGCCGCCGGGCCGACAGCTTCGCTTCGAACTCGTGCTGGGTCGCGGTCGTGAGGTCGTCGCTTCGATGCAGGCGCGCGAACTGAGCCGCCGCTCCCGCGAGGACGAGTCGATCGCCCCCCTGTAGCACCAGGTCGGGCTGTGGCGCGGGAATGATCACCGCTCCGCGCCGCACTTCGACGGGGAAGAGGCCGTGAAGGTCGCCGACCTGGGCGTCCCCGAGCGCAACGCCCACCAACTGTCCAGCGTCCCGGACGATCGCCTCCGTCGTGAACGTCGAAGGGTTCGTGAAAGTGTTGGCGCCCGTGTCGGGCAGCAGGCGTGGACCGACCACCGCCATCATCGCGATCGCCCCCACGGCGAGCGGCACGCCGATGAATCCGATGTCGAAGAATCCGAGCGACGGGTGACCCGACGCGACGAGGAGGCCGTTCACCACCAGGTTCGTGCTCGTCCCGATCAACGTGCAGGTCCCACCGACGATCGCGGCGTAGCTGAGGGGGATCAGTACTTTCGTCGGCGCGAAGCCGTTTCGCTCGGCCCACGACGACACGGCAGGGAGCAGCAGCGCCACGACTGGCGTGTTGTTGAGAAAGCCGCTCACCAGCGCGGTCGGAATCATGAAGCGCAACAGCCCGCCCCGAAGGGAGCCGGTGTTTCGGAAGAGGTGATGCGCCACCAGCTCCAGCGCGCCGCAGTTGCGCAACAGCGCTGCCACGACGAAGAGGAGGCCGATCGTGAGGACCGCGGGGTTGGAGAAGCCCGAGAGCGCCCGTCCGAGGTCGGACACCCCGGCCAGGATCAGCGCCGCCAGGCCCGCGCCCGTGGCCACGTCGGAGGTCACCCGGCCGGAAAACAACAGCGCAACCACCCCCGCGAGGGTCACCAGGGTAAACCATGCATGCCACGTGAGTTCGCCCATGCGGGATCAGTGGAGGTCTGGAGAGGGAGTGCTCGGGCTACCGAGCGGGTGGAATCGGCCCGTGAGCCAGTCACCGACGCCAGTCGCGTAGCCCGGCCCCCACGGCAGCTCGGACGCGCCGCCCGGGATGTGGTACCAGCCCCCGTCGTCGCTCATGTCCCAGCAGTAGTGGTAGGCGGGACCGCCCACGAGGGTCTCGCCTTCGATCGACATCTCGCGGGTCTGAAACGGCGCCGCGGGGCCGCCCGGTAGTCGCACGGGCTCCGTGCTGAAACGAAACTTCGCCGGCAGCTTCCCCTGCGTGAAGATACTCTTGAAGCGCGTCACGATGGGGAGCGAGTCGACGGCGCCATCGATCCGTTTGGTCCGCCGCCAGGCGACGGCGAGGAGCGCGCGGAGTTCGTCCTCGTCGAGAAGATCGGGGTGTTCGAGCGCCAGGAGCGGATCGATGTGACTCTGAAAGCAGAGCAGCATCCCGAGTCCCTCCAGAAGGCGCCCGGCGCTGTGGGGCGTGACCTTCGTCTCGAGCAGGGCGCGGACCACTTCTCGATGCAGGGTGTGAAAGAGCGCGAGGCTCCGCGCGTCGCCCGGTTCCCCTCGCCAGCGGCCGAGGCGTCGGGCGTCGTCGTCATCGGGGAGTAGCGGTGCCCAAACCCCGAGCAGATACCCCGCCATTCGATCCGCTTCGTCGTACGAGGCCGCGACCAGGTCGCGAAGCTCGGCGGCTTCGGTCTGTTCCAAGATCTCGCGCAGCCGCCAGAATCGATAGGGCGGCTCGGGGAAGTTCTGCCAGCGCTCCCCGTTCGGACCGTCGATCCGCTCGTTGGCGCTCACGACGAAGCCTTCCTCCACCTCGACGTAGGGTCGCGCCGACTCGGGGAGTGGCTCGGGCGTCCCCGTCGGGCAGCGCCAGCCCGCGTAGGGGTAGGCACCGGACCAACCTTCGTTTCGCTGGTCTACACGCCCCGTATGTACGTAAGCGATGCGGCCGTCTCGGTCGGCGAGGATCGCGCCGAGCGAGATCCCCTGCAGTTTACGGTGGGCCTGGACGATGTCGTCGAGCGTGCGGCATTGCGTGGTGGAGAGCGTCGCATCTACGTCCTGCGCGGTCGTCTCGTGCAGCGCCGTCCATCGAACGCACGCGAGGTCGCCGTCGCAACGGTCGGCGAGCACGCTGCCGAATTCGTTGTCCCAGAAGTTCCAGGTCTCGGTGCGGCCGCCACGAATTCGCACCTCCTCGACGCGTCGTCGGAACGGGAGCCATTCGTCGCCGCGCAAGTAGCGGCCGTCTTTGCAGCGCTCGATCAGGACGTCGACGTTGTCGGCGTGACCGAACGTGTAGGTCCAACCGACGTGCCGGGTTCGCCCCATCGTCACCCAGGGGACGCCCGGGATGCCGACCCCCTGGTAGTATTCGCCGTCGGCGTACTCTTCGTGGGTCACGTAGAAGATCGGCGGAAAGCGCGCGATCTCCATGTGCGCCTCGCTCATCATCAGGACGCCGCCGCTCGCCGAGCGCTCGGGGCCGACGGCAAATGCGTTGGAGCCGCCCAGCGGGCTTCCCAGGAGCGCGAGGTGGTCGGGCACCCGCATCTTTGCGATGGCGTCGACGTCGATCCCGTCGGCCGCGCTCCCCATGATCTGGCGCAGGAGCTCCAGGTCGGCGCCGTCCTGGACGAGCTCGGCGACGACCATCTCGGCCAACTGCTGCTGCGAAGTGAGGCCGAAAAACGAGATCATTCGGTAGACGAGCAGGATGTCGCGGGGCGTGTAGGGGCTCGTGTCGATCCCGAGTGTGCCGAGGAGTCGGTCGAACGGGCGGCCGAAGCGCCCCTCTTCGAATCCGGCGCAGTACGCCTCGAGGAGTGCGCGCGAGCGTGGCTCCACCGCGTCGACGTGCTCGTCGAGCCCCTCGTCGAAGCGGAGCAGCCGGACGGCGCGGTCGACGGTGCGCGTGATCGGCAGGTCGCCGAGAAGCTCCATCATGCGCCCCTGCGCCCCCATCACCGTGAGGCGTACCTGTCCGAGTCGATCGCGCGCGTGGATCCATCCCTTCGCCCAGGTTGCGTCGAGCTGGTCACGCGCCCGGATTGTCGGGTAGCCGTTGAGGTCTCGTTCGATCGTCACCTTTCCGCCGGGAGCTCGCAGCTCGATCGGCGTCGCATGTCGCCTGCGAAAGGGGAGGCTGTCGAGCGGGCGAGGCTTCATGGTGCTCCGGAAAAGGGCGTTCGCCGGGAGATATCACGGCCTTGCGCCACAAGCGAGTAGAGAGCGTCTGGCGCTGGCTGCCCCCCGTGGGCCGGACCAACGGAACGTTGCGGTGATCCGTGCCTTCGAGTAAAGCTGCGCGGGTATGAAACGCATCTTCGCGATGGCGCTCGCCACCCTCGTTTCGGCATCGGCATGCTCCGATCCGTACATCGACCCGATTCCGCCTCGCGATACCCTGAACTACCCGATCGGGCTGACGGTCCATCCGAACGGGCGCTACCTCTACGTAGTGAACAGCAATTTCGACACGCGGTACCGCGAAGACGTCGGAGGAACGCTGTCGATCGTGGACCTGGAGACGTACGAGCTCCAGACCCAGACGTCGCCGTTTCTTCCGTCGTTCGGTGGTTTCGTTCGGCTCAATCGCGATGCGACGCGAGCATACGTGTCGGCCCGCCACGACAACTCGATCGTTTCGCTCGAGGTCTCGCCTCGTGGCAACGCGATCTACTGCCGCTCGGGCGTCGACGGGACGACGTCCGACCCGAGCGACTGCCTCATCCAGCGCGTCCCGGACGTACCGGGGGGCGCGCGGATTCCGAGCGACCCTTACGCCCTCGACGTCACCACGATCGATTGGGTGGACGAAGAGGGGGTGCCGTTCGAGGTCGACCTGCTGAACATGGCGCACCTGCGCGGCGACAACGTGACGTCGATCGCGATCCCGCGGCGGGACTCCGACGAAGGGGCGCAGGCGACGGCGACGACGATGAAGTTCGCGTCGCTCGTGACCGGTGGTTCGGCGCTCGCGCGACGACCCGGCACCCGAGATTTCTACGTCGGAGGACGCGCGTCGCGCGAGATCGGCATCTACTCGCCGTACCTCGCACCCGACACGGCTGCGATCCAGGCGCTCATTCGCCGCGGCAGCATTGCGCTGGGCAACGTCGGCCAGTCGGTCGAGACGCGCGGCATGGCCTTCGAGCCGACCGGCGAGCGTCTCTACGTGGTGACCCGAGCCCCCGACGCGCTTCACCTCGTCGATCTCGGGCCGTCCAACCCCGACACCGGCGGCGGGACGCTTCGCAAGGCGGTCGAATCGATCGCGATCGCGCGAAACCCCTCCGGCGTCTTCTACAAAGAACGCCAGGGAGCCTCTCGGCCGGCGCGCCTGTACGTGCCGTCGCTCGACGAACAGATCATTCAGGTCATCGATCCGGAGACGATGGGTGTGGTCGACCGGATCGAGATCGAGGCGCGGCCTTACGATTTCGTCTTCGACCCGGCGCGCGACCGTGCGTACGTCTCGCTCTTCGACGATCTCCCCGCAGGCGACGGGCGTTGTGAAGAGCACCGCACCGAACCGTGCGGATCCGTCGGCATCATCGACCTCGACCCCGACTCGCCGCGGTACCACACCCTCATCGGGAAGATTAACTGATGCGTCGACTCCCGCTCATCGCACTGACGACGCTCGTCTGCGTGCCGACGCTCGTGGCGCTCTCCGGCTGTCGCGAGACGACGCTCGTCCCGCCGCGCAGTCTCGAAGGCCCGACGAAGATCGCCGTCGCGCGCGGGGACGTCTGCCTCACGACGTTCGAGAACCTGGACAAGGTGATCGAGTACACGATCAGTCCTTGCGAAGCGGGAGAGCGTGGCGCGATCGGTGTCGTGGTGAACGAGCGGAGCGACAAGCTCGCGCTCCTCGATCTCAGCATCGGATTGCCGCGCCTCGTCGACCTCGACCCGTCGACCCCGGGCCCGAACCATCTTCGCGTCGGCCGGCTTCCGGTCGATGTCGGCGTGTCGCCCGACGGCACCGCCGCCTACACGCTCAATCAGCTCGACCGCGACGTCAGCATCATCGACCTGCGCGGGCCCGAGGTGCTCGCCGAACGTTACCGGGTCGACGAGACGCCGGTCGCGATGGCGGTCGACCCCACTGCGGGCACGGTCGTGGTCGCCTCGGGAAGTCCGTCGATGCTGACGGCGTTCGGGGGTGCGACCGAGTGCGGGTCCGGAGGCGAGTACGACTGCGACGTCGTCCCGTCCGACGCGGAGCCCGTATCGCTCGAACTGCCCGGCACCGTGTCGGACCTCGAATTCATCCCGCAGGGGGACGAGGCGTGGGTCGTCTACCGCGACCTTCAGTATGCGAGCGTCGTCTCGTTCGCGCCGACCCCCGAGGGCTTCGACACCCCTTGCCTGAACGGCGTCGACGAGAAGCCGTGCATCACGGCGAACGTCTCGCTCACCTACGACTGTAGCGACGGCCTCGACAACGACGGCGACGGCCGTGTCGACCAGGGGGACCCACAGTGCTTCGGTCCGCGCGGTGCCGAGTCCGAGCTCGGGAACGGCCGACAGGCGGTCGACGTGTGCGCCAACGGGTTGGACGACGACGGCGACGGCCTGTTCGATCGCGACGATCCAGAATGCATGGCGGCCTCCGGCATGGCCGAGGACGTCCCGACCTTCGCAGAGCCCCCGCTCAGCGCGTGCAGCGACGAGACGGACAACGATGGCGACGGAGACGTGGATTACCCCGCCGACGCGGCGTGCTACGGGCCGAGCGGTCGCACCGAAGAGGCGGTCCGCAAGCTCGGCTTCGACGCGATCGGGACCGACACCCACGGAGCTTTCGTCTACGTGACCGACCGCGCCGGCGAGCAAGTGCTCGTCGTCGACCGGCGCCGCAAGCGTCTGATCGACGCGGGCCGCGCCCACGCGCCCCAGTTCGATGCGTACGACGTCGAGCTCGGCATCGACGTCATCCCGTCACCGCTGGCGGTCGAAGGGGCGATCGAGCGCACCCGCGTGTGGACCGACCCCGACGACGACGAACACGTGGTGATGCGCTACGACTTCGGCGCGTACGTCTCCTCGAACGCAGGCTCGGTGCAGTACGTCGAGACGCTCGTCACCTTCTGCGAGATCACGGGAGAAGAGCCCGTGAGCGACGCCGAGTTCTGGGCGATGGAGCAGGGCGAGCGCGAATCGATCTGTCTCGAGATTCCTCCGTTCCCGCTGGTGTCGGCGACGTTCCGCGTCGTCGCGGACGACCCGGAGCTCCCCGCCTCGTGTCTGAGCGAAGAGTTCGTCGCCTGCGCCGAATGCGTGGAGTCGGGCAGCGAAGATTGCGAGCCGTGCGAAGCGTTCAGCTTCACGCAGTTCGACCTCTGCGAGCGTGGTTTCTTCCGCGACGGCGTCTCCGTCCTGCACAACCCGCGCTTCACGCTGGTCGATGCCGGAGTGGACCAGGCGCGCGTGCTCGGCAACGGAACGTGTGAACAGCCCGACGCCTTCGTCGAGGCGCTCACCGAATACGCGGCCGACAATCCTTCCGCCCCTCAGGATCTGAAGTGCACGTCACCTCTGACGCCGCAGCCGTTCGAAGTGTCGGCCGCGACGGTCGACCCGACCGACGTCGCCGCTCTCGAAGACCGTGACCGTGCCACGCTCGCCGAGCTCCACACCGTCGCCTTCGACGTCGAATCGGGAACCCCCGAGCCGTTCGTCGCGACCCGTTCGTACGACGCGATGGTCGTCGACGACACGATCACGGTGACGTACGAGGGGGCGCTCGAGGCTGCCGGCGGTGCCGATGCGGTCCTCGCCGAAGAGGCCGAAGAAGATGGGACGCTGTGGGTCGACATCGGCGCGGACGCTTGCGAAGCGGATGTTCGGGTAGGCGACCGGTTCCAGATCATCAGCTCCCCGCTCGACGATTGCGAGGTCGAGGGCGACCTGGAGTACGACATCGTCCAGGTTCGGGCTGACGCGATCCGCGTCGCGCCCGTGGAGGGAGAAGAAGGGCTCGCCGAAGACGTCGTCACTCGCTCCTGCTTCGAGACGGCGGTCAGCTACGCGATCCGGCCGGTCGGTGTCTGGACGGTCGTCGCCGACAACCTCGGGCAAGAGTCCGCGTTCACGAGCGCGCTCGGGGAGTGCGTGGCGCGGTACGGTGCGGATCGAGCGCAGTCGAGGGTCGCTTCGGGAGAGATCTTCCAGGGGCCCTACTACGCGTTCTACATGTTCCCGGGTTACGACCCCGAGGCGATCGAGCCGACCCGAGACCTCAGCTACACCTTCCAGATCGCGAGCGGGTTCGAACCGCTCGAGTATCCGACGTGCAACTCGAACGGTCAGCAGTGCGTGGAAGGTCTCTACCCGACGGACGTCGCCTGGGTCCCTGGCCTTCCGCCCGGAACGCTGTTGCTGTCTCCCGATCCGAACGACAACTTCGTGCACGTCCGGAACCTGGACGATCCCGCCCAGGGATACGCCGTCGTTCGCTGAGTCGGTACGGCGGACCGACACTGTCGCCTCCATGCCTCGATCGGTCACTCCAGTGACCACTCCGGTCGCCTCGGATGCTCCGAAATCCGCATGAATCCGTCGAGTTGGATCTGGCACGCCACCTGCAAACCGAACATGCGGTTCTGGTATCCGGTCCGGTGGTGGTGATGAAGAATTCGAAACGATGGGCGACGTGTTTCTTCCTCGTCCTCGCGGCATGCGGCAACGTGGACGAGCCGACGGCTCCGACCGACGCGGGCGACGAGATTCCGTGCGGAATGCGAGCGTGCGCGGCGCAGGAGGTCGATGGTGAATGGGGCCCCGAGCGGGTCGACGAGCACCTCGGCAAGGCGGACACGGAGTCCGTGATCTCGGCGTTCAACGCGGCGAAAGCCGACGGCGTGCTCACCGCGGACGACATCGATTCGATGTTCGCCGAGACGGGAGGCCGCGTGTCACGCGGAGAGATCCTCGCCATCCGCGACTCCCTGAATCCCGAGGACGACAGCTACATCGTCGCCGACGAAGCGAAGGAGCGAGCGCTCGAGCTCGCCCTGGTCGCGAACCTGCCGGACGACGAAGCCGAACAGGTCCTCAGCGGTCGCTCGTTCGCCGGCACCGAGCTCCCGCCGGCGGTGATAGAGATGGTCGCGACAGCGCGCCTCAACGGTGCGGTCGCCTATGACGTCAACGAAATCGACGACGACGGCGAGCGGGTCTGGACGCCCTATCCGGCGACGACGCCTGCGATGGAGAACATGGCGTTCGACTACACGGAGGTGACGCCCGCGGCGCTGACCGCCGACCTCGAGGACACCGACGTCGTCTACAACCGAATCGTGGGCACCGAGACTCTGACCCACCCGCAGGGCTTCGACTACGAGGCCGCCCGCTACGAGGAGGCGGTCGGCGGTACGGGCAACGTTCTCGCGCACTACGACGAAGTGTATCACCCCGACATCTACGCCCGAGGTCGTTCGGGACAGAAGTGGGCCAACAACGTCGCGATCCTTTCGGACGGCACTTTCCATTGCCTCCCCGCGTCGCGGCGGTCGTTCCTGCAGGACCTCATCCTGACCAACCCCCATCTGAGCCGGGGCAAACATCTGCTCTACAACGGCCACCTCGACATCCGCGACGGGGTCGTCGTGGGGATCGAGATGTCGGGCCGGCCCAGCAAACTCGCCGCTCGCGGCGAAGCAAACTTCATCGATCCCATCACGCTGCTGGAGGCGTGGGGCTTCGAGATTTCGCCGAACATTTCCCTTCGGTACGGCAACACGCGTCACGGCGTGCCCATCCGTGAAAACGGTGTCGTGACTTCCGCTGGCCAGTGACCGAAACTACAGAGCACACGGAGAGAGAGATGAAACTGAGCAAACACCAGGTTGGAGCGGCCCTCATCGCCGCATCGTTTGCCCTGTTGGGCTGTGGTCAGGCGGTCGAAGACGAGGCTCCGGTCCCCGGAGACGACGAGTTCGCCTCGTTCGGAGGTGTGGGTGCCAAGTCGGACGGGCGGTTCAGTGACTGTCAGATGACCGAAGCGCTCAAGCTCGTCAACGAGTCGACGTCCGACGCCGACGCTTTGAAGGCGATGGGGGTCAACTCGCGTGCCGCGAACTCGATCTGGAAGCATCGCCAGGGAGCCGACGGACAGATCGGTACCGGCGACGACAACTTGTTCGACGACTTCCTGCAGCTCGACGACGTCAGTTGGGTCGGGCCGACGACGCTCGAGCAGCTCGTCGCGGCGATCGAGACGCGCTGCATCGCCACGATCGACCGACCCTACATCGACCGGAACACGTTCGCCGGTTCCACAGGCGGAGGCTGGGCGCGCGACAACGTCGAACTGGAAGCGGCGACGACGGTTCATGGGATCGAAGCTCCGCTTCTCAACGCGATCTTGAGCGACACCGATTCGCGAGGGCGTACGATCTTCAGCCGCCTGCGTCGTTACGACGGGATGGAAGGGCTGACCTACGACTACGAGCCCGACGAGGTTCGGTGGGATGACGAATCGATGGCGGTCCGCGAGGCGCTCCCTTACGTCGCGCTGTCGATCGAGTCGGGCCGCTACGAGCCCGACGAGGAAGAGCCGGACCGCGACCGTGAACTTTCGGTCGGCACCGACATCATGGACGACATCTATTACGACACGACCGAGCATCTCTTGCTCGACAACGGCATGGTCGCTCGCGGCCGAATTCGCTGGGACAACGACGTCGACATTCGTCGGCTCCTCATCGCGGCGAAGTTCGACGGAGCGATCGACGAAGAAGGGATCAAGCGCGCGGCGAAGATCGACGTGCGCACCGACAGTCCGGACCGGCATGTGGAGTCGCTCGACACCGACGTGATGAGCGGCACGGTGGCATGGAACGGAAGTCGGGCACCGGTCGCTCCGATGGAGGCGGTCTATCGCCGGCTCGAAGAGCTCGACGTGCTCCCCGACGTCCAGGGACTTCCCGACGTCCTGCTGCTCAACCCCAAGCTCCACATCCGCAGCGAGCGCAGCCGCTATCACCTCAACGAGGCCTCGATGGCGGGGCTCACGAAGTACTACCGAAACGGGCTGACGCGAATCGAATCGGCCAACAATCTCATCGCCGAGAAGATCGCGGCGGGAGAGCTCGGCGCGGCCGTGCAAACGCAGGCCGAACAGCTTCAGGCCCTCGGTGAGCGCATCCTCTCCGGCGAAGAGGTCGAGTCGCGCGTCGCCAACACCGCGACGCCGCACCCCGACGAGTTCGCGACCCCGACCACGGCCGAGGAGGTCGAGCATCTGGAGAACGTCGCGAATGCCGTCTACGACGCCTTCCACGAGTACGCTGTGGCCCTCGACGACATCGACGAAGAGCTCGCCGCATCCAACGATCTCGACTTCGACGACCAGTACGACATGTTCGTCGAGTGGCGGATCGGCGTCGATCGGTCGCTCGGTCGCAAGCGCGCCGCTCGGCCCTTCCTCGAGGATTATCAGGAGCTGTCGCAGGACACCGACAGCGCGCTCGCCGAGTTCAATGCGTACGGAGAGCAGCAACTCGCCGACGGGAACGAAGAGTTCGAGGATTGGGAGACGGTCACGCTCGAGATGTGGGAGGAGATCGAACACCATCTGCTCGACGACGATCTCGGCGATTCGCACCGCATGATCTCCACCGCGGGCATCATGGCGAAATCGATCTGGTTCGATCACGCCCGCGAGTTCTACGTCCCCGAGTCGCGCCGCTCGGCGTTCTCGAACTTCCTCATCGACACGATCGATTTCACGAAGATGGTGTCGCACACCGAATGGGAGTCGATCCCGGTGGGCGAGCGCGGGCCGGCGCACACCATCGACCCCGCGAAGGTGTTTCACACGATGCTCGTGAACGAGGTCCAGATCGAGCTCGGGTTCGAGGAGCCGTTCCTCGAGCGACTCGAAGAGCTGAAGAGTCAGCTCGACAGCGGCCAGGACGCCGAGACGGAACGCGCCCTCGAAGGAGCTCGGTTCGTCTTCGGCAAGTACCGTGAGACTCTGACGACGATCGCGGCGGTCAAAGGCGAGGACATCCTCGACCGGCTCGAAGACGAGGGGGCTCCGTCGACCATCGAATGGGCGCCGTCCGAGTTTGGGAAGGGGGAGACCGGCCTGAGGATCCTCGGCGATCGTGACTGAGGTTCCTCCCAGGACCTCCCCGCGGGAGCGGCGCCCGCCGCTCCTGCGTTCGAACTGCGAATCTATCGCGCTCCAAAGTCCCCGACACCGCTTCCCGCCGAGTTGACCTTATCCCGCACAGGGGCTAGAACTCCGGTGCTTTCGACCATCCGTTTCCGACGGTTCTCAGAACCGGATAGCCCCGCGCCGGGGCCTCGTAGGACGACATCATGCTCATCGAAATTTTGGGTGCCGCTGCCATTTTGCTTGCGTTCGTCGCAGGTTACTTCTTCCTGCAGACGATCAACACGCGCAGCGAGCTGATCGAGACCCGCAAGGAGCTGGAGGAGGCGAGCCGCGGAGCGACTGCGCCCGCGCCAGCTTCCAAGCCAGCGAAGAAGGAAGTGAAATCGGTCTCCGCCGGCAACGACGGGGCCGCCGCCGTGGCCCTGGAGAAGGAGCTCGACGAAGCGCGCGCGGAGGTCAAGGAGCTCAAGCAGCAGCTCTACGACATCCGCAACGACAACAAGGAACTTCGCAAGAAGGTGGACGAAGCGGAGGAGGCGGCCCCCGCGATCCCCAGCAACGACATCATCTTCGATCTCCGGCAGGAGGTCGCCGAGCTGAAAGGAGAGGTGTCCCGGCTCGAGACCGAGGCGAAGAACGCGAAGAAGTCGGTGAGCAAGCCGGAGCCCAAACCCGAGCCGAAGCCCGAACCGAAGCCTGAGCCGGTCGCGGCATCGGGAGACGCCGAAGAGGGCATCGCTCAGATGCGCCAGCAGATGGAGCGCGAGCTCGAGACGGCACAGGCCGATGCCGCCGAGCAGATCCGTGACCTCGAAAAGCGCCTGAAGAAGACGGCGTCGAACGTCGACAAGCAGCGCCGACGCGCCGACAACAACGACCGTGCGTACAAGATCACGCAGCGGCAGCTCGACGCGACCCAGGAGCGGGTCGCGTATCTCGAGAAGCAGTTGCGCAAGGCCGGCTTCGCGCTCGAAGCGACGGACGCTCCGACACCGGAGGCACCGAAGGCTGCGCCCTCCGGCCCGGCGAAGCCCACCCCGGCGCTGCAGGAAGCGCGCGCCGCAGAGAAGGCCGAAAAGGCCGCGGCCCGCACCGCGCCGGAACCCCCCGCGCCCAGAGCCGAAGAACCCGCCCGGAAGTCCGAGGACGAAAAACCTGCGGCCGAACCGGCCGAAAAGCCCGCGGCGAAGGACGTCGCACCGCTCGCCGGTGTGATCGTGCGAAAGGCCTCGCGCAAGGATGAGCCCGCCGACGATGCCGGTGACGAGCGCGAGAGCGGTGGACACACCGCCGTGCTCTCGTCCGCGGCGCTGGCGAAAGATCTCTCCAAACCGGCCGAGCGCTCCGCCGGAGCAAAGGTCGAGACTGACTCCGAGAAATCGGGTGGTTCGACTCTGTCATCGAAACCCGCGGTCGCCGAGCCCTCGACGGGTGGCACGCTGAAGTCGAAACCGGTGAGCGACGAAGACGTCGCCGCGGCCGCCGTCGCGAGTGCGCCGGCGGAGCCGTCCGAAGCGGAGGATGACGAAGAGGAATCGTCGTCGTCGACGCAGGTGATGTCGACCGCTGCGCTTCAGGGAATGGCGGGCGGCAAGCCCGCACCCGCGAAGTCGGAAGTCGAGGAGGAGTCGGAGGGTGAAGAAGAAGAAGAGGAAGAGGCTTCGAGCGGCACTCAGGTGATGTCGGGGGCCGCCCTGCGAGGGATGGCGGGAGACGAAGAGTCCGATGTCGAGCCCGAGTCGTTCGACGGCCCCGGGAGGTCCCTCACCGACGAAAAGGGCAGCTCGCGTGGCTCTGGCCTGTTCGGGATGCCCGACGACATCTTCGACAAGAAGGAAGACGACGAGGTCGATCCGGCGCGGTCCACGCAGTTCGCATTCCCTGCCTCGTCCTTCTCGGCCGCCGACGAGCCTGAGGAAGACGATAATCCGTTCGCGAGAGAATCTTCGGGAGTCTTGACTGGAGTTCGTCTCGCCTCGCTCGCCATCAGCGAGGGGGAGAACCCGGCGTCCGAGCCGACCCCGGAGGTCCCTGCGGGGAGCAAGGACGATCCGGCGAAGCTCAGCAAGCGGCTGGGAGAGCAGATGAGCGAGGTCGACGACGGCTGGGGCGACATCGATTTCGACCTCAACCTCGACGACATCGACTTCGACAAATCGTGAGCGTCAGCGGGTCCTGATCTTTCGCAAGCCCCCGAAGATCAGGGTGGCGAGCAGGGTCAGCACCACCGAGCCGATCAGGGTACCCACCAGGCTGATGTTGAACCCCAGGAGGGATCCCACGGCCCAGACGGCGAGAACGAACAAGACGACGAGAACGATTGAGCGGGCGATAGAAGTCATGGTGAAGCTCCATCCATTGGTCAGCCAAACACTGAATACGAACGTAGCCGCGAACCTCCAGAGGGCCAGCGGGCCCCCCGAATTCCACGATTTGACCCCGATCCGCGCTTCTGCATATATTCGCTCCATGGCGAAGTGGAAGACGAAAACCCGTCCCTTTTTCCGGTGTTGTCGCTGACCTGCGGCAACCGAATTCACTCGTACATTCACTCACCAAACGCATGAGGCTGTGGCCATGGCCGCTCCACGACAGATCACGATCTTCGATACGCTCTCCGACCAGAAACGCCCGCTCGAGACGATCGAGCCAGGCAAAGTGGGAATGTACGTCTGTGGGGTGACGGTCTACGACTACACCCACATCGGCCACGCCCGGGTCTACATTTTCTTCGACGTCGTCGCGCGATTCCTCCGCTCGGTCGGCTACGAGGTCCAGCACGTCCGCAATCACACCGACGTGGACGACAAGATCATCAAGCGTGCGGCCGAGACCGGCGAGGAGCCGCTCGCGCTGTCGCAGCGCTTCATCGAGGCCTTCGACGAAGACATGGCGGCGCTGGGAGTGCAGGACGCCGACGTCGCGCCAAAGGTCTCCGAGCACATCGACCAGATCATCGCGATGGTCGAGAAGCTGATCGAGCGGGGCTACGCGTACGAGGCGGGCGGCGACGTCTACTACCGGGTCGAGAAGTTCGACGGCTACGGGAAGCTCTCCCATCGCAAGCTCGAGGACATGGAGGCAGGGCGATCGGGCCGCGTCGACGCAGACAACCTCAAGGAACACCCGTTCGACTTCGCCCTCTGGAAGGGAGGCAAAGACGGCGAGATCTCCTGGGACTCGCCGTGGGGCGAGGGGCGACCGGGATGGCACATCGAGTGCTCGGCGATGTCGACCGAATATCTCGGGGCGACGTTCGACATCCACGGAGGAGGGCGCGACCTGATCTTCCCCCACCACGAAAACGAGATCGCGCAGTCCGAGGGGGCGTGCGGCGTCGACTTCGTGAACTACTGGATGCACATCGGGATGGTGAACGTCGCCGAACGAGACGACAGCGGGCAGACGGTCGAGCGCAAGATGTCGAAGTCGCTGGGGAACTTCTGGACCACGCGCGACGTCCTGCAGGGATACCATCCCGAGGCGATCCGGTTCTTCATGCTGACGACGCACTACCGGAACCCGATCACCTATTCGGTCGACAACCTCGAGGAGGCGACCCAGCGGCTCGACTACTTCTACACTGCCCTCCAGCGGGTCGACGCCACGCTGGCGCGGGCCGGATTCGATGCGGCGGACAACCCGCCGCCGCAGGCCGATTGGGAGGAGGCCGCCGGGGACGTGCTCGAGTCGTTCGGCGAACGTCTCGAAGAGGCACTCGCCGACGATTTCAACACCCCGCGCGCTCTCGCCGTGCTCGGGGATGCCGCCAAGATCGCGAACGAGCTCACGGAGTCGAAGAAGAAGCCGTCGGCCGAGCGCGCGTGGACGATCTATCGCGCTGCGACCGCGCTGCGAGGCGCCGGGAACATTCTCGGCCTCTTCGAGCGTGAGGCGGGGACCGCGCTGCGGGAGCTGCGCGACCTGCGCGTAAAGGTGCTCGAGCTCGACGCCGACGCGATCGAAGCCAAGATTGTGGCCCGCGGCGAGGCGCGAGCCAACAAGGACTGGGCCGCTGCCGACTCGCTACGTGACGAGCTGCTCGAGATGGGGGTCGAGATCATGGACTCCCCCGAGGGTACGACGTGGAGGCTTTGCTGAATCCACATCACGGATTCGATTAAGCGTCATTGCTTTGGCCTGGTCGATGCACAGATTGGGTGCTGTCTTGAAGGACCTGGCGAAACAAGTGACGACGCCTCACCGTGTGATCGACCTCTTGCGCGATCGCACGCGCGATGCGCACGAGCGCATCGAAGCGCGGGTAGCGGCCGAATCGATCGTCACCGAACGAGAGCTCGGGGCGTTTCTCCTCGGACTGTGGCAGTGGCATGCCGGGCACGAAGAGGCCCTGTGGGCCCGATCGGAGTGGCCTTCAGAGGTGGAACCAGTGGCGCGCGCGGTCAAAGTCGACTGGCTGAGAGACGATCTCGATCGATTGGGCATATCGGCGGTCGCTCGAACGTTCGAGCCCCGAATGCAACTGAAAGACGCAAGATATCCCGAACTGCTCGGGACGGCGTACGTGGTCGAGGGCTCGATGCTCGGCGGGCAGGTGCTGCACCGCCTCTTCGCCGATCGCCTCGGCTTCGAGAGCCGGTACTTCGCTGGATACGGGCGTGACACGGGTCCCCGCTGGCGACGACTCCTCTCCACACTCTCCGTGTTCGACGGTGATCCGCTCCAGGCAGAGCGGATTGCAGACGGAGCGTGCCTCACTTTCGCGTCGATGGAGGCGTCGTTCGAATCGCAAGGAGCCCTCGATTGAAGAAAGTCGACCTCACAACCTGCGACGACGAACCGATCCACATCCCGGGCGCGATCCAGCCCCACGGCGCGATGCTCGTCATGGACGCAGATCGCGTCGTCTTGCAGGCCTCCGCCAACATCGCGAGCTTTTTCGGCGTCGAAGCCGAAACTCTCGTGGGAGAGGTGCTCGGCGAAGATCTGATCTCCGCCGAGACCTGGCTCCGGGTGGTCGAGGAAACCGCGGACAACGCTCACCAGGGTTGGAGCTTCCGCCCGCTTCCGGAGCGGCGCTTCGAACTCCTTGCTCACCGCGTCGGCGATTCTTTCGTCGTCGAGATCGAGCCTCCCGCCTCGCTCGAGACTTTCCAGTTCGCCATGCACGCCCAGGAGGCGGTCGGGCGGCTACAGGACGCATCGAACGTCGAGCAGCTGCTCGAAACCGCAGTGAAGGAGATTCAGCGCCTCATCGGTCATGACCGCGTGATGGCCTACCGGTTCATGGAAGATCTCAGCGGAGAGGTGGTCGCGGAGACGCGCTCCGATGCCGTCGAGGAGAGCTTCCTCGGGATGCGGTACCCCGCGTCCGACATCCCGCAACGGGCGCGCGACCTCTACGCCCTCAACCCGGTCCGTCTCATCGCCGAGGTGACCGACGATCGCGCGGAGCTCGTCCCCGCGATGAACCCGAACACCGGTGGCCCTCTCGACTTGAGCCGCAGCGTGCTCCGCGCCGTGTCGCCGATCCACATCGAGTACCTGCGCAACATGGGGGTGAACGCGACGATGAGCGTCTCGTTGGTCGTCGGTGGACGACTCTGGGGACTCATCGCGTGCCACCACTATTCGAAGAAGGTCGTGAGTCACACCGAGCGCTCTACCGCCCGCCTCTTGAGCCGAACGCTGAGCCTCGTGATCGACCACCTACTGCGTCAGACCGAGCAATCCGAGCGGAAACGCAAGGGCGAGGCCCGCGAATCTCTGGTCCGCGCGGTCGAAGACGAGGGCGAGGTGCTACGCGGGCTCGCAGACAATCACCTGGAGCTCCTCGAGCTGCTCGACGCCGACGCCGTGGCCGTCACCTCCGACTCCCGCGTCGCGGTATATGGCGACGGTCCCGACGTCGCGTGGGTTTCGGCGCTCGTCGACAAGCTCGGCGCCGACCCCGAGGTAGGGCTCGTCGCGACGCCGGCCGTGCACGAAGGACGAGAGGGGATCGAGTTCTCCGAGAAGGCGACCGGCGTGCTGGCCGTGCCGTTCCATCGAGCGCAGAACGGTTGGCTCCTTTTTTTCCGCCACGAACGCGTCCAACAAGTGCCCTGGGCCGGAGAGCCGACCAAAACGGTCACGGTCGGCGAGCACGGCGAACGCCTCTCTCCCCGCGGGTCGTTCGAGCTCTGGAACGAGACGGTACGAGGGACTTCGCGGCCCTGGACGGCGATCGATGAGGACGTCGCCGGCCACCTCTCCTCGGACCTCACTCGGCTTTCGCTCCAGTGGGCCTCGGCCCGCGAACGGATCCGTAAACTCGCTCTCGGCATGGTCGCACACGACCTGCGCAATCCGATGCAGGCCGTCTCGATGGCAGGCGAGATCCTCACGCGGTCGTCTGGGTCGGAGCAGATCGGGCGGCACATTCGAAACTCGACACGCCGGATGCGCGATCTGATGACGCAGCTCTCCGACGTCACACGCCTACAGAGCGACGAACCGCTCGAGCTCGACTTCGAGCAGGTCGACCTCGGGGCGCTCGTGCACGATCTGGTGAACGAGTGCGAGCTCGCCTACCCGGGTTCGACCTACGAACTCTATCTCGACGAGGTCGAGCCGATCGTGGGTGACGCCGGGCGGATCGAACAGGTCGTCGCGAACCTCCTCAGCAACGCGCGCCATTACGGAGCGACCGGTAAGCCGATCGTCGTGCGGCTCTCGTCCACCCCGCGTCGCGCATTGATCGAAGTGCACAATCAGGGAGAGCCGATCTCCAAAGACAAGTTCCCGACCCTCTTCAACCCCTACGTCCGCGGCGATTCGGACGGCAACAGCGACGGCATGGGGCTCGGTCTCTTCATCGCCAAGTCGATCGTCGACGGACACGGCGGAAAGATCACCGTCGACTCGACCGCCGAAGCGGGGACGACGTTCGTCGTCGCCTTCCCCTTCGACCCGGTCGCCGCCGAGTGAGCGGTCCCCTCAGCCTCGACCCAACATCTCCAGGGCCGCCCTCACATGGGCGTCCGTCAGCCCTACGGTATTGTCCGTCTGCACCCAGTGTTCGGTGACCGGATCCATGTCGACGTCGTCGTCGAGGATCGCCACCGCGCCGACGTCATCCCGGCCGTCCAGCCAGGCCGCGATCTGCCGCCCGCGCCCTTCCGGTTCGATCGGCGTCATGTCGACGATCTCGTGATCGAACCCCTTGCGCTGCAGCGCATCGGTCAACTCCTCGATGTCGAGCACCTCCCGCCACGACGTCGCGGCGACGACCTCCGCCCGCCCGTCGCGTACGATGGCGTTCAGGAGGGCCACCCGGTCCGGATCGATGATGGCGGCGAGCGCCGCGATCGGGCCGTCGGGCTCGGTGCCGCGAGCCTCGTAGTCGGCGATGACGGCGCTGACCCAGTCCTGGTCGTTGAGGACGCCGTCGATGTCGAGAAAGACGATGGTTCGTTTTTCGGTCATTTCGTGGGGTTTATCGTTTGAGTAGGCCGGCTTCCACCTGGTCGATCAGTTCGTCTACACGCCCGAAGAGTACGTCGTTTCCGTGCCGCTCATAGGACCGGAGGTTCTCTTCGTAGCGGTCCAGGTTCGCCTGAAACTCCCGCAGGGTATCGAGATCGAGGCGCTCGTCGTAGGTGCCGTAGCCGAGCTCGTGGAGGTATCTCGCGTTGAGCACCTGCTCGAATTGCCCCCGGACCGGCGTTGCGAGGTACGGTTTACCGAGGTGGACCGCCTCCGACAGCAGCGTGAACCCGGCGGACGCGACGACTCCTCTCGCGCTCGCGAGATCGGCGACGAAGCCCTCGTCCGAAAACGGCTTGTAGGTGATGTTCCCTTCCCGAACCTCCTCTGTGATGTCACGGCGTAGCCCGTAGACGTAGACCGGCAGATCGAGCCGCTCCAATAGCGCGGGGAGATCGCTAAACGTCTCCGACGTCTGATACACCAGCAGATGGTCCCCCTCGGTCGGCTCGGCGGCGAGGATCGAAGGGCGGAGGATCGGCGGCATCAGCTCTGTCCGCTTCTTCTTCACCTCCGGGTAGAAGAAGGTCGTGATCAGATACCGAGCCGCCTGCGGCGTCCGCGCTTTGACGATCGACTTCGTGAGCCGAAAGTCGTCCCAGTCCCCCGCGATGATCGACTCGTCGTGGTGACAACGGTTGATGATCTGGATGTTGTCGATACACACCACGGGGACGCGGAACAGCTTCCCGAAGAACCAGCTCCACGACTCGAAGTCGCTGATGACGAGCTCGGGGTCGAACTCGGCCTCGACGTCGAAGAATTGCACGACGTTGCCCGGAAGGCCGGTCAGCGCCCCGGAGATGTTGTGCGCCGCCGTCAGGCGCTTGGAGATCTCGTTGTCTTTCATGACGAGCCCGAGTCCCCAGATCTCGGTCGTCTCGCCGAATCGTTGCTCGAGGTAGGGAGTGGCTCGCCCCGAGGCCACGATGTGGACTTCGTGGCCTTGTGCGAGCAGGTGATCGATCACGACCGCGCTGCGGATGGCGTGACCCATCCCGTCGCCGACTACTCCGTAGAGGATGCGCATGTGTTCTCCGTTCTGCCGTTGAGGGCGGAGCGTATCAGACTAGAGGGCCAAAGTTCGACCCCGGTTGCGTCGAGGAAAGCCTGCGGCCACAATCCGCCCGATGGCGAAGAAAGTTCGGATCGACAACCTGTTGGTGGACCGCGAGCTCGTGGAATCGCGCAGCAAGGCGCAGGCGCTGATCATGGCCGGCGACGTCTACGTGGGCGGTCAGCGGTGCGAAAAGGCGGGGACGAAAGTCGCCGAAGACGCCGAGATCGACGTGCGGGCATCGCTCCCCTTCGTCTCGCGGGGCGGGATGAAGCTCGACGGGGCCCTCGACGAGTTCGGCTACGATTGCACGGACAAAGTCGTGATCGACGTCGGCGCTTCCACCGGCGGGTTCACCGACTGCGTGCTGCAGCGCGGCGCCGCCCGCGTCTACGCGGTCGACGTCGGCTACGGACAGCTCGCATGGAAGCTGCGCGAGGACGATCGGGTCGTCGTGATCGAGCGTCAGAACATCCGGCATCTCCCCGCCGACGCCATCGAGGAACCGTGTGACCTCGCGGTCATCGACTGTTCGTTCATCTCGCTCGGGCTCGTCCTGCCGAACACCTTGACCTTCCTCAAACCGCACGCCGACGTCGTGGCGCTCGTGAAACCACAATTCGAAGTGGGACGGGAGAACATCGGCAAGGGCGGGGTCGTGCGGGACGAGGAAGCGCGAGACGCGGCGATCGCACGGGTTGTCGACGAAGCCGCCGCCCTCGGGCTGAGCGTGGTGAAGCGGGCTGATTCCGAAGTCCACGGTCCGTCGGGGAACGTCGAGCACCTCGTCTGGTTTCAGAGAGGCTGATCGAGCGTGCGCGCGTAGAGCTGCCCCTGGCGTTCGAAATAGCCGAGGAGCTCCGTTCCTGCGAAACGCAGGGCGAAGAGCTTGTTGCGACTGTCCTTCAGTAGATGGACGCGGCGGCCCCCCTCGACGAGATGGACGACGATCGACTCGTCTTCGAGCACTGCCGCCGCGAGGTGCCCGTCCTGCGAGATGGCGAGCGCCCGCGCTACGCCCCCGATCGGGAACCTCTGGTACACCTTGTCGGGTGCGGAATACGTCGAGATCTCCAGCTCGCCGTGGCGCCGGGCGACGCAGAACACACCGGCCCGATCGGTCGACGCGACCGAGGCGACGGCGGGGCCGTTCAAGACGCGCTCCCACGCTTCGCTGTGTCGACTCACTCGACGAAGGTAGACCCCGCCCGACTCGAACCCCGCGACCCACGGGCTTCCCATCCCTCCGAGGGCGAGGGCCGTCACCTCGGAGCCGCGCGGTTGCGCGAACTCACGGACGAACCGCTCCCCGTTCCACTTTTCGATGACCCCCTCGGGGGTGCCGCGCAGCAAAGTACCGTTGAGCCCGACGGCGGACGTCCGGCCGGACGCACGCAGGCTGGTCGCCTCCCCGTCTCGCACCAACGTCAGCCGGCCATCGATGTGTCCGAGCAACAGGTCGCCCTTCGCCGAGGCGGAACCGATCAGCACCTGGCCGTCGACCCCGACTCCGAGCGTGTGGGCCCCCGTGTTGCCCTCGAAGACTCGGTCGAACTCGGTCCGCGGGCGGTGCCGCTCCGCTTCGATCTGGCGTCGCACCGAGCCGCGGGACGATCCGCGGTGAAAGATTGCGGCTTTCGGCCCCGTCTCGTCGAGCTCGTCCGATTCGTACACCGAGCTCGAGGACTCTCCGAGCGAATTCGCGGTGTTCTTCACCGAGTATCTCGCGTGGTCGTCGAAGAGCTCGAACTCGATCGAATCCGGTATCGCACCCCCCGGCTCGTCGTGAATTGCGTCCAGCCTCTCGATCACCTGGGCGAGCGTCTGCGGCCTGCGTTCGGGACTCTTGGCGAGCATCTCGGCGACGAGCGATTCGAGCGGGGCCGGATAGATCCGAGAAGGGTTGCCCTGCCGAAGGGTCGGAGGCGGCGTCTTCACATGGTCTTGAAGGATCTTGTAGACGCTCGTGCCGGGGAACGGCGGTTGGCCGGTCAGCGCAAAGTAGAGCACGGCCCCCATGCTGTAGACGTCGCTGCGCGGGTCGATGTCGGAGCCGAGCGCCTGTTCGGGGCTCGCGTACAGCGGCGTACCGAGGAATCCCGTGGTGAGCGAGACACCGTCGTCGACGTGCACGATCCCGAAGTCGAGGACGTGGCTGAAGTCGTCCCCCGAAGGGAGGCGCTCCACCATGATGTTTTCGGGCTTGAGGTCGCGGTGGATCATGCCGAACTGGTGCGCCTCGTGGATCCCGTTCGAGACCTGCCGGATGACCTGCACAGCGCGGTGCGCGGGGAGCGGCCCCTCGCGATTCACGATCTGCTCCAGGGTGTCCCCCGCCACATAGTCCATCACGATGCCGACGAAAGATTCGTACAGCTCGATCACCTCGTAGAACGGCACGATGTGCGGATTACGCAACAACCCGATCGCTTCGATCTCGCGATGCAGGCGGGCGCGAATCTGGTCCGCGTCGATCCCCCCGGCGTCCTCTTTCAGGTTGATGACCTTGATCGCGAAGTCGCGCGAAATCGCCAGCGACGCCGCGCGGTAGACCGAGCCCATCGCACCCCGCCCGACCAGCCGCGTCATCACGTAGCGCCCGTCGAGCACGCGCCCCAGCCATCGATCCTTTCCCCGTTGGATCGATTCCCAACCGGCCGGAGGCTGACGGCGACCGCACTCGGGGCATCGCGCGTCGTCCTCGAACGTCACCTGCAGGCAGTGCGTGCAATAGTGCGAGGGCAACCGCTCGCGATATAGGGAACCCGACGACATTCTCTACGCTACTCCACTTCCGTAAGCGCACATATAGCCTTCCCTTCCGGCCACTTCAATGACGGGCCGGGCGGCACGTTGCGTGCCGATCCACCCGATTCAGAAGACGGGGGACAAGGTAGGACGCCAGGATGTTCGTCCAGTCACCGTCCCGCCAGCGCCGCCGCCGGATCGATTCGGCTCGCGCGGAAGGCCGGGAGGAGTGCTCCGACCCAGCAGAAGACGACCGCCACGCCGATGCAGGCGCCCACCATCCATGGCTCGACGCTGAAGAGCGTCTCCGGCTTGAACGGGAAGTCGGCGACCTGGCTCGAGAAGACGGCGTCGACCCCGAGCGTGGCGAGCCAGCCGAGCACCACTCCGAGCGTTCCGCCCACGACCCCCAACGCGGTCGCCTCGCCCAGCACCAGGGCCCGGATCGACCCCCGCGTGGCGCCGAGCGCACGCATCAACGCCAGCTCGCGTCGGCGCTCCAGGATGATCATCAGGAACACGTGCATGATGTTCACCGCCGCGATCGCCAGGATGATCAGGCTGATGAGGTTGAAGACGAGCGTGATCAGCAGGATGAGAAGCCCCGCCCGTTGCGCGTTCTCGTACTTGTCCGAGAGCGCCCAGCCGAGGTCTTCGGTCACGGTCCGCGCCACCTCCGGGACCGCGTCGTTCGAGACCGTGTCGAGGACGATCGAATGGTACTCCTTCGCCGCATTCTCCCCCGAGAACCGGCCGTTGAGCCGCTGGACGTAGCCGATCGGCATCGTCGCGCCGAGCTGGATCGCTTTGTCCGAGAACCCGACGAGCGTCGCGCGGCGCCGCACCTGCTTCGCCTTCGCCTTGCCCAGGTACGACTTACCGAACACGGCGTCGAAGGAGAGCCCCAACACCGCTTTCTCCGAAAGTTGCGGCAGATTCGAAAGCCCGCCGCTCGCCCCGGAGAGCGCCGTGTGGAGGCTACCGTTGTAGATCTCGAGGAGCGCCGGAGAGATCACGACCGGGATCGGCATCCGGCAGATGCCGTCGGTGGTGTCGCAGTACGTCGGGGCTTCACAGGCGGCATCGGCGTCGCACGATACGCCGCGGCATATGCCGTCGGTGCATTCGTGGCTCGCCGGGCACTCCGACGTCTGAGTGCATGCGACCGAATCCCAGTCTTTGAACGCGAAAGGCCCCGAGACTTCCCCGACGAGCTCGGCGGGAATGCCATCGGCGATGAGCTCCGCCCAGATGTCCTGGCCCAAGATCCCCGCACCACCGTGGGCGCTCGTCGGGAACGTCAGCTTCATCTTCGGATAGACCCCCGCCACTCCCGGTATCTTGGCCAGCCGCTGGGCTGCGTCGTCGTCGAGCGACTTCTCGCCGAAGAGCGCGCCGGAGCGAACCGCCCCGAAATCGTACGAAGGTTTGACCACCTCGAGCTGCCGGACCACGAAGACGCGCTCCAACACCGTCTCCTTGATCCCCGTGCCGAGCGACGTGAAGAACAGGAGCGTCCCGATCCCGATCACGATGCCGATCCCGGAGAACGCGAAGTCGCGCCGGTTTCGGCGTAGCGACTGCCGCACGAGGCGTGCCCAGCGTGCAATCGCCATCACGCCCCCTCGCTCGACGTGATCTCGAGGCTCGGATCGACGGGGTCGTTCCGAGTGTCCGACACCACCACGCCGTCTTCCAGACGGATGATCCGGTCCGACATCCGCGCGATGTGTTCCTCGTGGGTCACCATCACCATCGTGATGCCGTCGTTCTGGTTCAGCTCTCGGAAGAGCTGCAAGATCGTCACCCCCGTCTTTCGGTCGAGGCTCCCGGTCGGCTCGTCACACAGGATGATCGACGGGGACGAGAAGAGGGCGCGGGCGATCGCTACCCGCTGTTTCTGACCGCCGGACAACCGCGTCGGCGGCACGTCCAGTTTGTCCGAGAGCCCCATCTTGCCGAGCAGTTCGGTCCCTCGCGTGGCGGGGTCCAGCCGTGGATCCCCGGCCGCCGCGATCGATTTCAGCTTCGCGGGGACCGACTCGGGGCGGAAGAACGACGGTAGGGTGACGTTCTCGAGCGCCGAGAGGTGGTCGAGGAGGTTGAACTGCTGGAACACGAAACCGATCGTGCGGTTGCGCAAGACGGCGAGGTCCTTCTCGGGGAGCGCGCCGACGTCGATGCCGTGCATGCTGACCGAGCCGGTCCAGTCACGATCTAAGCCACCGATGACGTTGAGGAGCGTCGTCTTCCCCGACCCCGACGTGCCGATGATCGAGACGAACTCGCCGGCCTCGATCGTCAGCGTCACGTCGTCGAGGACGCAGGTCCGCGCGGCGTCGGAGCCGTAGTACTTCTTCAGACCTACGATCTCGATCATCGTGCGTGGGCGCCGGGGCGCGAAGAGTGAGAGGGGAGGGCGCTCAGTTGGCCGGCTGCTTCGCCGGTTCCATGGCACCCTTGGGCGTGTCGCTCCCTGCACCCGCGGGCTGCGCCGGAGCGGCCTGGGGCGTCAGGTCGATACGCAGGAGCGCCGTGCCGCCATTGTCGTCCACGTCGAGCTCGAGCTGCGCCTCCTCGATCGAAGCGAGGATCTCACCCACGCCGCCGAAGGCCAGCAGCGGCCCGAGATTGTCCTGAGCGCGCGCCGAGTTGAAGTACACGCCATTGAAGCCTTTCTTCGACGCGAACTCCTTGCCCAGGTTCAGGGCGGGCGTCTCGCCGAGCTTCTTGTCGTCTCGCCCGTCGACCAGGTACTTGTGCATCGCCTCGTCCCCGAAGGCGGTCGTGGCGTACACCACGGTGTCGCCATGGATGAAGAGGTTGCCGACCGCCTCCTGGCCCGTGAACGTGAGAACCTTGAAGGTCGTGTCCTCGGGGAGATTGACGAACGGGCGCATCGTGACGCGACCCTCCGAAGCTTCGAGGACCTTGGTCACCAGGTTGTCCACCGAGGCGGCGTCCTTGAACTTGAGCACGACCATCAGGCCGAGGGAACGAGCGAGCTCCGCGGGGTTGTTCATCCCGCGCATCAGGCCGAGGGGGTTGCCGGCGACGCCGTAGAAGAAGATCCCCATGTGACCCGAGAGCGCACCCATCACGTCCTGTTCGACGTCGAGCGCCATCATCTCGCCGAGGCGCTTCACGTCACGCTTCAGCGCGCGCTGCTTGTCTTCCGGCATCGTCTTCAGGATCTCCTGGTAGGCGGTCGTCGGGTTCGCAGCCAGGCGGATGCCGAGCAGCGTCTTCTCCGTGCCGAACGATCCCCAGTCGACGTCCGACGAGATCTTGATCGCCTCCAGCGTCTTGCGCGTCTCTTCCTTGAGTCCGAGGTACCCGCGCACCTTCGCCTGTTCCTTCGAGGCCGACACGCCGGCACCGATGAAGGTCACGTTCTTGTCGACCCAACCGAGGATCGCCTGCGCGTCGCGGCTCTTCTCGAGCTCCTTCTGCATCTCCTCGTTCTTCATCGCCGACTTCGGGTTGAGGTAGAGCGCGATGGGGTGCGACTCGACCAGCGCTCCCTTGAACTTCTGGAAGCCGGGGTCCTTCCACAGCGAACCCTCGGCCTGTTGATCGGCGACCTGCGTCACCACCAGTTTGCCGGAGCCACCCTCGAGGCCACTCTTCAGGTCGGTCGCCGGCAAGGAGACGATCGCCAGCTTCCCGTCGTACATCCACGCGATCTGACCGTTCGAATCCTCCTCCAGGACCTTCAGCTTGTGCTTGCCGACCGTCTCGTTCTTCACGACGCCTTCGATCTGGAAGGTCGCCTTCACCTTGTCCGTCAGGAGCTTCTCGAACGTCTGTTTGTCCTCGACGTACGTCAGCAGCAGCACGCGGGCGCGGTGGATCACGAGCACGACGCTCGAATCGGCCGCGAGCCCCGCAGCTTTCCAGCTCTTCTCATCGAGGAGATCGAGCCCGAACTTCTGATGGAACTGCTTCTGGAAGCTGTCGACGACGCCCGTGTTCGGGAACGAAGTCTTCAGGTTCTCCACCGAGGAGCGCATCTCGTCGAGGTCCGACAGCACCAACACCGTGTCTGCGGCTGCAGGCACTTTCGACGTGATCTGCTCGACCCGCGCCATCGGTGTCTTCGGGATCTCGGCCTTCTTCTGGCCGCAGCCACCGTCTTTGCATGCGGCGAGCGCCAGGAGGAACGTGAGACAGAGCATGAGGATGGGAGATGCTGGTCGTTTCATCGATGCTTCCTTCGATGTGGAACGGAACGGGCTACGTTCCTTTGCGCCACGCCACTTTGTCAAGCTTTCTGCCGGATGGATGGTGCGGGATCGCGCCCACCTCTCAACCGATTGCGTAACGACACCTATTCCGCGCGACTCACCGTTGCGCGAGCCAGATCGTGTGCCGAGGACCCTTCTTACGCGTCCGGCCTCGGGTCCGCACGACCTCGACCTCGAACCCCGCCTTCTTCGCGCGCTTCGTGTAGCTCGGGTCCTCGAAGGCCGCCCAGACGCCCAGAATCCCGCCCGGGTTCAGCGCCTTGCGGATCGCCCGCAATCCCTTCTCGCCGTACAGCCACTCGTTGATGCTGCGTGTCATCGCGTCCGGACCGTTGTCGGTGTCGAGCAAGATGGCGTCGTAGGTGCCGTCCGGCGTGCGGATGAAATCGCACACGTCGCCCAGACGAACGACCGCGCGCGGATCGTCCAGCGGATGCCCCGCGATGTGTCCGAGAAGTCCCTTGTTCCATTCGTGCACCGCCGGGACGAGCTCCGCCACCTCCACCACGGCCTCGTCGCCCACCACCTCGAGCGCGGCGGCGAGCGTATGGCCGAGCCCCAGACCGCCGATGAGGATCCGCGGCGCGTCGACTTTCAGTCGCTCGATCGCCAGCGTCGCGAGCTCGCGCTCGGAGCCGAACATGCGGCTCCCCATCAGGTCCTGCCCGTCGATGCGGATGACGTACTCGTCGCCTCGCCGCACCAGCGTCATCACGCCCTTGCCGCCGGGGACCTTGGCTTCGTCGAGTTTTTCCCAGGGGATCATGTCCAGCTCGGGTCGAGGGGAAGCGGAGTCTACTCCTCGACCGTCCACGACGCGAACCGAATGGCTCCTGCTCGTCTGGAGCTCACCGAACCGCTCAGGGTCAATCTTCGACCGTTCGACGGAATGTCCCTGTCCGCCGTTTCGCCGCGTCCCGTCGTTGTGATAAACCGTGCGCATGGTGTCACTCCGTGGAAAACTGACGGTCGACGAAGCCCTGCTCGAGACCTACGACGGGCCCGTGCCGCGAAGCGTCGCGATGATCATGGACGGGAACGGGCGCTGGGCGAACGCGCGCGGTCTCAAGCGAATTCTGGGTCACCGCGCGGGAGCCGAGACGGTGCGGGTCGTCGTCGAGTCGTGCCGCTACCTCGAGGTCGAGGCGCTCACCCTCTACGCCTTCAGCTCCCAGAACTGGGGACGCCCCCAGGACGAAGTCTCCGGGCTCATGACGCTGTTCGATCACTACATCAAGAAGGAACGGCAGCGGCTGATCGACAACGAGATTCGCCTCGAGGTCATCGGCGCGCGGGAGAAGCTCAGCCCCGAGTTACAAAAGGCCG
Source organism: uncultured Bradymonadales bacterium (assembly GCA_964411125.1). GTDB lineage: Bacteria > Myxococcota_A > Bradymonadia > Bradymonadales > Bradymonadaceae > JBFIHF01. The sequence goes on along the minus strand of CAYPJU010000023.1, from coordinate 3,701 downwards.
TCGAGAAGCTCGAGGCCGACTCGGCTCACAACGACGGCATGCTGCTGCAGGTAGCGGTCAGTTACGGCGGTCGCGAGGAGATCCTGCGCGCCACCCGAGAGATCGCCGCACTCGTCGCCTCGGGACAGCTCGACCCCGCCGCGATCGACGAAGACGCCTTTGCCCGCCACCTCTACACGGCTGGAGCCCCCGACCCCGACCTCGTCATCCGCACGAGCGGCGAGTTCCGCGTCTCGAACTTCCTGCTCTGGCAGATCGCGTACGCCGAGTTCTTCGTGACCGAAACGTTCTGGCCCGATTTTCGGGAAGCGGACCTGTTGGAAGCGTTTCGGAGCTTCGGCGGGCGCGAGCGCCGCTTCGGCAAGACCGGCGCACAGGTGGCGAAGGGATGAATCTCATCGACGCCTTCATGACGAAAAAGCCCGGCATCGATGCACCGCCCATCGCGATGACGATCGCCGGGAGCGATTCGGGGGGCGGCGCCGGTTTGCAGGCCGACCTCAAGACCTTTGCTGCCATGCGATGCCACGGGACGAGCGTCGTCACCCTCGTCACCGCCCAGAACACGCAGAGGGTCTCCGAGATCCACCCTCTGCCGCACGCGACCATCGCCGCACAGCTCGCCGCCGTACGTTCCGATCTTCCTCCCGCGGCGTCCAAGACCGGCGCGCTCGGCAGCGCCGCGCTCATCGCATTTCTCTCGGAGCTGCTGCAGGAGAACCCGCTCCCGAACCTCGTCGTCGACCCCGTGATGGTGTCGAAGCACGGTGACCCGCTCCTCCCCGACGCGGCGAAACGAACGTTCATCGAGCAGCTCCTCCCGCACGCACTCGTCATCACACCGAACCGCTACGAAGCGCAGGTGCTGACGGGGCGCACCGTCGAGGGGCCGTCTTCGATGAAGGACGCCGCGAAGGCGCTCTTCGACCTCGGCGCGCGAAACGTCGTCATGAAGGGCTCGCACCTCGACCGCATCGTCCGCGACTACGTCTACGACGGAACCGGTTTCGTCGAGTTCGGCGCCGACCGCGTCGACTCGGACCGCGTCCACGGCTCCGGCTGCGTCCATTCCGCCGCGATCACCGCCGGGCTCGCCCACGGAAAACCGCTGATGGAAGCAATCGAGGCCGCCAGGGAGTTCATCACCCGTGCGATCGAGCTCGCGCCACCGCTCGGTTCCGGCATCGCGCCGGTGAATCCGATGCACGAGCACTGGACCTGAACGAGACCCACCGATGAAGCTGACCCTCCAGACCATCGCGGATTGGACCGGAGGGACGCTCCTGCGCGGCGACCCCGGCGCGACGTTCGAGCACGTCTCGATCGACTCCCGCGAGGCGATCGACGACGCGTCGCTCTTCGTGGCGCTGCGCGGCGAGAACTTCGACGGGCACGACTTCGTCGCGAGCTGCGGCGCCGCCGGTGCGATCGTGCACCGCGACGTCGACGAGGGGCCCGCGAACCTCGTTCGCGTCGAGGACACGACCACCGCGCTCCAGGCCCTCGCCGGCCGATGGCGCGCCGAACAGCGCGTCCCCGTCGTCGGGATCACCGGCTCGAACGGCAAGACGATCGTCAAAGAAATGCTCGCTGCGATCGCCGGCCGAGCCCGCACGACCTACCGAAGCCCCGGATCGTACAACTCACAGATCGGCGTCGCCCTCAGCCTCCTCGGCATCTCGTCGGAGCACGACCTCGCCGTCATCGAAGCCGGCGTCAGCAAGCCCGGCGAAATGGAGCGTCTGGCGCCGATGATCGCGCCGGATCTGGGGATCATCACGAACATCGGCTCGGCTCACGCCGCCGGGTTCGGCACCCTGCGAACTACGGCGACCGAGAAGCTGAAACTGTTCGCGGGTCGCGAGATTCCGGTCGTCTTCAACGCCGACGACGAGCTCCTCCGCGAGCTGGTCGATGGCGGCATCAGTTTCGGCGAGGCGGAGGACGCCGATTACCGCATCGCGGACGTCGAGCGGTCGAACGGGGGATTCGCGTTTCGCCTGCACTTCCCCGATGGCGACGTCCAGCGCTTCGAGCTGCACGTCCCCGGGCGCCACAACGTCTGGAACGCCGCCGCGGCGATCGCCGCCGCCGACGCGCTCGGGATCGACCCCGGCCTCGCCCGCGAAGCGCTCGCATCGTTCGAAGTCGCGGCGATGCGGATGGAGATGCACACGACCGAAGCGGGCGTGACGCTGTTGAACGATGCCTACAGCTCCGACCCCGTCAGCGCCGCGGCGGCGCTGAACGCGCTGGTGCACTACGCCGCGGGGGCACGCACCGTCGCGATCCTCGGCGACATGCTCGACCTCGGCGCATCGAGCGACGCGGCACACCGCGAGATCGGGGGGCTCGTGCATCGGCTCGGCATCGACGTCCTCGTCTGCGTCGGGCGACGCGCGCGTGGCATCGGCGAGGCCGCCCAGCGCCGCGGGATGTCGGAGTCCGCCGTGCTCTACGTGGAATCGACCACCGGGCTCGACGCGCTCATCGACGACCTGGTCCGGGCCGGTGACTGGGTTCTCTTCAAGGGGTCGCGCGCCGTCGGCCTCGAACGCGCGGCCTCCGCACTCCTCGAAAGCATCGCCCCGGCTCGACTACACGTCGACCTCGCCCAGATCCGCGAGAACGTGCAGGCGATTCGCCGCTCGATCGGCCCCGACAGCGGGGTGATGGCGGTCGTGAAGAGCTTCGGATACGGCAACGACTCGAACCGCGTGTCGCTGGCGCTCGTGAACGCCGGCGTCGAGGCCTTCTGCGTCGCCTACCCCGACGAGGGCATTCCACTGCGGCGCCACGGGATCGACCTGCCGATCCTCGTCACGAACGTCCGGCCGACCGAGGTCGACAAGATCGCCAAGTACCGGCTGACACCGCTCGTCTTCGACCGCGGTCTCGTCGACGCACTCGACCGCGAGGCGAAGCGCCGCGGCATCACGATCGAGGCCCACGTCGAGATCGACACCGGCATGAACCGCCTCGGCATCGAACCCGACGACGCGGTCGCCTTCTGCGCCGACCTCGCCGCGCGCGAAAACCTCGTGCTCGACGGGGTCATGACCCACTTCGCCGCCGCCGACGAAGCCGCCGCCGACGACTTCACCCGCCAGCAGATCGCCCGATTCGACGCCGTCATCGCCGACCTCGCCGCCGCCGGTCTGAAACCCCGCGTCGTCCACGCCGCCAACACGGCAGCCGCCTGGCGGTTCCCCGAAGCGCGTTACGACCTGGTCCGCGTCGGCCTCGGCCTCTACGGCGTGCACCCGAGCGCCGAAGTCGGAGACGCCACCGTCGGCGTCGGCCCCGCGCTGCAGTTCGTCACCGAGATCCTCTACGTCAAAGAGCTCACCCCCGGCGAGACCGTCGGCTACGGCCGGACGTGGAAGGCCGACGAACCGCGCCGCATCGCCACCATCGCCGTCGGCTACAACGACGGTTTCCCCCGCTTCATGTCCAACGGCGGCGAAGTCCTCGTCGGCGGAATCCGCTGCCCCGTCGTCGGCAACGTCTGCATGGACGTCAGCATGGTCGACGTCACCGCCGTCCCCGCCGCCGCCGCCGGCGACGAGGTCGTCGTCTTCGGCGCTCAGGGCGACCAACGAATCACTCTCGAGGAGATCGCCGCCCGCGGCCACACGATCTCCTACGAGCTCCTCACCAACGTCTCCCCCCGCGTACGCCGGGTCTTCCGCAGCTGACCC
>CAYPJU010000022.1:36572-82703 GCA_964411125.1 uncultured Bradymonadales bacterium | reverse complement strand
TCTCTCGAGCCTCACAACTCCTAGCCAACGAAATCAACAGGTTAGGATGTTGATTTGAGAATATCCGCGGTTCCAAGGATGCAATCCTTGGTGGGGTGTGGGGCAAACCCCCGCGGTGTTCAGCGAAAACGACACCCGCTGGAAGCCGCGGCACCGTAGGCCTTCTCAAAACACCCCGAGCGCGAGGGCGACCAGGGAACTCCCCAGCACGACTCTCTCGAACCCCGGCTCCGATCCGAGCCGGCCGAGCTGCACGAAGAGCGGCACCGCGAGCGGCAAGAGCGCGAAGCCGGCGACGGGGGGGATGGTGATCGCGGCGAAAAACAGGACGGGGAGCGTGACGAGCAGCCAGCTCCGGTTCGCCTTCTGCGTCGTGGACGCGACCACCAGGAGACAGCCGGCCAGAAGACCCAGCGTGGCGAAGTCGACGAGCTGCGCCGACAAGGCGCCCGTCGAGAACCCTTCGCGCCAGCGTAGTTCCGGCGCCATCATCTCCCCCGGATCGGCGAAGAGCAGACCGCCCAGCACCGTCGCAGCGAACACCGCCGGCGCAGCGAGCGAGCCGGTCAGTGCGAAGGCGGGGTCGAGGTCGCGCGGGCGGACCTTCCACCAGAGCCAGAAGAGTCCGGGGAAGACGAGAATCGCCTCGGCTCGGAATGCGACCGCGGCTGCGAGCATCGCCGACGCGGCGAAGAGATTGGCGTGGGCCCCGAAAGCCAGCGCGACGAGACCGTAGGTAAAGCACCAGTCCGACCCGGGTACGGCGAACAGCATCGCCGGCGAGACGGCCCAGAACCACGCCGCACGATCCGCCGTCTGCGGTACCGCGTCGCGACGCGCGAATCGGTAGACGGCGACGACCCCGGCCAGCAGCAGCGCCTCGCCCGCGAGGACGAAGAGCGCCTTCGGCCACCACGCGCCCGAGAAGTCGAGCAGGTGCGCCAACCATCGGTAGGTCGGCGTACCCGTCGCAACGCTCAGGTCGACGGTGGGCGCGCCCGTCCGCATCTGCAGCCCCATCCAGAGCGTGACGCGGGCGATGAAGAACGCGAAGAACGCCGTGCGAACGCTGGGGTGAATTCTGGAGACGAGCGGATGCATCGCGCCGAGTATCGCGTGGATGTGCGGAAGGGCCAGTTTTTGTCCGACACCCTCCTACCTTGCCGCACCCGCTCGGTTCTTATCTTCCAGGTGTCGACGCCCCCGAAGGTCGGGGACGAAGGAGGAGACGATGTACCTGGACACGACGTACTTGATCATTCTCGGCATCGGCGCCTTGCTGAGTCTCGGCGCTCAGTTCTGGGTGAAGAGCCGGGTCAACCGATACAGCGAGGTCGCGACCGGCCGAGGGATGACCGGTGCCGACGTAGCCGCTTACATCCTGAAGGCGGAAGGGATCCGCGACGTTCGCGTCGAGCGTATCGACGGCTTCCTCTCCGACCACTACGACCCCTCCAACAAGGTGCTTCGCTTGTCCCCGAGCATCCACGACGGCCGCTCGGTCGCCGCGGCAGGGATCGCCGCGCACGAGGTCGGTCACGCCCTGCAGCACGCCCATGGCTATTGGCCGATGAAGATCCGCCAGAAGATGGTCCCCGTCGCCAACATCGGGACGAGCCTCGGCCTCTGGATCACGATCATCGGGCTCTTCATCGGCGTGACGGGCCTCGCGACCGCCGGCGTCGTTCTCTTCGCAGGGTTCGTCGCCTTCACCCTGGTGACCCTGCCCGTCGAGTTCGACGCCTCGATCCGTGCGCGCCGCATTCTCGAGCAACGCCAACTCCTCGGCGCCGCCGAGCTCCAGGGTGTCTCCCAGGTCCTCACCGCAGCCGCCGCGACCTACGTCGCCGCAGCCGCCACCGCCGTGTTGCAGCTGCTCTACTGGATCAGTCTGGTCGCCGGAAACCGCCGCTGACTCCCCCGACGCAGGAGGTCGTCCGCCCCCTCTCCGTCCGCAAGGATGCCGGCGTGAGCCGGCGTCGCTCTTCGAACACCCCGAATCCGAACCCTCCCCCCCCCAAAAAAAATGCCGGCGTAAGCCGGCGTCGTCGCGAAGCGACGTGTAGCCCCGCGCGTAAGCGCGGGGGGCGCGGGGCGCGGGCCTCAAACCACCCGCGTCCCAGTCAATCCTTCGTCGTGTCGATGAACGTCTGATAGGAGACGGCGATGTCGTCACCGTAGCGCCCCATCGTCGGGTCGGCCGGCTCGGGTCGGTACGAGCCGAAGAACGCGATCGCGTTGGACTGCGCGAAGTAGTCGAACCCGTTCTCGCGACTACGGGGGACCCACTCGCCGTTCTTGAAGACACGGAGCGTGCTCGAGATGGGGACCTGCGCGACGCGGTAGTTCGAGGCCAGGCCGGTGGCAGCGAAGATGATGTCCTGGATCGTCTCGGAGATGTCGGCGTCGCAGAGCGAGGCGAACGATCCGCCAGTCGCCAGCGCGACCTGCTTGTAGGCTTCCCCTTCTGCCGTGCATCCGCCGCTGAATCCGGGGCTGTCGACGATGGCAAACGCGATCGTGTTGGCGGAGAAGAAGATCTTGTAGTCGTTGAGGAGGTTCTGACCCGCCTGGGTGTTGAGGGGGTTGTCCTTGATCGACTCGGCTTCCTCGTCGCTCATGAAGATAGTGACGAGCTGCGCGTCGGGGCGAATTCGGACAGCCTGGGGCGCGGCGGAGGAGCGCATCCACTTGATGCCTTCCTCGGCGACCTGAAGTCCATACTCGGCGAACCCGGCGCTGGAACCGCAGCCGTCGCAGTCGATGACGAAGTCGTCAATCTCGTCGATGAAGGTGGCCTGGTCGGTGTGCCAACCGGGCGGAACACGAACGCGACCGTGAATGTCCTCGTCCATCGGGACGACACCGAGTCGGTAGTCGAGCGCGGTGTTCTGCAGCTCGGCGAAGAAATCGTTGGCGACGTTCTTCACGCGCGTGAAGTCGTCGTCCATCGAGCCGGACTGGTCGAGCACCCAGTAGAAGTCGGCGGCGGGATTCCCCTCGCCGGCGCGGAACTGGGCGCAGTCGGTCTGGTTGAGGTCACCGGCCGACGAGACGTTCGTCGTGTTGGTGAGGTCGTCCATTCGGAACTGGACCTTCTCGCGCAGGTCGAACTTCTCGGCGGGCGCGATGGCGACGGTCGTAATGATTCGGTTCCCCTGCAGTTGGCTCTCACGGAACGTCGCGCTGATGAAGATACGGAACTCGTTGTACGTGGCCCCCGACGAGTTCGGCAGCCCCGTGACGTCCGCGGCGCTGAACGGCGCAATCGCGAACAGGAGTTCGTCGCGAATCTGACGCGCCGACTTCGGGGTGTTGGTGTTCACGAGGTAGCGGCCGATTGCGGCCTTGTGGAAGTCGTGGGTGTTGAACTCACCACCGTTGGAGCTCTGCTCGAGCGCGCCGACGCTTCGGAGCGGCCCCCCCGAACTCGGAACGTAGCTACGAAGGACGTCGACGCCGTTCTGCTGGTTGACGGTCGGCTTGGTCGACAGGACGAACGAGGTGACCTCGTTGGCGGTGTCGTCGAACACGGCCGCAGCGAGCTTCGACTGCGCCTGGGCGGTCGAGATCGTGAGTTCGGAGTAGTTCGAGAACGCGGGGGGGAGAGCGATCTGCCAGTCCCCTTCGGCGCTCAGGTAGTAGTCGACCTGCTCGGACTGCGGGTTGTCGCACGCGGTCACGATCCATCGGTCGCCGTCGAGCATCCCGTCGTTGAGCGTATCGGGATTGTTCGGGTCGAAGCCGAAGAAGAGCTCGTCGGCATCTTCCAGGCCGTCACCGTCGCTGTCGTTGACCAGCGGGTCGGTACCTTCCTGGAGTTCCTTCAGGTCGGAGAGCTTGTCGCCATCGGTGTCGTTGTCGCAGGTGTCCGTTCCGAGGGTCGCCTCTTCCGTGTTGGAGAGACCGTCGTAGTCGCAGTCGACTTCGTCGGCGCGCGGCCCCGAGTAGTTGCAATCGTCGAGGCAGACCTGGAGAGGATCGAACGTGTCCATCTCCTCTTCCTCGGGCATGTCCGGCGCCATGTCCGGCGGATCGACGGGCATGTCGGGGTCGATCGGATCCATGTCGGGCGGGTCGACGGTCATGTCCGGCTCCATGTCCGGCTCGACCTCGTCCATGTCGTCGGTCTCCGCGTCGGTCCCCATGTCGGGCGTACCGTCGTCGGTGTCGATGACGATCCGGCCGGTATCGGGAGTCGGATCCTCCTCGGGCGGTTCGCAGGCACCACAGCCCGCGAACGCGAAGACGAGGAGGGTGAGGGCGACTTTTCGGAGGCCCGTGGAGGCCTTTCTATGGGAAGATTGCATCATGGCTCACTTCGAAAACATTCGGGCGCGAAAGCGCAGAGCCCGAACAACAAACCAAAATCGGTCATCCATGTCCAATCCGGACACGGGACAGCGCCAAATAACGTTCGGCACTCAGTTTGTCCAGCGATTCGCGGTTCGGACCTAGAAGCGTCCCGACCACATCTCGACGTTTTGCGCGGGTTGCGCTACTGGAACTCAACGTTCGGGCGCGCTCGAAATTCCACGCCGTTGTATGACGTAGCGACCGGATCCAACGTGACCTCGTACCGTGGTTGGTAGGAGGAGACGAAGGCGAGAGGGAGCAAAAGACCTCCCGTGCAGACACAGATTGCGGCGTAGCCGAAATGCAGACCATCGTTTCGGATGAGCATCGTCGCCGGCTGATAGCCAGGCTTTTCGAGGGTCAGGCTGTGTTTCGTCCACAGCCACACGGGCTCGGTCAACTGGATCGGGGTCTTCCCCAGGTGCTTGGAGCCGTCCATCACTACGGCTGCTCCCGCCGGGCGCGACACGATCTGCGTCGTCGACGTACAACCCGAGGAAGCGGCGGCTAGCGCTGCGACGAAGATGAAGAAATTGCGAGATTCCACGAAGAAATCGTGGCATCAAACACCCGACTGCGCAAGGAGCCCCATGGACCGACCCATCACCGAAGACGAAGAATTCTTGCACGAAATGCGCGAAGCACTGATGCGACTTCGGCGCGAAATCGTCGCGAAAAACAGGGAGAAGATCGGCGAAATGGCGGCGGACGACCCCGTGGGGGGCGGAGATTCGATCGACAAGACGGTCACCCAGCAGACCAAAGACGCCGATCTTCGGCTCCACGGTCGCTTCGCCGAGATGCTCAAGCTGGTCGAAGAGGCGGAACATCGCATCGAAGACGGCGAGTACGGCGAGTGCATCGAATGCGGGGAGGAGATCTCGCGGGGCCGGCTTCGGTCCAAGCCGGAAGCGCCGCGTTGCGTCGACTGCCAGTCGGAGCTGGAGACGGAGGCGAAGCGTCGTTACAAGCGGCCGGGCCTCATCGACGAGTACGAGTGAGCAGATATTCGAGACGGTGCGCCCCCGCGCCCCCCAACGGTTTGACGCCCGGCGCCTGGCGGTGATAGCAAGCAGTGTAGTCCGTTGGAGCACCATGCAATCCCACAATGCCAGCCGCATCCTCGTCGTCGACGACGAAGATTCCATCCGCGAGGTCCTCACCGATTTCCTGACGATGGAGGGCTACTCCGTGGTCGCGGTGGACAGCGGCGAGAAGGCAGTAGCCCGTCTGGGGCGGGAGCTCTTCGACGCGGTGCTCCTGGATCTCAAGATGCCGGGGATGGACGGGCTCGAGCTCCTCGGCCACGTGAAGAGGACGCTCCCACGCGCATTCGTGATGATGATGACGGGGTTTGGGACGGTCGAGACCGCCATCTCCGCGATGAAGGCGGGGGCCGACGACTACGTTCTCAAGCCGTTCAAGGTGCAGGACGTCATCAATCTGCTCAAGCGTGGCCTCGAGCGCCGCGAGCTCGAGCAGGAGAACATCCAGCTCCGCGAAGCGGTCGAACTCTACGAATTGTCCGAGAAGATGTCGGCGACCCTCGATCCCGACGAGATTCAGGACCTTCTGATCGACACGGCGCGAGAACAGCTCGACGCCGACGCCGCCTCGATCTGGATTCGGAACGGCGGCTACTCGTGCGTGCAGCGTTGGATGCGAGCCGACCTCGAGTCGGAGCATGCGGAGCTCATCGGACGGATCGACACGGCACGGCTCGAAGCGCGCATCGCCTCGGGCGAGCCTCTCATCCTCTGGGGTGACGAAGCACGCGATCTCGTCCAGGGGCACGCCGCTGAGCAGCTCTTCTCGTTGTTGTGCGTGCCGCTGCGGACCGCCAACTCCACCGTCGGTCTCCTCGTCGCCTTCGCCTTCGACGAGAAGCGCTCGTTCCGCGAGGGGAAGCGGAAGATGCTCACCGTGTTGGGTGGGCGTGCATCTGCGGCGATCGAGAACGCGCGGCTCTACCAGGAGCTGAAGACGACGTTCAAGGACACGATCAAGGCGCTCGCCAACCTGCTCGAGGACAAAGACCCTTATACCCACGGGCACTCGCAGCGGGTCAGCAAATATGCCGTCATGATCGCGCGCGGCCTCGATCTTCCGGAACAGGACGTCGAGACGATCGCCGACTCGGCGATGATGCACGACATCGGGAAGCTCGGGATTCGGTACGAGGATCTCAACAAGGCGGAACCGCTGACCGAGGGCGAGTACGAGATGTTCAAGAGCCACACCACCCGCGGGAAGTGGATTCTGGAGCCGATCTCGTTCCTGCACGACCTGATCCCGGGTGTTTACCACCACCACGAGCGTTGGGACGGCAAGGGCTACCCGCTCGGTCTGGCGGGTGAAGAGATCCCGCTGATGGGACGCATCCTCGCCATCGCAGACACCTACGACGCGATGACGTCTCATCGTGCGTACCGTCGCGCCCTGCCACACGACGTCGCGATCCGCGAAATCCAGGCGTTCGCGGGGAGCCAGTTCGATCCGGAATTGGTCGAAGTGTTCGTCCGCGAGATCGCGCACCACAAGCAGGGACTCAAGGCGAAGGCGCAGCGCTGGGCGTCCCTCGAAGCCTGATCCGCGCCCGTGTTCCAGCCGACTTGCGCCAAAGCTGGTCCGCGCATAGCTTGCGACCTTTCCGCGACCCCGAGGTAAACATGGCCGAAGCTGACACGCTGACACGACTCAAGACCGACATGAAGACCGCCATGAAGGCGCGCGACTCGGAACGTCTCACGACGATTCGCATGCTCATCTCGGCGCTCAAGAACAAGCAGATCGATCTGGGCCGTGACGTGACGGAGGACGAGATCGTCACGGTGCTCTCGACCGAAGCGAAGAAGCGGCGCGAAGCGGCGGAATCGTATCGAGGAGGCGGACGCGACGAGCTGGCCGACAAGGAAGAGGCCGAGCTGGTCGTCATCGAGGACTACCTTCCACGCCAGCTCTCCGAAGAAGAAGTCGGCGCGATCGTGGACGAACTCATTGCGTCGACCGGCGCCGAGTCCAAGAGCGACATGGGAAAAGTGATGGGCCCTTTGATGGGGCGCATCAAAGGTCAGTTCGACGGCGGCGCAGCGAAAGACATCGTGATGTCGAAGCTCGGCTGAACGGGGAGTTCAGTCGCCACCACACTGTCGGGGAAGCGAGCTCGGCTCGAACGCGCGCGCGGGGGGACGGAACTCCTGCACCTGGGTGGCGGCCCCGGTCGGGGTCATCTTCTTCCACTCCCCGACCTTCTCGCCGTCCTCGTACTGACCGATCTGTTCGGGGTTGCCCGCCGTGTCGAACGTCATGTACGGGCCGACCGGACGTCCGCACGAAAACCAGACCTCGGAGGCGAGGTTTCCGTTGGGATGCCAGGTTCGCCAGCGGCCGTGTTTCTCGTCGTCGAGGTAGCGGCCGTCCTCGCGAATCTGCCCGGTGGGATGAAACAGTTTGTAGCTCCCGGTCATCTCCCCTGCCACGAACTCCACTTCGCGGATCGTGTTCCCCTGGTCGTCGACCCGGATCCATTTTCCGACCTTGCGACCGTTCTCGTAGCGGCCGCGCTCCACGCCGCCGGCGGGGAAGGTTCTTTCGGCCGCCCCCTGCAGGATTCCGGAGACGTAGGTCCTTCGTTCGAGCGCTCCGTCCTTCCACTCGCGCCACTCGCCGACGAGCTGACCGTCTTTGAGTTCGCCCTCCTCCTCGACCGAGCCGTCGGGGCCAAAGCGTTGAACGACCGTGACGCCTCGCTCCGGGGCGTATTCGACCTTCGCGCGCACGCGACCGTTCGGATACCAGGCGACCTTTCGCATCAGGAGTCCGTCCTCGTAGACCTCTTCCACTGACGGCTCGCCCGATTCGAACCACTGCGAGCGCTTCTGCGGCTCGCCTCCCTCGGAGAGGCGCATCTCGGCGAGCAACGTACCTTCCGCGCTCCATGTGAGTTCGAACCCTCGCGCGTTGTGGGTATCGAACGTCTGGCAGCGGGCGACGCGACGTCCGGACTGCGCGATCTCGTCACTGAGGTAGGTTCCTTCGGGGCAGCGCAATTGCCGGTCGGCGGGGCGGACCGGCCATCCCTCGCGATCCACCAGGCCGCCGTCTTCGACCCGAGCACCGCCCGCACACGAGAGCAAAGCCCCGAGGGCGACCGGCAGACCGAGGGTGAACAACAGCGAGAGGGCCGTGGCTCGGACGATGGCGCGCGACTTCCTCCCCCTACTCACTGCGCTCTCTCCCCGTCGGCCGCGCGGCTGCATGCGCGCGCCAATCCCCTCGAACATGCGACTGCATACAGCTCCCGCGCGACGGTGAGGTTCTTCGACACCTGGTACCCTTCCTGCCGATGCCAGGCTGCCGCGAAGCACCCCAAGGCGTCCCCCCGCGTGCACGCGTCGCCGTACGCGACGAAGGCGAGTTCCCCGTCGTCGAAGCCTTCACGGATCGATTGATGCCGCGCGGCGAGCTCCCGATAGGTGGAAGCCTTCCTGGCATCGGGCGTCACGCCGATCCCGCGCTCCCAGATGTTGGCGAGGGTGACGCACCCGGTGCCGACCTGCTCGTTGCACCCCCGCTCGAGCATCTTCAACCCGGCCTCTTCGTCGGCGTCGACGCCGGACCCGAAGAGCAGCGCTTGTCCGGCGGCGACGCATCCCTCGACCACTCCGAGTTCGCACGCCTTCCGGTCGAGCTCCTGCGCGCGCACCAACTGCGAGTCGAGCCTCGCACGCTCGCGAAGGATAACGGCAAGATTGTGGCACCCGGCGCCGGACCCGTCGTCGCACGCCGCTTCGTAAATCGGCAGTGCTCGTTCGCGCGGGAGGTCTTCGGCGAGCTCGACGCACGCGTCCGCCTCGCCGCCGTCGCAGGCCGTCTGGAGAGCTTCGACGACGCGATCCCGCTGGCCGGCGTTCGCGCCATCGCCGAGGATCTCGGCGAGGCCCGTGCACGATGCCGCGTGCCCATTGATGCAGCCGTACTGGTACGCGACGAGCGCCGCTCGTTTCGCTTCGGGGGCGGGGCGAGAGTCCATCGTCGCGGCATGATCTGCGCACGCCTCGAGGTCGCCCGCCAGGCATCGCTCGTACGATTCTCCGAACCGTGCGGTGACCGCGGAGGCACTGTCGGAGGAGGTCGCGCAAGAAATGCAAAACCCGGCCGCGAGCGCCGCAATCAGGGTTTTGCTCACTGGCCGGGTTCTTTGTGTCACGGAGGGGTTTTACTGCAATTCGAAGAAGTTCACTTCTACTTCCTCACCGAGTCGATCGATCAGGAATCGCTTAAATTTCTTTCGAATCTGTACTTCTACCTGACGGATTCGCTCTTTGGAAACTCCCCACTCGTCGCCGAGCTCCACGAGGGACTTTCCATCCTCGGCGATCATCCGCTCAAACCAGATGGCTCGCTCGCGATCGTCGTCGATCTGCTTTCCGAACGCCTTGATCGAATCGCCGATCTGCGTGCTGAACTGATGCACGCCCACGAGCGCCTCGGGGTCGTCCTGATGGTCGTCCGCCATCAGCTCGCCGATCGTCGCTTTCTCGTAGCCGGGCGCCCGAGCGTCCATGAAGACGGGAGGGGCATCGAGCTGTGCAGCGACGCGTACGACTTCCTTCTCGTCGACGTCGAGATACTCGGCGATGAGGGCTGGCGAAGGATTTTCGTGCCCCTGGCGGATCAGCTCTCGTCGGGCCTTCTTCAGGTTGTAAAAAAGCTTACGGCCGGCTCGCGAACTACCGATTTTGACTGGATGAAGGTGATTCATCAGGTAGTTCAGGATCATCGCCCGGATCCAGTACTGGGCATACGAGGTGAACTTCACGCCTCGGTACGGATCGTAGCGGGTGACGGCCTCGGCGAGGCCGACGTTCCCTTCCTGGATGAGATCGAGGAGGTTGGTCCAGCGGCGCTGGTACTCTCGCGCGATCTTCACGACCAGACGAAGGTTCGTGACGATCAGCATTCGACCGGCGTTGATGTCTTCGTTCTCGACGTACCGTTCGGCGAGCCCCTGCTGCTGCTCGGCAGGGAGCGGCTCGATGTAGGAGAGCCGGGAGAGGTACGCACTGAGAGGGTCCGCGCTCACGGGAACCTGTCCGCCCCCCATGGTGAGCGCGAGGCTGAGGTCGCCCAGCGTCTCCTTGGTGTGGGCGAGACCACGTTGGGTCATGTCCATGCCTCCGTCGTCCGAGTTGTCGAGTACTTCGACATCGGCCGCTCGGGCCGCCTTGGACTGCTTCTTGAGCTTCATGTCGGCCGGAGACGACTTCTTTTTCTTCTTCGTTTTCGCAGGCTTTTTGTCGTCGGCCATCGTGGTTCTCGCTTGCGGAGCTTCTGCCATCATACAGGATCCTGTTTGTTGCACTACCGTGCGGTCCCAAGGGGGGAGACTACGACGTCTCGAGGTTGCGCGCGGTGCATTGAACGCAGTCAAGAAGTTGTAATCACGCTCCGGGGCCCTTCAACGATCGAGATCGGAGGGCGCGATTCCGGGGCCCCAAAACCGAGAGGGCGACACCCCGATCGGAGTGTCGCCCTCTGTCTGGAACTATTCGGGTCGAGTCGAGCCTCGAGTCATCGAAGCCGCTATCGCAGATTACTCCGCGGCCGCCACGCTCGGGAGAACGTCGTCGTCTTTGAGCGACGGGAGCGCCGGCTGGCTGAGCGAATCGCTGCGACGCGATCCGAAGGCGGGGGTCGGTGCGGTGATGAACTTCTTCCTGTCGTACTGGTCGAGGTTCTTGTTCATCACGATCTGGAAGCAAGCGGCACGCCCCTGCTCTCCGATCAGCGCCGACCAGGCGAGGAAGAAGTGCCAGATTCGGTACCAACGCTCGCCGTAGGTGGCGATGATAGCCTCCTTGTTCGACATCCAGTTGTCGTGCCAGCGACGCAGGGTGAGCGTGTAGTGGAACGAGACGTTCTCGATCGTCTGGATTTCGAAACCGTTGCGCTCGGCGTACTCGGTCATCGGTCCGCAGGCGAGCGAAGCATCCGCGCCCGGGAAGATGTACTTGTTCATGAAGAGGGCCCAGGACAGGTCTTCCGGTCGAAGTCCGATGTCTCCGGGGCCGTAAGCCGGGCCGATGCCGAGTTTACGGATGCCGGTCCACTGAAGCAGGAAGAGCCCGTCGTCTTCGAGGAGGTCGTAGACGCCCTTGAAATACTTGTCGAGATTCTTCACGCCGACGTGCTCGACCATCTCGAGCGAGACGATCTTGTCGAAGCGCTGCTTGGGGATGTCGCGGTAGTCTTTGCAGAGGACGCGAGCGCGGTCGCCGAGGCCCCACTTTTCGAAGCGGGCGTTCGCGAACTGCGTCTGCTCTTTTGCGAGGGTGACGCCGGTGGCATCAGCCCCGTAGTGCATCGCGGCGTGCGCCGCGAGGGTTCCCCATCCACAGCCGATGTCGAGGAGGCGCTCGCCTTCTTCGAGCTGCAGCTTCTGGCAGACGAGGTTGAACTTGCAGTCCTGCGCTTCTTCCACCGTCGCGTCGTCGCTTTCGAAGAAGCCGGAGGTGTAAACCATTCGCTCGCCGAGGAACCATTCGAAGAAGTCGTTCCCGCGGTCGTAGTGCTCGCGGACGATGCGCGTGTCCTGGGACTGCGTGTGGATCAGCCGCTCGGGGAGCATGTTGGTCGCGGCCCACTTCAGAAGGCCCGGCGTGATGTTGTAGTTCACGAACAGGTCGCGATCGGCGAGCATGTCGTAAAGGCGGGAATCTTCCGGAAGATCGATGTCTCCGTCAAAGTAAGCTTCGTACAGGGTCGCCATCGGGATGCGACTGTTGGCGTACTTTCGCCGGAGCGAAGCGTCCTTGACCACCGCGTAGTCCGTAAGTGTTTTCATTGCCTCTCCGTCTTGAAATGTTTGAAAGCGCGCGCACCATGTCAGGTTCGCCCGCCATGTTCAAACAAAAAACGGGCGGAGCGTCGGCAGACATGGTAGGCGCAATCCTTTCGCTGCCGCGCCCGAGGTCGAATGCGGAGCGGGGCGCCGTGCCTCGATCAGCCCGGGGGCCAGGAGAGATCCCGACCGCCGATGACGTGGGCGTGCATGTGAAAGACGGTCTGTCCGGCCCGAGCGCCGTTGTTCATGACGACCCGAAAGCCCTCGAGCCCCTGTTCTTCGGCGACCTTTCGGGCCGTCAACAGGAGCTTGCCGAGGAGCGCGGCGTCGTCGTCGGCGGCGTCGTAGAGGTTCACGAGTGGCTTCTTGGGGATGACGAGTATGTGCACCGGTGCGGCGGGGTTCACGTCCTTGAAGGCCAACACGTCATCGTCTTCGTAGACTTTGTCGGAGGGAATCTCCCCTGCGATGATCTTCGAAAAGATGGTCTCGCTCACATCGTCTCCTGGTTCGGTCAAAAGTCCTTCTTCGAATCGAGCAGCAGGGTGACGGGCCCGTCGTTGACGAGCTCGACGTCCATCATCGCACCGAACCTCCCGGTCTGCACGACGACACCCCGCTCACGCGCATCGGCGACGAACCGTTCGACCATCCGCTCGGCCCGCTGTGGCTCCATCGCGGACACGAAAGAGGGTCGGCGCCCTTTGCGGCAGTCGCCGTACAGAGTGAACTGGCTGACGACCAGAAGTTCGCCGCCGACGTCGAGCAGCGAGAGGTTCATCTTGTCCTCGTCGTCGCGAAAGATGCGAAGGTTCAACACTTTTTCGAGCAGCCATGCGGAGTCGGTCGGCTCATCGCCCTCTCCTGCGCCGAGGAGGAGCAGGATCCCGTGACCGATCTCCCCCGTGACCTCACCGTCGACGGTGACCCGGGCACGGCTGACTCTCTGCACGACTCCACGCATGGCGGATGGATAACACGCCTCGTCAGGTACCGAAACCCTCAGGCGGCGGGACGCAGCAACTCCCTGAGGACCTCTATGTCGATCGGCTTGGTGAGCCGATGGTCGATCTCGGCCCCTTCTTCGGAAGCCCCCGGGGGGTTCTGGGAGTAGCCGGTCACCATGATTAGCTTCGCGTCATCGCCTCCAGGGAGCGCTCGAAGTCTCCTCGCGACTTCGAACCCGTCGAGTCCCGGCAGCCCAAAGTCGAGGATGACGATCTGCGGAACCTGCGCCTCGAAGCGTTCGAGCCCGGAGAGGCCGTCGTACGCAACCTGTGCTTCGTAGCCGGCGTCCTCGAGCAACATGGCGAGCATGTCGGCGGCGTCGACGTTGTCTTCGATGATGAGAATCTTTCGGGAATCACCCTCGGCCGACAACGGCTCGGAACGCTGCTCGAGCGCGGGCCCCTCGTGTCGGTCGAACGCCGGGAAGGAGACGTAGAACTCGGAGCCACACCCCTCCCCTTCGCTCGACGCACCGATCGTCCATCCGTGGCGCTCCGCGATCTCGCTGACGACGGCGAGCCCGAGCCCGAGCCCACCTTCCGAACGGTCGAGAGAACGCGCGGTCTGCACGAACGGCTGGAAGATCGACTCGAGATCCTCGGGAGTCACGCCACGCCCGTCGTCGACGACCGCCACGGTCGGCACGCCTTCTCGCATCAAAAACCGGACGTCGATGTGTCCGCCCGGGTCGGTGTATTTGACCGCGTTCAGCATCAAGTTGGTCAAGACCTGGTGAAGCCGTTCCCTGTCGGCCTCGACCACGATCTCCTCGCACTCCGGATCGATGTGGCAGACGAGCTCGTGCCGCCGCGCATCGGCGAGGGGGCGGGCGGCGTCGACGGCGGCATCGACGGCGTCGGCTACGTCGATCGGGCTGCGCTCCAATTGAATCTGTCCTCGCCGAAACCGCGTCAGCTCCAGGATGTCGTCGACGAGCCTCGACAGGTGGGTGACCTGGCGCTCGATCACGTCGAGCACCTTCCGTTGTTCCGGCGAGGCGCCCGTCTGGGCCAACAGTTGCGCTCCGGTCAGGACGGGGGCGAGTGGGTTGCGCAGCTCGTGGGCGAGCATCGACAGGTAGTCGTCCTTTCGACGGGCTTCGGCGCGCTTCTCGGTGATGTCGCGAAACGTCCACACCGCGCCGACGATCGTGCCATCGTCGGCCCGTATCGCGGCGCTGTTGCTCTCGAGCGGGATAACCTCGCCGTCGCTGCGGACGAGGTTCGCGATCGCGGTCGATTCCGTGGGGAGACGTCCCAGGGATCGCAGCACTGGGTTCGGTAACGACTTTCCGCTCTTCTCGTCCTTCAGCAGAGCGATCGCGTCGATGTGCAGGCCTATCGGGTCGCCGCGAAGCTGCAGGATGTTCCGCGCGGACTTGTTAACCGCGGTGATCTTCCCTTCGTAGTCCGTGGCGATCACCCCTTCGCCGATACTCGCGAGCGTCGTCTGCGCCCATTCGCGCTGAGCATCGAGCGCTCGCTGGGCTTGCCGCTGCGCGAGATCGAGCCGACGCAGAGTGCGCCCGGTCGACAGCACGAAGAGGATCAGGACCCCGCCGGAGCTGATCGCCAGGGCGAGCACCAGGATCTCCTTGGGGTAGTTGCCGACGCTGTCGAGGAAAGCGACCGCGGCGCCGAGGAAGAAGGGGACGAAGAACGCCGCGGGGAGCATCCGCCGCAGCAGCATCCCGTCGGCCGTATCGTTGGCCAGGTTCGCAAAAGACCCACTGCGCCAACTGATCGCGCCGAGACCGATCGCCGCCAACGTCAGGGCCACGGCCGTGTGCGGGGACATCGAACGGTAGATGCCGAGCCCGTAGAGCGCCTGAACGTTGTAGACGTACCCTGCGAGTGCGAGGACAGAGATCGCGGCGAGCGCCCCGATCAGCGGCTCGCTGGCGCGAATGCGGCCCGGACGAACCGAACCCCGCAAGAAAAGCGCCGCCCCTGCGAAGAGAAAGCCGATCACCGCGGAGATCGACATTCTGCCCGGGTAGTCGCCGCTCGGGGTCGCGGCGTCGGTGAAGAGATACTCGTCGAAGCCCCAGTCAGTGCCGAGGACGAACTCGACGCCCGAGATTCCGGCGACCACGAGCGTCCCGACCGCCATAATGCGTCCGAAGATCCGGCGATTCTGACTCGCCCTCGGCTTGGGCCCGAGCGAGATGATCGCGAGCCCGAGCATCGTGACGGCGATCGCGGTGTTCGCCTTCATGCTCGCGATGTCTTCGATCGGCGAGTGGACGACCTCGTGATGGAGCCACCACCCGAAGACGAACACAACCCCTCCTAGAAGGACGAGGGCGCCTCCAAAGACGTAGGGCATCACGTCCAAGATTCGCTCCACCCTCCGGTTGGAGCGCATGCGCCGGGAGGCAGCATGCCGAGCGTCTGAATCTCGTGCGGTCACGTCGGTGTACCTGGAGTCGCTTTCGCAGGAATGTCGGATCGATGGTTCCGAATGCAAGCCCGCCCGAAATGATGTCGATGAATGAAACGGTCACCGTCACGTCCACAGGACCGCGGGGAGCCCCCTGCGACCGTCCCGCGAGCCGCTGCTCGTTGCGAGGCGCGCGATTTCCGTCTACCACTTCTCGTGACAACCCGAAGCCGACGAAACGCCATGCGAAAACTATCCGCTCTCATCACCGCATCCGCATTCACCCTCGCTGCCAGCGCTGCCTCCGCGCAGACGATCTACGACTGGCCCGACGAGCAGACACCCGTCGCGATCCACGACGGCGGGTCTCTGTACTTCCTCGGCAAGGATCGAACGGTCTGGCGCGTCTACAAGTGGCGCGCACCGAAAGGAAAGAAGGCGCCAGCCGTCTACCTCACCGACATGAACGGTGACTCGAAGCTCGACGCGGTCGGTGCCGGCACCCCGTCGTTCGGGATCGATCACCAGACGAACCCGATCTGGTTCCGAAAGTCTTGCGACGATCTTCTGGTCGCAGACTTCGCGAAGGACGACTCGAAAGACTTCGTCTGCGTCGACGGCCAGAAGATCGAGGCATTCACCTACGACAACCAGTTGATCTGGAGCATCTCGATCGGCAAGCGGTACGACTGGTGCGTAGCGGGTGACATCAACGGCGACCTGAAGGCGGACGTCGAGTGCAAGATCCGGGGCTCGAAGAAGTTCGCCAGGGTGGATGGACAGAGCGGGACGATGCTGGCGGCCGAAGCCGACGCGGCGGAGGTGACGGATCCCGACTTTCCCGGGATCGATCCGGTCGACGCCGACGTCCTCGCCGGCAAGGCATCGTTCGATCTCGACGGCGACGGGACCGCGGAGGAGACGCTCGTCGTCGACGGCAACGCAGTCGCGGTGAAGAGCCGCTCCAAGAAAACCGCGCTGGGGCGCATCGAGCTGGGTGCGAAGCCGGTCGCGGCGATCGTCAAAGACATCGATGGCGACAAGAAGCTCGACGTCGTCGTGGTGTCGAGCAAGGACATCGCGGTCTGGACCGCGGGCGCCGAGGTCGCCAAGTACTCTCTCAACGCGTCGAAGTACAAGCGGGTGCCTGTGGCCAATCTGCAGTCGGTCTACGCGAACGGTTTCGGAGACCAGGACCCGGCCGCCAAGAAGGCGATCGAGGAGATGCAGGACACGTTGTCGAAGTGTTACAGCTCGCAGGTCCGAAAGAATCAGTTCGCCGGCGTCGGTCGCACGCTCCTCGAGGTGAAGGCCGGAAAGGGGGGGAAAGTGCAGAAGGTGGAGAAGCACCACTCTTCGCTGGCGGACGACAAAGTAGTGAGTTGTGCGATGTCGACGTTGAAGAAGGCGAAGCTCCCCGAGCCTGCCGACGGTACGGCGTCGGTCAACGTGACGATGGAGTACACTTTCCGGGACGAATGAACCGACCACTCGAACGGTGACCCAACGATGACCGACCGAACGATTCGAGCAGCGCGTGGAACTCAGCTCCGGTGCAAGGGCTGGGTGCAAGAGGCTGCGCTTCGCATGCTCCAGAACAATCTCGACCCCGAGGTCGCCGAGGACCCGGCGAATCTCGTGGTGTATGGCGGTAGCGGGAAGGCCGCTCGCAATTGGAAGGCGTTCGACGACATCGTGGCGTCGCTGGAAGATCTGGAGGACGACGAGACCCTGCTCGTGCAATCCGGCAAGCCAGTGGGCATCGTCCGCACCCATGCGGACGCCCCCCGGGTGCTGATCGCCAATTCCAACCTGGTGGGGAAGTGGGCGACCTGGGAGCACTTTCGGGAGCTCGAGAAGAAGGGCCTGATGATGTTCGGCCAGATGACGGCGGGCAGTTGGATCTACATCGGGACTCAGGGAATCTTGCAGGGAACGTACGAGACGTTCGTCGCAGCGGGAGAGAAACACTTCGGCTCGAACCTCGCGGGGAAATTTCTCCTCACGGCCGGCCTCGGTGGGATGGGCGGCGCCCAGCCGCTCGCCGCCACGATGGCGGGAGCCGCTTTCCTCGGCATCGAGGTCGATCCATGGCGGATTCAGCGGAGGCTCGAGACCGGTTACCTCGATCGGTCGACGGAGTCGCTCGAGGAAGCGCTGGAGTGGATCGACGAGGCGAAGAGGGCCGGTGACGCGCTCAGCGTCGGCCTGCTCGGCAATGCCGCGGAGATCGTCCCCGAGCTCGTGAAACGTGGCGTCGTCCCCGACCTCGTGACCGACCAGACCTCGGCACACGATCCGCTCAACGGATACGTCCCGGCCGGGATGTCGCTCGAGGAAGCCGGTGCGCTGCGCGGGTCCGATCCGGACGCGTACCTCGAGCGCGCGAACGCCAGCATCGTCGCGCACGTCGAGGCGATCGTCGCGCTGCAGGACGCCGGCGCCATCGCGTTCGACTACGGCAACAACATTCGACAGGTCGCGTACGACAACGGGTTCGAGCGTGCCTTCGAGTTCCCGGGGTTCGTCCCCGCCTACATCCGGCCGCTGTTCTGCGAGGGGCAAGGCCCGTTTCGCTGGGTCGCGCTCTCCGGAGATCCAGAGGACATCTACAAGACGGACGACGCAATCCGGCGGCTCTTTCCGGAAAAGGCGCACCTGATGCGGTGGCTCGACATGGCCCGAGAGCGGGTCCACTTCCAGGGCCTCCCGGCGCGCATCTGCTGGCTCGGCTACGGCGAGCGCGACCGTGCCGGGCTGGAGTTCAACCGCATGGTGCGTGACGGCGAGCTCTCGGCACCGGTGGTGATCGGGCGGGATCATCTGGACTGTGGCAGCGTCGCCAGCCCGAACCGCGAGACCGAAGGGATGCTCGACGGCAGCGACGCAGTCGCGGACTGGCCGATTCTCAACGCGATGCTCAACGCCGTGAACGGCGCCTCCTGGGTCAGCTTTCATCACGGGGGCGGGGTCGGGATGGGGTACTCGTTGCATGCCGGTCAGGTGATCGTCTGCGACGGAACCGAAGAGGCGGACCGGCGGATCGAGCGCGTCCTGACGGGAGATCCGGCGATGGGCGTCATCCGTCACGTCGACGCCGGCTACGACCGCGCCAGCGAAGTCGCTCGCGAACGCGGCGTTTCGATCCCGGGTTTCGAGTGAACCGACCTTTCGCGATCTTCCTCACCGTCGCGGCGCTCGGTGCCGCGGCCCCCGCGGATGCCGCGCAGACCGCAGACGGCGAACCGCCCCGTACGGAGAACGGTCTTCGCACCGACCTCTGGACCGCACCGGACGACGCGACCGGCGAGCTGAGCCTCTACCTCGCCACCCAGGCCTGGGAGACGAC
Organism: uncultured Bradymonadales bacterium; assembly: GCA_964411125.1. Lineage (GTDB taxonomy): Bacteria > Myxococcota_A > Bradymonadia > Bradymonadales > Bradymonadaceae > JBFIHF01. The sequence goes on along the minus strand of CAYPJU010000022.1, from coordinate 63,762 downwards.
GTATGGCGGCCGCGACCCGAGCTTCACCTTCGGCGTCACCGGGGGCTTCAACGTCCTCAGCTTCCTCGAGCTCCAGGGGGTCGTCGATTTCAGCGTGCGTCGCGAGTCGCCCGGGAACCTAGCCGTCACGAACACGGCGACTTTTCTGGGGGCGGGCCCGGCGCTCGGCTTCTGGCTCGGGTTCGTGCGGTTGCACGTCGAGGGCGCAGGTGGCGGGGTGATGCGCACGCTCGGTTACTCGGGGGACGTCGACGTCCCCGGCGCGGGTGCTCGCTTTTCCCCCGCCTGGCAGGTCGGCGGCGGAGCCGGCCTGGGGATCTTCGGGACCTTCGGGCTGGGAGTCCGTGCCCTCGGCCGCTTCCACGATGATCGGTCCAACGTCCTCTTCACTCTGGAAGGTTCCTGGTTTTTTGGCGGCTCGTGATCATCACTTTCTCGTCGCAACCTCAAACGGAGCAAACGTGGTCTACAAAATTCACATGACGATCTTCGCGATGATTTTCGCGCTCGCCTCGAGCGGCTGCGCCACCGGCAAATCACCGGGACGCGCGATCGCCGACACTCTGCTGCCGATCAGTCAGGAGAACGAGCTCGGCAAGCAGATGTCCGCCGAGGTCGAAAAAGAACTGACCCTGTCGAACGACGAAGAAATCAACAAGTGGATTCGGGGGCTCGGCATGGAGGTCGTCGCGGCCGCCCGGGATCGGGGCGACATTCCCGACGGGATCAACTTCACCTTCAAGGTGGTCGAAGACGACGACACGATCAACGCTTTCGCGCTCCCCGGGGGCTACATCTACATGTACACGGGGCTTCTGAAGGCGGCGTCGAACGAGGCGGAGATCGTGGGGGTTCTGGGGCACGAAGTGGCTCACGTGACGAAGCGCCACATCGCCAAGCGGCTCGTCGCGGCCTACGGCGCGAGCGCGATCGCCTCGATCGCCCTGGGTAAGAACCCCGGCCTGCTCGGCGAGTTGGTGGCGGGTGTGCTCGCGAACGGCTACCTGCTCAAGCACAGCCGGGACGCCGAGCGCGAGAGCGACGCCGTCGGCATCTGGTACACCGTGGACGCCGGCTACACGCCCATCGGCTACGTCTCGTTCTTCACAAAGCTCGCCGAATCGCCGAGCCCCCCTGCCCTCATCTCTTCTCACCCCAACCCCGCGGAGCGCGTCGCAAACGCCCGAAAGGCGATCGCAAAAATGCGCAAGGCACAGATCAACCAGAAAGACGGCGCCGAGAAGTACCGAGAGATGGCTCCGAAGATCTGACGCACCGGCGGGTCGAGCTCCCCGGAAGCCGAGGGAGGGGGTGGGGGTATCCTCGACGAATCGGAGGCCGACTACATCGCGGGGAAGTGACTGGCCAGCCGAGCGCTCCGGGATAAAAAAAAGCCGGCTGATGCCGGCTTTTTGCTGCTGCCCGTCTTCGGACTGTTGACCAGTGGGCGCGACGCTTTGTCCTCCGAGCCCGCGGTGCGACGTTTTGTCCTCAGAGCCCGCGGTTCTGGCTGAGGTTTTCCAGATACCCCGCGCCAAACTCGCACGCTCCGCCCTGTAGGCAGATCGTCGGCTCCTCGACCCCGAGCGTCAGCCTCGTTCCATCGGGGCAGGTAAAGATCTGCAGGCCGTTTCCAGTGACACACGTCTCGAGCACATCGCCCTCCTCATAGTCGCTTTCGGGGTCGGACACGAGGAGAGTAAACGCCGACTCGTAGATGCAGTCGTATTGGATTTGCGCCGACGATGCGACGGATTGGCCGGCAACGCAATGCGTGTCGTCGACGCCGAACATGTTGTGGTCGAACCCAATCGGCACCTGGTACTCGTTTTCGGTTCCTTCCAAGATGGTCTGTGTTTCGGTCACGTCGCTGTACAGTCTGTCTCCCGAGCTCCAGACCATGTCGTACGAACCGTCCTCGTAGACGAGGCCGCTGCATTGCCCCTCGGGTTGGTAGCAGGGGCGTGCGAATGCTTCCACGCACGTTCCAGCCAGCGGGTTCTCGGCCGGGAGCTCGCAGTCGATGTCAATGTTGTACTGTTCGTTCATCCGGTGCACGAGGATCTCGTGCTGACCGCTACAGTACTCGCCTCCGTCGTCCCAGTCCGCGAGGGTCTTCTTGAACGGCGAGAACGGCACTGAAACCAGCGTCACCTTCTTGCTGAACCCGAAGGCGCTAACCTCTGCTTCTGCCTTTCCGGTGACTTTCGCTTCGAATTCCGCGGCAACGCTGAGGCAGTGGTCGCGTATTGTCGGCGCGCTCACGAATTCACCGACAGTGTCCTCATAGGCGCCTTTCACGGTCACGCGTCCACCGGCAGTCAACCCGTTGACGCAGACGTCGGCGGGCAGGTCGGGGGTACACACTTTCATCTCGAAGCCGGCCTCGGCCCAAACGCCGGCTTCGAGTTTCGCCGTCAGCGTCGCGGAGCCCCCCAGATTCGCGTAGCTCGTGGCGGGGTACCGTTCGTTGGGGATCATCGAGAACCCGTCCCCGTTGCGATATTCGAACCCGAGGGGGACGCTCGCACCAGCGCTCGCCGAGACTTCCAGCTCACCTTTGATTGACGCCTCCACGTAGGCTTGCCGCTCGATGTACAGGGCAGGGCGGAGGAAGAAAGGACCGGTGAGGGGGATCTGTCCGAGGGTCTTCTCGTAGATTCGCTTGTCGTCCTTGCCCGGCGTTTCGAATTTTTCTTTGCCGGTCGCGCTGAGGGTCGTCTTCCCGCTGACGTCCGCGCCGAACTCGACCGAAAGGGTCAGGTAGTCCACGCAGTAACGGTAGCGCTTCGCGCATCGGCCGAGAACGCAACCGACGTTGACGTTCACCTGAGGGTCTTCACAGTGGTAGTCGGCTTCGCTCGAGTAGAACGGGATTTTGCCTTCGAACCGCATGTGCGGATTTGCTTCGAGACCTAGCGAATACTCGGTGCTCAACTTCACGCTTCCGACCGTGGCACTGCTCGATACGTCGTGGGTGATGCTGAGCATCTGGCGATGAATCTCGTAGTCGGTCGGATCGACCTCGTACGTCTGGTCCTCACCTTCGCGGTCCAGCGGAAGTTGCAGGCTCCACTCGCCGTGCACCACCTCCCAGAACGCGAACGATTCGAGATGTAGCGTGACAGCGTGGTCGGAGATTTCAACCTCACCGACGCGAGCGATGGTCTGGGTGGAGACGAAAATGTCGCCCACTTCGATACCGTCCATTTGCGCCGCGGCAGCCCCCTGTAGAAGCGCAGTTCCCGTCTCGTCATCGAGCGTCATCTCCCCCTCGTTGGCGGGGTCGACGTCGAAGACTTCGATGCCGGGCCGTAGGTGAAGGCCGGGTTCGACGTACAATCCTTCTTCGAGTTCCGTCGTCTGGGCAGAGACCGCGGGATCGAAATACTCCTCGACTTCCTCTTCTTCCGACCCGACCAGTAACTGGGGGTCCTTGCTGCAGCCGACCGCAAATGCGAGGGATGCGAGAATGGCAAAAAAGTGTCTCTTGGACATGGCGTCTCCCCTTCGTCGCCGGTCCTCGGACCGCAACACTAGAGCGTGAGTTATAGGTGTCTTTCGAGCTTACGAGACTCACCTCGGGCAATCAAGCGACAGCGGGACGACGGGGACAGCGGCACTCTCGTCCGTCCAGACGGTCGGAATATGTCGGCGGCACGGGCCGTCCGAAGCAGTCCGAATCTCTCCACCCGCGCCAATCGCCCAAGGTGTCGCTGGGACCAGCAACGCGGTTGTGCCAGACTGCTTCGGTGGAAGAGTTCCTGAGATACCCCCGCCCCGCCATCCTCGCCGACATTCCGCGCGACGGACACGTAGTAATCGAGGCTTCTGCAGGCACCGGGAAAACGCACACGCTCGAACATCTGGTCGTCGACCTGCTGCTGTCTGGCGAGGCGAAGATCGACGAAATTCTGATCGTCACCTTCACCGAGCCGGCGACCGCCGAACTGAAGGCCAGGGTGCGTGGAAAGCTCGAGGACCTCGTCCGCGCCGAAGAACACCGGTGCGGACCCGACGAGCCGCACTGGGAGATCGGGCCCGAACAGCGACATATTCTCCAGCAGCAGCTCGATCTCTTCGGCCGCAGCTCGATCCACACGATTCACGGGTTCTGCCATCGCATCTTGATGGAGAACGCGTTTCATCTGCGTCGCCTCTTCGACGAGGAGCACACCGACTCGGGCACCATCTTCGACATGGCGTTCAAGGCGGCATTGCGCGGCGAGATCGCGACCGACCCCGACCTACGGCAGTACCTGCTCGCCTGGCTCAAGCGGAACGATCTTCGCTCGCTCGCCGATTCTCTGGCCTACCTGGCGACGGAGGACGCGAGGCTGGCTCCCGGGTTTTACGAGGAACCACTGCGCAAAGCGCTCGACAACCTCGCCCGGTTGACGGACGAGGAGCTCGTGGACACGCAACGGGCGTTTCGCAACGGGGTCTCGGGGGTGGCGAGCGGGAAGGTCAAATACACCATGCTTCAGCTCGTCGAGGCGCTGGTCGGGGCGGTCCGTCCCTACGGCGAGTCGCGGGACCTCGCGGAGCTTCTCGCGGCCACTGACAGCGCCCTGGCGGGTTGTCTGGAGGGAGTTCGCTGGGAGATGGAGAACGTCTTCCGGCTCTTTCACGACGTGGAGGTGCCGGCGGGGACGACCCAACTTTCGCTGAAACACGCGCTCGTCCGCCTGATCCCGCTGCGTACCGCGGTGATCCACAAGACTCTGGAGCCGGTTCGGGAACAACTGAGGTTGGTGAAGCAGCGTGGTCATTTCGACTATGACGACATGCTGCGGGGCGTCTGGGATCGGATCGGAGATCGGGACGACCCGAACGGCGAGGTGATGGTTCGCTTGCTTCGGTCGCGTTACAAGCTCGCCCTGATCGACGAGTTCCAGGACACCGACCCGGTCCAGTGGAACATCTTCAAACGGATCTTCTTCGAGAGCCCCGATGCCGAGAACCGTCTGTTCGTGATCGGTGATCCGAAGCAAGCGATCTACGGATTTCGTGGAGCGGACGTCGACACGTACATCGATGCGAGGAGAGCGATCCTGGAGGCGCGCGAGGAGAGTGCGCCGGTTCGACTTCGGCAGAATTTCCGGTCCACGGCGACGATGATCGCGGCCTACAATCGTCTGTTGGACCAGCGTGCCCCTTCCCCGTTCTTCACGGGCGCGATTCAGTACGACGCGCCGGTGGAGTGTGGCCGGCCGGGCCGCGCACTCGAGGACTCGCGGGGGGAGCCGGTCGCGCCGATCCAGATCGCGCGGGTGGTGCCGAGCGGCGACCGGCTGGATGCGTACACGATCAAACGAACGCTGGGGATGTGGATGGCGCGCGAGGTACGTCGGATCCTCGACGAGGGGCTCAACGTCGTCGACCGCGAGGACCCGTCACAGACTCGCCCGGTCGGCCCCGACGACATCTACATGCTGACGCGGAGCGGAACGGAGGCCCGCAAGCTCGCCAAGTACCTCCGAGAGCTCGACGTGCCGTTCGCGTTCTACAAGGAGGAGGGGCTGTTCCAATCGGCGGAGGCGCGACACGTGCTCGATCTGCTGCACGCGATCGACGACCCGTCGCGTCGTGCGAACCGTTTCCGCGCATGGTCGACACCGTTCTTCGACGTCCCGTTCGAGCGACTCGCCGAGTGCGCCCATCTGCCGGAGACCGATCCGTTGGTGAAGACTCTCCTCGACTGGCACGAGCTGGCGAAGCAGGGACGGTTCGAACGGCTCTTCGCCAGCGTGTTGGACGACAGCGGCGTCGTACGCCGCGAGATCTTCCGCGGTCCGAGCGAACGAGAGCTCACCAACATCTTGCACCTCTTCGAGATCTTGCTCGAAGAGGTGCACCGCGAGAGGGCCTCGACCGCGGACCTGATCGTGAAGCTTCACACCCTGATCGAGAATGCGGCGACACATTCGGACGACCGCAACATTCAACGCCTGGAGACCGATCGGAAGGCAGTGCAGTTGATGACGATCCACAAGTCCAAAGGGCTCGAAGCGGAGGTCGTGTTTCTCTACGGGGGATTCTCGAAGGCGCCCCAGACCGACAAGAACCGGGTCTGCCGGCAGGGAGACGAACGGGTGGTCTACATGGGCCTTCCGCAGTCGAGCGGCGCGATGATGGCGATCGAACGCGAGATGACGGAGGAGAATCAGCGGCTGCTGTACGTGGCGGCTACGCGAGCCCGTTCGCTCCTCTATCTCCCCTTCATCGGCAAAGAGCGTGGCAAGCTGCAGTACGGCTACCTGAACGGAACGTACGAGGTGATGAACAACCGTCTGCTTCAGGTCGTCGACGAGTCGCTGGACGAGACGATCGACGAGGATGGGCGCGCGGTCCCGCTCTTTCGTCTGGTGCGGGTCGAGGAGGACGAGTTCAAGGTCGCGGAGGGAGGGCTGCACATGCCTGCGGCGGCAGACTACTCCGACTGGAGGCCACCGACCGCCCCCGACCGCGAGCTCTCGTCCCGGCTGGAGAAGCTTCGGCGTCGGCCGCTGGTGGTCAGTTCGTACAGCCGAATGAAGCGAACGAGCCAGTACCTGGACGCCGAGGGGCGCGACGACCTCCTGCTCGAGATCGACGCGCGCGCGGCGGCCTGGGCGGACCGCGACGAGCTCCCCTCGGGGGCGGATACGGGCATCTTCCTGCACGACATCCTGGAGCGGATCGATTTCGCGACAGTCCGCGACGCAGGAACGTTCGAGAAGTGGGTAGCCCGTCCAGATGTCGACGCCCTCTTCGTCGACTCGATGTCGACCCATGGCATCGAGGAGCGCTACGCCGAATACAGCCGTCGGGTGGTATGGGCGACCCTCGCCTCGCCGCTCACGCTTCCCGGCTGCGCGCCTCTGGAGCGGCTCGCCGACGTCCCGCGAGATCTTCGCGAGATCGAGTTTCTCTTCCCGATCCCGGAGCGTGGCAACCCGACGGTCCTCGAGACACCTCCCGCCGACGTCGAATTCGACGTTCGTCGCGGCTACATCAAGGGCTTCATCGACCTCGTGTTCGAGTACGACGGCCGCGTGTTCTTTGCAGATTGGAAATCCGACAGTCTGGAGACTTACGGAGCGGCCGACCTTCGCGAGCACGTGACGTCACACTACGAAACTCAGGCCTGGCTTTACTCGATCGCCGTCCTGAAAATGTTCGGGATCCACGACGAAGCGACCTTCGAGGAGCGATTCGGGGGGTACATGTACGCGTTCTTGCGGGGCGTGGACGGGCAACGCGACCGCGGGTTCTTCGTGCATCGACCCACCCTCGATCAGATCGCGAGCTACGAACAGAAACTACGACGGACGGACTTTCGGTGAACGAAGAACCAAGTGTTTCGGATCGCCAGAAGGGCGATTGGATCCGCGAGCTCCAGCGTTCGGATGCCGCCGTGGAGCTCGGTTCGGATCTCTTCGGGCTCGGCCTGGAGCTCGTTCGGCTCGCTGGAGACGGCCTGTCTGACGAGGAGCGCGGCACTTTGATGACCGCGGTCACCGAATCGCTCATCGGTCTGCGGCAGGGTTCGACACGCATCCCCGCAACCCCCGAGTTGGTCGCCCTGGCAAACTCCGAGAGAGCGAGTGACGTACTCTCGACGACGGCCCACGCATACCGTCCGCTCCTCGTCGTCGACGGTTGGCTCTATCATCAAAGGACGCTCCACTACGAGCGCTCTCTGGCAGATCTGGTCCGGCAACGGCTCGACCATCCCGCCGAAGACGTGGCCTCGACCGCCAGGCCTTCGTCGCGGTTGACCGAGGAACAAGAGGCAGCGGTGGACACGGCGATTCGCCTCCCGCTCTGTGTCATCACGGGAGGGCCCGGGACGGGGAAGACGTCGATCGTGGTCGAGCTCCTCCGTCGTCTCGTCTCCTCCGGCGTCGCCCCCGAGCGCATCGCTCTGGCGGCGCCAACGGGCAAGGCCGCGAATCGCATGGGCGAGGCGATCACCACGCAGCTTGGGGAGGGGGACGAGGCCCTGCGTGAGGCCCTCGCCACCAACCCTCCGAGCACCCTGCATCGGCTGCTTCGCTACCGGCCCGCCCACGGGAGTTTCGCTCGCGACGAGACGGACCCGATCGCCGCGCGCTGGGTCGTGGTCGACGAGGCTTCGATGATCGACCTGGTCCTGATGGAGCGCTTGATGCGTTGCGTCCACCCCGACGCTCACCTCGTGTTGCTCGGCGACGTCGAACAGCTCCCCAGCGTCGACACCGGTACGGTGCTGCGAGACCTCGTCTCACGCGAAGACCACGTCGCGCGATTGCACCATTCGTTCCGGATGGATCCGCGAGACCCCGCCGGCCGGCAGATCCTGCGATTCGCGGAGGCCGTGCGCGACGGCGAACCCCGGAGCGCAGTGCAGCGGCTGGGAGGTGCGGTCACGCTGGAGGAGGTCGACGACGATTCGTACCGAGGGAGGCTGCTCGCGTTCGTGGAGGAGTGGTTCGACGACAGGATCACGGGGAGCGCGGAATTCTGGGATGCGATCGCCCGGACGTATCGCTTGGAGGAAGGGATCGTCGCGAGCGAAGACGTGCCTGCCGTTCGGGCTCTCTTCGACCACTACGGCGCGTTTCGAATTCTCTGCCTCACCCGCGTCTTCGCGGGGGGGAGCGTGGCGCTGAACGAGGCATTTCACGCCCGCTTGATGCGCCGCACGGAGACGGACGACGCGGTCGGGTCCTTCATCGCTGGCGAGCCGGTCCTGATGCTCCGCAACGACTACGACCGTGGACTCTTCAACGGGGATCACGGGGTGATCCTTCGGGTCGACACGGGGGACGACGTGCGGCTGGCGGCGATCTTCGAGAGCGGCGGCGTGCTGCGCGCGCATCATCTCAGCGGGTTGCAGGCGCAGTTGGACCATGCGTGGGCGATGACCGTGCACAAGAGCCAGGGCTCGGAATTCGAAGAGGTCGCCGTGGTTCTCCCCGAGGAGGACATCCCATTGCTCTCCCGCGAGCTGCTCTACACTGCGGTGACGCGAGCGCGCCGCCGTGTCCGTATCTTCGGCGATCCCAGCTTCCTGTGCAGCGGCATCGAGCGAGTCACGGAGCGCTATTCGGGGTTGGCCGAACAGATCGGGCGCGCACGGCCCATCGCCCCCGATGACCCGGGTCAGTGACGTAACTCCCGGAGATTCGCCGAGATGAGTTCGCCCCCCTCGTCGGTCGACCCGCGCCTGTCGGCCCCAACTGCCGCAGTGGAGATGCCGCGATTGACGGCGGCGCCTTCGGGGCCGTACCCTCGCGGTTCTGTGTCACGACGCCGAAGGCCGGTCTCCGGGGGGAGAGCGACGGCGCTTCGGCCTGCTTGTTGGAGGTCTGGATGTCGGACGAGACCACCGAGCCAGCCGAAGACGATCCCCTCGTCTTCGACCTGGACGATCCCGATGTTCCTCAGGCGCCGGGGAGCGCGATCATCAAACTGCCGAGGCGAATGCGGCAGCCTTCGCACACCTCTGCGAGCCCCGAGCATCTGATCGGGACGACGGTCGCCGGGCGCTATCAGGTCGAACGGGAGCTGGCGCGTGGCGGCATGGGCGTCGTCTACCTGGCACGGCAGGAGAAGCTCGACCGCGACGTCGTCCTCAAAGTCCTGTCGCAGGATCTCGTCGACTCCGAGCAAGCACGCAAGCGCTTCGACCGCGAAGCGCGCGGCATGAGCCAGCTGCATCATCCGAACCTCGTCACAATCTTCGACTACGGGACCGAGGAGGGCATCTCCTACATCGTGATGGAGTACGTCGACGGCGACCCCCTCTCCAACTTGCTGCGACGGCGCGAGCGCTTCTTCTGGTCCGACTTCGTCCGCGTCGCGGTCCAGATCCTGGACGCCGTGGCCGAAGCTCACGAAGCAGGCGTCATCCACCGCGACCTGAAGCCCGACAACGTCTTGCTCTGCGCGCGCCACGGCCAGGAGGACTTCGTCAAGATCCTCGACTTCGGACTCGCCCGGTTTCGGGGCAACAAAGAGGTGACCAAAGAGCTCTACGGCAGCGTCGGCTACATCGCTCCCGAGATCGTTCGAGGCGAAGAGATCGATCAACGCACGGACGTCTATGCGTTGGGAGCGATGTTCTACGAAATGCTCACCGGGACCAAGCCCTTCGATGGCGAACACTATGCGGTGATGCACCAGCACGTCACCGAAGAGCCCCAGTGGATGGAGGAACGGATGCCGTTCGACCATCTCTGCCCCGAAGGAGCTCTCCGCCTCATCCACCGGGCCCTGTCGAAGGACCCGGACGACCGCCCCCGAGACGCCGGCGAGTTTCTGCAGCTCCTCTCCGCGGAAGTCTCGCGATGGACGGGGTTGATGCCCTACGACGTGTTCGAGGGGAGCGTGCCCCCGCGCTTTCGCAAAGTGTTGGAGAACGCCGCGACGGCGAGCGGACAATACCGCACGGTCGTCCCGTCTGAAGGGGTGACGGCGGAGACCAGGAGGGACTCCGAATCGGGCTCCCACGTAGCCCCGTCGGTCGAAGCGGCGGAACCTCCTCCGGCCGAACAGGCCCCCGCCCCCACCGGCGCGTCGATCAGCCCCGAGACTGCGAGCCTGTCGCGGGATCGCGCCGACGATGGCCCCCGCGGAATCAATCCGTGGGTGATCTACGCGATGGTCGCGGCCGGAATCGGCCTCGTGGTCTACGCGCTCTGGCCCCAGGCTCCCCAACCAGAGGGCGACGACGTCGCGAAGGTGCTCCCCGCGAATCTGAGCACCCGGGACGTGACTTCGGGCCTACAGACCGTCGAAAAACTGATGGAGCAGAAGAAGTTCGGACGCGCGACGGCGCTCCTGGACACTCTGCAGCCCAGCATCGACCGACCGCGGCTCGCGAACGAGGCCGCCGTGCTGCGCGATCGCATCGAAACGGAACAGCTCCTCGTCGCCGCGCAGATGGCCCATCAAGGTGGGGACGTCGAAGAAGCTCGCAGTCTCTTTCGCCAGATTCTGATGCGCGACCCAAACCACGTCGCGGCGACCGAAGGGTTCGACAGCCTCGCCGCGATCGATGACGAACGACGGGCTTCGCCCCCGACCGCTAAGCTCGCAAAGCGCGAGGTCGCGGAGCCGGTCGAACCCGCGGAGGGGGTGCAGGAGAATTCGGAGGACGACGAGGCGACGCCAGAGTTCACGCCCCTCACCGACATCGCCGAAGATCCGCCGGCCCCCCCTGAGGAGAGACCCGCGACCGGCGACGCGGTGTCGTCGCCCGAGCCTCGACAGCCGGCGATGAAGCGAGCGAAAAAGAAGCAGAAGCAGAAAGAGCGTGACACCGCCGAGTCGTCCGACCCGAAACCGCGCGTCTTCGTCGTGCCCGAAGAGCCGGGAGAGTTCGATGCTCCACCCGAGCGCGAGGCCACCGAGCCGGACCGGGCCGATGTCGATCCCGACCGCGAGGTCACCGAAGAGGACCTGCTGCGAGCGATCGGTGCACCCGACGAGAAGGGGCTCGGAGGCCCTGCCGAGAGCAACCCTCCTGACGCCGGAGCTCAGTGACCGCGGTCACTCAGAGGCACTGAAGGGGACAACCTGGAAGACTGTCTTCACAGTTCGTGAGTGGCGGGCAACATCCCGGCTCGTAGAAGAATCCGCAGGGACGATTGTCGGGACAATCGGCATCCGTCTCACATGCCTCGATCTTCCAGCATTCTCCGACCAACGCAGTTCCTCCGAAGTCGTTGCACCATTCTCCTGCGGGGCACTCCGCGTTCGACGAGCAGGACGCTCCGCGGCACTCGCAGGTCTCACACCCCGAAGGGTCGGGGCGAAAGCCGTGTTCGCAGGCCAGCGCGCAGTCCACGTCGGGACATTCGGGCTCGGCACAGGCGCAGCCCGATACGCACCCGGTGCGAGGGTCGACCTGACGGGGACAATCGACTTCGCAGATGAGGTCGTCGCATGGCTCGTTGCATTCGCACGTCGGACACCCGTCGATCATCAGATGACCGTAAGGACAGGCGCGGTAACAGAGATGCTGCTCGCAGATCGGCGGGTCGACCGGTTCGCACTCGCAACTGGCGCATCCGTCGTCGGCGTCGTCGTAGGCGATCTTGCATCCCGGCTGCGCGAGGCATTCCTCCTCGTCGATCGGCGGGCACGTGTCGCAGACGCATTCGCACCCATCGCCGAGATAGCAGCCCTCTGCTTCGGGGCAGAAGACGTCACCGCACCCCTCTTCGGGGAGACACCAGCACGACGGACAACCGTCCTCGTCGGTCCCGTAGCCGTTGGGGCACCAGTTTGCGCATTGGATCTCTTCACATTGCGGCGGGGGTTCTTCGTCGCATGTGCACGTCTCGCAGCCGTCGGGGCGGACGAAGGTGTCGCATCCGATCGGGCAGACCTGCGGTGCGGGGCAGTCTTGGACGACGTCGGTCCTACATGCCTCACCGAAAGGATCGACTGGGACGCCGAGGCAACCGGCTTGCGAGGCGCACGGATAACGAACTCCGTCGACGCCGCAGACAGCAGGCTGGTCGCCCGCACACCGTCGCTCGGCGTCGCATTGAGGCTGGCGGTCAGGGCCATCGAGGCCCGCTGTACAGCCGACCAGCAAGAGCAGAGAGGAGACCAGCGCGTAGAAGTGGGTTCGCATCATTCATCCGTCGGATCGAGTTCCAGGGACGAGAATGCAACGCACGGGCCAGCGAGGGGGGGAGGCCGGAAAGTCTCCGGCTGACGGGGAAGATCGACGATGGTGGGCGAATCGAGAGCGCGCGATTCCTCAAAAATCCGAGCAATTCGACACGGACTCTCAGAAAACTGCCATGACCTTCAGCGCGGGAGAAGGCCTACGACCCGGCTCCAGATCTCGCGAGCGACCGCCTCTTTGGAACCGATCTCGAGCCACTCGGCGCCAGACGCCGTGACGAAGCAGACGTGCGCGTCGGCCGAGGCGAACGTCGAGTTCGGCCCGCCGATCTTGTTGGCGACGATGACATCGACGTCCTTTCGGTCACGCTTGGTGATCCCGCGGGCTTCGACGTCGTGGGATTCTGCGGCGAAACCGACGAGGAGCGGACGCTCGGCATCGGGCAAGCGCGCCAGCTCGCTCAGAATGTCTTTGGTCCGGACGAGCTCGAGTTTCTTCGGACCGTCGACCTTCTCGGCCTTGCGTTCCGAGGCCTTACGAGGTTTCCAGTCGGCGACGGCCGCCGCCTTCACGACGACGTGGGAGCCCTTCGCAGCTTCCATCACGGCCTCGTACATTTCGGCCGCCGAGGTGACGTCGACGCGATGCACCCCGTAGGGAGTGACGAGTTCGGTCGGCCCACTGACCAGGGTCACCTCGGCTCCGAAGGCCTGCGCGGCTCGGGCGAGTTCGAACCCCATTCGTCCCGAGGAAGGGTTCGAAAGGAAGCGTGCGGGGTCGACGTGTTCCCGGGTCGGGCCGGCCGTCACGACCACCCTCTTTCCGCCGAGCGAACTCGGCAGAGTAGCCCGCACGACCTGGCTGACGAGGACGTCGGCGTCGGGAAGCCGCCCGGGGCCGACCTCTTTGCAGGCGAGCTCTCCGAGATCGGGGTCGATCAGAGCGTACCCGAGGTCACGGAGCGTCTGCAGGTTCCGCTGGACGGCGGCGTCCAGATACATCTGGGTGTTCATCGCTGGCGCGACGACCACCGGGGCCGTGGTCGCGCAAATGACCGTGGTCAGCAAGTTGTCCGAGAAGCCGTGGGCGAGCTTTGCGATCGTGTTGGCGGTGGCCGGGGCGACGAGAACGACATCGGGCCAGCGAGCGAGCTCGATGTGTCCGATCTCGCTCTCGTAGGTCGGATCGAAGAGTTCGAGCCCTACCCGGTTCGAGCTCAACACCTGCAGCGTCAGCGGTGTGATGAACTCGGTCGCGGACTCGGTCATGACGACCCGCACCTCGTCACCGCGCTTGACGAAAGCCCGCACGATCTCGGCCGACTTGTACGCGGCGATGCCACCGCTCACCGCTAGCAATACACGCATGGAAGCCTCACGCCATTCTCAGAAACTGCAGCATACAGTGCAGCATGTACGCCGTCGCTCCCCAGACGACGTGCTCACCGTACTCGAAGAAGTGCATCTCGAACTCGTGCCCGTTCCATTGCGCGGGTTCGGTGCGATGGATCTGCGGGAGCAGGTTCAGGGGGATGTGTACGATGGTGTCGATCTCCGCCGGATTTCCGACGAGTTCATAGGGACTTTCGAACTCACCCACGAACATCGTGACGTCGTAGGAAGTAACGGTGGGCATGCTCATCAGCGCGCCGAAGACGGAGACGTCGTCGGGACGGATGGCGATCTCTTCGTGGGTCTCGCGCAGCGCGGTGTAGAGCAGGTCGGTGTCGGTGGGGTCTTTTCGACCGCCGGGGAAGCTGAACTGGCCCGCGTGCTTGCGAAGCGTCTCGGCCCGCTTGGTCACGACGACCTCGAAGCGGCCGTCTCGCTCCGTCAGCGGCGCGAGCACGGCGGCAGGTCGGAGCTTCCCGAAGGTCTTCTCGAGCTCGGCGAACTCCCGGGTGCGCCGACGTGGCGTCAGCTCCAGGTCTCGCAATCGCGCTCGGACGTCTTCGGGGGTCACTTTCTCACTCGAACCTTGAACACGTTCTTCCCGTCGCGCTCTTCCTGAAACTCGAGCTCCACGATCTCCAGCGCGAGCTTTCGGATCTGTCCTCGCGACAGTCGGATGTGCGCGTAGTCGTCGTCTTCGACGCGGATGACGCGGCACTCTCCGAGCTTAGGATGGTCGAGCATGTCCCCGGGCTTCAAAATCGGCTCGTCGAAATCGTACTCTCCGTAAACGTCTTCGGAGTCTTTCTCTCGCTCGGCGCGAGTCGGGATGGGTCGGCGTTCGCGCTGTCGTGCGGGTTTGATCTTCTCGGATTCGGCGACGGCATCGTCCCAGCTCATGGAGCTGGCAGGCGCTTCGTCGGCTTCGGAAGCGTCGGAGCTGCTGTCGTCGGCGAGTGTCTGGGGCTTTCGAGCGAGGGCGGGCTCGGCGATCGTCGGAGGAGCCTCGCGGCGGCGCTCGATCGGGCGAGGCTGCACTTCGGCTTCACGCGGCGCGCCGGCTGCCCCGGCGGGCGCGGGCGCGCCGGTCGACTCGATCGACTCGATCGGGAAGCGGCCCGTGGCGGGGTCGAGCTTACGGCGCAGTTCGACGTCAGCGAAGGCCTGGACTACGAACTCGCAATCGACTGCGATGGCTCGCCGCAACTGGCCGAAGACGAACTGCTGCCCGACCGGCCCGTCAATCGCGAGCAGAGCGTCGGCGCGAAGCACGGGCTGATCTCCGAGCCGCGTCATGTTTCCGGAGAACTGCACGACATCGACCGTTCCCTGATGTTCCACCACGGAGCGATACTCTTTCGATTTCGAGTCGAACCGCACGACGTCGATGTCCTCGAGGGTGCCGTAGACCCGGACTTCGGCGGCGCCGATGTCGTTCGCGGAGCAGAGGAGCGTGAGAGCTTCCACGATGTCGTCGCCGGGATCGATGCGGCCGACGAAACTGCGAATGGACCGAGATTCTTCGAATTGCACGGATGATCACCGGGGCAGGAGACGGCGGGAACCTGCCACAAACCGCGACGTGAGGCAACGTCGGGACCAGGACCGGTCCGCGGTTCAGGGCGGCGTCACGAAGATGCCGCGAGCGATCCAGTCCGCGACGTCCGGGCTGAACGTGCCCGCGATCCCGAAGTCGGAGCGCGGGATGGTGCCGGTGGGAAACGTCGTGGAGACGAGGGTGATGGACGATGCGGTCTCGTCGGTGACTTCCGTCATCCGGAAGAACGGTGCGGGGACCGGCTTATGGTTCGTCGACGACGCGCCGAAGGCCACGAAGTTGAAGGGGGCCTCGCGAGCGTTCAGGTCGAATCGGTACTCGTAGTCCGTGGCGGGAGCCGAGTCACCGCAGGTGGCCGAGGAGGCGCTCACGGTCCGGGCGCTCGCTGCATGTTCGAGCACGATCGCGGTCGCGACAGCCGCGACCGGCGCGACCTCCGAAAGGTCGACCTTGACCGTGCCGTTGGGGGAGCCGGCCGGGATCTCTGCCAGGAAGACCTCTAGGACGGCGTCGAAGGCTCCGACGCAGTCCGCTCCCTGCGATTGCCAGGTCGCCCCCATCCCGGCGACATCGAGCGCTGCACCGTCGGAAGGGGGCAACCCCGAATGTGCCACGGCGAGGAGGATCAGGGGATCTTGCAGCCCGGTGACCGAGAGTGAGAGTTCGAGCAGGTTCTGGTCCAGGGTGGTGTCGGTCCGGGTCGACGCGACCCGAATGTCACAGGCGTCACCGATGCCGTTTCCGTCCCAATCGTTCTGGGCGGGGTTCGCAGTGAAGACACAGTTGTCGCAGGCGTCCCCCACTCCGTCGCCGTCCCCGTCGACCTGCCCGTCGTTTCGAGCCGTGGGGCAATTGTCGCAGGCATCGCCGTAGAGGTCCTGATCGCCATTCGCCTGATCGGCGTTCGCCGTGTCGGGGCAGTTGTCATCGGTGTCAGGGACATCGTCGTCGTCGCGGTCGGGGACGCACCCTCCGGCGACACAGGTCGTCGCGGGGAGGCACGCACCGCAATCGACCTGCCGCATCGCGCCGCAGTCGTCGATCGCCGAGAGAGGACCGCACTCCGCCTGGTTGTCCGCACAGAAGTCGACGTCGCTCTGAGAAGGACAGGCGCACACGTTCGCGGTGCCACCCCCTCCACAGGTCGCCGGGGGGGTGCAGGTGCCGCAGTCTTCGGTCCGCTCGACGCCGCAGGTGTCGGCAGCGGTGAGCTCGTCACACGTGGCGACGAGTCGAGCGCAGAACTCGTCGGCGGACTCTGAGGCGCAGCCGCATTGGTTCGGCACGCCGTCGCCTCCACAGGTTTCAGGCGCTACACAGTCGCCGCACAGCACGGGCTCGTCGCAGACAGTCGTTCCGTCGAGCAGCCCGCAGGTCGCGCCGGCCGCCCCGCACGCCTGCGCTCGGAGGGTCTCGCAGTCTGCCATGTCGGCCGCGTCCGCTCCGAGATCGATCGCCTCGGCGTCGCCACCGAGGTCACCGTTCCCCGCGTCCGAGCCCTGCGGTTCGGCTGCGTCGCGCCTTCCCACGTCGGGCGGGGATCCGAGGTCGCGGGCTCCGATGTCGCGGGATCCGAGATCTGCCACGGCCGCGGCATCCTGCGCGGGATCTGCGAGGGAGATACAGACCGGGCCGCCGAAAAAGACACCGCCGGTCGCGACGCAGACCTGTTCCGCAGCGCAGTCCTCGTCGCTTCGACAACGTTCGTCGCCACAGCCCGAGCAGAGCACGAGAGCGAAAACGATGAAGTGTACGAAAAAGCGCGGCACCAGCGGACCTTGTGCGGAACGATGGCATCGTACCACCGAAGCGGGCACGGTCGAAACGTTCCACCCGCGACGCTCCCCTCGCCCCGTGGTATGTTTCGGGTGATGAGTCGTTCCGAACTTCATGCGCTCGTGCGCGACCTGCGGCAGTACCTTCAGTGGCAATCCGTCCCTCACGGGGGGGTCGTCCCGGCATCTGACGAGGAAGTGGTCGCGGCGCAGCGTTCGCGGGCTCAGATGGCAGAGGCGAAGTTGCGGCGTGCGATGGCTCCGCCGACGCCCGCTGCTCCGGAACCACGCGAGGAAGCGCCTCGCCCGGCGGACAGGCCCGCTGTGCAGGCCCCCGTCGCGAAAGTCGAACCCCCGGCAAGCGCGGCGGCTCCAGCCACCGCCGCCCTCTGGAAGAACGACTCCTTCGGCGCCGCGCCTCGACCGGTCTTCGCGCAGCCCAGCGCCCCGAATCAGAAGGCGGAAGTCCCCGCCGAGACCGATCCGGCGAAGCGCCTCGAAATGTTGCGTGAGTACATCGGAGACTGCACACGCTGCGGCCTCTGCGAGCACCGGCAGAACATCGTCTTCGGTGTCGGAAACCCGCACGCCCGGTTGATGTTCGTCGGCGAAGGCCCCGGTCGCGACGAGGACCTCCAGGGTGAACCGTTCGTGGGGAAGGCGGGCCAGCTCCTCGACAAAATGATCGGGGCGATGGGGCTGAAGCGCGACGACGTCTACATCTGCAACGTGGTGAAGTGCCGGCCTCCGAACAACCGCGATCCGGAGCCGCAGGAGGTCGCCCGCTGCGCGCCGTTCCTACGCAAGCAGATCGAGATGGTGAACCCGGAGGTCATCGTCGCGCTCGGCAAGTTCGCGAGCAACACGCTCACTCGAAACGACGGGGCTCTCGGCAAGATCCGGGGACGGTGGCACACGTTCGGCGAGATCGACCTGATGCCGACGTATCACCCCGCCTACCTGCTGCGGAACGAGGGCGGGAAGCGCGCAGCCTGGGAAGATCTGCAAAAGGTGATGAAGAAACTGGGGCTCGAACGGCGTTGATCCTCGTGTCCCCCGCGCCGCCGGCGCGCCCAACGGAGTGACCGATGTCCCGGACGATCGCCGAACACGACGCTCTCATCGAACGCCTGGAACGGTCGGCTGTGGCGAGCCCGGCTGCGTACCGCGCCAGGGTGGTCGCCCTCGCGCTGCTCGGCTTCGCGTACGTAGGGGCGCTGATCCTCGCGGGACTCCTCGCGGTCACGCTAGTGGTCGTACTCTTCGTCGCCCACCCGGGGGTCGCCTCGGCGAAGATCGCGTTCGTCGCGGGCGTCCCCGCGTTCTACCTGCTTCTCGGCAGCGTCCGGGCACTTTGGGTCCACTATCCTCCGCCGGAGGGGACCGAGATCACCGCCGACGAATTCCCGGAGCTTTTCCAGCGCATCGAGGCGATTCGCGAGCGGCTCGACGGCCCTCGCATTCACCACGTCCTGCTCGTCGGCGACCTGAACGCCGCGATCGTCGGGATCCCTCGACTCGGATTGCTCGGCTGGCACAAGAACTACCTGGTGCTCGGGCTCGATCTGATGGCTTCGATGACGCCGGAAGAGTTCGACTCCGTCGTAGGGCACGAGCTCGGGCACCTGGCCGGAAACCACGGAAAGACGTCGGCGTGGATCTATCGACTGCGCATCACGTGGCATCGGCTCGCGACCTACGTAGAACAGACGACCAACATGACGTTCTTGTACCGTCGATTTTTCGACTGGTTCGTTCCGTACTTCGGGGCGTATTCGTTCGTGCTGGCGCGACGCCACGAGTACGAGGCGGACGCCTCGGCTGCCGCGGTCACGAGCCCCCGGGTCGCGGGCGCCGCGCTGTGCCGTATCAACGGGGTCGCGGGCTACTACGGAGAAGTCTTCTGGCCCGGCGTACAGGAGAAACTCAAGCGCCTGGAGCCACCGCCGGCGGGGATCTATCACGAACTGGAGCGGGTCGCCGCGGAGCTGGACGGCTCGAGGACAGCGAACTTCGTCCGGAAGGCGCTCGAAGCGGGGCCAGACTACGACGATGTGCACCCGTCGCTGGCGCAACGGCTCGACGCGCTCGGGGTCGAGGCGGAGGAGCTGCGCCCGGTCGAGCGGAACGCGGCGGAAGCGTATCTAGGGGACGCGTACCGGGACGTTCTCGATGCGTTCAGCGCCCAGTGGCTGGCCCAGACCGAGCAGGCGTGGACGGAGGCCCAGGAGTCTCTCAGCGGCTATCGCCAGCGGTTGGAGGAACTGGTCGCATTACGTGCTGAGCGAGGGGCCCTGGAGCTCGGGGACTGGCAAGAATTCGCGGCGCTGCTCGCGGTCACGGCCGAGAAGGAGGACGCGATTCGGGAGTGTCGCTCGATCCTGGACGAGCACCCGGACGACGTGAACACCGCACTGCAATTGGGCGAGATGTTGTTGGACGATGCCGAGCTCGAGGGGCTGGGGCTGGTCGAACGTGCGGCGGCAGACGACTCGGAGCCGCACCGAGCGTGCCATGCGTGCGAGGTTCTGATCGGCTATCACCTCGCACATGGCATTCGGACGGACGCTCAGCCGTGGATCGATCGCTACGAGCGGATTCAGCAGGACCTGCACGCCGCGCTCGTCGAACGCTCCCTCATCACGCGAAACGACACGTTCCATCCCCCTGCGCTCACACCCGAGGCGCGCGCACGGCTCGAAGCTGCGCTCGCGCCGTGGCAGGGGCGGGTTCGGATCGACGTCGCACAGAAAGACGTCGAGCATTTTCCGGAGGAACCGCTCTACGTCTTCGCCGTCGAGAAAAAGACGGGCCCGATCACGAGGAGCGCCGAGCAGGAGATTGGGGAGCTGGTGGAGGTGGAGCTGGAGTTCGCCTCGCGCTGGGTCGACATGTCGGAGAGCGAGCTGCGAAAGCTCGGAAAGAAGATCCGCAAAAACGGGATTCGAGTCGTTTGACCCGCGTTCCTACCGTCGATCACAACCCGAACTCAGTCGATCACAACGCGGACTCAGTTCCGGCGTGACTGCTCGAAGATCCGCGATTCGAGTTCTTCGACCAGCGGCAACGTCGTCTGGCGGTCGAGCGCCGAGATGGCGAGCCCGTCGTAGCGGCGCGCAATGTTGTGGGCTTCGACGTCGGGGATGAGGTCGGACTTGTTGAAGACGACCAGCTGTTCTTTGTCGCCCAGCCCGAGCTCGTCGAGGATTCGGTTCACGGCCCGAATGCGGTCGTCGAACCGTTCGTCGGACACATCGACCAGGTGCAGCAACAGATCGGCTTCCTCGAGCTCCTCGAGCGTCGCCTTGAAGGCGGCGACGAGATCTTGCGGCAGGTCGTGGATGAAGCCGACGGTATCGGTGAACACGACCTCGCGCTCGTCGGGGAAGCGCAGGCGACGAGTCGTCGGCGTCAGCGTGGCGAAGAGCTTGTTCTCGCTGACGACGTCGGATTGAGTGAGCTGGTTGAGGAGCGTCGACTTCCCGGCGTTCGTGTACCCGACGATCGAGACGATCGGGATTCGGCTCGACTCGCGGCGTTTTCGGCGAAGTTCGCGCTGCTGGGAGAGTTTTTTGGTATCGCGTTCCAGCCGGGCGATCCTGTCACGGGCGCGTCGGCGGTCGATCTCGAGCTTCGTCTCGCCCGGTCCGCGCCCGCCGATGCCCCCCATGAGGCGACTCATGTGCGTGCCGCGTCCGGACAGCCTCGAGAGGTTGTACTTGAGCTGTGCGAGTTCGACCTGGAGCTTGCCGTCCGAAGAGGTCGCATGCTGCGCGAAGATGTCGAGGATGAGCTGTGTGCGGTCGATGACGCGATACTCGGTGCGGTCGGTGATCGACCGCATCTGCGCGGGGGTGAGGTCCTGCCCGAAGATCAGGAGGTCGACGTCGAGCTGTAGTGCACGCAGTATGATCTCTTCGAGCTTGCCCGACCCGACCGCATACTTTGGGTGGAGTGACGTGCGGTTCTGGACGACGGTCTCGACGATCGACACCCCCGCGGTCCGGCAGAGTTCCTGCATCTCCTCGAGCTCGGTCCGCACGCCGCGGTCTCCCGGCGTGGTCACGTAAATGAGCATCGCGGGCATTCCGCCCGTCTCGACGACGTCGGCGGCCTTGCGCTGGAACTCCGACTCCAGGTCCGCGATGAACTCGCCGAAATCGAGCTGCAGATCCCCGGGGCTCTTGGCGCGGAGCTTCTCGAGGGTCTTCCCCTCCGGGTTGTCGGGTAGGAGGTGAGCCCACTCCACCCCGCCGGGGTAGCCGCCGGGCCCGACGCCGACGGTGATGACCGCATCGAGCTGTAGTTTGGTGAGGTCGGCGATGTCGTCCTGCGACAGGGACGGGTTCCGATCGAGGTTCGTCCGAATGAGACGGAGTCCACGGAAGCGCCCGGATCCGACGCGCTGACGGCCGATGTCAGGGAGGAAGACTCGCTCGGCGTCACCCAACATCACCTCTTCGACCTGATTCTGTCGGTCGACGAGCACGGCGACGACGCGATTCAGCTCCTCGGAGAGGAACGTGAGCCGGGTCGCGAAGTCTGGCGGGACGGGGTTGGAGTCGCGAATTCTGAGGCGGTGGAGGCGTTCGAGCCCCTTCTTTTGACTGGCCTTGAGACCAGTCAGGTCACCATGGGCATCTTTTGCGATGGGAAATCCTTTCCGGGAGGATCATTCGCACTGAAGGTCGGCGGGGGGTGGATCCGACGACTTTGCGAACCAACGGCACGCCTGGTCGGCGTCGCCTTTCTTGTAGTAGCCCATCGCGACGAGCCGCTTGCATTTGGGCGCGGACCCGGCCGACATGGCGTCTTTGCAGGTCGAAATGAGGTCATCCCATTTCGCGTTCATGAAGTGCTTCATCGCCTCTCCCTGCAGCTCGTCGGCCCGAGCTTGATCCTTCTGGGGTTCTTGCGGAGCCGACATGGTGTCGGGGGGAGCGGAGATCTCGCGAATCTTCCTGGGGGTCTTCTTCTTGGGGGGCGCGACGGCTGCGACGACGGGGCGGGGCTCCTCCATCTCGAGGATCGCCTGCGCTTCGGCGTGGGTGGCGTCGTAGTAGCTGATGACGGCGTTGGCGAGCTCTTTCGCTTCGGCGATCTCCTGATCGTCGACATGAGTCTTCGCAGCAGCGAGCACTTCGGCGGCGGCCTTGTCCTGAAGTCCTTGCTCTTGCAGGACCTTGTAGACCTGGGACGGGGGCTCGTCCGGAATGCGCTGGAAAGCGCGCAGCGCCTCGACATATCGTCCTTGATTCACATGATCGCGCCCCGTTTCGAAGTACCCCTGGAGCGCTTTCTCGCGACGCGCCTTCGAAAGGAGGTTGTCGATCTCCTCGACCTGAGTCGGCGTGACCTCGTCGAAATCGCGGGCGAGCTCGAGCCGGGTGGTGGCCTCTCGCGCCTGGCCGGCTTCGTACTCGGCCCTCGCTTGCTCGAGATACTCCTCGACGCGCGCGGACGCGTTCCCTTGGTCTTCGGTGGGTTCGGGCGCCACGAGCGGTTCGGTCTGGGTGGCGATCTCGGCGGGGCCGGTGTCTGCGGGTTCCGAGGGCTGGAGAATGACCGCGGCGACGACGACGGCGATCACCGCGACGACGAGCAGCCCGAGTACGATGAGTCCCTTCCCCTTTCCGCTGGCCGGCACATCGAAGTCGTCGTCGATGGGCTGTGGCGTGAAGACGTAGTTCTCGCCGGGTTCGACGAACCGGAACTTCACGTGCCCGAGCTCGACGATATCGCCGCGCTTCAGGTGTACCGCTCGGTATTCCTCTCCGCCGACCTTCACCCCGTTCTTCGACTTCAGATCGACGATCTTGTACTCGCCGCCCTGCTCTCGGACGATCTTGGCGTGCTTCTGGGAGACGCTTCGATGGTCGATGATGATGTCGCACTCTTCCCCGCGTCCGATCACCATGCTCTTGCGAGCGAGCGGGAATTCCTGTCCGGCGAAGTTGGACGAGACGATGACGAGCTTTGCGGGATCTGCGGGGAGGACCTCAGTCCCTTCGCTCGGCCCGGTCTGTTCGGAGAGCGAGGTGATCTGCGTCGGCTGGTTCGACAGCGGGTTCTTCGCCTTCTTCGGCGGCGGGGTGGCGGGTTTCTCGGGGAGCTTGGGCGGCTTCTTCTCGGTCGCTCCCGACTGCAGAGTCAGGCGATAGTCTCCGATGTTGAAGACGTCGCCGACGTCGAACTCGGCTCGTCCGTCCAGCTTTTGGCCGTTTTTCTTGGTTCCGTAGCGAGCGTCGACGTCCTCGATGAAGACGGACCCGTTTTCACGAACGATCTTCGCGTGCTTGCGGGAGACGTTCCGCTCCGTGAGGCGGATGGTGTTTCCGTCCTGACGGCCGATCGAAATTTCGTCGCGGATGATGGGGACGACTGTCTTGTTGCCCTCGTCATCCTCGATCACGAGCTTGAACATTCATCAACCTCGATGTTCGACGAAACTCAAGAGTAGCTTCCGGGCGTTCAGTTGCAACATATGCGGGTGTCTTCCTTGGTAGCACACCTCACATGGGCCATCAATTTTCCGAAGGTGTCGGACCGAGAGGTTCGCCTATACGATGCCTCGATTCGGACGGGTTCTCAACCTCGGTTTGACTCGACGGCCATTCCGATCCCCCTCGGGTCCACCGTACCGGCTCGACGAGCTCGACCGAAGTTCCGCTTTGCCCGCCCGGGTCGACGTCGTCGGGGAGTGGAACGCCGGGGGCCCTTCGCGCACGCGACGGATGGTGCCACCGGACTCCCTCGGCCCCGAGACGGCGAACGAGCTCCAGTGTCAGACGTCCGAAGGTCCACCGGGCGTTGATCTCCATGATGGGGCGGACGAGTGCCGTCCCCTCGACGGTCCCGCGCAGCGCGTCTACGCCCACCGGACCCCGATACCCGAGGTGCCGCATGCGCGTCGCCGCCTGCCCTGCCGTCTCGACCACGGGGGCCGGCACATCCAGGAGGGGCGCGACGTTTCCCCGAAAAAGCCCTCGCCCATCGGTGAGGAGTGCCGTGGCGCCGACGAATCGCACCAGGTCGTCCGACACGTCGAAGTGCAGCGAGAATTCGTGGGTGACGTGAACGAGCGGCTCGACGACGAGCCCGAACCCCGATGCGAGAAGCCGCGTCGCCCCCCGACGTGCGCCGGCTTCCATCGCCCCCTCGCCCCGCAGCTGATCGCGGCCGCTCACACCGAACGGATGCTTCGCGACCCAGCGCGGCATCTTCGACACCGCGTCGTCGAGCCCGGCAAAGTCGTCGACGATCCGGGCTCGGGGCAATGCGACGTCGAACTCGACCTCCAGTTCGTGGCTGAATCGCTTGTCGTTGCAACGCCGGACGACACCGGAATCGGGCCATGCACCCGCGGCGGCGCCCGCGAGCTCACCAGCCGGGGCGGACGCTCCCCACGGCAGGACCTCGTCGAACGCGGCGTCGCCTCGTCCGACAATTGGGGTCGCCTCCTCCCAGCCGGGGACGAGGCGCAGGACGTGACTCCAGCGCTGGCGCTGCGATGCCGCGGCGGCGGGAACGGCAGTGCCGCGGAGCTCGTATTCGAAGTCGAGGTTGGGGAGAATGCCGCGCTTCATCCGGCGGTTTCGAGCGGCGTTCCTTCCGGCGTGTCGGGATCGAACGCGTCGGGGTTCATCGCATAGAGCGAAGCGAACGAGAAGATGCCGGTGTCGTGCCCGTCGCCCCAGACGATGCAGAGCGCGTAGTTCCCCACGGGGGTGACGTCTTCGACCCGCGTCGCGGCGGGCGTCGACGCCACCTTGAACTTCGGTGGGCCTGCGCCGTGGCCCTGGCAGCGCGCGCACGGGCAGAATCCGCGGAGGAACGCAGCGGGAAACTCTTTCTGCGTATCGTCAGAGAACTGGATCGAGAGCACTTCGCGCTGTTCGAGCCAGCGGATCTCGGTCGGATGGGGGACACTCACTTCTCGGCCTCGGTGAAGACGTAGACGTTGCCGTTGTCGGCGCCGACGGCGGCGAGGTCGCGGGACGCATCGATACACCAGGTCTTCGTGCCGGTGACGAGCAGTTGGTTCGGATCCTCGGACCCCGCGGTGTAGACGCGAATCTGGCCGTCTTCACCGCACGTGAAGATACAGCCGTCACCGCGCACGTGCACGCCTCGAGCTTGCCCCCGATGCTTCAGGAGCGCCGTTTCGCGACCGTCGCGGACCACGAAGACGTCGCCGTTGGACGCCGTGAGTGCGGTGACCGGCCCGGTCGAAGAGACGCTCAAGAGGCGGTCGTGACCCCCGATGAGATCGACCTGCGCCCACTTCTGGTTCCACACGCGCATCGTCCCGTCGTGACCGACGGTGAGCGCGCGACCTAGCCCGAGCGCCACTCCCGACACCGGTCCTTCGTGCCCTTCGAGGGTGCGGACACACTTGCCGTTCTGCAGCTTCCACACCTTGGCCGTCCCGTCGTAGGAACCTGTGAGCACGAAGCTTCCCTCGTCGGAGAACGCAACCGAAGAGATCCAACCGTTGTGCCCCTCCATCGGCGCGTGACGCACGGGGGCGCTCGAACCTTCGGGGGGGAGCAGCCACAGATGGACGAGCTGGTCGTCTCCGCCGGCCACGAGCGCGCGCCCGTCGAACGAGAAGGCGACGCTGTTGAGCCCGTCGTCGTCGATCCGAAAGCGGTGCAACAGATCGCCGCCCCGCGACCAGATGCAGACGCTGTTGTCGCCGCCACAGGTCGCAATCTGCTTCGCGTCGCGCGAGATCGCCACGCCGTACACGTATTCGTGGGGCGTGCGCAGGACGAGCGACTGACGAAACTCGACTGCCCCCGGCACCTGTCGCTCCGCGAGAATGGTGGGGGTCGGGATGGCCGTGCTGGGAAGGCGCCGCCAGATCTCGCCCGTCGAGGTATCCTCGACGTCGTCCCCTTCCGAGGGGGACAGCGCGTCGGCGGTCGGGACGGCCTGAAGCGTCGGCGTGTGAAGGTCGAACTCCGGGAGCGTCTTGCGCCGGTTTCGGTCGTCCGCCGGTCGAGGGCGAATCGCGTGCGCGGCGACGTCCCCCTGGATCGGGGTCGGAGTCTCCGCGCGACCCGCAACCTGCCGGGGCGCCCGCGGTTCCGACGCGGGCGACGGGGCCGAGACCCGGTCCGAGGACCCGGCCCTCTCCCACTCCGCCGTGTCGAAGATCTGAGGGTCCACCGTCTGCGCCAACGCCTCCCACTCGTCCACCGACGCCTCCGAGATACCGGACATCGACAGATCGGCCGGGATTTCGATCGACGGCGGATCGTTCACGGGGTCGAACTCCTCGACCTCCTCGACGGCCTCGAGCCGCGCGGTCGACGGCTCGCTGCCGAGCCCCATCGTGAAAGATTCCCGCGGCTCCTCCTCGTACGAAGTGATCGAGGGTGCGGAAGTGTCCCCGACGTCACCGAGGTCGAAATCGCCGAGACGCGCCGGCCCCATACCACGAGCGGTCCGCTCGCTCTCGATCACCTCGCGCTCGTCGGGACGCCCGCCGTCGGTCAACGCCTCGAGCAGATCCGAGTCCTCCACCGAAAACTCGGTCGTTATCTCCCCGTCGACAGGCGCGGGGGCCGATTCCTCGGCCTCGGGCACGACGCGCTCTGGAGAGGTCGCCGCCGCCATCTCGCGCTCGCTGGCGGGGGCACCGACGTACGGAGGCGCACCGCTCAGCGTGTCCCCGGCTTCGGCGGTGGATTCTCGGAGCCCATCTTCCAGGGACTCCGAGGTCGCGTCGGAAAGGGGGGCGGGGGGTTCGGGTTCGGGCTCGAGCTCGCATTCGGGCTCGGGTTCAGATTCGGGTTCGGGTTCCGGCTCGGGCTCGGGCTCGGGCTCGGGTTCGGGTTCAGGTTCCGGC
>CAYPJU010000022.1:19532-36472 GCA_964411125.1 uncultured Bradymonadales bacterium | reverse complement strand
TTCGGGTTCCGGCTCGGGCTCGGGCTCGGGCTCGGGTTCGGGTTCAGGTTCCGGCCCGGGTTCGGGCTCGGGCTCGGGTTGGGGTTCGGGCTCGGGCTCGGGTTGGGGCTCGGGCTCGGGTTGGGGCTCGGGCTCGGGTTGGGAATCGGGTTCGGGTTCGGGGAGGTCCTGTACTTCGACGATCGAGTCTTCGTCGAGCATCAGAGCCGGTTCGTCGTCGTCGAGCGCTGCTGCGAGGTCGACATCGACAGCGAACTTCTGGTCGAAACGACGCAGCAGCTCCTCGGTCGTCTCTTGCGCCACCGGATCGGACGAGAGCTCTCTGGGGGACTCGAGCGGCGCCACGACGCCTTCCAGAAGCGCCATGGCCGTCTTGTCCGACGTGGTCCGGAAACCAGACGCTCGGAAGTCTCGGTACCCCTTGCTGGAGACTTCTTTCGGTCGGTCGTAGCTCGCGAGCTGGGACGAGTCGAAGTAGTCCGAAAGGTCGACCGTCGCGCCCAACTCGAGCCCCGAGTCTGTGCGTTCGCCGATCACCGTGGTCACCGCACGTTTCTCGAGGCTCCATCCGCGGACGGTCCCATCGCTCGAGAAAGACCACCAGGTACCGTTGCTCTCCGTGAGCGCTTCGATCCAGTCGCCGTGCCCTTCGAGCACCCCGTCGAGCGTTCGTCCTCGCCAGTTCCACACGCTGATCGACCCGTCGTAGCTAGCGGCGAGAAGATCTTCCCCCGCGAACTCGACGTCGCTCACGTAGTCGGAGTGGAATTCGAAGCAGATGATGGGCTCGAGGGTGCGAGCGTCGAAGAGCCCCACCGTGTTGTCCCAGGAGCCCGTGGCGACGGTGGTTCCGTCGTCCGACCAGGCAACGTCGCTCACCCAGCCACTGTGCGCATAACGAACGACGGGCGGCTTGCGCTCAGACTGGCCGAGCTCCCACGAGTAGAGTCCCTGATCCATCCCACCAGATGCGATGAACGCGCCGTCGGGTGAAAAGGCGAGGCAGAGCTGCCATCCCTCGGCTCCGAAGAGCGTTTCGAGGTGGGAGAAGGTAGCGAGGCCGGTTGAGGCCTGGGGCTCGGAGGTCGCCGTGGGGTCTTCGAACTCTGCCTCGACCACGTCGTCCTCCCCCTCCTCGGAGGGTATCGGGAGGTCGCCCACCGCCGCGATGGAGTCGTCTTCGGCCGCACTGAAGAAATCGAGGACGTCGTCCTGGGTCACTGACGCCGGGGCGAGCTGCGAAACCTTCGCGGTGGAGACTTCGCTCCAGTCCGACCGTTGGCGGGCATCGGACGGGTCGTGAAACTCCCAGATCGCGAGAGTTCTGTCGCGACCAGAACTCGCGAGCCTCTCTCCGTCCGCTGAGATCGCGAGAGCGACGACCGAATCTCGATGTCTCCCGTCCGACCCGAGGACGTTCGGCCCCTCGGCCCCGGATGAGACGATCCAGATCGCGCCCCGCGCGTCCCCCGCTACCAGGCAACCTCCCAGCGTCTCGGCCACCGTCAGCTCGCACGGGAGATCCCGTTCCCAGATGCGCAGGGGCTCCTGAACGGGGGGAGCGGGCTCGACGACGGGTTTCTCGTCGGTCTGCGCGTCCTCGCTCTCGTCGCCTCCGGTCCCGTCTTCGGTTTCGTCGACGGCAGCGGGCGGTGGGTCGGAGAGAACCGTGTCGGGGGGAGCTTCGGGAAGGGAGAAAGCCGCGATTCTCCCGTCGCGGCGGACGAGCCAGAGCTCGTCCTCGCTGGCGAAGTGCAGCGAAACGATTCCGATCCCCTCGCGCTCGATCGTCAGGAACGGTTCCTCGACCCCGTCCTCGACCTGGAACACGCCGATCTGCAGGTAGCCGGTCTCGCGTGCGAGCAGGCGACCAGACGGGCTGAGCGCGAAGTTGGGGCGCTTGAGCATGACGATCCATCGAGAGCGAGGCGCTATCGTACTACCAACCACCCCAATCTTTGAAGCGCGTTGACGCTACGACCTGGCAAGCTCGCAGCGGTTACGGCCCGCATTTTTTGCGCGGTATAGCGCCGCATCCGCCATCTGGATCAACTGTTCGGAAGTTTCGACGAGCACATCCGGGAACGCCGCGACGCCGAGGCTGATGGTGACAGGGATCGTCTGTCCTTCGTACTGGAACGGCGTCCGCTCGACGACGTGGCGCAACCGGTCGGCCATCATCGCCGCCTGCGCGCCGTTGATGCCCCGCGAAACGATGGCGAACTCTTCACCTCCGTAACGCGCAAAGGTGTCTTCGATCCGGACGGCATCCATCGCGATCTGAGCCAGCTTCACCAGGACCGCGTCGCCGGCGAGATGACCGAACGTGTCGTTGACGCGCTTGAAGTGGTCGACGTCGAACAACACCAGCGCGAGGGGCTGGCGATGCCGCAGGGCGAAGGAGAACTCGCTGTAGAGATGGTTGCTGAAGTACTTCTTGTTGTAGGCCTGCGTCAGTCCGTCGCGCAGGGCCGCGTCGAACATCTGCCGCTGAAAGTCCTCGTCGAGCTTGTCGCTGTACGTGAACTTCAGGACCGTCGTCGAGCCGAGGGTGATCTTGTCGCCGTCCTGGAGCTGCCGGGCGACCGCCAGACGCTCGCCGTTCAAGAACGTCCCGTTGGCCGACTGCAGATCCTCGACGTAGCAGGACTCCCCCATCCGGGTGAGCCGTGCGTGCGTACGCGACACACCGACGTCCTGCAATTGGAGGTCCACCTTCGGCGAACGCCCCATGAGCGTCTCGCCGCGATTGATCTTGTACATCTTCCCCGTGTGCGGTCCGGCGATCACGATGACATAGGCCTCGGCCCCCGCCTGCGCTTCGTCACGGACGCGCTTGAGCACGTTCGATTCGACGATCAGGGTCGCCTCGGACGGCTCGGAGGGGTCATTGACCGTGGGAAGGTCCTTTTTGTCCATGAGCGGCTCGCTCGGACTCGGGAAAATCGGAAGTGAGTGTCTTCACAATAGCCGCTCCCCCTCTTGCTCGCAATACGGGAGAACGGGTCGGGACTGGCGGCTGTGGGGGCCCGAAGTCGCCTAGGGTCGAACCCATTTCCTCAATTCACGTTCCACCATCCGGGGGTTGTCTTCGCTGGCCAGCGCGACGAGGTGACGTTTGCCGGCGCTCCCGCCATGTTTGCCGAGAGCGTTGATCGTCGTAAGGCGCAATTGCAGATCGTCGTGGGTCAGGATCGGAGCGAGGACGGGGACGGCGTCCTCCTTCTTCGCTCGCGCGATCGCCGTGATGGCGTGATGACGCATCAGCCGGGAGGCCTTCACCACCTTTCGAGAGCCCTTCGCTTCAGGCGACTCGACCAGCTCCTTCAAGTAGTCCACCGACGCTTCTTCGGGGTAGTACCCGAGCGCATCGACCGCCCGCATCCGCAATGTCGTGCGACGGGCGTCGTCACGCGCGATCTCGAGGAGCATCGGGATCATCGTCTCCGCTTTTGCGACGGCGTCGAGATCCTCTCGCGTCGGAAAGTACTCGTAACCGCTCAACAAGAGGAGCAGCCGGTCCTCGGTCGATGGCTCGGCCACGGCGGGCGGAGTCGTCGTCGTCGGGGGCGAGTCCACCGCGCCGGGCACGCCCGTCTCCTGGGCGAAGACCGACGTCGATACAGAGAGCGCGGCGAGAAGGACGAATGACGTTCGTTTCATGGTGTTCCTCATTTCACGAGCGGGTTGCGCCGCACGACGTATTCCTGACCGCCAGTCACGCCCGTCTGCTGGCCCCCGAGCGCGAAGGCGAACATGAAGTTGCCCGAGTCGGGGCACAAGGCGGCGAACTGCGGGTTGAGGCATTCGGGCGTATCGGTGATCGGATCGTGGACGCCGAGACCGTGCTCCGTCGTGTGGCGCAGCCCGAGGAAGTGCCCGATCTCGTGGGCCATCGTCTGCCCGAGTTGCCGGTTGTCGTCCCCGAGGCTCGCCGTCGAGAAGACGAGGCCTGCGCCAGAGTTTCCATGCAGCCCGGCGACGCCCGGGATCCCCGTGGAGACGCCGAGGAGCCCCGGCGCTTCCGAGATGTTGAAATCGTCGATCAGGAAGACGTTGACCGACAGTGCTTCTTCCTTCGTCGACCCCGGCGAGGTGGAGGAAGCGACGAGGTCGTAGACGTCGTTGAAGTCGCGAATGATCGAGTAGTTGGACGCCACCGCGCTCGACACGTCGATGTAGTTCACGACCGTCGCCGTCACGTCCATCTTCGAATAGATGGTCCGGACGATCTGCTCGACGTCGCCGATGTCTCGATCACTCTCGGCCTGGGCAGCGGTGAGCCCCGGGACGCCGACGAAGTAGAGGTTGATGTCGAGCACCGATCCGACGGACTCCTGCGGGATCGCATAGAAGCAGACGTCGCTGGAGCTCGTCTCGACGGTGAGCGACCAATCGCCACCCCCGAAGACGTCGCGGAACTCGGCACGGTCACTGCCGGGGAAGAGAATCGGCGCCATGCTCCCCAGGATCTCCGGGTTGATCGCCATGAACTCGTAGTCGTTGCGAATGTCGAGGGTCGTCCCATCAGGATAGGTGAGGGTCGTCGGGACGACCTTCTTTCCGTCCCGCGTGTAGGGCCCGAGGAAGAAACCTTCGGCACCGCTGGGTACAGTGAAGTCGAACTTCTTGGCCGAGCCGCACTGGACTTCGAATGCCGGCGAGTCGTCGGGGTCGGGGGTAACCTGCTCGACGATCGTGTCGCAGACCTTTCCTTCGGTGGAGTCGACACACTCGTAGCCGTCCCGACAGTCGGAGTTCGCTTCGCAGGGGGCCAGGCATGTCGTGGAGCGACCACGCTGTACGCAGCGCCCGCCGTTGCACTCGTCGCTCGTTCCGCAATCGCGGGTGGTGCAGTAGCCTCCAGGCCAGGCGACCTCTCCCTGGTCCTCGGCTTCCGACTCGCGAATGCAGGTCCCTCCCTTGCAGTTGAGCTGAGAATTGCAGGCGGCGCCGTCGTCTTCTCCGTCGGGGTTGCGGACCTTGTCCTGCGTCCCCTCCAGGCAGACCCGGACGCCGTCGTACTCCTGGCACGAGTACTGGAATCGGCAGTCGTCGTCGCTCTCGCACGCGAGGAAACACGCCGTCTGGGTCGCGTCGTCGGGGTTGATCGAGAGGCACGGGTTGCCGTCGAGGCACATAGCACTACCGTCGCACTCGACCTGGGAGCAGTAGCCGCCGAAGAAGTTGGTGAGGCAGCGGGCGTTGTCGCCGTTGCACTGGGTGTTTGCGCTGCACGACGACCCCGTCGTCCCTTGAGCCGGTGCCGAGGTGACGCCGGGGGGGAGGCAGACGGCGGTGTCGTCGAGCGTCACGCAGGTATAGCCCTCGTCGGCGCGTTCGCAGTTACCGTCGAAGTCGCAGAGCTCGAAGCACGCCGTCACGTCCTGCCCTTCGATCTCGGTGCGGAAACACTCCGACGCGAGCCCCGAGCACCCGTCCTCCTCGCAGTTGAGAGTGGTGCAATAGCCGTTCGGATAACCCATCTCATCGGTCAGGCATCGGCCGCCGAGACAGCTTCCGTTGCTCGTGCACGGGGCGCCGTCGGAGATGCTGTCGATGAATTCTTCGACGTTGTTCGCGACCTCGCAGGCGCTCTTCCCGCAGCTCAGTGCGAAGAGCGCCGCGGCGTAGATTGCGGTCCGTTTCAAGTTGGGGGCGCGGAACGTCATCGGTCCTCTCATGTCTCGTGGACGCAGTGAGAGCGGCATTATTCTCCGGTTCCCGACGCGAAGCAATCACCACGCCCCGACGGCCCCCGGTGCTAGTCGGCGAAGAACTCGATCAACTTGCCGTGTTTGCGCTGGGCGTCGGCATATCCGAGGTCGAGGAGCTCGCCCGTGTAGCCACCGTCGAAGAGGAGGTACGAGAGGAAGTCGCTCTCGCGGAAGCTGCCCCCCTCCGATGCGCGGCGACCGATCGTGGCGAGGACCGGATTCCCCCAGTCTTTCTCGGTGAGCTGGCCGGCGAAATCGGAGGCGAGGGCGCCGAGGTCCTTCGTGGGGCGGAAGAGGAGCGGATCGATGACGCGGTACGGTTGGCCGCGGTAGACCTCCACGACTTCGTTGAGCTTTTCGATGAAGTCCTCGTCGATCGCTTCGGTGCCGTGCTTCAAGATCGCGTTGATCCGCTCCATGAACGACAGATCGTAATCGAGGGGATCGAGCAACAGCGCGTTGAGGAGCTTTCCGAGGAGGAACGAGACCGTCGGCGTGTCGGTCTCGCGCGTGTCGAAGTCGCCCCCCTTTCGCTGGGACTTCAGGCTGATCACCATGATCTTCTCGGCCCCCATGCGGAGCGCGGGGGCGATGGGGGTGTTCTGGCGGAGGCCACCATCGAAGAACCAACGCCGCCCGATCTTCACGGCGGGAAACAGGATCGGGATCGCCGCACTCGCCAGGACGATGTCGGAGGTGATCGGCGTCGCCACCGCGTGGCGGCGGGGATCACGTGTCCAGGGCGGAAGCTCGTCTTTCTCGGACTGCACGAAGACGGTGGTCCGCCCCGAGTGCACGTCGGTGGCCGTCACGGTCAGCGCGCCGAGGTGGCCAGCGTGGATGTTCTGGCGAATGCCGTCGAACGGGATCTCGCGGTCGATGAGGTCGGCGAAGAAGCCGGTGTTCAGCATCGAGTACGACCGGCCGGTGCGTGGCTCGAGCGAACGATCCGACGTGTCGCTCACGAGCCTTCGCATCATCGTCATGATGTTTCCGTAGGAAGGACGGACCGCCTCCCTCAGCTCCATCGTGCGCCACAGATACCAGAGGCGCTGCACGCAGTGGTCCGGGTCGTTCATCGTCGCAGCGAGCCACGCGGCGGTGATCGCGCCGACGCTCGTTCCGCTGACGATGTCGAAGTAGACCGGCTTTCCCAACTCCTCGGGGAGCTTCTCGAGAATGTACCGGATCACCCCGGCAGCGTAGGCGCCTCGTGCGCCTCCGCCCGACAAGACGATTGCACGCTTCGTCACGGTGCCTCCTCGAGCTCGTTTCGCAGTTTGGCGACGCCGTCGACGCGGTTGACGATCGCCTCGGCAGCTTCGCGCCCCCCGGGCGGCACCGTTCCGCGGAGCGTCACCATCCGGCTCCGCACCGTCACGTCGACGTCGAAGCCGGCCTCTCGAAGTGCCTGCTTCACCGTCCATCGGACCTTGCTGTCGGGCACGAGCGCGGCGCCGGGGTTCGCGCGCGTCGGCTCGCGACCTCGCTCCGGGAGCAATTGAACATCGCCAATCGGGCGAAGCGCACGCCCTGCCTGCGCTTCGGAAGGAAGGGCAGGCTCGCTTTCGCAGGCGACGACGACGAACGCGGAGACGAGGAGGAGCACGAAATACACGGTATCTACGGCTGGAGGGGCGGCTCGGCGCGAGTGTATCCGTCAACGATCGCGCCGCAAAGTCCCGATACGCAGCTTGCAGCGTGCAGACGGGTCGCGTCACGCGATATCCCTCAGTCCGGCTCGAGCAGTCGATAGGAGTCGTAGTCCAGATCGTCGAGGAGGCTCCGGGTGCGGAAACCGAGGGGGCTCCCTTCGACTCGATGCAGGTCGTCACGCGTCACGTCGCACTCCAGCAGTTCGAGAGCCTCGGGGTCGGAAGGTGGCCGGCAGACGAACGCGTCGCCGACGTTCAGAACGGCGTCGTCGACGTCCCAGACCTCTTCCCATCGTACCCGCGTGTCCTCCTGGTCCGGCAACTCGCTCAACGGATTGAAGCCGTGCCCGAAGAGGCCCTCTTCGAAGTAGAGGTCCGCCGCGCCGTTGGCCCTCAAGAACAGAATGTAGCGGAATGCACTACCACCTTTCTCGCAGTCGCAAGTGTGCTGCGCGACGAGCGGCTCTTCCGTGGCTTCGAAGGTCAGGTCCGCGAACTGTCCAGGGTCCGGCGCCACCTCGGGTGCCGACTCCGGATAGGCGCAAACGCCCTCCAGACACAGACGATTGTCACGACACTCTCCATCGGAGAGGCAGCGGTTCCCACCGGACGGCGTGCATCCAGCGAGTGCAACCAGGGTGGCGAGCGTGGCGACGCGGCGACAAACCATCTGAAACTCCAGGAGAGTCGGCTAGACCCTAGCAACCATCCAATTGCGTCGCGACCCCATGCCGCTCGTCGGCCGCGGGGCAATGCGTAGCTTAGTGATTGCTTGACGGTCTGAGCGGCAACGGCAATGCTGCGACAAACGGCACCGCAGGAATCAGATGACCGAACTCGCCAGCTACACCGCCCGCCGGAAACGATTCATGGACCTGATGGGGGACGATGGCGTCGCGATTTTCGTGGCACCGCCCGAACGCGTCCGCTCACACGACACGAACTACCGTTATCGCGCATCCAGCGATGTCGTGTACCTCAGCGGCTTCGAGGAGCCGGAGACCGTGCTCGTTCTGGCACCGGGCGCCGAAGAGGGACCGTTCATCATGTTCGTGCGGGACCGAAACGAGCTGATGGAGACCTGGGAAGGACGGCGCGCCGGCCCGGAGGGAGCAAAACAGACCTTTGGGGCCGACGCGGCGTACCCGATCGAGGAGCTCGACAAGAAGCTGCCGGATCTGCTCAAGGATCGTGACACGCTCTGGTACACGCTCGGCACCGAGGCCGAGTTCGACCAGAAGATCGCCAAGTGGATGAACAAGCTGCGATTTCGACGTGGCGCACCGCCCGCCGCGCCAAGGCAGATCGCGGACGCGCGCGACATCGTCCACGAGATGCGGCTCCTCAAACAGCCAGACGAGGTCGAGCTGATGCGCCGCGCGGGGCAGATCGCCGCGGAGGCCCACGAACTCGCGATGCGGATGACTCGACCCGGCGTCTTCGAATACGAGATCCAGGCCGCGATCGAGCATCACTTCGTCAAGAGCGGGGCGACCGCGCCAGCGTACAACTCGATCGTCGGTACCGGTGTCAACGCGACGATCCTGCACTACACGGAGAACCGTGACCGACTCGAAGAAGGGGACATCCTCCTGATCGATGCTGGATGCGAATATCGCTACTACGCATCCGACATCACGCGCAGTTACCCGGTGTCCGGGAAGTTCACGCCGGTCCAGCGCGACGTCTACCAGGCGGTCCTCGACGCCGAAGAAGCGGCGATCGCCGAGGTGAAACCCGGCTTCAGCTTCGGCGACCTCCTCGACAACACGACCCGCCGACTCACGCAATCGCTCATCGACCTCGGAATCCTGAAAGGATCAGTCGACGAGAACGTCGAAGAGGGGCACTACAAGAAATTCTACCCTCACAAGGTGGGTCACTGGCTTGGGAGCGACGTCCACGACGTCGGCTCGTATTACGATGAATCAGGGGAGGTCCGGAAGCTGCTTCCCGGCATGGTGACGACGATCGAGCCGGGCCTGTACTTCCCCGAGAACGCCGACATCCCCGACGAATTCAAGGGGATCGGTATCCGCATCGAGGACGACATCCTCGTCACCGAAGGCGGAAACGAGAACCTCACCGTCGATTGCCCGAAGTCGGTCGCCGACCTCGAGGCGATCATCGGCACAGCCTGAACCGGAGCCCGAATGAGCAACAACGACGACCCTTTTGGTCGCGATGGCGGCGACTGGGGCGAGCCCCCGAAGCCGCTGGCCGACGACGACCAGATCGACATGAACTACGGGCAACCGCTCCCCCCTCCGGGCGGTGAGCAAGGCCCCGGCGGTCACCCGCTCCCGCAACCGGGCTACGGCGCGCCGCCGCTCGACGACCGGCCGGAGCAGGGCATCACGCGATCACCCGAGACCGGGATGGCGAAGCCGAAACTCGAAAACGACGACGTCGTCGCGCTCGTCGTCTCCGCGTTTCTTCCGGGAGTCGGGCACATGCTGCTCGGTCAGGTTCCCAAGGGGGTGGTCATTCTGATCGGCTCCTGGGTGACGTGCTACGGGTTCGGGCTCGTCTGGATCGCGATGCTGATCGACACCTACCTGGTGGCGCTGACACGCAAGTATCGCACGGTCGGCGACTGGGAGTTCTTCCCCGACTCGAGCAAACATCTCAAATCGTGAGGAGACTCCTCGTCCCGCTCGTCGCGCTGGCGGCGTTCGCGGCCTGCGACAAAGGCGAACACAGCCCGACGAATGTGGGGAACGACTCGCCTTCGGGCGCCACGCAACCGCCGACGGTACGCGACCTCCCGTCGGGGCTCGCCGAACGGACTGCGCTGCCGATGGTCGTCCTCGACATGCGGCTTCGGTCGAAGACGCCCGCCGGGGAGATGCATCAGCGCGGGATCGAGAACGCCGTCCCGCTGCAGGCCGTGGGCCTCAACCTCTGCCAGACCGGTTGGGTACTTCAGGGATTTTTCCGCGATCGGGACGGACGACTGCAAGCGACGCCCCCTCTCCCCCTCCCCCGGCTCGTCGCTGGGGAACGATTCGAACACCGGGATCCCGCCGTCGAGGGACAATCGATCGTGACGGAGTTCTCGCAGGCGTCCCTGGAGAACCTCACAGGAACCCTGAAGGTCCTCGACGACGACGTCGAAGTCCCGAGCCTGCGCCTCGACATCGACACGCGCCCCGTCGGCATCGCGGCGGGCAAGGGTCTGGGCGCGCTCGGCTGTTTCACGACCGGAGAGTGGAGCCTGAATGTCGGTTCGACCGACGCGCGTGGCCCGGCCGCGGCGGTCTGGGACAACAAGCTCACGTTCTGGCTCGGTGCACGTCTGGACGAGTCGCACTCCGTCGACGTCTGGCTGACCATTCCTCCGCAACATCGCCAGCCGGGGCGCGTCGTCCGCGGCGACCTCGGGCGGGTCCTCGCCGAACCGAAGAAGTACCCGTTTCGTGTCGTTTTCAGTGAAGGGATCGGGGAGGGAAAGACGGAGGTTCCTGCGACCAGCGGCAAGTTCAGCGCCTCGTTCACCCGCGCGAACCCCGAGGGCCCGATCCGGGTCGAGATTGAGAACCTCGAGTTCCCGCCGTGGGATGGCCCCCTCGCCGGTACCACGGTCGATCAGTTTCGCATCGAAACCCTGGTCGTGACGGACATCGAAGGGTCGCGCGTTCCGATTCCGGGCAAACAAAAAACCCCGCCGGGAGGCGGGGCTGCTCAGTGACGACCGGGGCTCAGAAGTAGACGACGAAGGCGCCGCTGATGGTTTCGGTCCGCGCGCCCAGTTCCCCATCGTACATCCCGTTCGTGTCGTGAAGCCCGTAGCTTCCGTGGTTGTACGCGAGGCGGAACGCGAAGTTCTCATAGCGGAAGTCCGCGCCGGCTCCGAGACGCAGCCCCAGGCCCGTGGCAGTCTCGTCGATGATGGCGTCGTTCAGAGCATAGCCGCCGAGCCCGACGGCGATGAATGGCTCGAAGAAGCCGAACGCCGGCTGCAGCTTCAGGTCGGCCGACAGACCGATCGTCGCGATGTCGGCCGCCGCGTTGCTCGGGTCGAAGGTGTACCCGCCGCCGTTGAGGCCGAGCTCACCCCCGAAAAGTTTCCCCTTCGCACCGACCGCCAGATTGTACCCGAAGCCGGGGAGCGGAAGATCTGTGATCTCGTTGGACGCGAACCCGCTCACGCCGAGCCCGCCCGTCACATAGGCTTCGACGGTGGGGCGGGTCTCGTTGCGTCGAAGCGAGGTGGAACCGCTGCTGTGGCTGCTGCCGCTCGCGCTGACGTGGGTATGAGAGCTGCGATGATGGTGGTGTCCGGAGCGGTACGTCGTCCGGCGCGAAGTCGCACCGCGGCGCTTGCGGGTCGTCGTCGTGCGGGTGGTGTGGGTCGTCGTCGGGCGTTGTGTGGTCGTCGTGGTCCGCCGGGTGGTGGTTCGGGTCGACGGGCGGCTGGTCGTGGTCCGACGGGTCGTCGTCGTGTTCGAGCCGGCTGGCTTTCGGTAGGTCGACGTGCGTCGTCCCGTGGTGTGCGAACCGCTCGAGCGGGGCTGCGACCGGGTCGTCGTCCGATGAACCACACGACGGTTGGAGGAGCTCGACGACCGGGACGACTTCTTCTTTTCGCTGTCGCTCGACTTCTCGCTGCTGTCCGCTTTCTTGTGCGTCCGCTTGCCGCCCTTGCGGCTTCCGGCCAGCGTGCTGAACGGTTTTGCCTCGGCCTCCGCTTCCCAGATCATCTGCGACCCCATCGCGAGGCCGAGGGTGAGGAGGAGAGTTGCAAAGCGCTTGTCGAGTTTCATCTTTCCGCTCCAGAGCCTGTCATCTTCGTCTGTGTGAAGTCAGACCCGCTCTGCGCCGAATCATTCAAAAGTTTGTCGCTCGGGGATCCTCCCACGATCCGGCGCTTCACCTCCACCACCTGACGGGGAGCTGGTCGGGGTAGACGTCGGCCAGGACGATCGTCTCTTCGCGCCCGAAGAAGTGGCGCTCCGCGTCCCTGGCCCGCTGCCGCAGGTCATCGGGCGCCGGCTCGTCGCAGCGAACGTCCATCTGGCTCGCCAGAAGGCCCATAGCGCGGCGGTGGGCTCCACCGCCGCGCACCGAAATACAGTCCTGATAGAGCGCCGTGACTGGCTCATCGGAGGAAGCGAAGCTCGACGCGTAGGCCGACAATTCGGCACGAACGGGGACCGAAGCACCGTCGGGGCAAGCCTCGCACGGAAGCGCGGTGGCGAGGCCATCGTGACGGCGATCGTCGGCGAGATGGCGGATCTCGTGCGTGACCGTGCTCTCGGCGAGCCAGGCCACGAGCGCCTCCAGTGCCGGCTCGAGCCCCCGATGATCGCGCAACGCCTCCGTCGCCTCGCGGATCGCGTCGGCCTCGTCGAACTTCACCCGAGGACAGGGCTGGATCTTGTCGGCCTCGGCATACGCGTCGAGCAGGTCGAGCGTCCTGTTGGAGAAACCGTCGAACGGCACCTCCGGCGCCCAGCGCATGCCCGAGCCGCACGTAGCGCGCGAACCGTTCGCGGCCATCGTGTCGAACAACTTCCGTCGCAGCGGCGCAGTCTCCACCAAAACCGCGAAGTGCTCTGCCCCGAGCGCTCGCTTCATCTCCGCGCGAACCTGGGGGAAGAGCGCGACCTCCACGGGGTCTTCCGGCGGCCGTCCCTCGGTGAGGGGCAACCACATCGAGTCGAGCGCGAAGTCGACGACCCGGTCGACCACGATGATCGCCCGGCCGGAGTCGGGGTAGGTGCGACCGAAATACGGTTCGCGCACGTTGGTCCTATCGATCCGCTGTAGGACGATCGCGGGCAGCTCTTCGTCGCCAATACGGGCGGTCGGCGTCGCCATCACGGCGTAGAACTCGAGCACCCCCGCGACACCTGTCGCCGTCGGCGCCAACGAACCCGTCACGTAGAATGGCTCGCCCATCGATTCCAGCCGTTCGTTCCAGGGGTCCAGCAGCGGCTGCAGGGGACGGGAGGGGTCGACGTTCCGCAGCGCCTCACGAAGACGGACCGCGACGTCCCCGAGCTCGTCGTCTTCGATCGCCTCCGAAAACTCCGTCCACGCGCGCTCCTCGTCGGGATGACCGTTCGCGAGCGCGATGGCCCAACGCGGGAAGAGTTCGGCGTGAAGCCGCTCCATCGGCGTGAGATTCTCGACCTGCTCGGCGAGCTCCACCTCGTCGGCGTAGTTCCCGTGAATGTCGGTCTCACCGAGGATCCAACCGGGGACGTCGAAGACGACCGTTCCGCAGCAGATCGCGGTCGTCGCCAAGCCGATCGCCGCCCACACCGCTGGCTTGTGAAACCAGCGACGGTGAGAGCCGTCGAGGGAATCCTCGTTCACTTGTCGTAGTCCGCGAGCGCCTCGGCGAGCTCGTCCTGCACGCCACGGAGAGTCCAGGCTTTCACGGGCGGGTCGTTGATCAAGATGGCGTACGCGACCTTCCTACCGCTCTTGGTGGTCATGTAGCCCGACAGCGCCGTGACGTTGTTGAGTGTGCCGGTCTTGGCTCGCAGCGTCCCCTTCGTCGACCCTTTCCCGAGCCTCTTCCTCATCGTGCCGTCGGTGCCGGCGACGGCGAGGGAGGCTGCGAACTCCGGATAGTTCGGGCGATCCGCCATCCAGTCGAGAAGCTCCACGATCTGCTTCGGCGTGATCTCGTTTCCGTCGTAGAGCCCGCTTCCGTTGTGGGTCTTGAAGCCCTTGCCGGCGACCCCAACCTTCTTCATGAACCCCTCCACCGCATCGCGAGCACGCGCCGTCGACGCAGGTCCATTCCCTCCGCCGAGGCTGCGGTAGAGCATCTCCGCCATGAAGTTGTTGGACCACTTGTTCATGAGATAGACGACGTAGGCGAGCGGCTCGGACTCGTAATATACGAGGGTCCTCGTCCGGTCTGGACGCTCGCCGCGGCGCACCTCACCGCCGACCTCGATGCCGTTGATCTCGAGCGCCTTCGCGAACGCGCTCCCCGTGAAGAGGCTCGGGTTGTCGATGCGCTTCTTGATGCGCGCGGGCTCAGCGTCCGCTCCTATCGAACCCGTGAGCGTGATCTTCGTCCCGTCCCCGTTCGTCTCGGACTTCGCTCCGATCCGGGCCCGGGACCCGTTCACTACCTTCACTTTGTTGACGATCTGGACGTTGTCGTTGGGGGGGAGCAGGTAGTGCTTCGCGTCCTTGCCGTCTGCGTGCACGATCACGGTCTGCGCATTGAAGTTCAGGGAGACCGGCCCGAACGGAGCGCGATACGACGCGTCTTCGTCCTTCTGCTCGAAGCCGGGCGGGATGAAACCGCCCTCCCACGCGGTGTCGTCGACGACGATGCCGTCGGGCACCTTCTTCACACCCATCGCGGCGAGCTCGGCGCCCCAGCTCAGCACGTCCTCCCACAGGAGCGACGGGTCGCCCTCCCCTTTCAGGTACAGCGGCCCATCGACGACACCGTCCGAGCCGATTCCCTTCGCGGAGATGCGCGTGACCCAGACGTGCTCGGGGCCGAGCTCCTCGAGCGCCGCAGCGCCCGTCACGAGCTTGGCGTTCGAGGCCGGGTTGAACGCCCGCTCGGCGTTCTTCGAATAGATGACCTCGTTGGTCGCCACGTCGATCGCGTAGATCCCGACCTCGGACTTCTGAAGCTGGTCGAGCTTCATGATCCGGTCGATGTCGGAATCGACACCGCCCGTACCAGGGGCCTTGTCCTGCGAAAATGCGGGGGTAGCGAGGAGGAGGAGGAGGGCGAGCGCCAGAGACGAAGAGAATGCACGCATCGTAGAACCGTCTGGGGTTTCAGGTCACACAACTGGTCTCGCATGCTTCGATCTTCCGCGCAAATGTCGCCGGCCCGGGCCCCGGGCGAAGTCCGACCCTACCCTCTATGCTGACGGGCACGGTTCATGCCGCTCAGACGTGGGATCTTCCCCTCGGTGTGGGGAACGCCCTACAGAATCCCTGCGGCTCGTATGCCACAGGGACTGACTAGATCTTCAGCCACCCGCCGCGAATTTCGACCTAACCCACTGAAAACGAACATGTAAGAAACGTGTAAGTCCTCGCTGGCATACGACGTGAAGAAGTCTCCATCGCCCACGGCGCTCCTCGGCTCCTTCGCACCAGCGAAGCGACGCCCACTCGCAGCGAGACGAGGAACGCTTACCAACGAGGAGAGACAAATGACTGACCAACGCAAACATCGCTTCGGACTGACCTACGCCACCAACACCCTGCGCGGGGCAGCCATCGCAGCCCTGATCTTCACGGGCTGCTCGGGCGAGTTCACTCAGCAGACGATCGACGGCGACGCTCCCCTGGAGCAGGACGGTGAGACGGTCCACGAGACGACGAACCCGGACCTCGCCACCGAGGTGACGCGCGGCGAGCTCAGCTTCTCCCAGGAAGAAGGGGAAGTGATGCAGGTCTTCTTCGCCGGGATGCCGGTGCTGGTCGAGTTCGTCGAGGGCCACTACGTGTACGAGGGGGACATTCTCCTCCCGCACGACCTCATCACCTTCGAGCCTTTGGAGCTGGACGTGCTGCCGGATGGCGCGTCCCTGGCGGACCATGACTCGGTGCGCCTCGCGGCGCGGTCTTCGAACAATCTTTGGCCGAACAACACGGTCTACTACGCGATCGACCCGAACCTGGACAACCCCCAGCGGGCGATCGACGCGGTCAATCACTGGCGCGAGAACTCGAACGTCGAGTTCATCGAGCGGACCGACGAATCCGACTACATCTACTTCGTCCCCGGGAGCGGGTGCTCGTCGTACGTCGGTCACATCGGCGGACGGCAGCAGATCACGCTGGCGTCCGCGTGCTCGACGGGTAACGCGATCCACGAGATCGGACACGCACTCGGCGCATGGCACGAGCACAGCCGCGCCGACCGCGACGAATACGTCACGATCCACTTTGACAACCTCATTCCCGGTGTCGAATACAACTTTCACACCTACAAATCGGCGGGTTGGGACGGCCAGGACGTCACGGCGGAGCTCGATTTCGGCTCGATCATGATGTACAGCCCCTACTCCTTCTCGGCGAACGGGCAGCCGACGATCACCCGGGCTGACGGGTCGCTCTACTCGGCCCAGCGCAATGGTCTTTCGCAGGGC
Source organism: uncultured Bradymonadales bacterium (assembly GCA_964411125.1). GTDB lineage: Bacteria > Myxococcota_A > Bradymonadia > Bradymonadales > Bradymonadaceae > JBFIHF01. The sequence goes on along the minus strand of CAYPJU010000022.1, from coordinate 20,008 downwards.
GACATCGAGGGCTTCGCGCAGCTCTACCCCGGAACGGAACCCCCTGAGGAGACCACCGGCGGAACGACCGAGACTGGCGGAACGACGGAAACCGGCGGCACCACCGAAACCGGCGGAACGACTGAAACCGGCGGCACCACCGAAACCGGCGGCACCACCGAAACTGGCGGCACCACCGAAACTGGTGGAACCACTGAAGAGACCGGCGGAACCACCGAAACTGGCGGAACCACCGAAACCGGTGGAACCACTGAAGAGACCGGCGGAACTACCGAAGAGACCGGCGGAACCACTGAAACGGGTGGAACGACCGAAACCGGCGGGACCACGGAGACCGGCGGAACCACCGAAACCGGCGGGACCACCGAGACCGGCGGAACCACCGAGGAGACCGGCGGCACCACCGAAACGGGTGGAACGACCGAAACCGGCGGAACCACCGAAGAGACCGGCGGAACCACCGAAGAGACCGGCGG
>CAYPJU010000022.1:0-19432 GCA_964411125.1 uncultured Bradymonadales bacterium | reverse complement strand
CCGAAACCGGCGGAACCACCGAAGAGACCGGCGGAACCACCGAAGAGACCGGCGGAACCACCGAAGAGACCGGCGGGACGACGGGGCCCGAGTACGAGAACGGCCAGTACTACGTCATCAACGGCGTCCGCGTGTACCGCATGGAAAACCTGTGGTGGACCTACCACCACAAGCGCGGCTGGCGTGAAGTCGTCCTGTACAACGGCAAGTGGTTCTGGGCCAAGAAGTGAACTCACGAACCATGCGTTCCCCAGGCGGGTCGGCGATGCCGGCCCGCTTTTTTTCGTCCCACTGGAAGCTCGTCGGGACAGCGGGTACAACGCAGTCGTCTACCGAAGGAGAACGACCTGGCCATTTACCAACACAGCAACGAGACGCAGACCGAGTGGGGTCGCGGGGGCTACTCCGCCATGATCTGCTCGGCAACGTCGAGCCGACCGATCGGTTACTGCGACGGGACGGCCGCCGACGAAGAGGAGATTCTGCAGCTCGCGGAGGCCGAAGGAGCCGAAGTCCGGATCGAGAAGAAGCGCCTGAAAACCGGCCGAGAGATCTGGACGGTCCACACCACCAGTGAGCTGCCGCCCGAGGACGACTTCGACGGCGCCTGAGCCGCGTGGTCGCATCCGCTTCAGTCGATCGGCAACCGCTGCCTTCCCCACCGCTTCAGGCGACGCGCGATGCCGACGACGCCGCGCCCCTCGACCCAGTCGCATACCTGCGAGATCGGTGTGTCGACCTCGCATCGTGTCGGCGCCAGAAGGCCCGTGAAGCCAGCCCGCGCCGCTTCGGTCGCAACCAGGCGGTCCGCGTCGAGCGGATCGAGAATTCGCGGCGCGTAGCCGACCGCGCCGCCGACCGCGTCACGCGCTTCGCTGAGCTCACGACGAAGTTCGCCGAGCGGAAGCTTCGTCGCGGGTACCCCCAGCGAGGCCGCGCACACGACGCCGAGCCCGGCCGCGTGCACCATCGTCGCGTCGACGTCGCGCGCGGAGACCGACCAGACGAGGCGATGGGGAACTTCGGCCGCGATCGACGCCAGATCCGCGACGAACTCAGGCGCCGCGCGGGTCATCCAGAGAACGCGGGGACCCTCCGTCACGACGAGTTCCCCCGTCAGCAGCTCCACCATCGACGGGGTGCGAATCCCGCGACTCGTGGCGAGCTCGAGCAAGAGGCGCCATCGGTGGAATCGCTCGGCCTCGTCGACGGTTTTGGAGAGGAGCGAATCGATGTCGATCGTCGGGACATCCAAGTACGACGTTGAAGAAGGGACGCTGCGGCGGTACTCATTTTCGAACATCGACAAACCCAACGCCCAATACGGAAGCGAAACGAATGGAAGTCACACGGTACAAGCTCGACAACGGCATGACGGTCATTCTCCAGGCGCAGCATACGGCACCCGTCGTCGCATGCAACGTGTGGGTGGGCGTCGGCAGCGCCGACGAAGAGCCGCACGAAGCAGGCCTCGCCCACGTCCACGAGCACATGCTCTTCAAGGGGACCGAGCGGCGCGGGGTCGGTGAGATCGCGCGGGAAGTCGAATCCTCGGGAGGGCACATCAACGCCTTCACCTCGTTCGATCAGACCTGCTACTACGTCGTGATGAGCTCTCGCTTCTTCGAGAACGGGCTCGACATCCTTTCCGACGCGATCCGCAACAGCTCGTTCGACGCCGAGGAGCTCGGCCGTGAACTCGAGGTGATTCAGGAAGAGATCAAACGGGGCAACGACGACCCCAACCGCGTCTCCTCACGCATGCTGTTCGAGACGGCATACGCCGAGCATCCCTATCGCCTCCCGGTGATCGGCACCAAGGAGAGCGTCGACTCGTTCACCCGCGAGCACGTCCGCGCGTTCTTCGAGAAGCACTACGTCCCGAACAACATGACCCTGGTCCTCGTCGGTGACTTCGAGACCGAGGCGGCGCGGGCGCTGGTGGAGGAGAAGTTCGGCGATTTCGGCGCCGCGGATCTGAAGCTTCCGCAGCGCGGAGCCGAGCCGGCGCAGACGGCGCCGCGCGTCGCGGTCGGCTCCAAGGAGATGCAAGACACGCATCTGCGGTTCGGGTTCCACATCCCCGACATCCAGCACGACGACATCCCGGCCCTCGACCTCCTGGGGGCGATCCTCGGGCTGGGCGACGCGTCGCACCTGTACCAGAAGATCCAGCGCGATCGGGAGTTGGTGAACAGCATCTACGCTGGCTCTTATACCCCCAAAGACGCGGGGCTCTTCGTGGTCGGGGCCGACTACCAGCTCGAGGAGGGCCGCACGCACGCCGATCTGGTCGAGGCGATCCTCACCGAGGTCTTCCGCTTCCGCCAGATGCGGCCCTCGCAGTCCGACATCGACCGTGCGCGGACGATCATCGAGAGTCGCGAGATCTACAGCAAGCAGACCGTCGAGGGGCTCGCGATGAAGTTCGGCCGCAGCTTCATGGTGACGGGCGATCCCGATTTCGAGCAGAAGTACTACGCCCGGCTCGCCGCGGTGACGCCCGACGAGATTCGCCGCGTCGCGCAGACCTACCTCACGCGGGAGAACTGCACGTCGGTCATCCTGCACCCGGAGAACGTCGAGAGCATCGAGGAGTCCGCCGTGACTCGCGCGATCGACGCCGCGCTGGAAACGATCGCAGCCGAGTCGGTGACGACGATCGCTTCGAACGAAGACGGCGTCGTGTTGCTCGACATCCCCGACGGCCCGCGGCTCCTCATCCAGGAAGATCACTCCGTCGAGACCTTCGCCGTCCGCGCCCTGACGCTCGGAGGGCTGCGGTTCGAGCGCCCTGCGATCAACGGCGTGAATTCGCTCCTCTCCGATCTCTTGATTCGCGGGACATCGACCCGCGACGCGGTCGAGATCGCTCGCACCGTCGAGGCGATGGCGTCCGGGATCCACGGCATGTCGGGTCGCAACACGTTCGGCCTGACGCTCGGAGGGCTGTCGCAGTTCTTCGACCCCCTCTTCGAGATCTTCGCCGACTGCATGACGGACGCGACGATCCCCGAAGAGGAGCTCGAGCGCGAAAAGCGCCTGATGATCCAGCAGATCCGAAGCCGCCAGGACAGCCTCGGTGCGGTCAACTTCGATCGCTTCGCCGCGGCGTTCTTCGGCGACTATCCGTATGGCATGCCGACCTACGGAACCGTCGAGTCCGTCGGTTCGATCGACGCGGCGACGGCGCGTGACTACCTGGGCAAGGTCTTCCGGCCGAACGACGCGGTCATCTCGGTGGTCGGGGACGTCGACGCTTCCGAGGTCGTCGACCTCGTCGAGCGCTACTTCGTGCGTCCTGACGCCCCGGCCCCGTGGCGACCCGACGTACCTGCCCCGGCGAGCCGCGGCGAGCGCAAGGTCGTCGTGGGCAACCTCGACAAGGAGCAGGCGTTCATCACGGTCGGCTTCGACGCCCCCACGATGGAGAACGACGACCGAGCCGCGATGGAGGTGCTCCACGCGATCATGTCGGGACAGGGTGGGCGCCTCTTCTACGAGCTTCGCGACAAGCAATCGCTCGCCTACAGCGTCTACGCGAGCATGACGCTCGGCCTCGACGTTTCCGCCTTCACGATCAACATCGGGACTTCGCCCGAAAAGATCGAACAGGCGGTCACCGGGATCTACAGCGAAGTGGAACGACTGAAGAGCGAGCCACCGAGCGACGACGAGATCGGCCGCGCGAAGCGCTATCTGATGGGGAACCACGACATCGGGCTCCAGAAGAACTCGTCGCGAGCGATGTCGTTCGCCCTCGACGAGCTCTACGGCCTCGGCTATCGCAAGACGCTGCGCTACTCGGACCGTATCGATGCGGTGACGGGGGACGACGTCGCACGGTTCGTCGATACCTACCTGCGTCCGTCGACGAGCGTGGTCGCGATCACCAAGCCCGAAGGGACGGACGTCGGCGACCTCTTCTGACCGGACTCGCGGGTGAGTCCGTGCGTCAGCGCGGGCTCACCACGTACATCTGGAAGATCAGGTAGAGCAGCACCAACACCAACACCAGCACCAACACGATCAAAAGCGAGACGAGCGAGGTCGGGACCAACATCGGTGCCTGTTCCTCGGCCCCCTCGTCACGTTCGAAGCTCACGTCGGCGAGGAACTCCGTGGAGCGTCGCACCGCGGAACGGTCGACATCCTCTTCGATGCCGAGGGCATCACCGCTCGGCGGATGGTACCCTGGGAGCACCTGGTGCTCGCGACGGATGTCGGCCGCGATCCGCTGCAAACTCTCGCGAACGGCAGCCGCCGAGGCGGGGCGAAGCGCCGGCTCCTTTTGCGCGAGCTCGTACACCAGCTCGATGAGCTGCTCGGGGACTCGCTTGCCGACGAGCGGCTCGAGGCGCGGCAGGTCCTCGAACTTGTGGGCTCGCATCAGCTCGAAATCGTTGTCGCCCTGGAAGGGATGGTCGCCGGTGATGGCGGTAAAGAGGAGAATGCCGATGCTGTAGAGGTCGGACTGTGGACTCGGCGCTATCGCGTCGGCCAGCTCGGGAGCGATGATCGACGGCGTTCCCGGAACCTCGCCGGCGCGCGTGATCGCCTCGTTTCGCGACAGAACCTTCGCGACGCCGAAATCGAGAACCGTGGCGTGGATCCGGTCGTCGGGTAGGCGTCCCACCATGATGTTCTCGAACTTCAGATCGCGGTGGATGATTCCCGCAGCGTGGGCGGCCGTGAGCGCGTCGCACGTCTGCGCGAAGACGTCCAAAATCTCGGGCAAAGTGAGCTCGACGTCTCGCAACGACTCCCGGAACGTGCGGCCCTCGACGTACCGCATCACCAGGTAGTGCAGCCCGCTCGCGTCCAACCCCGAATCGATCGTCGCGATGATGTTCGGGTGGTCGAGCCGGCTGAGTGTGTCGACCTCGTGGCGGAACCGCGTGTTGAAGTCGAGGTCTCTCGCCATCGACGGGCGCAGCACCTTCACCGCGACCTTACGGTCCATCGCGAGTTGGTAGCCCTCGAAGATGATCCCCATCCCGCCGACGCTGAGGAGAGAGTCGAGCCGATAGCGGCCATCGAGCATCCGCCCAACGAGATTCTCCGGAGCTTCGGAAGACTCCGTCGTGATTCGCTTTCCGGGGCGGGTCGTCATGGCAACAAAGAACGCGGTAGAGAGTATCTACCGCGCTACATGGATTGGCGACTGTGGGTCAAGGGAGACTCACGTTCTCACCAGCCCTCGATTCGACGTGCGGTCGCTACCGGGGCCTCGGCGGTCGCTTCCCGCACGAGGTCTACGCATTCGTCCCGCAGATCGCGCAGGGGCATCCCTTCGGCGCACAGGGCGGGAGCATCGCCGGCCGCGTAGTGCGCGGTACGCGCGCTGTCCCCCTGGTCGGGGAGGCCGAGCGCGTGGTCCATCGTCACGACCCCGACCATCTCGACGCGGGCCCCCCACGACGCGTCGCGATTTTCGCACGGCAGATACTGACGCCGAAGGTCGTAGAACTCCTTGAGGGCGGCCGCTCGTTCGATCCCGCGCGCTTCACGGGCGCGCGCAAACTCGACGACCATCCCGGTGTGGATCACCTCGCAGACCCCCGGGCTCCGTCGCAGCGAGCGCGTGTAGTACTCACGCGCATGGTCGAGGCGCAGGTCGGGTGCCGCGAAGAGGATCGCCCAGGCCAGGTTGTTCTCCATCGTCCCGTCGGTGAGGTTCACCCGGTCCACGCCTGCGTCGAGCACGCCCATCGCCGTCGAGTAGTCGCCCGCCTCGATGAGGGTGTAACCGAGGATGTTGGTCAAGATCTCGGAACCGGGGTAGTGCCTGAGCCCCTCGGACGCGATCGACACGGCCGTGACGTAGTCCGCGTTCTGCTCGTGGCACATCGCATACGCCGCGAAGCCTCGCTCCGACCAGGTCACGCGCGGACCCGCTTCGGCCCATCGTTCGCACGATTGGGCCGTCGCCTGGTCCGCGGCCGTCGGGCCGAACTTCTGCGAAGCGTGGGTTCCGATGATCGTCATGCCAAAGAGCGCGACGCCGAGCACGGCAGCGGGTGCCGGCTGCGTGAGAATCATCCGCGGAGTGATCGCCATGAAGGCATCCTGAGGTGGGTGGTTGACCTGTCTATATCGAGTATAGGAACAGGACCCGCGAGCTTCAACGTTTGGACGCGATTGGTCGGGAAACGCCGACCGAAAGGACTATTTCCAGACCCAGAGCGTGACGGTCTCCAGCCGCCCCTCCGCCCAACGCGCCTTGTAGTCGAGCTCCGACCCGAGATCGTACTGCTCGATGCCCTCGTCGCAGAGGCCCTGGATCATCTCCATTTGCACGAGATTCCCGAGCGAGAGCCTCGAATACTCACTGTCGAAGCTGAGCTGCAGACCACGGTAGGAACGGTCGAACAGCCCGCCGAAGACGAACGCGACGTCTTCGTCGTCTCGCCGCGCGAAGACCACGCGGAGCGCGTTTCGCCGAGCGAGCCGGGGGAGCATCAGCCGGTAGAAGTTGTTCATCCCCCCGTCGAGGATTCCGGTGCCGCTCCGCCCTTTCCAGGACCGCTCCTCGACGCGGAGGATGCGCTCGTAGAGCGCGGGCGCGTCGGCTTCCCCGACGGCGTCGACCCACTCGTAGGTGACACCTTCCCCCTCGGCCAGACGTGCCGAACGCCTCAGGTTCGCGCGGAACTTCGCCGACCGCCGGGCGAGCCAGCCTTCCCGTCCCCCTCGCAGGGACGCTACGTACCGACCCGTCCGGTGCCCCAGGCCGATGCGATGCCGGATGCCGAACTCACGGACGATGGCGCGGAAGAGCTCCGAGTCCGACGGAATCCCCGAGAAGTAGAGGAGGTCCCAGTCGATCAATCGCGTGGAGCACTCCTCACCGAACGCCTCGACCAGCGCCGACACGTTCGCTCCCGCGAACGGGGATGCCAGGCACCACGATGCCTCGAGTGGCTGCAGGTAGCGGCCGATGCGCGGGTTGAACCCGCGGGCGAAGCACGCGAAGCCATCGTCCGTGGCGCGAAGATGGAGAGGGTGGTCGGGGATGAACGCTTCGTGAGCGGGAAGAATCCAGTCGAGCGACGAGCAGAACTTGTCGATCTCCTTCGTCTTCGCCACGGCATCGTGATGGGCGGCCGCCCGATTCCGCAACTGATAGATGGTGATCGGCTCCATGACGCCTTGTGCCCGGATTCGGCGCGAGATTATCGCGTCGGCGGCCAACAAAAAAGGCCTGAACGTCTCCGTCCAGGCCTTCGTGATTCCGATATGCGTCTCAGTGCATTTTCGCCTGCAGCGCACGACGGCACTCGGGGCGCGCCGACTTCACGGGGGCGATCGCCTCGCAAGCGTCGTCGAGGGCCGCACGATTGCGGATGTCGACGTCGACCAGCGCGGTGCGCAGCAGCGCGGAATCGAAATCCTTCCAGTGGATTCGGCCGTTCTGAAGCGAGTCGTGTCGCTCGAACATCTGCACCATCGCGAGCTTGGTCATCTCGGTGTCGAGGAGACCGGCGCCTGCCACTTCGAACTTCGTGATGTCGTCACCAAAGCGCGCGCGGCTGGTGCAGGGCGCGTATTTGGAGCGGAGGTTGCGGTATGCGTGGATCGCCGCATCACGCGACTGGCCGTGGCTGCGTGAGGCGACCGCGTATTCGGCCCACATGCCCGTGTGAATCGCCTCGCAGCTCGAGGGATCGACGGCGAGTGAGTTCTGGTAGTGCTGGCGCGCTTCGCTCAGCGTCATCGTGTCCGACGCGTAGAGGCCGGCCCATGCGAGGTTGTTCTCCATCGTCCCGGTGGTCGGGTTCCCGACCGCTCGAAGTCCGCCGCGCAGTGCGTGGACTGCTTCTTCCCACTTCTCCTGCTCGATGAGGCCGATGCCACGGAGGTTATGGAGCGCTTCGGAGGTCGGGTAGTGCCGAAGTCCGAGCACCGAAGCAGAGACCGAAAGCTCCGCCTCGTCCGCCTGCTGCAGGCACGATGCGAGTCCGACGAACTCACCTTCGCTCCACTGCGCGGGCGACATCGGGGCCGCGGCGATCTGATCTCCACACACCGACGTGCGATACACCAGAGTCGGGTCCACCTTCTTGGCTTTCTTACATTTCTTGATCGGTTTTTCCGCGCTGCAGAAGAGCGCAGAAGCGAAGATGGCGGCGCCGACCAGCGCGATGAGCGCGGATACGATCGCTGCGATCATCAGGACCGGGTTTCTCAAGAACGAACGGGGTGTGAGAGCCATGGAATGTTACCTCGATGCGACGTGGACTTGTGGACGGTTGCGAAACAAGCGTCGACATCCAGTCTATTCCAAGGTGCATCCACTTCGCAAATCATGGGCGGTTCGGTATCGTCGCCAACGGTTTCCAGCGCGGAGCATCCATGTCACACGACCGTCGAGCCATCGTCGTCGGGGCCGGCCCCGTCGGCTGCGTCCTCTCCGTCTTGCTCGCCAAACAAGGCTTCCAGGTCACCACCTACGAGAAGCGACCCGACATGCGGCGCGCCGACATCGTCGCCGGTCGATCGATCAACCTCGTGCTGACCCGACGCGGGCTCCGCGCGCTCGAACTGATCGGTCTTCGCGAAGCGGTCCTTCAGCTCACCGTCCCGGTGCTCGGCCGCATGATGCACGACCTGGAGGGCAACCTCGCCTACCAGCCGTACGGGAAAGACGACTCCGAGCGGAATTACTCCGTCTCGCGCGGGAAGCTCAACGAGTACCTCCTCGACGCCGCCGAGCGCGCCGGCTGCACCGTGGTCTTCGAACACGAGCTGATCGACGCCGACTTTCCCTCCGGGCAACTGAAGTTCCGACGAAACCACCACGATACGGTCGTCGAGGTGCGGACCGAGGTCGTCTTCGCCTGTGACGGAGCCCCCTCGAAAGCCCGTCGCCTGCTCGTCGCGAACCACGGCGTGAAGGACGACGTCGAGATGCTCGACCACGGCTACAAAGAGGTCGAGTTCCCGCCCGAAGACGGCGAATTCTCGATGGCGGAGCACGCCCTGCACATCTGGCCCCGCGGCCATCACATGCTGATGGGGCTCGCGAACATGAACCGCAGCTTCACGGGTACCATCTATCTTCCTCACGAGGGGCCCGACAGCTTCGCCGGGCTGCAATCCCAAGCCGACGTGGGCGCCTTCTTCGAGCGATACTACGCCGACGCGATTCCGCTCCTCGAAGAGGGCTGGGAACGAGAGTTCGTCGAGGGCCCTACGGGCGAGCTCGGCACCGTTCGATGCGCACCATGGTATTACGACGACAAGGTCCTGCTCGTCGGCGACGCCGCCCACGGCATCGTTCCCTTCTTCGGCCAGGGGCTGAACTGTGGGCTCGAAGACTGTGCGGTTCTCTGGAACCTGCTCGACGACGCCACCGACGATGAGCTCGGTCTCGTCTTCCAGCGCTTCTTCGAGCGCCGGAAGCCCAACGCCGACGCCATCGCGGACATGGCGCTCGAGAATTTCGTCGAGATGCGCGACAAGGTCGGCGACGAGCGTTTCCTCGCCAAGAAGAAGATCGAGCACCGCATCGAGAACGCGATGCCCGAACTCTACCGCTCCCGTTACGCGCTCGTCATGTACAGCCGCAACGGCTACCGCACCGCGCAGCAGATCGGCGAGATCCAGTCAGAGATCCTCGAGGAGCTCGTAGATCGCTTCCCCGATCCGGCGTCGGTCGACCTCGATGACGCTCGTCGCCTCGTCGAGGAGAAACTCGTTCCCTTCTACGAGTCGCACGACGTCGAGCTGAGCTTCTGAGCCGATGAGCGAGGCGTGCGAGACTGACGCAAGAATGGGAAATGGAACCCCTTCAGCAGCGCGACCTCCTCGATCGAGTGAAGACCTGGCGCCACCGCAGAATCCACCCGTAGTTCTCCCACCCACCTCGCTTCGCTCGGGCCCCTTTCAAGGCCCGCCCGCCGTCGCCCGGACAGAGCTCTCCCGTTGCCGCGAAAACCGAAGTTTCGCAGGGGCCAAGAAGCGCTGGCCGCCTCCCGGGCGGGCGATAGCGCAAGGGTCGCCCGACCGAGAGGAGGTTCTGGTCCCTCCGTTATCGGCAGGTTGCGGTTCCCGTTGCGAACTTTTTGAACGGACACCTCGTTCGCCCCTTTTCATGCGGGTTCGAGACGATCGGTCCTGTTCGATGGCGTGCCGGCAGGCGGTGGTCAGCGCGACCTGCAGGGCCTCTCCACGACAGAGAGAACAACCTGGTGCGGAAGGGCCGCGGCTCTATCCTCCCTGAAGGACCCACCAGAGGAAGACCAGCGGAACTGCGGCGAGCGACGTGAACAACACGACGAGGAAGATCGCGACGGGCCAGCGCTCGGGTCCGGCGCGTGGCTTGGTGAGGGCCGACTCGGGGATCCGCAGTTGATCGGGAGCCCGCGGGTCACGCTGGCCGTCGAAGTACTCTGCGATCGCACGGACGCTGCGGCGATTCGCTTTGAAGGCTGCGTCCGCCAGGTCACCGACTCCAGGCACGTATCCGATGACGAGGTCGGCCGTGACGTTCGCACCGATGCGGGCGAGCACGCTGATGGGGACCCGAAGCACGAGGGCCTCCAGCAAAATGTACAGGGAGACCATCCAGGTGACCCAATCCCCGCCGCCGGGGATGAGCCCAATCAACGGGTCGAGCCCAATTCGCCGTTTGATGATGGGCAGCTCGAACTGGTCGTCCATCAACGTGGCGAGACGGTCGAGCCGTCCCAGTGACCGCTCGATTTTCTCGCGCTCCACGAGGCTGGTTTCGTCGCTCATCCGACGTCTGTGACCATGTCCGGCTGGATCATCGCGCCCATGTCGGGCTCGGCGGTGCCGAGGTCCGGGTCGGTCGTCCCCATGTCGGGCTCCATCGTCCCCATGTCGTCGCTCGGCTCGACCACCTCACCAGCGCACGTCTGATACGAGAACTCGCCGTCGATGGAGAGGAGGACACCTGCTTCCGGCACGCCGCCGTCGCGGAAGCACCACAGGACGATCTTGCTCGCCGACGGGTCGCCGCTTTCGTCGAAGTCGAGGCGCCCCGAAGCTCCCTGGAAGTCGACGGTCCCGCCGTCACGCAAGATGCTGATGGCGCGGCTCGCCCCCTGCGAATTCGCGGAGACCTCTTCGCCCGACGAGAGCTTCGCCATGCCGCGCGCGAGCTCTGGGCCCTCGATCCCGCCGCCTCCGGCGGCCGCCAACACGACGACGTGCAGGGCGTCGTAGGCGTTGGCGACGAACTGAAGTTCGTTGGGCTCTTCGTCGTGGTCAGTGCGGTATTTCAATCGAAACTGCGTGTACGGCGTGTACGACACGTCGCCGACATTCTGCGGCGCTGTGCCGAGGATTCTCCCCTCGAGGCTCGGGTCGGTGAGCTCGGCTTCCGCAGGATTTCGAGGCGCGTCCGCGAAAAAGAAGGTCGGCGTCGTGTCGAAGGTCTCGTCGATCGCCTCGGCGATGTCCCACGACTCCGCGGCGCCCAGGAGCACGACGACGTCGGGCGGGTCGAAGCCGGCGGCCGACTCCGTGAACCACTCTTCCCACTGCTCGGGGTACGCGGCGACCGTGAGCGACTGGTTCAACGTGTCGGGGAAGAGCTCGACAAGGGATTCCTGCAGCCCCGTTCCGTAAGCGTCCCCCTCGGCGTGAAGCACCCAGGCGGTCGTCTCCTCCAACGTCTTCGGCGAGTCCCGTGCGATGAACTCCGTGACGAGCTGCGCGAGCGCTTCGGCCTGCGATTCGTCGCTCGGCGAGGTGCGCCACACGAGGTTCTTGTCATCGAGGTTCGTGATCTGAACCGATGTCGCCGACGGACTCACCAACAGGACCTCGTTGGGAATCGCGACTTCCTGCGCGATTTCGATCGTCTGGGACGAGAAGTCCGGACCGATGAGCGCGGTCACACGCCCCTGGTTGACCGCTTGCTCCGCGGCTTCCAGAGCGACGTCGTTCTCCCCCTGCGTGTCACAGACGAGCAGCGCGACGTTGCGTCCGTCGTCCACTTCCAACGAACTGAAGTTCGTCAGCGCCGTCTCGATCGCGTTGAGGAGCGGAATGCCGAACCCGGCCTCGACGCCGGTGAGGGGAAGCAGGACGCCGATGAGGAACGTGTCGCTCTCGAGGTCACCGATGATCTCCTGGCAGTGTTCGGTCGTGACGTCGTCGCGTCCCGTCGGAACGTCGCAGACCTGTTCGGAGCACGTCGCTCGGGGGCCGTACTTCGCATGGCAGTCGGAGTCGACCTCGCACTCGCTGAAGTTGGTGACGAGGGTACAACTCGCCCCCACCGCGGCGGCGAGCGTCGCGAAAGCCAACAAGGCCGGCAAGGTGGAGCGATTCCAGCGCATGAACTCGACTTCGATCTGAGCACGAACGCGACCGTTGTACCGCAATTGTTGCGCTACTTCCAAATATAGGTGGCGTCACGGCTCCAACAGATCGAGCTTGTCTCCCTCGAGCTCCGGAAATCGGTAGACCACAGCCCCGCTGCGGGTGACGAGCGTATCGCATGCGCCGTCGTCGACGAGCGCCTGCAGTGCGTGGCGTGCTCGCTCGTAACCCACCCCGAAGTTGGCTGCGAGCTCGGCAGCGGTGAGCCGACCACCGCGGGCCTGCGCCACCTCGAAGACGTTGATGGGCAGTTCGCGCGGCGAACGCTCGTGCTCGAGCGTCTGAGCGTGACGAAACAGGGGCAGGAGAAGCGAGCCGGCAGCGGCGAACGTCAAGAGCGAGAGGAAACCGTAGCCGAGCGCTTCAGCGGCGGCCCCCTCCACGACGACGGCCCCCATCGATCCCGCGAGCACGAGTGCTAGCACGAGGAACAGGACCCCCGATGCGACGAACGGCGCGCGCAGGAGGTAGCCGCGGCCGAGCGGCGTCCGACGCGATTCGATCCGCCACAACGGTGGCATGAAGAGCATCACGCCTCCCGCCAGAAGCGCCCAGCCGAGCCACACGCCGAAGCTCGCGAGCCCGCCGGCGAGGATGGCGCCACCGAAAATCCAGAAAATCGCTCCGTAGATGTACCGCATTCCGTCCTCCAAACCGCAGCCGTCGATCGACCGCCACAAGGAGAAATCAAGATCCGCGCCAGCGGGGCCAGAACCTCCTTCCAGCGCGTGACACGGCGCTTTGCGGCCCCTCGCGGGGGTTGAATTGGAGTGTATCCCTGACTTCGAATTCAGGGGGGTGGAGTAGCTCTGCGCCGGTCAGTCGCCGAGCGCAGCGAGGAGCGCCACGGTCGCAGCGTGGGGATCGACGGCCGCCATGATGGCGGAGAGCACGCACACGCCGTGCGCGCCCGCCTCGACACAAGCCGCCGCCGTTTCAGCGGTCACCCCGCCAAGCGCGAAGACCGGGAGCGAGGTCGCGTCAGCGAGTTCGGCGAGGCCGATCAGCCCGATCGGCACCGCCCCGGGCTTGCTGCCAGTTTCGAAGACCGGGCTGACCGTCACGAAGTCCGCGCCCCCGACCTCCGCCCGTCGAACTTCGGCCGCGTCGTGGCAGCTCACGCCGAGGATCCGCTGCGACTCCAGAAGTCGCCGTATGCCGCGTTCTCCGATCCCGTGCTGCGGCCGATGGACCCCGTCGCAACCGAGCCCCAGGGCGATGTCGACCCGGTCGTTCACCAGTACCTTCGCCCCGTATCCGGCGAGTGCGACGGATGCGTGCTCGGCGAGCGCCCAGAGTTCGTGCCCGGTCGCACCCGGCGCCCGGACCTGAAAGAGCCTCGCCCCCGCATCGGCCGCGGCCACCGCGGCATCGACGCAGTTGCCCACACCGCGCGCCGCCGCTTCCTGGTCGAGAACGACGTAGAGTCTGGGAAGGTGCATCACTCGTCGACGGACCCGATCAGCCCTTCGGCGGGCGACGACGCCTGTGCGTAGAACCGGCGGGGGATACGGCCGGCGAGCCGGGCCAGGCGCCCCGCTTCGACCGCCTTTCGAAACGACGTCGCCATTTGAGCGGGATCCTTCGCGCCCGAGACGGCGGTATTGAGAAGCACTCCGTCGCAACCGAGCTCCATCGCGAGGGCTGCTTCCGACGCGGTCCCGATCCCGGCGTCGACGAACATGGGAACCTCGAGCATCTCGCGGATGATCTGGAAATTGTACGGGTTGCGAATCCCCATCCCGCTACCGATCGGAGAACCGAGCGGCATCACGGCCGCGCAGCCGGCGTCCTGCAGCTTGCGGCACAGGATGGGGTCGTCGTTCGAGTACGCCATCACGGTGAACCCGTCACGGACGAGCTCGCGTGCGGCCTTCAGCAGCTCCTCGCCGTCGGGCAGCAGCGTCTCGTCGTCGCCGATCACCTCGAGCTTCACGAGGTCCGTCTCGAGCGCTTCACGCGCGAGATGCGCGGTCAGGATCGCGTCCTTCGCGGTGAAGCATCCCGCCGTGTTGGGGAGGATCTTCCACCGGTCTCCCAGCACCTCGAACATCCCTCCCTCTTTGGACGCTGCGATGTCGATGCGGCGGATCGAGACCGTCACCATCTCGCAGCCGCTCGCCTCCAGCGCGTCGAGCATGAGCTTGTAGTTCGCGAACCTCGCCGTCCCGAGGATGAGTCGGCTCGACAGTTCGTGTTCGCCGATCTTCAGCGCGTCGTTCACGTCATCCTCCCTGGGTCGCCTTCACGATCTCGATCTCGTCGCCCGGCTCGACGGCCGTGGTCTCCCAGGCGCTCCGCGGGACGACCCGGCCGTTCTGCGCGACCGCGATCCCCTTTCGCAGCACCACGTCGATCTCGGTCAGCAATCCGTCGACGTTCAGTCCGGGCGGGACCCAGGTCGTCTCGCCGTTCACGGTAATCTCGCAGGTGCCGTGCTCCACGAACGCGAGCAGTTCGCGCACCGCAGCCGCGCGGTGGCTGCGTTCGTTCTTCCGTTCGAGCGACACCTCGGCCATCGTCTTCCCCCAGTCGTCGACCAAGAAGTGCGGGTCGTACCCAAAGCCCCCCTCCCCGCGTGGCTCGTCGACGATGCGGCCTTCGCACGTTGCGCGAAACCAGACGACGAAGTGCCCGTCGATTTCGACTAGCTCGCCTTCTTTTCCGTACGTCTGGCCGGGGTGCGCCGGGCGACCGAACATCCGCCGTCGTACGTCTTCCCCTTCGACCCCGGGTGGGACGACGAGGCATACGACAGCGACATACCGCGCCGTGCGCCGCTCCGGCGGAACGTCGGCGAGCTCTCGGACCAGTTTGGCATTGTTCGCCTCGTCGCTCCCCTTTCCTGCGTAGCGCGCGCTGTAGACGCCCGGCGCGCCACCGAGGGCGTCGACCTCGAGCCCCGAATCGTCCGCGATCGTGGTGAGGCCAGTCGCCTGGCACAACTCCCACGCTTTCTTGAAGGCGTTGCCGACGAACGTCTCGGCGTCCTCGATGACCTCGGGGAGCCCGTCGTCGAGCGCATCGATGCCGTAAAACTCGCCAAACCCTTCGAGGAGCGTCTCGAACTCTCGGATCTTTCCGGCGTTTCGGCTGGCGATCAGTATCGGCATCACATCCTCAGTAGTTCGCGGGCGGCGTCACGAGTCTTGTCGGTCACCCGGGCTCCGCCGAGCATCCGCGCGATCTCGTCGACACGCTCCTCGGTGCCGAGCGGGACGATCGTAGACTGCGTTCGGCCATCGACCACCATCTTTTCGATTCGATAGTGATGTGTGCCGCGCGAGGCGATCTGAGGAAGGTGCGTGATGCAGAGCACCTGATGGTCGTCGGCGGCGCCGCGCAGCTTCACCGCGACCATGTCGGCCGTCTCCCCGCCGATGCCGGCGTCGACCTCGTCGAAGATGTAGGTCGCGACCGCGTCGCGATCCGAATGTACGGATTTGATGGCGAGCATGATGCGCGACATCTCGCCTCCAGACGCGATCTTCGACAGGGGCTTGGGCTCCTCCCCGACGTTCGGCGCGATGAAGAACTCGATCTCGTCGAACCCGTTCGCGCCGAGCGACACCTCCGCGACCCCCTGCGGCAGGGCTACGGGCTGGAACGAGACGACGAACTTCGTCTTCGCCATGTTGAGGTCGGCGAGCTCGCCCTCGATCGCCTCGGCGAACAGCTTCGCCGCGGTTCGGCGCTTTCTCGACAGGCGCAGCGCCACGTCGAAGGCCGCCGCTTCCGCACTCGCGAGCTTCGACTCGAGCTCGGCGGTGCGCTCCTCGGCGTTGTCGAGATCGTCGAGTTCGCGCCGCATCGCCTGCGCCTGCTCGAGCACGGTCTCGATGTCACCGCCGTGCTTTCGCTCGATGCGCCGCAGGTCCTGCAGACGGCTCTGGATCGAGTCGAGCCGGCGGGGGTCGTCGTCGATGTCCCGCACGTAGCGGGTGAGCTCACGGGATGCGTCTTCCACGATGATGCGAGCTTCTTCCAGGCGCTGCGCGTACTCACCGAGGGTCGAGTCGTGCTCGGCTGCCCGCTCGAGGTTCGCGATCGCGGTCGCCAGGCGCGACGCCGCGGAGTCGTTGTCGTCGTAGAGCGTCGACACGGCGCCCGCCGTCGCCTGCGAGATCTTCTCGGCATGCCGCAGTACCCCGAGCTCGCGCACCAGATCCTCGGATTCGCCTTCCTTCGGGGCGACCTTGTCGATCTCCTCCAACTGAAATCGAAGGAAATCGACCCGCATCGCTCGGTCGCGAATGTTCTGCTGCAGCGTGTGCAGGGTGCTCCGTAGGTCCCGAACCTCGTCGAACGCCAGCGCCATCGCGTCGCGATCCGCCTGAAGATCGGCGAACGCATCGAGCACCTCCACGTGCCGCTCGGGCTGTACGAGGCTGTAGTGCTCGTGCTGACCACTGATGTCTACCAGCCCGGACGTGATGTCGGCGAGGGTTCCGACCGTCGTGAGGCACCCATTGACGAATACCTTGTTCTTGCCGGTGCGGCTGACGATCCGACGGATCACCACCTGACTTTCGAGCGTCTCGATCCCCAACGCCTCGAGCCGCTCGTTGATCTTCTTCGGCTCGTGCAGGTCGAAACTCCCCTCGACGACCGCCGAATCCTCGTCGGTCCGGATCACCTCCACCGACGCCCGTCCGCCGAGCAACAAGTTCAACGCGTCGACGATGATCGATTTGCCCGCGCCCGTCTCCCCCGTCATCACCGTCAATCCTCGCTCGAACGGGATCTCCAGGTGCCGGATGATGGCGAAATTTCGAATGACCAGATGGCTCAGCATCTCACGCTCCTTTTGCGCGGCGGCGCGTTCGTGGTTGTCGCACAAGTGATCGCGCCGCTCAATTGCCAACCGAGACCGGACAGAACCGACGCCCGACTCCCAAACTTTCCCCAACGTTATCGGGCAATCGGCGGCAGCGTTGCGAAATCGAATATTCACTTTTCAGGTCATAGGCTTACGAAGATACCGCCCTTCGAAGTCGGCGCGCCAGGTCGGCGGGCCCATCGACGAGCCCCTCGGCGACCAGCTCTTCCCAACCCTCCCCCGCGAACATCCATCGGCGAAAACCGGCCACCGACATCCGCAGGTCGACGTCCACCTCCTCGCCCGCCTGTTCGACGGTAGGATGCTCCCCGAGCCGCGCCACGTACCGCTGGCCGTCGACGTCGAGGACGATCACGGCAGAGGTCGGGACGGGGCGTAGGCGACGGCGGATCGACGTCATGGCGTATCGAATCCGAAGCCGATCGTCGGATCGCGGCGCGTCCAGAACATGGCGCTCCCCCCAGGCAGCCAGCGCGAAGACTGCCGGCTGAAGCTCCGCCCCCCGCTCGGTCAGCGCATACCGGCCCCGTTCGTCGTGCACCACGACGTCGTACTCCTCAAGATCGGAGAGCCTCGCGGACAGGAGATTCCTCGCGATCCCGGGCAGGTCGCGGCGGAGCTCGCTCCATGTCTGGGGCCCGAGCAGCAGGTTTCTAATGATGAGGAGGTTCCAACGGTCTCCCACCACGTCGAGGGCCCGGGCGAGCGCGCAGTACTGTCGGTAGCTACGCTGCGGCACGCTGCCTCCACGCTCGGAAAAGGACGAGGTGCGATACGAGCGCCGTCCACACGTGGACGTTGACGATCCAGTTGTAAGGCGCGTGAAACGGCAAGACGACCGCCGGACCTTCGTGGAACTGCCGGATCGGCAGCGGCGCGCTGGTGACCGCGATGGAGACGACGGTGACGAGCAGCACGAAGCCCAGCACGTTCCAGGCCCAGACGAGCCGCTCGCTCCCGCCACGCCTCACGAGCCCCACCACCACGACCGCCGACAGCGCCGTCACGACGTCGAAGTTGTACCCCGACCACGTCATCTGCACTGGGAGCTGACCGGCGCGATACAGCTCGTGCAGGAGGACCTCCAGGGGAAGGCGGAACACCTGCAGCCCCACCAGCATCAGCGGCGGCAGCGCGGCGAGGGCTCGCCCGATCGGGCTGAACGCCACGACGACCGCGCTTCCCAGCACGGCCGCGAGGTAAGGCATCGCGGGCGGTGGAAACCCATCGCCGACGAGGACGCCCGACTCGGCCACCGCGGCGTGGAGCGAAGCCCAGACGCCGAGCGCCGCCAGCGCGCGCAGACCCCATCGCTTGGAGTCGCGGCCCGTCGCGGCGGCAGCCTTGCCGACCAGAAACGCATCGAAGCACAACACCGCGAGGGTCAGCGCCGTGAAGGCGACGGTGATCCAGCCGGGAGGAGAGAACGCTTCCATGATGTTTACACTCTCGAGAGTTTATTTTTTAAACCAAGCCAATCTATACCCGCAGCGTCTGGTCTGCAAACTCCCCGCAGGGAGAGGCGCCCCACCACAGACTGGACGCGGGACGAGACTGCGCTCATCTTGGAGGCCGAACCCAAGGGAGACTCATGACCGATTACAAGAAAGTGAGTGACGCCGAATGGCGGCAGAAGCTCGACGACGAGCAGTTTCGGGTGACCCGACAGGCGGGAACCGAGCGAGCCTTCACCGGCAAGTACTGGGACCATAAAGCGGATGGCACCTACTACTGCGTCTGCTGCGGCATCCCGCTCTTCACGTCCGACATGAAGTTCGATTCCGGGTGCGGCTGGCCGTCGTTCTTCGAGGAGCTGGAGGACGCCAACATCGAACGTCGCGTCGACAACTCTCACGGCATGCGGCGGGTCGAGATCGTCTGCAGCAACTGCGACGCTCACCTGGGGCACGTCTTCCCCGACGGCCCGAAACCGACCGGCGAGCGCTACTGCGTGAACTCGGCGTCGCTCGACTTCGAGCCGGGGACCTCCAACGGCCCCGAGGTGGGCTCGTCCATCGAGCTCGACGAATCCTGACGCCCGAAAACACAAAGGCCCCTCGCGAGCGAGGGGCCAGGTTGGTGGGCGCGAAGCTGCGCTTCACGGCTGCGGGTAAAGACCCGCGGCGATGTCGACGAGCTCCAGGAACTCCGTCTCGAGTTCGGTGTCGACGGCGGGCGTCGCGAGCTCGGTGACGAGGGCGAAGTCGGCTCCTTCCGAGTGCTTGCTGTCCCGCA
>CAYPJU010000021.1:0-84379 GCA_964411125.1 uncultured Bradymonadales bacterium | reverse complement strand
GGGTCAGAAAGTACTTCGCGTCCTTCGTCCCTCGGTTCGATTCGAAGAACTCGCCAGGGAGTATCAGCTTCGCGTCCGTCATCGGTGCCTCCGGTCAGGGACGGCACCATCGCCGTCCCTCCGTTATCGGCAGCGGCCGGCGAGCGTTGCGAAAAAAGTGACGGGTGGGGCGAAAGGCCCCGTGCGACGGGGCAAAGCGAGATCATTCGGGTTGTGTGGAGCAAGCGTGGTGCTTTCGCGACACGAACGTGCGCTTCGAACGGGGCATGGGGTTCCCGGAAAGCTGCGTTCCACTTCCGGCGGAGGAAGGGCCCGTGCGTAGCGGGACATCCCGCAAACCGGGCTACTCGATGGTGCGCCCGAAGCGCTCCCAGCGAATGCCGGTGGGACCGATGGAGAGCCAGATGACCATGGCCCGGCCTTTGATGTTCTCGATCGGGACCTGCCCCCAGCAACGGCCATCCGAGGAATTGTCCCTGTTGTCGCCCATCACGAAGATGTGTCCCTCTTTGACGGTGGTCCTGGGGAAATCCTGGCCGCCACCTCGGAATCGCACGGTGTAGGTGGAGCCATCGGGCATCGATTCCTCTTCCAAGATTTCGTAGGGGTACATGTAGTTCCCGGTGACTTCTTTTCGGAGGAAGGTGCGTTTGAGTGGGTCGCCGTTGATGATCAGACGATTGTCCTTCACCTCGATAGTGTCGCCTTCCACGCCCACGATCCGCTTGATCATGTCCTTCTCCTCGGAGAGGGACTGACGGTCGATACAGCTACGCTGCGCGGGCGACTGCTGGTCGAGGTGCGCCCTCGCGTCCTCGTGGGGGAAGGTGAAGACGACGATGTCACCTTTTTCGGGGTCATCGAAGTGGGTGACGTACTTCTTGGTGAAGGGTATGCGGATCCCGTACGTGAACTTGTTGACGAAGAGGTGGTCCCCGACGAGGAGGGTGGGGATCATGCTGCCGGTCGGAATCTTGAACGCTTCCACCACGAAGCCGCGCAGGAAGAGGGCGAGGATGACGGCGATGCCGATACTCTCCGCGTACTCCCGCCACGTGCTCTTCTCCGTGGGGGCGACGTGTTCCTCGACCATGCGCTCGATCTTGCGCCGTTGCTCCTCGACCTCGTCAGCGTCGGCTTCCTTCGCGGCGTGGCGCAGCTCGTCGAGGGCGGCGGCGATCGCCTTTCTGGCGTCGTCTGCGACCCGCTTGTTCCGCTTGAGGCGACCCTGAGTGTCTTTGATGAAGCGACGCGTCTCGTCGAGCAGTCGCGCATCTGTCTTGGAATCAGTCACATCGCATCCGTGAAGGTGCCGAGAAAGTAGTCCCGGCGATGCCGGGCCGCAAGGGTTCGCGCCCGCTCAGAGGCGAAACAGCCCGGCCCGAGCACTTATTCGGCCGCGGCGGCCGTTTCGCGGCGAGGCTCCTCTTCGACGGCGAGGTTCTCGGCGATGATTTCGGCCAGGTCTTTGAGCTGGACCTTTTCGGCCCCTCGGTTCTTTAGCCCGTCGTCGAACATCGTCATGCAGAAGGGGCATGCGACAGCGATGGTGTCGGGATTGGTCGCGAGGGCCTGGTCGGTACGTTCGATGTTGACCCGCTTACCTTCGTGCTCCTCCATCCACATGCGGCCCCCGCCAGCTCCGCAACAGAAGGACTGTCGTTTGGTGAGCTCCATCTCCTGGACCTCGATCCCCTCGACGGCGCGCAGAACTTCGCGCGGGCCTTCGTACTCGTCGCGCCACCGGCCGATGTAGCAGGAGTCGTGGTAGGTGACCTTGGTGAAAGCCGACGGTCGCAACTGCAGCCGGTTCTCCCGGAGCAGGTCCTGGATCACATCGCTGTGGTGGAGGACCTCGTAGTTCCCGCCGAGCTGCGGATACTCCTTGGCGATCGTGTGATAGCAGTGCGGACACGAGGTCAAAATCTTCGTGACGCCGTAGCCGTTCAGCGTCTCGATCGCAGTGCTGGCGAGCATCCAGTATAGGTACTCGTTGCCGAGGCGCCGCGCGGGGTCGCCGGTGCAACCTTCTTCGGAGCCGAGAATGGCGAATGAGACGCCGGCAGCCCTGAGGATCTTCGCGAAAGCGACCGTGACCTTCTTCTGACGGTCGTCGAAGCTACCAGCGCAGCCCACCCAGAAGAGATACTCCGGCGGCTTCTCGAGCTCGCTGACCATCGGAATGTCGAGTCCTGCGGCCCAGTCGCCGCGGAACGACGAAGAGACGCCCCATGGATTCGAGTTGGACTCCATGTTGCGGAAGGTCCGACCGACTTCGGGAGCGAAGTCCCCGGTGGTGAGTGCGAGGTAGCGCCGCATGTCGACGATGGTGTCGACGTGTTCGATGAAGACGGGACAGTTTGCGACGCAAGCGCCGCAGGTCGTGCAAGCCCAGAGTTCTTCCTTCGAGATCGTCCCGCCCGTCATGAGCGGCCATTCCTCGGGGTCCGCGTCGCCGAGCAGGACCTGGGAGCCCTTGGACTTCAGCTCGTCCTTCACCTTGTGAATGATCATCATCGGATTGAGCGATTTGCCGGTGTTGTATGCCGGACAATAGTGCTCGCAGCGTCCGCATTCGGTACACGCGTAGGTGTCGAGGAGTTGTTTCCACGTGAGCTCTTCGACGTGTCCCACGCCGAAACTCATCGCGTTCTCGTCTTCGAGGTTGTGGACGGGATAGAGGGCGCCGGTCGGGATCTCCTTTCGGAAGAAGATGTTGGGCATCGCACCGATGAGGTGCAGGTGCTTCCCTCGCGGAATGTAGTACGCGAAGAAAGCCACGATCCCGAGGTGGAGCATGAAGCCGATGTGGTACCAGACGAGCGGGGCACCGGCGTCCGCGAAGATGCTGCCGGTGAGCAGGGCGATTGGAGTCCATCGCGGATCATGCCCCAGCGCGGCGATCGCTTCGGCGGAGTACATCTCGCCGCCGGTGAGGTTGGGCGGGGCGACGGCCCAGATTTCGACGCCGTTTGCGATGAACTTCGTGACCATGAGACCGGCGATGAGAGCGATGATGATCGCTGCGTCCGCACTCGGGACCACATGTTTCGGGCGAATGACGAAGCGCCGGACGGCCGCGATCATGAGCGCCACGAAGACGATCCCGGCCATGATGTCCTGCAAGCACAGCAGCACGTTATAGGCGGGGATGCCGATGATCTTGGAGTAATGGAAGTCGAAGAAGATCCCGCGGATCATGTACTCGATCGTTTCGAGCTGCAGGATCAGGAAGCCCCAGAAGATGAAGAGGTGCAGGATACCCCCGGCCTCTCGGATGACGCGCGCCTGGCCGAGGACGAAGACCGCGAAGTCGCGGAGTCGCTGCGGCAGGCGGTCGAACTGTGGTTTCCCGCGTCCCCAGGCGACGTACCGGATCAGGGTGAAGACGACCCATCCGGCGTACGCGAAGGTAGCGAAAATGCCCGCCATGAAGATGAGGCGAGTGATGATCCACGCAGTGCTGAGATCGTAAAATTCCACGGGGTACTCCTGGTCGACCGAGCGAGGCCACCATCCTGGGGGTTGCTCCGCCACTGAATCGTCATTCAGTCGGGCGGAAACGCCCCTCTTTTTAGCGGTCGCGGCTGGCAGTCGCAAGAGGCGAGTCGTATGGACGATTCGCACTCGCGAGCGGGCGTTCGCGCGGCGCGAAGTACGGATCGGCGTGACTCGATGGGCGCGAGCGACCGCAATGGGCCTGCCGTGGCCTCGTTTGGTCGAGATTGTGGTTGAGAGGATACTGGGTATGTGACAGAATTTCGCGGAATTTGGCCCCCTGAGCCCCCGTCATGCCGAAACGACGACGAAGACGCGGAGAGCCTCCGAAGCAGCAGACGGACGAGAAGTCGAAAAACTTCTTCTTCGTGCTGCTGGGAATTGGCGCAATTTTGCTGCTCGGCTTCATTGCCCTGCGGCTCATGTGATTCCCCCGTATCGGCTGCCAGTCCGTTTTGCGGTGCCCCCGCAATGCCCGAGTGCGCCGTCGCCGAATGACTGAACCGAAAGACACCGAAGAGCCCCCGGAATCGACCGACGTCACACGAGTGATGGTCGACGGCAAAGAGGTCGTGCTGATCGGTACGGCGCACATTTCTGCCCGTTCCGTCGAAGTCGTGCGGGAGACGATTCGCCGTGAGCGACCCGATACCGTGTGCGTCGAACTCGACGAGGAGCGTGCCAAGGCGCTCCGCGAGGAGACGAACTGGGAGGAGCTGGACCTCAAACAAGTGATCCGCAACCGGCAGACGACGTTTCTCGTGGCACGCCTCGCGCTGATGGCCTTTCAGAAACGGATGTCGATGTACACGGGGGTGAAGCCCGGCATGGAGATGCTGGAAGCGACGGAGATCGCCGAAGAGGTCGGCGCGGGGGTCGACAACATCGACCGAAACATCCGCACGACGTTGCTGCGAGCCTGGCGCACCACCCCCTTCTTGAAGCGAAGTTCAGTCGCGGCGCTGCTCGTCGCTGGGATGTTTCAGCGGACCGAGGTGAGCGAGGACGAGCTCGAAGAGCTGCGCGACGGCCACAACGTGGGCGAGGTGCTCGACGAGCTCGGCGAAGCCCTACCGAGCGTGAAGTCTGTGCTCGTGGACGAGCGCGACACGTACATGGCTCATCGAATTCGAGAGGCTGCCGGACAGAAGGTCGTCGTCGTGATCGGGGCTGCCCACAAGCCGGGCATCATGCGCAAGCTCGCCGAGCCCGCCACGCTTCAGGAGATCGAGCGGATCGAAACGGTTCCCGAACGCGGAATGCTGTCGAAAGCGCTCCCCTGGATATTGCCGCTGATCGTGATCGGCCTGTTCGTGGGCGGGTTCATTTACGGCGACACCGAAGACCTGAAGCGCGCGGCGCTCGCGTGGGTGATTGCGAACGGGAGCCTCGCGGCGCTTGGGGCACTCCTCGCCGCGGGACATCCCTTGACGGTCATCGTCGCCTTTTTCGCCGCACCTCTCACCTCGCTGAACCCCACCGTGGGTGCCGGAATGGTGACCGCGTTCGTGCAGACTCTCGTCGCGGCGCCGACGGTCCGCGACATGGAGAACGTCGGGGATGACATCGTGGACTGGAAAGGTTTCTGGACCAATCGGCTGTCTCGCATCTTGCTGGTCTTCGTCTTCTCCAACATCGGCAGTTCGCTCGGTACCTTCATCTCGTTCAAATGGCTGAAGGACCTGGTCTGAGGCTGACCGCCGCATTTTTTGTAACCATGGCGGTCGGCTGTGCGAGCGACGCCCGCCCCATCCCTACAAGCACTGACGGCTGCCCCGAAGGCTCCTCCAGGCGCACCGAGAGATCCGGCCCCGATGTAGAGGCGGGCTGCGGTTTCGATCTGGGCGGGGACGTCGTGCGGGTGGGACGGTGGACCGTCACTCGGGACGGCGAGATCGTCGAGGAATCTCATTGGGTGAGGGGAGTTCGTGAAGGAGAGTCGATCACCTACGCGGCAGGCGGCTGGGTCGAATCTCGCGGATTCTACGCATCGGGATCGCGGTCGGGCCGTTGGACCTTCTTTCATCCGTCGGGGAAGGTAGAGAGTAAGGGCGAATTCGAAGATGGGCGTCGCGTCGGTGAGTGGGTGACGTACTACGCGACGGGCGTGACGCTCGAGAAGGGGCGATACGAAGCAGGGGAGCGCGAGGGGCCGTGGAAGAAGTTTCACGACAACGGCTCCCCCGCGAGCGAGGGGCGATACGTCGACGACGAGGAATCGGGGGAGTGGACCTTTTACCATCGGAACGGACGGGTGGAATCGCGCGGGACGTTCGTCTCGGGGCGCCCATTCGGGCCCTGGGAGTTCTACGAGCGCGACGGTTCACTCCGCGCCGAGGGCCCATATCGCGGTGGTGTCGAAGAGGGGGAGTGGACCTACTACCACCCCAACGGAGGTGTTCGTGCTCGCGGGTGGTTTCGCGAGGGGGTCGAGGAGGGGCATTGGTCGTTCTTTCACGACAGCGGTTTCCTCGAGAGCGCCGGGGAGTACCGAAGAGGCCAGGCCGTGGGTGACTGGACGTTTCACGACCCCGAAGGCGCTCTGATCGAAGCGGGAGAGTTCGTGCTCGGCAACGCCCACGGTCTGTGGCGCGGCACGTACTCGGACGGAACTCAGCGTTACTCGGGCGAATTCGAGCATGGAGAGCGGACGGGCGTATGGCGGTTCTCCCATCCTGACGGGACGATCGCCGCCGAAGGGGAGTTCGATCGCGATGACCAGTCGGGCAGATGGACGTGGTGGTGGCCGAACGGGACCAGGAGAGCCGAGGGCCGCCTGACGGAAGGAATCCGTCACGGTTCTTGGAGGTTTTGGGACGAGCGCGCTACACCGGTAGCCTCGGGGGAGTACGTTGACGGCGTGCGAACGGGCATCTGGAGGGTCGACGGTGCCGATGTCGACTACAGCGACACGCCGTACGACGGCCCGGAGATCGAGACGCCCATCCCACTCACGGACTTCGAAGAATGACGATCGACGCAGCCCACCTCGAAAGCCTGATCATCTTCCCACTCCCGGAAGTGGTGCTCTTCCCGAAGACGATGGTGCCGCTGCACATCTTCGAGCCCCGCTATCGGAGGATGACGCGCGACGCACTGGAGCAGGGGCGACCGATCGCGATGGCGACGATCGACGCAGACGCCGAGAGCGATCGGTATGACCGGCCTGCGGTCCGGCCAATCGCGGGGGTAGGCCAGATCGTCGAGTGGGACGAGCTCGACGACGGTCGCTTCGTGATCGTGCTGGCGGGCGAGGCGCGGGTGAAGATCGTGGACGAATACGCGCCCGAACTGCCTTACCGTCTCGTGCGCGCGGTGCCATTGCTGGACGAGCCGGGTGACACGGCAGCGACGGCGCGAGCGGTGGAGGCGCTCCGCGGACTGTCGATGTCGATCCGCGCGGTGAACCCGAGGCTCGGGGCTGTGATCGCGGAGGAGCTCGAGCGGTATCCCGACCCAGCCGACTTCACCAATCGTCTGACCGCGATGATCGGTGGCGATCCGGAGCGGCAGTACAGGATGCTGGAGACGCTCCGGGTGTCGGACCGCGCGAGCGCGCTCGTGGAGCGGGTGTCGGACATCCTCGCCCGCCTTTCGATTTCGGACACGCCGGGGTCGTTGAACTGACCTTCTGCCGTCTGCGACCTAGGCGACGATCTCGTCGTAGTGTTCGGCGTATTGGAGCTTGTAGAGCGTAGAGTACACGCCCCCTGCGGCGACGAGCTCGTCGTGGGTCCCGGACTCCACGATCTGCCCGTGGTCGAGGACGATGATGCGATCCGCCTTTCGGATCGTGGAGAGCCGATGCGCGACGACGAGGGAGGTCTGCCGGCTCATCAAAACGTCGACGGCTCGCTGAATCAGTCCTTCGGTCTGGGTATCGACGTTTGCGGTCGCCTCGTCGAGGATCAGCACGTCGGGCGCATGGACCAGAGCACGGGCGAACGAGACGAGCTGCTTCTCGCCTGCCGAGAGGTTTCCGCCGCGCTCCGTGATCGGCATCTGGAGACCTTCGGGGTGTCGCTTCGCGATGAGGTCCACGTGGACGGCGCGGATCGCTTCGTCGATCTCGTCGGGAGTCGCGTCTTCGCGCAGCGCGACGTTGTCGAGGAGGGTCCCTTCGAAGAGAAAGACGTCCTGAAGAACGGTAGCGAAGCGTTCGCGGTACGCTCCCAAGTCGAACTCTCGGATGTCGACACCGTCGAGCAGAATGCGCCCCCGCTGCACGTCGTACATACGCGTGACCAGGTTGACGATCGTGGACTTTCCGGCACCGGTGTGGCCGACGAACGCGACCTTTTCGCCCGGGGCGACGGTGAAGCTCACGTCCTGGAGCACCCAGTCGTCGTCGACGTAGGCGAACCACACGTTTTCGAACTCGAGCGAGAACGGTCCTGCCGGCGGGAGCCGGGTGCCTTCGTTGGGGATTTGCTCCTCGGTGTCGAGAAGCTTGAAGATGCGCTCGCTCGAGGCCATCGCGGACTGCAGGAGGTTGTACTTCTGGGCTAGATCGCGGATCGGGACGAAGAAATTGTTCATGTACTCGATGAAGGCGACGAGCACCCCGATCGTAACGAGGTCGGCGAGGACCTGACCACTGCCGTACCAGACGATGAGACCGATCGCGATCGAGCCCGTCGCCTCGACGATCGCGTAGAGCATCGCGTCCCATCGGATCGCGCGGACGTAGGCGTGCCGATAGTCGAGGTTGATCCCGCGGTATTCGTCGGCGCTGACGTTTTCACGGACGAAGAGCTGAATGATCTCCATCCCCATGATGCTCTCCTGCAGGTGCGCGTAGAGCCGTGCGACGTTCTTGCTGACGTCGCGATAGGCGCGCCGGAGGAGGGTGCGGAAGACGATGGTGATCACGATCAAGAACGGCAGGACGGTGAAGCTCACGAGGGCGAGCCGCCAGTCCATCACGAGTAAGATCACGATGGTCCCGACGAGAGTGAAGACGTCGCCGAGCATCGTGACCATGCCCGACGAGAGGGCCTCCTGCAGCGACTCGATGTCGGTCGTCATTCGGGTCATCAGGCGGCCGACGGGATGCCGCTGAAAGAACCGGCTGGAGAGGGACTGCACGTGGTCGAAGGTCTTCTGTCGCAGGTCGCGCAGGGCACGCTGTCCTGCGAGCTGCATCAGGTACATCTGGATGAACTGCACGATGGCAGCGCCGACCACCGCTCCTCCGAAACCGAGGACGAGGAGCGGGAGGCCTTCGAGCTCGCCGGGGACGAGGTGATTGTCGATCGCGATCTGCAGGAGGTACGGACGGACCAGCGTGAGCGCCGAAATCACCGGGAGGAGGAGTAGGCATGCGAAGAAGGTTCCGGCGTACGGACGCATGTACGACCAGAGGCGGCGGACGATCTCGCTGTCGGAGTAATCTCCGTAGGTGTCCGCCGCGAAGGCGGAACCGATCTTCGCCTCGCTGCGGTCTTCGGATGTCTTCTTCTCGTCACTCATCGGTGTCGAGCGCCTCCGCGATTTGCTGACGAGCCCAGGCCGTCGCGTAGAGCCCCCCGAGCTCGAGCAGCTCGTCGTGGCTGCCCGACTCGACCAGCTCCCCTCGCTCCAGCACGAAGATCTTGTCGACGCGTGGCAGGGCGTTGAAGCGATGGGTGACGAGAATGCTCGTCCGTCCGCCCATCACGTTTTCGAGGTGGTCGAGGATCGCGGCCTCGGTCTTCGTGTCGACGCTACTCAGCGCATCGTCGAGCACGAGAGTACGGGGATCCACGAGGAGGGCTCGTGCGATGGTCACCCGCTGTTTCTGTCCCCCCGACAGGGTGATCCCCCGCTCGCCGACCATGGTCTGGAGGCCTTCGGGAAAGCCATCGACGTCGGTCGCGAGCCCGGAGAGTTCGAGAGCTTCTTCGACCCTCTGGTCCTGAGACTCGACGCGAGAGCCGTCCCGTAGCGATTTCGTCGGCACTTCGCGGTCGACGGTGGGGTCGTGCTGCAATGCGTCGAGCCCGAACCGGATGTTGTTTCCGAGCGACATCGAGAAGAGGAACGCGCCCTGCGGGACGGAGCCGAGGTCGGAGCGATGCTCTCGCAGGGGAAGTTCCCGCAGGTCGACACCGTCGACGAGGACGGCTCCTTCGTCAGGGTCGTAGTGGCGGGCGAGGAGCTTCAGGAGTGTGGTCTTGCCCGACCCTGTCCGCCCGACGAGAGCGACCGTGCTTCCCGCGGCGATGTCGAGCGAGATGTTGCGTATGGCCGTCTCGCCGTCCGGATAGGTGAAAGAGACGCCGCGAAACTCAATCGCCGCGCCATCGCGTGAGTCGCGGTGGAGGGGGCGCGGGTTGTCCGGCGAGACGATCGCGGGCTCGGCGTCGAGGACCTCGGCGACCCTCTCGAATGCGGCGATGCCGCGGTGCCAGACCGAAAAGACCCAGCCGAGCGCGACGGTCGGGAAGGCGAGGGCGACGACGTACCCGTTGAACTCGACGAAGTCGCCGAGCGTGAGCGTCCCGTCGAGCACCCGCTGGCTGCCGACCCAGAGGACGACGAGCGTACCGATCCCGGCCATGAGGGACATCGATGAGAAGACTCCCCCGCGGTAGAGAGCGAGCCTCATGTTCTTCACGACGAACTCGTCGTTCAGCGCGGCGAACTTGCGCTTCTCGCGTCGCTCCTGGCTGTATGCCTTCACGACGGAGATGCCGGTGAGGTTCTCCTGGACCCGGGACGAGATGGACGACAGGTGTGCCTGCACGACTTTGGTTTGCTCGAACATCGCCCGAATGATGCGGAAAACCCCGATGAGAATGATGGGGTAGGGGGCGAGCGAGAGGAGAGTCAGGCCGATGTCGAGCGCCAGCATCTTCTCGAGAGCGATGCCGTAGGCGAGGGCCGTGTTGATGAGGTGCAGGAACGGGAGCGCGAACAGTACCCGCACGAAAGTGATGTCGTTGGCGACGCGGCTGGTCAGGTCTCCAGTGGCGATCGCCCCGAAGAAGCGGGGGCCGAGCCGCGTCAGCTTCTCGAAGACCTCGTTCCTCAGGTCGTACTCGACGTAACGGGCCGCATTGAAAATGGTGATGCGGCTGGCTACGCGGGCGAAACCCGCGGCGATGGCCAGGAGGATGACCGTTTGCGCGGCCTCCACGACGTTCGAAGCGATCGTGTCGAACGTCCCGGCGCCACTGGTTTTTCGCATGAGTTCGACGGCCTGCCCGATCTCCCTCGGGATCGCGAGCCCCGCGAGATTGGTGAGCACCAGAAACACCCCGCCGGCGCCGTACCACGGCAGGTAGCGGCGAGCGTAGCTCCACATCCTGACCGCGCGGCTGTCGGGTGGTCCCTGGTCTTCTATGCCCATCTACGTCTCGCTTCCGGCGGCGGGCACGATAGGCAGTCGGCCGCGTCAGTGGAAGGCGCAATTTGGGAGACAGCCTGTTGCCGAGTCAGAAAAACTGCCCCGCGCCGAAGCTGAGGGCCGAGCCTCCGTCGCCGTAGACTGGCCAGGCGTAGTCGATGCGTCCGAGCAGGCTGTAGACTTTGGGCGACAAGAATCTGAGCCCGATTCCGACGGACGCACCGTCGAGCTCTGTGATGAAGGTGTCCCGAGCGCCTGCGGCGGCGGCGTCGAAAAAGGCGACGTGTTGGAGGGCGATCCAGCGCGTGTCGAGGGACGGGATGCGGAGCTCGGCGTTGCCGAACCAGTAGGCGGGACCGTAGAATCTGCGGTGCAGGAAGCCGCGGATGATGTTGAATCCGCCCAGGAAGTACTGGTACTCGGGCCGATCGGTGGTCGTGGTTCCGACACCGAGCCGCACGCCCACGTTCGTCTTGAAGGGCAACACGGCGAAGGCCGTCCCCGACAGCGTCAGGTCGGCGTGCGGATGGTTGGATGCGAGCCCGGCCGCGGAGCCGCCCGCCGATCCGGAGAGCCGCGCGCCCTCTCGCAGGTAGCTGTTGGCGTCGATGCGGCCCACGCTCGCGGCGAGCGATCCGGAGAGAAAGTGAGCGGCTTCGGGGATTCCTCGGGCGCGCTCGAGCTCGGCGAGATCTTCGTTCAAGCCCTCGACGGAGAAACTGTCGTCGACGTAGCTGAGGCCCACGCCGGTCGAGAACCATCGTAACCACTCGCGGCCCATTCCGACCGAGACCGATCGACGAGTCCTGCGATGCGCCCCCTCGACCGCGCCCCCATCATTGTAGAACACCTGTGTCCGGTTCGTCTGGGCGACCGTGGCAGCAAGGGAGAGGCGTTCACCGAGAAACCGGGGATCGCT
Source organism: uncultured Bradymonadales bacterium (assembly GCA_964411125.1). Taxonomy (GTDB): domain Bacteria; phylum Myxococcota_A; class Bradymonadia; order Bradymonadales; family Bradymonadaceae; genus JBFIHF01. Next base: position 72,632 of record CAYPJU010000021.1, on the reverse strand, counting down.
CGCCCACAGGGCGAAGGAGTCGGTGTTGGCGAAGCGCTGGTACTGGCCACCTAGCTCGAGGTATCGACCGAGCACATTGATGTCGTAGAGACCGGTGGTCAGGCTGAAGGTCCCGCCGCCGGAGGAAAACGTTCCGAATGGGATGATGGTCCACCGCTCGTCGACGGTGATCAGCAAAATGCGGTGCTGTTCGTGGGTGTCGGTGACGCTCCCGTCGGGGAGTGGAATCCTTCGGTCGAGGAGCTCGTACTCGGCGATGCGGAAGAGGCCGAGGTTCCGCAGGCGCTGCACGCTCTCTTCGATCTCTCTCACGCTGACGCGCTCCCCCTCTGCGAAAAGAAGTTCGCGCATCACGACGTGGGCTTTCGTGCGGAAGAGCCCCTCGATCAGGACCGCGTCGATCACGAAGGCGGCGTCAGGGTCGAGCTGCTCCGTTTCGTCTTCCCCCAGAGGCTGCGCGAAGGGCGTGGCGGGGGCGAAAAGAGAGAGCGCGATCGTCAGTAGACTGTATGAGAAAATGCGCGGCAAGGTTCGATCCGGGGGACGCCCGCACCCTACAGCATGGAGTCGAAAACGTGCACGCGAGAGTGCCGTTCGTTCACTGCGTACGCAGCCCGACTCGCTCCCACGCTACCCCTGAACCTTCGGAAGACCACGCGATGTACAGAGGCTCGCCGTTCACCGCCTCGACGGGTACGGGGCCGAAGTCCCGCGAGTCGCGGATGCGAGATCTGCGGTTGGGGGAGATCTGGCTGCGGTTGTCGGCGAGGACGAATAGCTGCGCCGTGCCGAGTTTTTGCGGGGGGATCGTGTGTGCGGAAAAGGCTCTTGGGGAGACGCTGATGACGTAGGCACTGCCGTGGTTCGTCTCGACCATCGCGAGAAGATCGGCATCCCCGTCGAGGCTCGGAACCCGCTCGCCGAGCTCACTGCGTTCGAGAGGTTCCCCGTTCACGAAGACGGTCTCGCCTTCGATGCGAACGACGTCCCCTTCGACCGCGACGACCCGCAAGATGCGCACCTCGTCGTCGGTAGTGACGGAGACCAGGTCGCCTCGGCGCGGTTTTCTCTTTCGGTAGGCACTCTTATCGATCAGGACGACGTCGTCAGCGTGAATCGTGGGAAACATCGCCGAATTCTCGGCGCGCTCGAGCCCCAGCAAGTAGCTGGAAACGAGCTCCCCGGTCCCGTAGATCGGGAGGAGATAGGTCATCAACAGGGCGAGCGCGTAGAGCGTCCAGTGATTGTAGCCCTTGAGCACGTAGCGGTCGCCGACCCGGGTGCACTCGCGATAGACGCTGTGGGCCGCGAAAGCGCTGAAGGTGAGCCATGCCGTCGCGAGCACTGCGAACGGGAGGAGCGGGAAGAACTTCAGGATGCTGAAGAGCATCACCCCGCCGGCGAGCATCAAGAGTAGGAGGAGGTTGGAGACGAATCCCTTGAGGACGTGGCCGACGTACATGTAGCCGAGCCCGGGGCAAAGGAGCGTGAGGGGTACGGCGACGCGAGGAGCGCGCTCCTTCGTCTCACCGAAGTACTGGATGCTATCCGACGAATCGGCTGATTCGGTCATGCTTTTTGACTGCGGCAGTTACCGGCCGTTCGACGACCGTCCTCATTGTATCGGCACCGGCGCCGAAAATCGACACGTGGCTACCGACACGGTTTGGATGCGCAGGAGACGCTCGCGATTCGAGCGGGGAGGTCGGGACGACGGGGAGTTCAGAGCCCGTTCGTCTCCATGTTCTTCTTCGTGGCGGTCCACGTCGCGGTGAAGGGCGACGAGGGCGCGCTCGACTCGCTCGACTGCATGTACCCGTCGAACGTTCCTTCCTCCATCCGATCGACGAAGCCGTCGGAAGTCTCCTCGATGAGGATCGCCTCGCCCCCGAGGTGTAGCCCGAGGTCGAACTCGAGCCCACGCACGAGGAGGTCGGCGAACCCGAACATCGTGCTGACGGCGGTGGAGCAGAAGCTCTCGATGCTGTCGTCGCTGACGCAGGCGCCGAGGGCGCAGAGCTCGCCGTCGCTGCCAGTGATGTTGGTGGCGAGGGAGTCGCATCCGATCCAGTAGGCGAAGGCATCGGAGAGGCTGTTGGCATTCCCGTCGGTGAGCTCGGGGAGGATGACCTCTTCGAGGATGTAGATGATCAAACGTCCGTAGCGCAGACTGACGGTATGGGTGTCAATCTGGAGCTGATCGTACGCGGTGATCCGACCGGTCCACTCAGAGCTCAAGACGCCGAGCGAGCCGATCTCGCCGCTGGAATCGACGACGAGCGGGATCGCTCCGCAATCGGGGGGCGAGTTTGCGTCGCAGTTCCAACGCCAGTAGAGCGTGATGCCGTGCCAATTGTCGGAGCCTCGGAACTCGTAATTCGAGCTGAGCTTTCCGATGGTGAGTTCGGAGTGCACCTCGAGGTTTGCGATGACGTCGCGCAGGTCGCTGCCGGCCTGGAAGATCTTCGTGAGGACCTCGTTGCCGGCGATGAAGTCGTTGATGAGGTCGGCGAACTTGTCGTCGAGGCCGGTGAGCGACAGGAACGTGTCGATCGCCCCCGAGATGATCCCCCCGACGAGGGCGTCGACGAGAGCGATGATCTCGTCGTAGATCGCCTGTCCGGGGTTTTCGAAGATGTTGAGGACCCGGACGATGATGCTACCGACGGTGCCAGTTTCGGCGATCGCCTCGGTAAAGTCCCAGTGGCTGACGACCTCGTAGGTGCCGACCGGGTTGAGGGGGATGAGCTGAAGGAGGAGCTCGACGTCGCGGACCTGGTCGCCCGTGACGTGGACACCGTCGAGGCATGCTGCGCCCGCCAACTGTCCGTATTCGCCACGTGCCAGACCGGTCAGGACGAACGCGGTACGTGCGCTGAGATCGCTGAATTGCACCGGCTGTCCCGCGGTCGGCGCGATCTGGGTCTGAAGTGGGTCGGGCTGGCCGAAGAGTGGTCGAAACTCTTCGCAACTGAAGTCTTCGTTTTTGTAGAGCCGGACCTCGACGTTGGAGAGGTCCATGATGGTCGGTGCCGTGTTTACCGGGGTGACGCGGAGTCCGCCCACCTCGAGCGGAACGATCTCGACGGTGAACTCGACGGCGTTGGACGACGGATGGTCGGCACGAACGGTCACGGTCGCCGCCGTGCTTCCGACGCGAAGGTCCACCGATGCGTTGCCTTCCTCGCCGGTCGGTGCGGAGAGCGAACCGAGGGTCACGCCGTCGGCGCCGGTCACGATTTCGTAGTCGATGGTCTGGCTGGCGACCGCGTCGCCGGTCTTCTTGCTGTAGAGGAAGACCTCGAGCGGGATCGACTCGGTGACGTTGACCATGAGGTTGGGCGCCGTGGCCGGCACCATGAAGAACTCGTCGGTCAGGCGCGGCGCGGTGTCGTCACCTTCTTCGCGCAGCTGTGTGTTACCAGAGACCTCCGAATCACCGCACGCGGCGAGCGTCGCCGTCAGCGCGAAGAGGAGGGTGAACGCGAGGTTCTTCAGGGACGTTCCGTGCATGGAACTCTCGATGCTTCGGGGATGTGTGTCGACCGGGTACCACCACTGTACCGCCACGAGCCGTGTAACTCAACGATAGCAGCAAAGGCCGTACCAGCCGATCCTGACAGCGGTCGACCTGGCCGATCCCTCGACGTGGCAATGCTTTGCGACGGTCCCGCAAGCTCGGGGAGGCGTGGCGCCCGCGACAATGGTGTCTTCTGACCGCGGCGCGAATGTCACATCTCTGCAAATTTACCGGTCGGGTTCCTCGGACGGTTTTCCACCTCGCCACACGAGTCCCCGATGCGGTTGCGCGGGCGCACACTGCTGAGTAATAGTAGCGCTCATGGAAACAGGAACTTCCGTAGCCGTGACCGAAGGGATCCGCGTCAGCGTGCAGAGCGCGTACGTGGAGGAGCGCTCACACCCGGCGCTGAATCGCCACTTCTTCGTATACACCGTGACGATCGAGAACGATGCTCACCATGCCGTGAAGCTTCTCCGTAGGCACTGGGTCGTCCAGAATGGCCACGGGCAGGTGGAAGAGGTTCGCGGCCCGGGGGTCGTCGGGGTGCAACCGCGAATCGGTCCTGGCGAGCGTTTCGAGTACACCAGCGCCTGTCCGCTCGACACGCCGGTAGGCTCGATGCACGGCTCATACAGAATGGTGCGGGACGACGGCACGGAGTTCGACGCTCAGATCGAGTCGTTCACGCTCATCGCCCCGAACTCGTTGAACTGATGTCGAACCTCCGATTCGCCATCGGTCTGTCGCTGTTCGTCGCTGCCTCGGGTTGCGAAGAACCGCCTCCCGCGGTGCCGGTTCCGAGTGGAACCACAGCGCAGGCCGAGCCCGCTCCACCGGAGGGGAAGATCGACCGCGCGAACCGCGAGTTGAAGGAATTGAAGCAAGGCATGCAGGAAACTCACGACGCCCGCGAGCAAAACCTCGACCAGAAAATGGGTCAGCAATGATGAAACGAACGCTCTCCATCGCCGCCATCCTTTCGGCATCGGTGTTTCTCGTCGGCTTCACGCCGTTCACGCCCGTCAACAACGTCTGCACGACCTGCACGCAGGCCCCCAGTGACGTCCTCACGATGAACAGCGGCGAGGAGCTTCGCGTCCGCATCGTCGGGGAGAACCCGTCGTTCTACGTGGCGGTGCGTAACGGGGAGTCGCGGGCGATCCCGCGCAACGAAGTGCGCGGGGTCAAGTGGGCGAACGGGTCCATTCCGCCCGACATCGCGGGCGCCGACCAGATCCTGCTCAACAACGGCTTCGTCTTCTCCGGAAAAATCGTGGAAGACAAGGCGAACCCGGCGCTCTTCCAGCTCAAGTCGAACTGGACCAACCAGACCTACATTCTTTTCAAGGATCAGGTGAAGGAAGCGTTCCGTACGGGCGCTCGATTGGACCTGAACTGATCCCGTGAGAGCCGAGATTCGAGCCCTCGAGGCGCGTCGAAAGTCGCGCGTGATCGTCGTCGCTGCCTCATGGCGCGAGGGGGTGACGCACGACCTCGATCTCGACGGAGCACGCGCTTTCCTGGACGTCTTCGACTCGCTCGACACCCCCGATCTAGTCTCGCTAGTCATCGTTGCGCGTGGCGGCACGCCGGGGTTCGCCGATCAGGTGATCCGCACGGTCGGCGCGTCCGGCGTTCGGCTGGAGGTGGTCGTCCCTACTTACTGTAACGGTGTCGCGACGCTGCTGGGGCTCTACGCCTCGACGGTCGTGCTCTACCGTCACGGAGGCCTGGGCGCTTACGACAGCGGGCCGCTGAGCGCGGAGAACGTGCGTCTCGACCACGACCTCGTCGAGTACGTGCCCGCCCTTGGAGGTCTGGATGTGTCGACGGCAGCGGCGACGATGCTCGCGACGGGAAATCGTCAGCGGATGCTCGCCCGCGAGCTCGCCCGTCGTGTGTGCAAGTCGGACGAGGCGTTCGAGGCGCTGTCGCAATACGGGCTCGGAAAGTCGCTCGGGTTGGGAACCGCTCAATTGTCGTCTGTAGGGGTCGACGCCGTGCTCGACGATTCACCGGAGATCTGGGATCTGTTCGGCGCGGTAGAGCGCGAACTGTCCCTGCGCGACCGTCCCTCGCCGCGCTACACGGAGTCCGACCTCGGAGACGAGGTGGAATTCGAACCAGCGTCGGGGATGACGACGGCACTCATCGAGTCCGCGTCCGCCGGCTTTCGTTTCGTGGTCGACACCGGCCGACCCGACCCGGACACGGGGACCTTCCGGGGTGCGTGGGAAGAGCAGCCGAGGCCTCGAGATGTCTCGGTGGAAGAAGAGTGAAAGTCCGTCTTCGTTGAAGTTACGCCCGAGATTCGGTACCCGCTGACGTACGCATAACGATCGTCTGCCCGGAGAGAGAATGCGTCTCGCTTCGACCATTCGCAGCATCACCTACGAGTTCCGCTCGACGACGGAGGTCCTCGCCAAGGCGAACCCGCCGAAGTCGGGTGACGACCTCGCCGGCGTCGCTGCGCGCGATGCGGTCGAACGAGTGGCAGCTCGGGCGGTGCTCTCGAACATGACCTTGGAGCATCTTCGCAACCATCCCGTCGTCCCTTACGAGCAGGACGAGATTACCCGGCTCGTCGAAGACGACCTGCACGAGCCGTCGTACCAGGCGATCCGGCATCTGACGGTCGGCGAATTCAGGGAGTGGTTGTTGGAGCCGGAGACGGACGGGCGAATGATCCGTTCGATCTCGCGAGGCGTGACGCCCGAGATGGCCGCCGCCGCGGCGAAGCTGATGTCCAACATGGACCTGATGACCGTCGGGGCCAAGTGCGAGGTCGTGGTCCGCGCCAACAACACCCTCGGGCTTCCCGGGAGAATGTCCTCGAGGGTTCAGCCCAATCATCCGACCGACGACGTGGACGGGATCCTGTTCAGCGCGCGAGAGGGCCTGGCGTTCGGTTGTGGCGACGCGGTGATCGGGGTGAACCCGGCCACCGACACGGCGGAGTCGACGGCGGAGATCCTGAAGGCGTTGGACGAAGTAACGTCGCGCAATCGCATCCCGACGCAGAACTGCGTCCTCTCTCACGTGACGGTTCAGGTTCGTGCGCTCGATCTCGGGGCGCCGATGGGGCTGATGTTCCAGTCGCTCTCGGGAACCGAAGCGGGGAACACGTCGTTTGGAATCTCGGTCTCGCTGATGGACGAGGCGTGGGACGCGATGAAGGCGAAGACGACGACGAAGGGGCCGAACGTGATGTATTTCGAGACGGGGCAGGGGTCGGAGCTCTCGGCGGATGCGCACCACGGCGCCGACCAGGTGACGTTGGAGGCGCGCTGCTACGGATTCGCGCGCCGATACGACCCGTTCATCGTGAACACGGTGGTCGGGTTCATCGGCCCGGAGTACCTGGAGAACGGGCCTCAGATCACGCGCGCGGCCATGGAAGACCACTTCATGGGCAAGCTGCTGGGGATTCCGATGGGGTGCGACGCCTGTTTCACCTATCACGCCGACATGTCGCAGGACGAGCTGGAGTCGCTGAAGGTGTTGCTCGGCGCAGCGGGGTGCACTTATCTGATGTCTCTGCCGGTCGGTGACGACATCATGCTGAACTACCAATCGACCTCGTACCACGACATCCCGTCGGTACGCGGGCTCCTGGGCAAGAAGCCCGCGCCGGAGTTCGACGCGTGGTTGGACGAGAAGGGGATCTGGGTGGAAGGGCGCCCGGGACCTCGATTCGGGGACCCGAAGGTGATCCGATGAGCTTCACTCGCGACATGATCGAGAACTTGAGGGTTCGGCTGGGTGAGGCCGCTCCCATGTCCGCGCCACCGGCCGCGACCACGATCGATCCTCCGCCGAAGAGAGTGTTCCCCGCGGAGCGGCGGTCGAACGCGTACGCCGAAGAAGCGTCCCGCCACACGACGGCGCTCGTCGGCATCGGGAACGTCGGGACACGGTACGCGACCGACGTCGTACTGCAGTTTCAGGCCGAGCTGGCCGTGGCCCACGAAGCGGTGGACGCGACTCTCCCGGAGGAGTGGGCGAGTGAGAACGGGCTCTTGAACCTCAAGTCGCGCGTCAAGGATCACCGCGAGTTCTTGCTTCGTCCCGACCTGGGCCGTCGGCTGGACGAAGCATCGCTCGACCTGCTGCGCTCACGCGCTCGCCAGGGGGTCGACGTACAGCCGATCCTCGCCGACGGGTTATCGGCCGTCGCGTGCATGGGGTCGGGAATGCAGATGCTGCAGGCGCTGACGTCCGAATGCGAGAAGCGCGGCCTCTCCGTAGGAACACCGATGGCGGCACGTTTCGCGCGAGTGTGGCTCGAGGACGAGATCGGTGAGACCGTTCGGGCGCGTGTCGCGGTCATCATCCTCGGGGAGCGACCGGGGCTCGGGACCGGAGATGGGCTCTCCGCCTACATGGTCTACGAGCCGAAAGTCGGCAACACGGACGGCAACCGGAACATGATGTCGAACATTCACGCTCGCGGCACGACCCCTGAGCAGGCGGCTCGCAGGCTCGCGGCGTTGGCCCAGACGATGATCGAGCAGGGGACTTCGGGCGTCGATCTCGAGCTCGGGCCGGAGCTCGCAGAGCTCGTGGGCGGAGCCTACCGCGAACCGCAGAAACGCGTACGACTTGTGGAGGTGAACCCGTGATTCTGGAGCCGATTTTCCCGAAGGTTCTGTCGGTGCGGCGCATCTACAACGCTCACCCGTCGATCCTCGAGTCCTATGGCGCGGACCCCGAGCGCCACAATTCGCTCGGCCTCATCACGTGCGATCAAGACGATCCCACCTACGTGGCGCTCGACGAAGCGACGAAGTCGGCGCCCGTGGACGTCGTCTACGCGCGCTCGTTCTACGCGGGAGCGGGGAACTCGTCGGGTCGGCTCTCTGGCGAGATCCTGGGTGTCCTGGCCGCGTCGGATCCCGACGAAGTCGAGGAGGGCATCTCGGCGATGCTGCGCTGTCTGGAGCACGACGCGTGCTTCTACTCGGCGAACGACGACGGCTCCATCGCGGTCTTCCCGCACGTCGTCAGCTCGCTAGGCTACTACTTGTCGCGTGAAGCGGGCCTTCAGCCGGGGGATTCGATGGCCTACCTGGTCGCACCGCCGATGGAAGCGACGATCGCCTTCGACGCCGCGATCAAGGCGGCCGATGTGACGGCGGTGAAGATCTTCACGCCCCCCACCGAGACGAACTTCGCCGCTGCATGGATGACGGGCGTTCTGGCCGAGTGTCAGGCTGCCGCCGAGGCTTTCGCCGAAGCGGTCGTCGAAGTCGGGCGTGCACCGTTCGGCGGGCAAATCTGACATCGTCTGGGGCAGGCGGCCCGCCCCTCACGAAGCGCGTTTCACGGTAGGGACCGCGGCCAGCTCGGCGACGGGGTCGAGGGCGTAGAGCTCGTGGCGCTGCCGTTCCAGGGAACTCGAGAAGTCCCGAAGGGCTTGGACCGGATCGGCCATGTCCAGGTCGGCGGCCATCGACAGCCTCGACATTACCGCGAACGTCTCCGCGAGCCGCGTCGCAAGCGTGGCCCGAAATGCGTTCACTCGCTGCCGTGCTTCCACCGCTTTCACGCCGCTCAACCCTTCCGTCGTCTGAATCATCTCGGCGATCGTCTCGTGCTCCCACTGCGCGCGACACATCGCGTCGAGATGGGCGTAACAATCGTCGAGGAGCGTCCGGACGTCTCGTCGTTCAGCGCGATCGAGTCGTCGCAGGATCGAACGCCGTAGGCGCCGGAAATCGCGGCGCAGCTTCCTGGTCGGCGTGAAGTACATCTCCCCGCCGTAGTAAATGCTGACGCCGACCACCACCAGGACGAAAAACCACGCGAATGCCACAGCCATGCCGACCTCCTTCGAACCGTTCTCTCAGGACGATATCGAGTCGAGTCCTCGGGAACCGGCTCATTTTTCGAAGCGATCGCTTCGAGAGCGTCGATGGCACCGCGCCGAGCCGGTCCGCGGAGGGTAGAATGTGGTTGAAGATCGAGTGACGATGCGGGTATCGTCGCGGCTGCACACGGATTGTGGCCCAGCGAGTTCAAGATGAGACTCCGTCGCGTCGACATTCAGGGGTTCAAGTCGTTTCGAGATCGGCAGACCGTCGAGCTAGCGGACGGCATGACGGCGATCGTCGGGCCCAACGGCTGCGGCAAATCGAACGTGGTCGATGCGATCAAGTGGGCCATGGGAGACATGTCGCCCAAGAGTCTGCGTGGCCAGTCGATGACCGACGTCATCTTCGCGGGTTCGGAACAACGTAAACCCGCGGGCTTCGCCGAAGTCACGATGACGTTCGAGAACGACGGCGACGGGCCGATTGGTGACGACATCGAATGGGGGGACGAGCTGCCGAGCGGTCTTCGGGACGCGGCCGAGATTTCCGTGACCCGTCGCCTGCATCGCTCCGGCGACAGCGAATACCTCATCAACAAGACCCCGTGCCGCTTGATGGACATCCAGAACCTGCTCGCCGGCACGGGTGTCGGTAAGTCGGGTTACTCGATCATCGAGCAGAACCGCGTCGGCTTCATCGTTCAAGCGAAGCCCGAACAGCGTCGAATGTTGATCGAAGAGGCGAGCGGGATCACGCGCTACAAGAATCAGCGCGACCGCGCCGAGAAACGTCTGGAGCGGACTGAAGAGAACCTCCTTCGCGTCGAAGATGTCCGTTCAGAGGTCGAAAAACAGATCCGAACGCTCGAGCGTCAGGCGAAGAAAGCGGCGCAGCATCGCGCTCTGATGGAGGAACTGCGGGCGTTGGAGCTCGCGATTCTCGTCGCCCGTCGTGACGAGCTGCAGAGTGAGCGAGAGCTGCTCGCCGAGCAGGGTGAGGTCGCCGACAAAGAGATCGAGCTCGCGCGTGCGGCGATGGAAGGTGCGAACGCGGAGCACGACAAGCTGAGGGTCGACGCGTTCCAGGCCGAGAAGGCCCATGCGAATGCGACAGAGTCCTTCTATCGTGTCGACACCAAGCTGAACCTCGCTCGAAGTCGCGTCGAGCACGCCACGGTCTCGTTGCAGGAAGCGAATCGGCGGCTCGGCTCGTCCGAGAAGGAGTCGGCGGTCCAGAAGTCGCGGATCGACGAGTTGACCGAGGAGCTCGCGAAAGTTGAAGCGGAGCTCGAGGTTCTGGGGGACCTCGCGGGACCGGAGAGCGAGTTGGTCGACGCCGAGGCCACTCTTCGCGAGGCCCGGGAGAAGGCCGACGTCGCTCGCAAGGAGCGGGAGGACGCCCGGCGCGCCCTCGAGAAAGCAAAGTCCGAGATGGGGCGTCGTCAGGAGCGCAAAGACTTCTTCGTCCGACGCCGGGCCGAGCTGCAGATGCGCGAGAGCGCGCTGCAGTCCGCGGTTGCCGAGGCGGAGGACGAGAAGGAAGACGCGGCGGAGAAGGTCGAGACGCTGGGGGCAGAAGTCGGTGTCCTGCGGAAGCGACTCGAGGAGTCATCCGCCCGTGAGAAGCAGTTCGAGTCGAAGCTGAGCGAGCTTCGGTCGACCGCGCAGCAAGCCGAGGTGGCGGCTCGGAAGGCGAGGGCGCAGCTCCACGAGGTCGAGGTCAAGGTGGAGTCGCTGGAGACGCTGCTCTCTCGCGGCGAGGGGCTCTCCGATGCTCTCAAGCGAGTGCTCGACGCAGCGACCGGGCGTGAAGGTTTTCACGGGACGCTCGCCGATCACCTGGTCGTCGAAGAGGGGCGGGAGCAGGTCGCGGCAAACTTGCTCGAAGGTCGAATGCTCGACGTGCTCGTCGACGACCTGGCGCTGGCCGAGGCGCTACTCGACGAGCTGCAGAAGAAGGGGGTCGAGCTCCAGGGACGGGTCTCGTTCCGCGCGACGGGTGGCGAAGAACCCGAGTCTGTAGCGCGGGCGGCGCTCGAGGAGATCGCCGCGGTCGATGCGGAGTCGTCGGACGGCCGGGTGCGCGTGGCGAAGAATCGGCTCGTGGCAGGGACGACCTCGACGCAGTCGGTGTTGGAGCAACGCCGGCGCCTCGTCCAACTGAAGGCGTCGCAAGAGGAAACCAGCCGCGTGGTTCAAGCGGCGACCGAAGCCGCCGAGAAGTCGGAGACGGAGCTCCGCGCCGCGATCCAGAAGGGGGAGCTCGCGCGACGGGAAAGCGAGACTCTTCGATTGGAGCTGCGAACGCGGGAGCAGGATCTGTCGGCCGCCGACAGGGAGCTCGAGCGCATCAAGCGAGCCGCGAATCAGGCTCGCTCGGAGATCGTCCCCGTCCTCAAGGCGCAACAAGAGCTCGACGACGAGGAAGCCGAGAACACGCGCCGGCTCGCGGAGCTCGCCGAGGAGAAGAGCGGGGCGCAGGACCGGCTCACGGAGGTGGGGGAGTCGGACGCGGACGTTCAAGATGAGCTGGAAGTTTTGCGCGGCATCGTCACAGAGAAGAAGATCGCGGTAGCTTCGGCGCGCGAACGGCGTCGCAACCTGGTCTCCACGAAGGAGCGCACGGCGCGCAGCATCGAGAGCGCGCGGGAGCTCCTCGAGAAGTACGTGACCGAATCGGGCCAGATGTCCGAGCGGATCACCGAGCTGCAGACGACGATCGAGCTCGGCGAGAGCGAATTGACCGGAGCTCAAGAGAAGCGCGACGGTTCGAAGAAGGAGATGGAGGACGCGCGGAAGGCTCTGGAAGCGGCGAACGCCTCGGTCGCGGAGCTCGAGACGAAGATGCGCGACAAGCGCGCCAAGATCGAGCGGAAGGTGGAGGCGCGGCAGGAGCTCGAGTTTCGTCAGCGCGAGGCTTCGCTCGGCATCACGCACATCGACGAGCAGTTGCGCGAGCGTTTCGAGACGACGGAGTCCGAAGCGCGGACCCTGATCGAGAAGCTCGAGACGAAGCCGGCGGAGCGACGCGGCAAGCGCGATTATCTTCGCAAGCGGATCGAGTCGCTGGGCCCCGTCAACGCGATGGCGGAGGAAGAATACGAGCAGGCGAAAGAGCGCTCGACGTTCCTCGAAGAACAGAAGGCGGACCTCGAAGCGGCGATCGCCGACCTGCGTCAGGCGATCGCGCGAATGGACCGCGAGAGCCGCCGCCGTTTCAAGGAGACGTTCGAGGTCGTGAACGCGAAGTTCAAGGAGATCTTCCCGCGGCTCTTCAGGGGAGGGCGTGCGGAGCTGATCCTCACCGAGCCCGACGATCTGTTGAATACGGGTGTCGACATCGTCGTGCAGCCGCCGGGCAAGAAGCTTCAGAGCATGACGTTGCTCAGCGGCGGAGAGAAGGCGCTGACCGCGGTCAGCCTGATCTTCTCGATCTTCCTCCTGAAGCCGACCCCTTTCTCGATCCTCGACGAAGTCGACGCGCCGCTCGACGAAGCCAACGTCGGTCGATTCGCGCGGATGGTGCACGAACTTTCGGGGACCTCGCAGATGATCGTGATCACCCACAGCCGTCGAACGATGGAAGCGTCGGACGTGCTGTACGGTGTCACGATGGAGGAGCCGGGGGTCTCGAAGTTGGTGAACGTGCGCCTCTCCGAAATCGACGAGCGGCTTGCCTCGTAGGTCGACGCTCGTACCCTCTCAGACGCAACGAAACATGGTGTCGGTCGGCGCGTGCGGTGAACCCCGTCCGGGGTCCCGCGTGCTCGCGGCCTTGACCTTTCGTTCCCGGTAGGGGAAAGCTTCCCCGTCACATTTCCGCAGTTTTTGGAAGGTTCGATGTCCGAACAAGATATCTTCCTCATCGTTCTCGGCGTGATCCTGGTCATCGTCGTGCTGCTCGTGCTTCGTTCGCGGCCCAAAGAGCCGCCGATCAAGGCCGACGAGCGCGACGTTCCCGAGGCGAAACCGGCCGACGCCCTGAGTCCGACGAAGCCGCTCGACGACCGGATGGAGGTCGAGGCGCCCGTCGAGATCAACGAGAACATGTCGTTGGCCGAGATCAAGCGGGCGAAAGCGGCGCGCGTCAAAGGGAAGGAACGTCGGGAGACGGCGGTCGAAGCGACGGCCGCAGCGCGCGCCGAGCTGGCGGAACCGGAAGCGCCCACCGACGACCCCTCCGAGGACGCGGATGCACCCGCGAAGAGCGAAGAGGGTTCTGAGGCGCCCGCAGCGGTCGAACCGGAAAAGCGGGAAGAAGTTTCGGCCGACGTTTCGGCGGGTTGGGATCTGTTCGACGACGAAGAGGACGATCTCGGTTTCGACCTGCCGAGCTCGTCGTCAGCCGAAGAACCCATCGAAGCGAAGGAGCCCGAACCAGAGCCGGAGCCCGAACCCGCACCGAGCGCGGTCGAGGAGCCTGAGGCGGTGGAGCAGCCTGAGGCGGTGGAGGAGCCGGTCGGCCTCGACCAGATGTCCGAGTCGCTGGGTACCCCCTTGTCGGAGGGGCTCGCTCGAACGCGTTCCGGCTTCATCGACCGCCTCGGAAAGTTGTTCCGGAAGGAGACGCTGGACGAGGAGATCGTCGACGATGTGGAGGAAGTTCTCTACACGGCAGACATCGGTACGCGCGCGGCGTCTCAGATCATGGGGGCGCTGGAAGATCATCTGTCGGGGGACGAGAAACGAGATCCACAGGCCGTGTGGACGTTCGTTCGCGAGTTCGTGACGGAGCTCTTGAAGAAGCGGCAGGAGCCCCTCGACATCGACGCGGCGAATCCTTACGTGATCCTCGTGATCGGTGTGAACGGGGTCGGCAAGACCACGACGATTGGCAAGATGGCCGCGAAGTTTCGGCGTCAGGGTAAGAAGGTGCTGCTGGTGGCGGGGGACACGTTCCGTGCTGCCGCAGTCGAGCAGATCGCTGTATGGGGCGATCGTGCGGACATTCCGGTCCACTCCGGCGATTCGAACGCCGATCCCGCTTCGGTCGTCTACAGCGGGGTGGAGCGAGGAAAGAAAGAGGGTTTCGACGTCGTGATCTGCGACACGGCCGGCCGACTGCACACGAAGGCTCCGCTCTTGGACGAGCTGCGGAAGATTCATCGCGTCACGACGCAGGTGATCCCCGAAGCGCCGCACGAGACGATGCTGGTGCTCGACGCGAACACGGGCCAGAACGCGATCCAGCAGGCGAAGATGTTCAACGAAGCGGTCGACATCACGGGCATCGTCCTGACGAAGCTCGACGGTACGGCGAAAGGTGGCGTGATTCTGGGGATTTGCGACGAGCTCGACGCTCCGATTCGCTACATCGGGATCGGCGAGAGCGTCGCGGATCTTCGCCAGTTCGACGCCGACGATTTCGTCGAGGCTCTGTTCATGTAGTCGAAGATCGGTGCGCAAGGGTGCGCATTTCGATGCCCAACTCCACGGGCCTTCGTATCTTGCCGCGCTTCTTTCGCGTGTGGTATACGAGTGACGGTTTCAGAACTTTTGAATAGCCAGGTCAAATGACTCCCAAGATGCGTCATGCAGCAATCTTCGGGGCCTGCTTAGCGGTCGTCGCGACGATGGTGCCAACCGTCGCTTTCGCTCAAGACGACGCTCCCAAAGAGCAGGTCAAGCGCAAGTTCAAGGACAAGGTTCACGTCGTCCAGCCCAAGCCCGTTCTGCAGAAGATGCGGTTCGAGCTGGCCCCCCGGCTCGGGATGACGTTGAACGACTCCGTGACGCGCAACTACAAGGTCGGGGTCAACGCGAACTTCCACATTCTGGAGTCGCTGTACGTCGGCGGTCTCTTCGAGTGGTACGACTTCGGAGGTGCCCTGGGTGGTCCGACCGACATCTACCAGCAGGTGCAGAACCAGACGGGCACGGTGGTCGAGTCCGCGGTGCTCAACTGGTTCGGTGGGCTGGAGCTCGGCTTCGTTCCGTTCTGGGGCAAGTTCGCGATCTTCAACTCGAACATCGCGTTCTACGACTTCGCGATCACGGTCGGTGGTGGCGCGGTGAACTCGGAGAGTCTCTCCCTGCCGGCGCCCGGCACGGGGGGAGGCGGTACGGTCGCGCTCTCGGGTCGCATCTTCCTGAACAAGTGGATCGCCCTCAATCTCGAGGTGCGAGACATCATCTTCATCGCCAACCTCGCCCCCGGCGGGAACTCTCTGACGAATGTGGTTTCGGCCGGGTTCGGAGCGAGCTTCTTCCTGCCGACGACGTTCGAGTACAGCGAAAAGATTATCGAAGTCCCCGGGAGCTGACCGATGGATTGCACGAAGAACATGACGCTGCATCTCGCGCTCGCACTTCTCGGCGCCGTCACGGTCCTCGCTCCGAGCGTCGCCTTCGCGGAGACCGAGGTCGAGACCCACGAAGACGGGCCGGTCGTTCGGCGCAAGATCCTCTACCGCTCCACGCGCGTGGAAATCACGCCAATGGCCTCGGCCACGCTCAACGACGCGTTCCGCCGAAACGTCATGGCGGGGCTGGGGCTGAACTACCACCTGACCAACGAATTCGGGATCGGTGCCTCGTTCGGCTACGGAGTGCTCCACCCGGAGACCGACCTGTCCAAGAATGTCGCGTTGACGCTGGAAGAGTCGAACCCCGGCGCGCTCGATGACATCTCGTACGCGCAGATTGAGTGGTTCGCCGATTTCACGCTGAGCTACGTTCCCATCTATGGAAAGTTCTCCATCTTCAAGGCGACGACTCTTCCCTACGACATCCATCTGAACGGGGGCCTGACCCTCGTGAACGAGGAAGGCGTCGCCGCCCAGGACGGGGGCAACGTCGACGCGGAGCTCGCCGGGATTCGTCCGGGTGGGGTCGTCGGCGGCGGAGCGCGCCTCTTCCTGAGCGACATGATCTCGCTCAACCTCGACCTTCGCACGCTCTTCATCACGCGCGCCGCCGTCTCGAGCGGTACCGCCAACGCCGAGCTCAAGCCGACCGTGATGGCGCAGCTCGGGGTCAGCATCTTCCTGCCCGGCACGGTGAAGATCTCCCGTTGAGCGGGCGCCATCACCTCCAACACAGACTGGAGGTTCTTTCCGCATGAGCTTCGTCGCTCGCGCTCAAAAAGCACATCTTCGCGGGGATACCGTCCGTGCGGTGCTCTCGCTCGTGGCGGGATTGCGCCGCGAGCCTGCTCGTGACGATGCCACGGTCATGCTCGTCGAGCTCGTTCGCGATCACGCCGACCCCGCAGGGATTGAACACGAGATCGTGGAAGTCCTCTCGGTGCATCCGCGTCGCGAAGAGTTCGTGAGTGTGATGCTCTGGGGACTGCAAGACCGCGGGCACGTGAGGCAGGCCGAACGGTTTCGATCAGAAGCGGCGACCCGGGGGATAGCGCTCCTGACGCGTCCCGAGCCTGAGCCTGAGCCTGAGCCCGTCGCCGAGCCAGAGGTGGAGACCGAATCGGAGGTCTCCGAGCCTTCCTCCAGCGGTGAAGCTTCGGCGGACGACGAGGACGTCGCCTCCGCAGGGGACGAACAGACGCCCGCGGGGGAGGTGGGCGTGGAGGATCGCGATTCCGATTCCTCCGAGGGCGATGAAGAGCTCGCCGAAGCCGAAGCCCAGGCCGAGGAAGGAGATGAGCGAGAGGCCCCCGAGCCTGAGGACGAGGAGGCGAGAGTCTCCTCGGACCGCGTGGCGGCCGAGCCCGTCGCGGAGGACCCCGCGCAGCGAGAGGCCCATCGAAAGGCGCGCGAGGCGGTCGAACGAGGGCGAGAGCTTCGCCGCAAGAAGCGCCGTCGACGCACTGCGATCGCGATCGGCGTCGGCATCCTCCTGGGGACTGCCGTGGTCGGTACGGTCTTTTGGCGAACGTCGGAGCGAGAAGCGCGCGTCGAAGTAGCCGACGACGGGATCGAGAATTTCCAGACTTTCGGTGGGGAGCCGGCCTGGCTCGCCGGGGCCGAGGACTCGCCGATCCCGCGGGTCGCCGAGCGGGCGCTCTTCGCGCGGGCGCTCCTTGGGGAAGAGGTCGAGGAAGGGGATTTCGAGACTGTCTGGGGTTACTCCGCGGTCGCGCTGTCGTCCACCAACCGGCGCGATCTCGAGCGCGCGATCGAACGTACGACACGAGCGGAACGACGATACCCGGGAGCCGTCGCGGCGGGTTGGGCGCGGGCGCGCCTGGAGGAGGAGCGGGGAGACCTCGATGCGGCGAGGTCGGCGGCTCAGCGCGTCATCGACCGGATGCCGAACTTCGCACCCGCTCACGAGCTCGTCGCCCGCGTGGCGGCACGGCAGCTCGAGATGGCCGAGTTCGAGGCCGAGGTGAAGCGGCTCGCAGAGCTCGACCCCGACCATCCGTATGCCTCACTGGAGGCCCTCCCGTCGCCGATCGACGTGTTCTTCGGAAGCGATCGCGAACCCTCGACCGACGCGCCCTCCGGGAAGTTGGAGGGGGCGGACTCCTTCGTCGCCGCGGCGAATGCTTACCGTGCGGCGGTGGAAGCGACCGACCCGTCCGAGACGGTGCGTCTCGCCGAAGAAGCGCTCGAGCGCGACCCGTCGTTCGTCGTGGCGGGGGTGCTCGCCGCGGTCTCCCACGCGACGCTGGGGGACATGGCTGCGGCCCGCGCCGGGTTCGAGGCGGCGAGCAGCTCCGACGTGGCGGCAGCTCGACGCGTTCGTCTGTTGTTGCAGGCGGTGGCTCCGCGAGCGCTGGCGGGCGCCGGCCATCCGTCCCTCGCGAGTCGGTTCACGACGCCGTTCCCGCGCGTGCGTGCTGACGGAGTCGACGATCGCTTCGACTCGCGAGTCGAGAAGACGAGACCGGCGAGGCTGCGAAAATCGGCGCTGAACGATGCCGCTACGCTGCCGGAGGGGATCGAGGCGGTATTTTCGCGGATCGAAGTGATGCGAGCGCTCGGCGAATACCCCCTCGCGCTGGCGACGCTCCAAGAACTCGACCGGCGGGGTATTGCGGTGGGTCGTGCCCGCGCGACCGCGCGGATGCTCCATCTCGAGTCGGCGTCGGCGACGGGATGGGACCCCACGGCGGACGACGAGAGCACCCAACGGGTCGTCGCGCTCGCCGAAGACTTTCGCACAGGGCGCTTCGCGAGCGTGGCCGACGCTCCGGTCGAAGGACTGCCGTCGTGGGCGGTTCGTGAGGCGGAGCTTCTTCGAATCCGGTCCATGCTGCCCCTGGGTCGATTCGGGGACGCCGTGCTCGCGATGCAACGGTACGGGGCGCGGATCGATGGTCCCGCGCTGCAGGGAGTCCGGCTGAGGCTCGCGTCTCGCCTTCCGCCCGAGAACTCGCTCTACGAGACGACGCGGGAACGGTTGGTCGCGTCGGAGCCGACCAGCGTGCAACGTCTGGTGGATCTCGCCGCAGGCGCGTTCTGGCAACGAGACTATCGCGAGGCCGAGGCGCTCCTCGCTGACGTCGCGAAGGTGGACTCGGGGCACCGAGGAGCCGCGTGGATCTGCTGGCTGCTCGCGGTCGCCCGCGAGACCCCGTCGGACGACGAGCGGGCAGCCGCGTGTCTGGAGACCTCGGGACGAGCCTGGGATGCGAGCGCGACGGCCTGGCTCGAGCGCGGACACGTAGCAGAGAGTGCGAACGAGCGCGCAAGCGCGCGAGCCGCCTACGAGCGCGCCCTGGAACTGGACCCCAACGACGTCGACGCCGCGCGAGCGCTGGGGGCCTCGCTTCGACGCACGCGGGACGACGAAGCGCTTCGGTCGCTCGTCGAGCGGTACGAGAAGACGACGGCGAACGGGGCGGTGCGCGCCATACTCCTCGCCAATGTTGCGATGCTCGAGGGCGCCGAAGATGGGAGTCCGCAGGCAGAGGTCGCCGCCTCCGCCGCGGCCACGAGCAACCCCGACGAACCCCTGGTGCATTTCGTGCGGGGACGGATCGCCGAGGCCCGGGAAGATTTGGAGGGGGCGACCGCGTTCTATGCACGCGCACTCGAGCTCGACCCGACGATGAGCGAGGCTCACATCCGCCTCGGACGCATTCGCCTTCAGCTGGAAGACCCCGAGGCGGCCGCGGAGCACCTTCGGCGCTACGTCGAGATCGAACCGCGCGGATCCGACACGCGGTGGGCGCGTGAGAAGCTGAAAGAGCTCGAATGAGGTTCGCCGCAACGACAACGGCACTACTCGCGATTCTGTCGTGGAGTCACGCTGCGCCCGCGTTCGAGGTTCGCGTGCGGGCTGCTGCGGAGCTGGAGCTCGAAGTGACTGCGGCGGGGACCGTCGCGCAGGTTGCGGGGACCCTTCGCGACGATCTCCAGCGCCCACTACCTCAACGAGAACTCGAAGTCCGGCTCGACGCTCGCTCGACGGGAGACGCGCTCGTCTCACGCACCATCCTCACCGACGGCCGCGGCCAGTTCTCGGTCGCCGAGGAGCTTCCTCCGGGGGACTACGAGGTCTTCGTCCGATTCGACGCCACCGATCACCTCGACGGTATCGCGGCGAGCGAGTCGTTGCGGCTCGATCCGCAGTCCGTGAGCGTTCGCGTATTCGGCCCGAGCTTCGTGTATCGCCGTGACGAGCCGGCGTGGGTCGCCGCGCGCGCATCGGCGGGTCCCACTGCGTTCCAGGGAGTCGCGGAGGTTCGCGTGGGAGACCGGAGCGTCGGTCAGATCGATCTCGACACGGCAGGGCGGGGAACCTTCGACGTGGCGCCCCATCTTCGGCCTGGGAGCAATGCAGTGACGATTCGCACGCCCGGGTCTGCCTACCGCGACCCGGCGGAGGCCACCCTCGACGTTCGGTTCGCGGAGAAGGTGCGGGTCGAGGCGAAGATCGAGGAGCGTCTCGAGCGCCTGGCGCGCGGTCTGGCTGTCTCCGGGGTGGTGGCCGACGAGATCGGTCCCCTCGGGGACGTGCGCGTCCGCGCGACGATGACACCACTCGTGCTCTTCGACGACGACGAAGCGCCGTTGGACGATGGGAACACCTCCGAGACCGCAGCCGATCGAACGGTCTCCGTGGTCACCGACGACGACGGGCGTTTCGTCGCGTTCGTCCCCGCCAGCCGGATCGCCGATGGCACCTGGTCTGGAAGCGCCAGCTTCGTCCCCCCTCGCGGAGACCCCGTCACTGTCGACGCCGGACAGGTCGACGTCGACTCGCGAGCCTATCGAATGGTCGCGAACGGGTTCGGGATCGCGGCGCTCCTCATCGGGCTCTTCGCCGTCCTCGGCCGTTTCGGCAGCGTGGTCTGGGAGCGTTATCTGCGTTGGCGCGAGCAGCGCGAGCAGCAGCGGCTCGAAGAGGAGGCGCTCGAAGAGGTGGAGGAGATCGTCCCCGTCTTCATCCCACCTCCCCTGGGGGAGAACGAGGCGATTCACTCTCGCCACGACGTGGGAGGCGTGGTGTGGGACGCATGGCGAGACCAGCCGATCGCGATGGCGGAACTCGAGCTGCTCCGGGCCGAAGAGCGACTCGCGGTGCGAACGGACGGGGAAGGGCGTTTCCGCTTCGAGGACGTGCCCGACGGAACCTGGGAGCTTTCCCTCAGTCACTTCGGATACATGCGCGGTCGCATGATGCTGGAGCTCCCACACGATGGACGGCTCGGCCACTTCCGGCTCGATGCGGTCGCCGTACCGCTCAAGATTCGGCGCCTCTACGGGACGGTCGTTGCCCACAGGGTCGGGGAGGACCTCTGGGGGAAGTGGTCGCCGCGCGAGATCGAAGCTCGGATCGACGATGCGCTCGCCGACGTCCCCGAGGAGCCGCGGCGCGAACTCCGAAGCCGGGTCGTCGAACGACTCGGCGCCCACGACGGCGAGACGGTCGCCGGCGATCACGTGATGGCTGCGCTCACGGAGGTGATCGAGGAGGCATACTTCAGCGACCGTATCTACGGCGAGGAGGCGTTCCGATTCGCTCGGGAGCTCGCGCTCCGTCTACGGGCCGAGGGGAACGCATGAGGAAGTTCTTCGCCGCGCTGTCGATGCTCGGGATCATCCTGATCTCCCTACCCGCCGGGGCCGACCTCGCTGATTACGATCCCACCAGCGACGACTGGACCGGGATGTCGGCGTTCGTCGAGCTCGCGGACGAGATGGGGATTGAAATCGAAGTCGCCGATACTCTCGATTTTCGCGCTCTCGACCCTGATCGACCTCTCATCGTCGTCTATCCGCAGCAGCCTCTCGAGGTGCCGAATTTCGCCCGCTACATCGTCGACGGCGGACGGGTCCTCCTCGCAGACGACTTCGGCGAGAGCGACGAGTTTCTGGCCCGCCTGGAGATTCAACGGATGATCCCGGAGTACCGAAACCTTCCGCACGACACGTACGTGAACGACAATCCGTCGCTCCCGCTCGTCCGCTCGCGTGGGAGGCACCCGTTGCTCGAAGGGGTGGAAGCCGTGATGGCGAACCACCCCAGCGTCGTTTCGAACGTCGGGGGAGCGATCCTGACGTACGACGGGGGTGGGGGCCTCGTGTACGACATGAACCTGGGGGAGGGGAAGGCGATCGTGGTGGGGGATTCGAGCATGTTCATCAACCACATGCTCGGCGAGGCGGACAACGAGGCGTTCGCAGCCAACGCGTTGCGATACATCTGCCGCGATGCCCCCGGCTGCCGCCCGATCCTCGTCACCCGTCGGTTCGAGCAGCGCGGCTCCTACGATGACACGGGGCTCGACATCGACGTCGGCAGCCTCGACGAGCTGAACGAGGCGATCGACGAGCTCGTGGCGTCGCTGCCCAGCGGCGAGCTCCTCTACTGGCTGAGCCTGATCCTGGCGTTCGGTCTTGCGGTGTACATGGCCACGATCTTTCCGATTCGCCGCACGCGCCCCTACAGCGCCTACGTGACCGACTTCTTGTACTCGGTGCCGTCTCCGCAGTCCGAATACGATTGGAACGTCTCGCGATTCGGGCGTGGTCCCCGTACGATGAACTTCGCGCTCCCGATGGCGATCTTGAAGGAGATCTTCGAGGAGCTTTTCCTGACGGAGCTCGGCTACTGGGAGTCGGGTGACGAGAGGCCGAGCGTGACGAAGTTGGCCGACGAGTTCGTGGAGCGTTACGGCGCGCGCCTGAGCGACAAACAACGTGACGAGCTGCACGACGACGTCGTGCGACTCCTCGGAGCTTTCGCGAACATTCCGCCGCGTTCGCGGGTGTTCCTCGACTCCGACGCGAACATCACCCACCGAGAGCTGCTCGAGCATCACGCCCGAGCGATGGAAGTACTGAAGACGATGGGACTGCACGATGAGTATCAACGACGCACCCGAGGCACCCTCTAGGAACGGAGGGGTCACCGTCTCTCCGGGGCAGCTGCGCGCATCCGAAGCGATCGCGCGGGTGAAATCGGCGGTGAGTTCGGTCTTCATCGGCCCGCCGACGGTCGTGGAGTCGCTGTTGATCGCGCTCTTCGCGAATGGCCACGTCCTGTTGGAGGGGGTGCCGGGTGTCGCCAAGACGACGCTGGTACGCACTTTCGCGCGAACACTCGACGCCTCCTTCAAGCGGATCCAGTTCACGCCGGACCTCCTCCCGAGCGACATCACGGGGGTCTTCATCCCGAACCTGCGGACGAACGAGTTCGTCCTGCGAAAAGGGCCGATCTTCGCCAACATCATCCTCGGCGACGAGATCAACCGCGCTCCCTCCAAGACGCAGGCCGCGCTGCTCGAGGCGATGCAGGAGTATCAGGTGACGATCGAGGGGGAGACACACGCGTTGCCGTCGCCGTTCATGGTCCTCGCGACGCAGAACCCGATCGAGCAAGAGGGGGTCTACCAGCTCCCGGAGGCGCAGCTCGACCGGTTCTTGCTGAAGGTCGACATCGACTACCCGTCCGAAGAGGACGAGCTGCGCGTACTGCAGACGCACCACCGCTCACGCGAGGAGGTCCCTGCAGTGATGACCGCGGCCGAGGTCGAGAGCATCCGGCGAATGGTGGAGGCGGTCCACGTCTCCGAGGAGTTGATGCGCTACATCGTCCAGCTCACGCGGGCCACTCGCCAGCATCCGCAGGTGGAGCTCGGCGCCTCGCCGCGCGCTGCGCTGGCGTTGCTGCGTGCAGCGAAGGCTCGCGCGGTGGTCCACGAGCGCGACTACATTCTCCCCGACGACATCAAGGCGCTCGCCGCGTCGGTGCTCTCGCACCGCATCCTCCTGCACCCCGAAGCGGAGCTGGGCGGGCTCGCTGCAGGAGACGTCGTCAGCCAGACGATCCAGCGAGTGCGCTACGCGAAGTGAACCCCTTTCTGACATGGCCGGGGCGCTTCGCGCTCTTCAGTGGCCTGGTCTTCCTCCTCGTCGGTATCGCGACCTCGACGCCGATCGTCGTCCTGCTGGGCGAGGTCCAACTGGTGACGTTGGCGCTGGGGTTCTTGCTGGTCGCGCCTTCGGCGCTCGTCCTCGACCGTCGCCGCATCTCGATCCGCGTCGATCCGGACCAGGACGGCCATCTCGGTACCGGCCATGTGGTGGGCGACGAGGTTTCGATGAAACTTCGCGTTCGCAACGAGACCGACCAACCGTTGCACAACCTGCGCGTCGAACCGTTCGCGGCTGAGGCGCTGGAGGTCGACACCGACGAAGTCGTCACGGTAGTGGGGGCGGGCGAACAATCGACGTCGAAGCTTTCGGCGACCGCTGCGCGCTGCGGCCGCTGGATGCTTCACGGTTTCGACGTCGAAGTGACTGGCCCGTTCGGCCTCGTCGGGTCGCGCGACTATTTGCCGGGTTCACATGCGTTCGAGTTCTATCCGGCCGCCGGAAAGCTGCGGCGGCGCGCGAGCCTTCGGGCCCGCAACGCGATGGTGGGGCAGGGCCTCCACGTGGTCTCGTCGATGGGGCAGGGGACCGAGATTCGGCAGTTGCGCGACTGGCGGTCGGGAGACGCCCTGCGCGACGTGGCTTGGAAAGCGTCGTTGCGGGCACGCAAGCTCGTCAGCCGCGAGTTCGAGAAGGAGGTCACACGCCAGGTCTACGTCGCGCTCGACGTCTCGAGCTCGATGCGGGGAGGCGGCTCGCCGGGGCGCAAGCTCGACTGGGCCATTCACTACACGGTCGACCTCGTCTCGATGCTCGTCGAGAACCGCGATCGGGTGGGGCTACTGACCTTCGACGAGAAGCTCTACGGTCACATCGCCCCGGGGAACGCTCACAGCCAGTTGCGCCGTATCCTGCACCACCTCGTCGGCCTCAATTCGATCGTCGACGAGGACCTGACGGAGCCGGACGATACGGAGATCGAACGGCTCGCGGCCGACTACCTTCTGGTGCAGGATCGGCTCGACTTCCGGCGCGGCATGCCGTCGGGGTCCAAGGCAGTGAACCGACCGCTCCTCGAGAAATGGTTGCGCAGCGTGCGTTCGGAGGTGCAGGAGTCGCTCGACAATCCGGTCCTGCGCGAGGGGGTCGTTCGCGCGGAGACATCGTTGATTCGCGAGTTTCTCCGCGCACGGGGAGTGAGCGTTCCGTACCGGGTCGAGGCGAGGCTCGGCATGAAGGAGCGCGGGCTGGTGGAGGCGTTGGAACAGGTCGTGAAGACGGCCCGACAGCCGCACACGATCGTCGTCGTTTCCGACCTCTGCGCAGTGATGAACCTCGAATCACTGGCGCGAGGTGTGAACCTCGTTCGGACGGAGGGGCACGAGATCGAGTTCGTGGTCCCGTTCACGCCGTGGTTTCATACGCCGCAGCACGACTCGCCTCGGCTCGAGGTGGTGCGGGAACTCTTCACCTCGGCGGAGGCGGAAGAGCGGTCTCGAATCATTCATCGACTTCGCGCGATGAGCGTCAATGTTCACGTCGTTCGCCCCAGCGACCGGACCGAGCTCGCCGCCGTTTCGTGAGAGGTGCCGTTTCGGTACGGGGCGGGAAATGCTAGAACTCGTCGTAAGAGCACAGAAGAACGACAGATGACACACGGAGCCGCGATGAAGCGCGCGACATTCTTGTTGATGATTTTGATGACCGTCGGGTGCGGCAAGAACAACGCCGACGACGAGATCGGATTCCAGGGCCCCACCTACACTCGCGACGAGGAGGGGAACGTCATCCGCCAGTTCGACATCGACGGGGACAAGGTCACCGACGTCACGAAGTACTTCAAGGAGTACCCCGACCCCGAAGACCCTTCGGTGATGCGGCAGCGGCTGTACAAGAAAGAGGTCGACGTCAACTCGGACGGGAAGGTCAACATGCGGCGCACCTACAACGAGAAGGGTGAGCTGATGTTGGAAGAGGTGGACGACGATCTGGACGGGGTGATGGACGTCATCAACCACATCGACAACGGCAACCTTGTCCAGAAAGAGGTGCTCGACCCCGAGACCGGGGCCGTCGTGGCCGTGCGCTATTACTGGGAAGGGACGCTGCAGCGCATCGAGAAAGACACCAACAGCGACTCGAAGACGGACTACTGGGAGTTCTACGAGCAGGGGGTACTCGACCGGATCGGCCGCGATCTCGACGCCGACGGTCGTGCCGACACCTGGCAACGGCGCTGAGGATTCACCCTCGGCCCACGACGAGTCTGCACATCGGCCGCCAATGGCCGAGACGCGGCCACGGGGCCGATCGTGAGCGGGTCGCCTTGCCTGTCCATGGCGACTGCGATAGCTTCGCCGCCGCTTTCCCCCGCGAGCGGCCATGAAGAAAGAAGTCGACCAGTCCCGAATCCGTAATTTCTCGATCATCGCCCATATCGATCATGGCAAGTCGACGCTCGCCGACCGAATCCTGGACGAGACGGGCGCCGTCACCGAGCGGGAAAAGAAGGAGCAGTTCCTCGATTCGATGGACCTCGAGCGCGAGCGCGGGATCACGATCAAGGCGCAGACCGTCCGGTTGAACTACAAGGCCGACGACGGAATCGAGTACATCCTCAACCTCATCGACACGCCAGGCCACGTCGACTTCACGTACGAAGTCTCCCGCAGCCTCAGCTGCTGCGAAGGGGCGCTTCTCGTCGTCGACGCGTCGCAGGGCGTGGAGGCGCAGACCGTTGCCAATGTCTACCTCGCGATCGACCAGGATCTCGAGATCGTCCCGGTCATCAACAAGATCGACCTGCCGGCGGCCGACCCCGAGCGGGTTCGCGCCGAGATCGAGGACGTCATCGGGCTCGACGCGTCGGGCGCCGTCCTGACGAGCGCCAAGGCGGGCATCGGAATCCACGACGTCCTGGAGGCGGTCGTGAAGTGGGTCCCCCCTCCCACCGAAGACCGCAACGCGCCGCTCCGAGCGCTCATCTTCGACAGTTGGTTCGACGCATACCGCGGGGTCATCAACCTCGTCCGCGTCGTCGATGGGACGCTCAAGAAGGGCGACGAAGTCCTCTGGATGGCTTCGGGCGCGAAGGCTGAAGTCGAGCAGATCGGGGTCTTTGCCCCGATGCCGGTGCCGGTCGACAAGCTCGGCGCCGGAGAGGTCGGGTTCGTGATCTCGATGGTGAAAGACGTCGGCCTCACGAAGGTGGGCGACACCATCACGACGGTCGCCAGGCCCGCAAAGGAGGCGCTCCCGGGCTTCAAAGACGTGCAGCCGATGGTCTTCTGCGGCATCTTCCCGACCGACTCGAAGGATTACGAAGAGCTGCGCGACGCCCTCGACAAGCTCGCCCTGAACGACGCTTCGTTCGACTGGGAACCGGAGACGAGCCAGGCGCTCGGGTTCGGGTTCCGCTGCGGGTTCCTCGGGCTCCTCCACATGGAGATCATTCAGGAGCGGCTCGAGCGCGAGTACGAGCTGGATCTCATCACGACCGCACCCTCAGTGGTCTACCACGTCGTGCAGAACTCCGGCGAGATGGTGGTCGTGGAGAACCCGGCGAAGCTGCCACCGGTCGCGGAGATCAAGCACATCGAAGAGCCTTTCATCAAGGCAGTCATCCACGTGCCGCCCGACCACGTCGGCCCGGTGCTGGCGCTCTGCGAGGAGCGCCGCGGGACGCAGCTCGACCTTCGCTATTCGGGCCAGAATCGAATCTTGCTGACCTACGAGTTGCCGATGAACGAGGTCGTCTTCGACTTCTTCGATCGGCTCAAGTCCGTGTCGCGAGGGTACGCGAGCCTCGACTACGAACCGATCGGTTACCGACCGGGTGACCTCGTCAAGATGGACGTGCTCGTGAACGAAGAGGCGGTCGATGCGCTCAGCGTCATCGTCCACCGCGACTTCGCATACCAACGGGGCAAGGCCCTCATCAAAAAGTTGAAGGAAGTCATTCCGCGCCAGATGTTCGAGATTCCGCTGCAGGCCGCGATAGGCAACCGGGTGATTGCTCGGGAGACCATCCGAGCCTACCGCAAGAACGTCACCGCGAAGTGCTACGGCGGCGACATCTCGAGGAAGCGAAAACTCCTGGAAAAACAGAAGGAAGGAAAGAAGCGTATGAAGCAGGTTGGCTCCGTGGAGATCCCACAGGAAGCCTTCCTCGCGGTGCTTCGACTCGACGAATCATAACGACACGACGGAGGTGCTTCGATGAGTGGACTGCTCGGACTAAGGGGGATGGATCGCGACGAGATCACCGGGCTCTTGGACCTCGCAGACGAGTTCGTCGACGCCGAGGGTCGACTCGCGACGCCGTCCCGCTACCGCACTGCGCTCGACGGTGAGTCCGTCGGGTTGCTTTTCTTCGAGCCGTCGACTCGAACGCGGGCGAGCTTCGAGCTCGCGGTCCACCGGCTCGGTGGCTACCCGATGATCTTCGACTCGACCAGCAGCTCGATCCGAAAGGGCGAAGGGGAGATCGACACGTGCCGCAACCTCGAAGCGATGGGGGTGAAGGCGTTCGTGATTCGCCACGCCGAGCGCCAGTTTCCGTTCGCGGTCTCGGATCGTCTGAAAGTCCCGGTGCTCAACGCCGGGAACGGATCAGGCGAGCACCCGACCCAGGGGCTCATCGACCTGCTCACGCTCCGTCGCCACTTCGGCCGTCTCGAAGGGCTCCGCGTCGCATTCATAGGGGACATCATCCACAGTCGCGTGGCGCGAAGCGGCGCGTATGGCTTGCGGGCGCTCGGGGCCGAAGTCGTCCTCGCCGGTCCCCCTCCGATGCTCCCCGCTCACCGGGACGATTGGGACGTGGAGTTCGCCGATTCTCGTGCCGCGGCCCTCGACGGCGCCGACGCGGTCATCATGCTGCGGATTCAGCGGGAGCGCGCCCACGGCGAGACGATGAGCACCCAGGAGTACGTTCGCGACTGGGGGTTGGACGACGAAGTGCTCGACGCCGACGCGAAGAAGGACATCGTGGTGATGCACCCCGGGCCGGTGATGCGCGGGGTCGAGATGGCATCCACCGTCCTCGACGGCCCGAAGAGCCTGGTGCTACGGCAGGCCGGGCTGGGGGTCGCCGTGCGCCAGGCAGTCCTGATGAAGTACGTAGCGGGAGAGTGAAAATGGGTTCGAGCGACGACAGAGACGCGCTGCTGGTGCTCGACGACGGGACCACCTTCCGAGGAAGCGGCTTTGGCGCCGCGGTCGAGTCGGTGGGGGAGCTCGTCTTCAATACCGGGATGCAAGGCTACCAGGAGATCATGACGGACCCGTCGTACGCGGGGCAAATCGTGACGTTCACGGTCCCCCACATCGGCAACTACGGTGTGAGCGAGGCCGACGCCGAGTCGGAACGCGTCCAGGTCGCCGGCGTTGTGGCACGGGAGGTCACCCTGGAAGAGGTATGGCTTCGCGCGGATCGCTCGCTCGAATCGTGGATGTCGGAAGCCGGCGTCGGGGGAATCTACGGGGTCGACACACGCGCCATCACGCGGCTCATCCGCGCACGAGGTGTCTGCATGGCGATTCTTGCGACCGACGTGCAGGAGGGCGACGAGGAGCGGCTGTTGGAGAAGCTGCGTGCCGCGCCGTCTTACGGTGACGTCGACTGGGTCGATCGCGTCGCTTCGACAGCATCTCGCGCTGCGCGGTTAGAGGACGGAGTCATCCGGTGGAGCGAGGTCGTAGAGCGTCGCGGTCCACGCGTCGTGGTCGTCGACTACGGCGTCAAACACAGCATCCTGAAGGACCTGCTCGAACGCGGCGTCGAGGTGGTTCTGGTCACCGCGAACGCCACCGCCGAGGAGATCCGTTCGCTCGAACCGTCCGTCGTGCTCGTCAGCAATGGTCCCGGCGACCCCGCGCGGCTGCGGAGCGGGGCAGGGCGACTCAGGGAGATCGCGGAGACGATGCCTACCTGGGGTATCTGCCTCGGGCATCAGCTCCTCGCCCAGGCCTTCGGCGCACGTACCTTCAAACTCCCGTTCGGCCATCGCGGGCCGAATCAGCCGGTCCACGATCTCGAGAGTGATCGCGTGCTGATCAGCTCGCAGAACCACGGCTACGCGGTGGAGCGAGAATCGCTGCCGGAGGAGCTGGTCGTCACGCAGTCGAATCTCAACGACGGTACAGTCGAAGCCTTCAAGCATCTGTCCTTGCCAGTGTACGCTGTGCAGTATCACCCTGAAGCGGGCCCCGGCCCCAACGACGCGTCGTCATTCTTCGACGACCTGTGCGCCGTGGCGCGAGACGAGTCAGGATCGGCATGACGGACGACCCAAAAGATCGGCCCACCGGCTCCAGCGAAGCATCCGCCGAGCTCGACGCCGTAATCTCGCCCGATGCGGGGCCCGAGGATGTGCCGAACGTCGCACCGTCCGACATATCGAACACCTACCATTACCCGGCAGACCTCACTGACCCTTCGATCGAGCGGCCCGTTCCGATCCGAGACCGCATCGCGCAGACCTTTCGCGAGCAGTTGACCGTCGAAGCGGGAGGGCAGGTGATCTCCAACGTACGGGAGGTCGCTTTCCCCCTGGCGGCCTTGCTGGCAATGCTGGTGCTCGTCATCACCTTCCGCACGATCCTGCTGCCATTCATCTTCGCCGTCGCGCTCGTCTTCCTGATGGAGCCGGTCGTGAGTCGGGTCAGCCGGAGTGCGGAGCACCCGCGTGGTCTGCCGCGGTGGGTCGCCGTCATCCTCGTGTATCTGGTCTTCATCCTGGTCGTCTCGCTCGCGTCGGTCCTCATCATCCCGACGTTCGTCTCCGAGATCGTTCGGTTCGCCGAGGAAGCACCGGACACCATCTCGGATTTTCGGAACGAGACGCTCCCCGGCGTGAACCGCGAAGTGCAGGGATTCTTGAAGTCCTACCTTCCGGTGCGTGCCGAAGAGGGAGGGGACAAGGTGGCGCTCGCGAAAGTGGAGGTGGCCGAGGCGCGACTCGCCGCGACCAGGACGGCGACGGCGGTCGGCAACGCGATGTCGCGGGTGCGCCACGCCGCTGCGATGGACGTCCTCTGGCGCGAGGAGATGGTGCAGGGAGAACCCGTCGGCTCCTTCATCGTCTCGACCCACGACAAAGACCCCGAGAAGATGACGCTCGAGGAGGCGCTCACGACCACGGGATGGAGCTACGCACTCACGGACGAACAGTCGGCGCTCGTCGTGACCGAAGACGGCCGGGGCGGGCTGCGAGTTCACCTCAACGACGTCGCCATCGAGGTCGAGCAGGTCGAGGACAAGGCGTGGGTGATTCGTCGCAAGCGGACCAACATCATCCCGGTCGACGAAGTAGGTCCGTCGGTCGACGAGGTGTTCGACCTCGAAAAGCGTGTGGACCAGCTGCTCGAAGACGCCATCTCGACTTCGAGCGAGCGGATTTCGGGGTTGATCGAGTTCGCCCAGAAACTGCTGGTGGGGATTCTCGCCATCTTCGTGGGGATGATCCTCACGTTCATGGTCGCCGCCTTCATCTCGATCGACCTGCCGCGGGTCATGGCGTT
This sequence comes from uncultured Bradymonadales bacterium, assembly GCA_964411125.1. Taxonomy (GTDB): domain Bacteria; phylum Myxococcota_A; class Bradymonadia; order Bradymonadales; family Bradymonadaceae; genus JBFIHF01. The sequence goes on along the minus strand of CAYPJU010000021.1, from coordinate 41,542 downwards.
CCTCCGAAGCCTCGTCCCGCAACAGATGCGGGGAGGTTACGACGTGCTGCTCAAAGAGATGGAGCGGGGGCTCTCGGGAGTCGTGCGTGGTCAGCTCCTGATCTGCGCGGTGAATGGGTTCCTGACGTGGGTCGGGCTGGCGATTCTGGGGGTCAAATTTAGCGTGTTGTTGGCAGTTGTTGCCGGTATACTGTCGTTGATACCCGTTTTTGGAACGATTTTATCGACGGTCCCGATCGTCCTCATCGCTTTGACCGGTGGGTTCATGAAGGGAGTCCTCGCGCTGGGATGGATCCTGTTCATCCACGGTCTGGAGGCGAACATCCTGAATCCGAAGATCATCGGGTCGTCGGCGCACATTCATCCAGTCATCGTCATCTTCGCGCTGCTCGCCGGGGAGAGCGCGTATGGGCTGGTGGGAGCCTTGCTGGCAGTTCCGACGGCGTCAATCCTGTTGACGCTGTTCAACTTCGTACGCACCCGGGCCTGGAAACAGGCAGATTCGGTCGAACCGTCCGTTTGACGGTCGAGGGAATTCATGGATCTCGAATTTTGGGCAACGACTGACGTCGGTCGGGTCCGAGACCACAACGAAGACAACTTCCTCGTCGACAAGCGCCTGAAGCTGTTCGTCGTCTGCGACGGCATGGGAGGCCACGCCGCTGGTGAAGTTGCGAGCGCCATGGGGGTCCAGATCGTCCGTGAAGTCGTTTCTTCGCACCGCGAAGTATTCGACGCGTTGGAGGCGGACTCCGAGAGCCTCGCGAACCGAAAATCGGTCCTCAAACTCCTCGAGCACGCGATCGAAGAAGCGTGCGCTCGCATCTTCCACGAGGCGCAGGAAGACAGCGCCAAACGTGGTATGGGCACGACCTGCTCCGCGTTGCTGCTCGCCCATGGTCGTGCGTTCATCGGCCACGTCGGTGACTCGAGGATCTACCTGTTTCGGCAGGAGAAGATCCATCAGATCACCGAGGACCACTCGCTGATCAACGAGATGATTCGCCTCGGGAAGATCAAGCCGGGTGAAGAACACCATCTGCCGCACAAGAACGCCGTGACCCGGGCGGTGGGTGTGAACGAACACGTCGAGGTCGACACGTTCGAGCTCGACGTTCAGGGCGGAGACTCCTTCCTGGTCTGCTCCGATGGACTCTCGGGATACTTCAAGCACGACGACCACATCATCGACCTCATGGAGCTCGAGGAGCCGCGCAAGATCACCGAGCGGTCGATAGAGTTCGCCAACGCCGGCGGGGGCAAAGACAACATCACGTCCATCGTCGTGCGCGTCCGCGAGGATGCGTCGCAACAACACGATATCCAAGCGACGATCGAGCTCCTCAAGTCGACGCCGTACTTCCAATACCTGGCGTACAAAGAGACGCTCAAGGTCGTCAACGTCACGCGCCGCATGGAGTTCGAAGCAGGCGATCGGATCGTCGAGGCGGAGAAAGATCCAGAGGGAATGTTCGTCATCGTGAGCGGGAAGGTCCGCGTGATGCGAGGAGGGAGAGGCGTCGCCACGCTGCTCCCCGGGGACGCGCTGGCAGAAATCTGTCTCGTCGACGACACGCCGCCCAACTACGGCGCGGAAGCAGTCGAGGACTCGTCGGTCATCTTCTTCTCGCGGACACGCTTCATGGAGCTCTTGCGCGGAGACCCGAACGTCGCCGTGAAGCTGCTCTGGAACTTCCTGCAGACCTTCTCCTACCGAATGCGGGGAGTGCCGTACGAAGCGCTGCTCGGTGACCGCGCGGAGGGCCCCGGCGAGCATACGCCGCCGTCGGGAAATCTGGTCTTCAGCGAAGACAGGAAGAAGGCCGAAGGGCACCAGCCTTCTTCGGTCTCCGGTGAATTCCTTTCCCCGCCCACGGGGGCGATGACGATCGATCCGAGCGCTGTCGACACGGTGCGCTCCACGACGAACGACGACGTGGCCACGAAACGAACCAAGCCAGTCAGCCCGCGTACTCGTCACGGGGACGCGCTGGCGACCAACGGAGCGAAGCCGTCAGCCACGGCCCGCCCGCGGGCGGCGGCTGCCCTGAATGCTTCGCCCTCCGAGCCGGCTCCCGCCCCGCCAAAGGCAGTGGCCGATCCCTCGGCACGGGTCGAGGACACCGTCCCCAACGAACGGGACGCGAAGATTCGACGCGCTCTCCGAGACACCGTCGCCGACATGGAACTCAGCGACCCCGACTCGACGATGGGTGACGAGGATCTCCGCAGCGCCGCCATGGACACCATCCCCGCCGGGAGCGCCTTTCTGGCCGACGAGATGGCGTGGGACAAGATCGTCCCGAGCGACATCCTCGAAGACGAAGCATCGCTGCGCCAGACTGCGCAGATGGATCACGAGCCCGACGACAAGGCGCGCACACACGCCGCCCTCGATCGGACCGTCTCCAAAGAGAGGTCCAACGCACCCAACGGGATCGGAAAGCCGATTTCCGGGACCTCCGTCGTGCGCGACTCGACACCACAAGCGCAAGTGCTGAAGCGCACGAAACTCATCGTCGCCGACGACCACAACGCGGACAAGGGCTTCAACGACCGTGAACGCACCCGAGACGTACCCAACATTTCGCAGAAAGAATCCGACTCCACTTTGGAGCTCGACGTCGTCGACGAGAACGTCGAGGAAGTTCCCTGACGTCTTCACCGCGCTCGGCGTGACGCTCGCGGTGCTCTCCGCGGGCTGCGAGACCCGAGAGGTCGGCAACGCCCCGACCACGGGCGGCGAACTCATCCACACCGACGATTTCGAGTCCGCAACTCTGGGAGACCACTGGGAGCGCGGAACGGGTGAGGGAGGGGCCGGGAAGTGGCAGATCGTCGACGGGGAGCTGCGAGGGAGCAAGCTTCGAAACGACCCCTTGTGGTTCACGCGGCCCCTTCCGTCCGGAGTACGGGTGGAGTTCGACGCCCGTGCGCTCACCAAAGTGGGTGACCTCAAGGTCGAGATCTTCGGCGACGGCGACAACCATGCTTCGGGCTACGTACTCATCTTCGGTGGCTGGAACAACTCCCTCGACGTCATCGCCCGCCTCGACGAACACGGAGATGACCGAGAAGAACGAGCCTCGGTAGGGGTCGAGACAAACCGAACCTACCGAATGGCGGTCGAGCGTCGAGACTCGACCGTCCGCTGGTTCGTCGACGGCGAGCCGTTCATGACGTACCGCGACTCCGCGCCGCTTCAGGGGAGCGACCACAGCTATTTCGCGTTCAGCAACTGGGACGCGGAGGTCGCGTTCGACAATTTCCGTGTTTACAAGCTGCGGTAGATCCTCCTCACGCTCGATCGCATCCACACCGCGGTGCGCCTTGTCGCGCACCACCACCTCGGGATAAACTCGTCGCCTGATGGAAACACGCACGATACTGCAGATCGTACTCGGGATTATCGTCCTCGCCGTCGTCGGGCTGGGCGCGTTCATCGTCTACGAGCTCACCCGCGAAGCGGAGACCACCGTCGTCGAGACCGTCTTCGTCGAGGAGGAGGCCGAGGAGATCATCAATCCCTGGGCGGACAAAGGTGACGCAGCCATCGCGCTCGTCAAACGGGTCGCCGTCACCGAACCGGTCTTCCCCGAGACCGAGGAAGAAGCGAAGAACAAGAAGAAGAAAAAGAAAAAGGACGACGAGGCCGAGGAGCCCGAAATCGAGCCGATGATCGGCGCGGTCATGGAGAACGACAAGTTCGCCAAGGAGATCCTCAAGGTCCAGGGCGAACGCGTCGGGTGGAGGGCCCAGTGGTGGGGCGAGACCAAATACGGCCCCTCGTTCTTCCTCGTCCGCTATGTCTTCAAGGACGCCGACATCATGGTCGGCCCCGCGTGGCTCGTCGACCTGAAGAACCGCCGGGTGGTTCCGAAGAACCTGCCGGCCAAGGTCGCCGAGAACCCCAAGCAGCAGATGGAGTCGGAGTACTACGACAAGAAGAAGCAGATCGTCTCCGCCATCGCCAACCACCGCTTCGACGGCGGCATGTCTCTCGCCGGGGCGCTCCTCGTCTACTTCGAGCAGCAGAGCGAGACTGACGAGAAAGACACCATCGAGGGATGGACCATCGACCACGACCGGGGGAGCCTCTTCAAGGCGTACTTCCAGTGGATTCAGGGTGGGGAACCCGTCTACGCCGAGTTCGAGTTCGACTTCGACGCGAAGGCGCTCAAGCCCGTCAACCTTCAGGCCGCGAGCATCATGCGAGTCGGCGAGGACTTCGACCGGGAGCGTGTGAGCATCATGCCGTCTTCCTACGACCCCAAGGCTCGCGGGAGCCGATGGGTGGGCCCCGCGAAGAAACAATGCCGTGCTTCGAAGAACCGAGCACGATGCGATGCCCTCGCCACGGTGCTCGACGAGACCGAGGTCATCGAGTCGCTGGAGTGGTTGCTGACCGCACGCTCCGAAGGTTCGGAACAGTTCGAGAAGTGCAAGGAAGAGCGATTCTGCAGTTGGCGTCCGGTCGCCGGCGACGGGAAGTACGCCATCAAATACGTCTACAAGATCGGCGAGCAGGACGAACGAAGCGTCACATGGGAGGTCGATCCCAAGTCGCGGGAAATCCAGCCTACCGATCGCATCAGCTCCCTCGCCTTCAGCGCCATCCGACCTCGCTGAGCGACGTGCCCATCCCTCCATCGGACGATCCCGAACTCAGCGTCCGTTCCCTCGGAAGCCCGGGGGACGAACACCTGAGGTTCGTGTTCTATCAGGACGCCGTCGAGGAGCTCGTCTTCGCTTCCGAACACCCCTCCGCCGGGACGTCGGCGATCGCTGTGCTCACGGGGGGATTCCGCATCGCCGACGAGGGCGGGTTCGTGGAGGTCACCGGTTTCAGCGGATTCGGTCGCGTCGAAACGATGGAAGAGCTCTACGCCACCACTCGCCAGGCGGCCGACCAGTATCTGCGGAGCGAACCAGAACTTCCGATGGTGGGACTCTGGGTCGCCCGCCGCGGTGGGGGGGCTCGCGTCGAGGAAGAGATGGTCCGCGTCCACCTTTCGCTTTTCAACATCCCGTTTCAGCCCCTCGTCGTCTACGACCCAAATGTCGGGAAAATCGGGGTCTACGCCCGAGTCGGGGGGCGGTTCGGCAACGTCGGCATTGACGTGGTTTCTCGACTCACTCCCGCAAGACGAGAGCCTGCTCCCAAAGGGGCGGACGTCGATTCGGTCGGCAGCGACCAGGAAGAGTGACGGATGGATATCGACGGTGACCCCATGGTCGGGAGATACGTCGCCGACCGCTACCGCATCCTCATCAAGGTGGGGGAGGGCGGAATGGGCGATGTCTACGCCGCCGAAGACCTCGCCGAGGACCGTCTCGTCGCCCTGAAGATCATGCGGCGAAACATCGCCGATCCCGCAGCACCGGAGCGGTTCCTCCGGGAAGCCGAGACCCTCGCGCGCGTCCGCAGCCGAAACATCGTTCGGCTTTACGCGTTCGACCGCGACATGCAGCTCGGGCTTCTCTTCGTCGCCATGGAGCTCGCGACCGGAGATGACCTGTCGACGCTGCTGGATCACGGCCGCCTTCCTCCGGGCCTCGCGGTGCGCGTACTCCAGGAGACCTCTCGCGGCCTGCAAGCCGCTCACGAAGTCGGCATCGTTCACCGTGACCTCAAGCCTTCGAACCTCAAGCTCAAGCCGAAGTCCGACCACACCGTGCGGGTCAAGATTCTCGACTTCGGCCTGGTGCGCGACCACAACGCCACCTCGGAGATCACCGATCTCGGAACCGCCCCGGGGACCATCACCTACATGCCCCCGGAGGTCTTCCGAAACGAGGAGATCGACCTTCGCGGTGACCTCTATTCGCTAGGGGTGATCGGGTACGAAATGTTGCGAGGGGTGCCCCCGTTTCGAGGAACATCGAGGCTCGAGGTGGCGAAGAAGCATCTCTACGAGTCGGTCGAGCCCCTGACCGACACGGTGGGCTCGGAGGTTCCGCGAGAGCTCATCGGGCTCGTCGAGAGCTTGCTGCGCAAAGACCCGAAGATGCGTCCGCCGGACGCGACGGAGTTGCTCGACGCGCTCGACGAAATCGCGGACCGAGAGGGTTACCGGGCGCGGGTCGAGCACCTCGGCCCGAGCAAAGATCCCGTGACAGATTGGGGCCTTCTCCCTCGGCTGGCGTAGGCGCGATTCCGGAGTGACGTCCCGTCGCGGGCGCCTGTCAGACTCGAAGAGCCGCCGCGCCTGGGTAGTAGGCGAGCACGTCGAGCTCTTCTTCGATCCGGATGAGCTCGTTGTACTTCGCGACGCGGTCGGAACGCGACAGCGAACCGGTCTTGATCTGCCCGCTGCCCACCGCGACCGCGAGGTGAGCGATCGTCGTGTCTGACGTTTCGCCCGAACGGTGGCTCAGGACGGACGTGTAACCGTTGCGATGGGCCAACTCGACCGCTTCGAGCGTCTCCGTCAGCGTCCCGATCTGGTTCACCTTCACGAGAATGGAGTTCGCGACTCCGCGATCGATGCCCGACGCGAGCCGCTCCGTGTTGGTCACGAAGAGGTCGTCGCCAACCAACTGGATCCGGTCGCCGAGCTGTTCGGTCAGCGTTAGCCAACCGTCCCAGTCGTTCTCGTCCAGCCCGTCTTCTATCGAAGCGATGGGGTACTTCTCGACCAACTCCGCGTAGAAATCGACCAGCCCCGCCGCGTCGAACGTTTTCCCCTCGCCGGCGAGCACGTATCCCTTGGACTTGTCGTAAAACTCGCTCGCGGCGACATCGAGCGCGAGGACCACCTCGCTCCCTGCGTCGTAGCCCGCCGCGTCGATTGCGCGCATGATGTAGTCGAGCGCTTCGCTGTTCGAACCGAGGTTCGGAGCGAACCCACCCTCGTCGCCGACGGCGGTGACGTGGCCGTCCTTCTTGAGGACCGACTTGAGCGCGTGGAAGATCTCGGCGCCACAGCGGACTGCTTCGCGGATGCTGTTCGCGCCGACCGGCATCACCATGAACTCCTGGATGTCGACGCTGTTGTCGGCGTGGGACCCGCCGTTGATGATGTTCATCATCGGGACCGGCAACGTCGACGCACGCACACCCCCGACGTAGCGGTAGAGCGGCAGTTCGAGCGATTCCGACGCCGCCTTGGCGACGGCCAACGAAACCGCGAGTACGGCGTTCGCGCCGAGCTTCCCTTTGTTCGGCGTTCCGTCGAGCTCGAGCATCAAGCGGTCGATGTACTCCTGGTCGCGCGCATCGAGCCCGATGATTTCGGGAGCGATGACGGCGTCGACGTTCTCGACAGCCTTGAGCACTCCCTTGCCGAGGTAGCGATCGTCGTCGCCGTCACGAAGCTCCACGGCCTCGTGTTCTCCGGTCGAGGCGCCGCTCGGCACGGCTGCACGACCCACCGCACCGCCGGCGAGAAAGACGTCGCATTCGACGGTCGGATTTCCGCGGCTGTCGAGGATCTCGCGCGCCACGATATCGATGATTTCGCACTGGCTGGAATCGTTCAGCATGATGGTCTCCATAGGGACGAGTTCGCGCGGATGTTAGTCGGCTTACGGCAGAAGTGCGAGCACCGCTTCGCCGCTGTATCGGCGTGCCGATCGCCCAAATCGTCCTTGTATTTGGCCGCAAAAGTTGCGAGAACCCACGGTCTAGGAATACCGCCGGCCCCCCAGGCCTTCCTAACATGAGCGCGGACCGCTTGAAGTTCCGCGATTTCGAGGTCAGCAATGCGTCTTTACGGTGGACAGGTTCCGGTGATCGCCGAGGAGCTCCTCCGAGTGCTAGTTCGCACCGGTGGACTGGAGGTCACCGAGGAGAACATGCCCGAGGTCGAACTCGACATCCAGTCGGTGCTCCGCGAGTACATCCGACTCGACCGAGAGCTCACCGACAAGGCGCGCGAGGTGATGCGCAAGTCCGACAACTCCGTGAGCATCGGCCGCGCCAAGCGGCAGCTCGCCAAAGAGAAGAACGTACAGATTGGCGAAGAAGCGGTGGGCTACATCATCACGCAGCTCATCGAGGCGTTCCTCCACTCGATGTACGTCGAAGAGGTTTACGACACCGACCAGGACCTTCGGAAGAAGATTCGCCCCATCCTCCGGCGCCACATGTCGATGGACGAGCAGCTCGACCAGGAAGTCCGAAACAAGATCAAGAACATCGAAGAAGGCTCGGCTTCCTGGGACATCGAGTACCAGAAGGTCATGGAGAACATGAAGCGTACAAAGAAGCTCGACGGCTGAGCAGATCTTCCTACCCGCGGTTTGAATAACGACAATTCGGGGTAGTCCAAGCCCGCGTGAACGCTAAAAGACACGCGGAGACCTTGATGTTTGCATGGAAGAACGTTCCCCGAACGCTCGCGCTAGCGGCGCTCCTCTTCTCGACAGCCTGCGGCGGATGTGACCGCGAGCACGCGCTGGACGACGACTCCCCCTCTCCCACGACTTGCCAGACTGACCAGCAGTGCATCGGCGACGCCGTGTGCGTCGAGGATCGCTGCGTCGAAGTCTGCTCCGGGAACGCCGACTGCGAATCGGACCAGTTTTGCTCCCGTGACCGTCTCTGCGTGGACGAGCCGGAGGCAGGGAGCTGCACCACCGACAACGACTGTGCCTCTCGCCGCTGCGAGGACGGCACATGCGCTGCGCCGCGCCGCTGCGACGCGGACAACGAATGCTTCACCGGCGAGTTCTGCACGCTCGACGGAATCTGCGTCCCCGCCTGTCGGGCCGACATCGACTGCATGGTCGGCGAGGTCTGCAGCGACGGTCGATGTGTCGTCGGTGGTGACTGCTCGGCGGACGCCGACTGCGGCACTGCGGGGGTCTGCACCGATGGAGAATGCCAGATCGAATGCGGCGAGAGCGACGAATGCGGCCGCGACTCCGCGTGTTTCCAGGACCTCTGTAGCTCCGGCTGCACGTCGGACGCGGAGTGTGGGGACGGACTCTGCTGGCGCGGGGTCTGTGTAGAGCGCGACGACGAAGACCCCGACGCTCCGGCCCCCGTCACCGACCCCGATCCCATCGAAGAACCCGACGAGGACGATCCGGTCGTCGTCGATCCAGGGAGCGCGGACGGTTGCTCCACGAGCCTCGATTGCGGCACGAACGAGCGCTGCGAGGACGCCAGGTGCGTCACGGACACCATCTGCCTCGTCGACACGGACTGCAGCATCGGGGCCTATTGCGACCGCGGAGAATGCCGCATCGGTTGCGTCGCCGATGGCGACTGCCGGGACGGTGAGTCGTGCGGCGACGACGGTCGGTGCGTCGCCGACGCCGCGCCGGATCTGTCGTGCTCGTCGAGCGCCGACTGCGAGCCGTGCGAGAACTGTGTCGCAGGCTCCTGCCAGGTCGTCCCGGTGGTCTGTGTCACCGACTCGCAGTGCGGCCTCGAGAAAGACTGCGTCGACAACTTCTGCCACTTCGAATGCACCGCCGATTCCGAGTGTCCGCAGAGCCAGACGTGCCAGCAGGGACTCTGTCTCGCCGCGACCACGCCCGCGAACGACTGCTCGACCAACGCCGAGTGCAGCGATGGCGTCTGCGTCGACGGCGAGTGTTTCGCCACCTGTGACGCCGATTCCGACTGCGGCTCGCGTCTGATGTGCGACCACGGCGTGTGCCAGCCCGACTGGCGGCCGGGATTCCAGTGTCGCCGCACCGCAGACTGCGGTGGGGGGGACTCCGTCTGCGTCGACGGGTTCTGCACCGTGGAATGCTCCGCCGACAGCGAGTGCCGGACCAACACCTGCGAACTCGGGTACTGCACCCGCTAGTCGAAAATGCCAGCCTCGGTCCTCGGGGCTGGCGCCTAAAGTTGCGCTCGAGCGCGTCCCTTGATTAGATAGGCAGATGAAGTTCCGAACCCCGGCGCTCGTGATCCTCACCGCCTCGATGCTGTTCGCATCGACGGCGTCGGCTGAGCTTTACAAGTATCGGACGAAAGAAGGCGACGTCATCATCACGAGCGAGAAGCGCAGCGACCTGCAGCTCGTCGAGGTCGTCTCCGGGGGACCGAAGGTCTCGCGGAGCACCACGGCGAAAAAGCAGACCGCGAAGCGCTCCTCGAAGTCGAGCTCCACCTCGAGCGCGAATCACACGCAGAACCCGAACAACGACGTCCCCCGAAGTCGCCGCCAGGGGGCCTTCGACGACATCATCGCCGAAGCGAGCGAAGCGTACGACGTCCCGTTCGCTTTCGTGAAAGCCGTGATTCGCGTGGAAAGCAACTTCCAACCCAACGCCGTCAGCCACGCCGGCGCGATGGGGCTGATGCAGCTCATGCCGCGGACTGCTGCGTCGCTGAACGTGACCGACGCCTTCGACCCGCGGCAGAACATTTTCGGCGGCACCAAGTTCCTCAGAATCCTGATCGACCGCTACGACGGTGACATCAATCTCATCCTCGCCGCCTACAACGCAGGCGACGCGGCCGTTGCAAGGTACGACGGAATCCCGTATCCCAAGACCCGCGGATACGTTTCGTCGGTGTACCGCTGGTACCAGACCTACTCGGCGGCTGAGAGCGAGGAGTGAGCGCCAGTACAATCCGTCAGGACATCGTCAACATCCCCAACCTCCTGACGCTGTTCCGTATTGCCCTCATTCCGGTCGTCTGTGGACTCATCTTCGACGGCTCTCCGAAGTCCTGTCTGCTCGCGTTCACATTCTTCGCCGTCGCATCCGTCACCGACTGGCTCGACGGCTATATCGCTCGGAAGCGCGGGCTCGTCAGCCTGACCGGAAAGTTCCTCGATCCGCTCGCGGACAAGCTGCTCGTGATGGCGGTCCTGGTCTTCCTGGTGGCGCTGGGACGCGTCGAGCAGTGGCTGGTCGTCATCATCATCGCCCGCGAAATTTCGATCACCAGCTTGCGCGCGATGGCCGCTTCCGAAGGGATGGTCATCGCGGCGGGGGAGGGCGGGAAGCTCAAGACCGCGTTTCAGATGGTCGGATTGATCGGGCTCATCGTCCACTACACCTACGAGCTCGACTATCTGTTCGTCTCGCTCGAGTTCAATTTCCATCGCGTCGGACTCTGGCTTCTCGCGATCTCCGTCATCTTCAGCCTCACCTCGGGGGGCGAGTACATCCGCGGATTCATCCGGGCGATCGAAACTGCACAGTCACACAACGCGAGCGAGCCCACCTGAGGACGAGCGGCCTCGGGCACGCGCACGCTCAGGAGTCGTCTCCGAAAGCTCCCCCCTGCAGTACCCGCTCGCGGTTCTTGTTCCACCATTTCTTCCAGTACTTCTCGAGGGCCTGCCCGTCGTCCTGTTCGAGTGGGGCCCATCGACCAGTGACCTCTCGAATCGTCCGGTTCGCGTTGTAGACGAGGTGCGGCTGGTCGCTTCGCAACAGTGCGAGGAGCGCGTCGATGTGCGTCGCGTCCGGTTCGGTCATCTCGACCCCCGCCTGCGTGAAGCCGCGTGCCAGCCATCCGGCGCGTCCCGAAGGATTCGCGTCGAGCCAGGACTGCCACCCCGCGATCGCACGGGCGACGGTGGGCTCGTCGGCGCGAGCCCAGTCCACGCCGTCGCTGCGGTTGGTGATGCGGGCGAGCACGCCCGCCATCTCGGCGCGCACCGACGGGGGTTGGGTCGCCAACTGAGCGACCAGTGCGTGTGCCACCTCCGGCTCCATGAAGTGCCCGAGGGAACGCGCTGCGTGAACCTTCTCCTCCGGAGAGACGTCGGGTTCGATCAGGCGCGAGAGCGCGAAGTCTCGCGCGAGAGGGTCTCGAGACTGGCGGAGAACGCCGTAGAGACGGCCGACGGCACGACCGCTAGCCCGGCCTTCCCGCAGGTACTTCTCAATCCGCACCAGCACGGTCGCCGACGGGCTCCACTGCGAGGCGATGAGGTCGATCGCGTCGTCGACCACGTCTTCGTCGGAATCCCACAACCCCCAGACCGCTGCGACGTCCGGGCCGTACGGGTTCTTCGTGTCTTCGAGGAACTCCAGCGCGGCCCGTCGCTCCTGAACACCACTCGTCTCGAAGGTCCTCGCCAGCTCCAGGGCGCGGGCGAGGAGCGCCTCGGAGTGCCAATCGGCCCACTCCCACTTCGGACCGTAGTCGACGCAGCCCTCCAAGCGGTCGTTCCGTGGGCACGTAACCCGAAGGTGAAAATGATCGTTGTGCGGCGACGAGTCCGTCGGTTGATGGAGGACCGACTCGGCCCGGGCGATGAGCTCGGGGTCCGCCCCCGTCGAACGCGCATGCTCGAGCAGCGCTTCCTTGAGCGGGATCGAGATGAAGAGCCACTGAACATCGACGACGTCGTGGTTCAGCAGCCCCTCCGTCAGCTTCCAGTTTCGGGCGACGTCGAAGACGAACTCGGGGCGGCCACGCGCGGGGCCCGCCTCGTCGAACGACAACAGGTCGGGCGATGGGACCGACTCACCGGTCTTCGCATCGACGACGTAGAAGGCGAGGTCGGCGTCGCGCCCCGAGTTGTGCGAGTTCGACCACCGAATGTCCCCCCCTCGTTTACGGCTCATGTTCCCGACCCGCAGCGGAGCCCCCGGTGCGGTCGCGTCGACGTGGGCCGCTGCGTGCAGGATGATGTCGACCAGCTCGCGGGTCGCCCAACGCGTGTTGTGCTTGCGATGCCGTTCGATGATCGAATGGTGAGGACCGCTGTCGTCGAGCTCCGCCGCGTTCACCAGAGATCCGGAGGCGACGGAACCGACCGAGAGCGAGCCCTTCGGCTCTCGATCGGGGTCGAGGATCGCCGACCACTCCAGGTCCGCCGGAAGCTCCACCCAGCCGGGGCTTCGGTTTCGGCCGGCATCGATTGCGCCGACTGCGCTCGATCGTGCGGCCCCCACGGCCGCATCCACCGCCTCGGGCGAGGCTCGCCGCGAGTCGAGCTCGTCAGCTCCTCCATCGAGTCCGGTCCCCTGCGATGTCCGCATCCCCGCGCCCGCGGTCTTGCAACCCGCCGTGACGACGAGCGCGGCGCAGATCCAGAATCGTAGCGGGGTGGAGAGCATCATACCTTCGGGAGTATTAAAACGGGTCGCCACTCAACTCGCAACCGCGCGAGGTCCAGATGAGCACGAGCCACATCCACTCTCTGTCCACTCGACAGCGCTTTCTTCTGCTCGGAGCCCTCTACTTTTCGCAGGGTATCCCGTTCGGCCTCTTCGTGCAGGCCGTGCCGGTGCTGCTTCGCGAAGGGGGCACCTCCCTCGAAGGGATCGGGCTCTCGTCGTTGCTCGCGCTGCCATGGGGCCTCAAGTTCTTGTGGGCACCGTGGGTCGACCGACCGCTCGGGAAGTTGCCGCGTCGGAAGGGATGGCTGATCCCCCTGCAGCTTCTCACGATGGTATCCCTCGGTGCGCTGATGCTGTTCGATCCACTCGACGGCAATCTCGTCCCGCTCCTTGCCGGCGTGCTCTGGATCAATCTTCTCAACGCGACCCAGGACATCGCGACGGACGGGCTGGCCGTCGAGGTCTTGCGTCCCGAGGAGCGTGGCAAGGGGAACGGGCTGCAGGTAGGCGGCTACCGGGTGGGGATGATCTTCGGCGGCGCCGGGGCGCTCGTGCTGATCGAGACGCTCGGTTGGTGGTCCGGCCTCGCGGCTTGCATTCTGGCGTTGGCGGTCGCGCTCCTACCGGTACTAGCCTTTCCCGAGGGGCGCTCCGCGGCCGAGAAGCCCGACACCGCGGAGGCCGGCGGATTCACCGTCTTGCGTTCGTTCTTTCGAGGGGATGGCGCGTGGACGGTTCTGGCGCTGCTCGTCGCATACAAGCTGGGGGATGCGATGGCCGCAGGAATGGTCCGCCCCATGTTGGTCGATCTCGGTTTTTCGATGACCGAGATCGGCGCCATCGTGGGCGGGGTGGGGTTCGTGGCCGGGCTCGCCGGCGCCGTGCTCGGCGGCGTGGTCGCCGACCGCACGACTCGACGCCGAGCCCTCGCCGTCGGCGTCGGGATGCAGGTGCTCGGAGCGTTGCTCTACATCCCGCTGGTGCTGATCGGGAAGTCCAACGCCGCCGCATCGTGGCTCGTGGGAATCGAAGGAGTCGTGGGCGGAATGGCGACCGTCATACTCTTCACCTGCATGATGGACTGGTGCCGGCCCCGCCACACCGGATCGGACTACACGGTAATGGCGTCGATCGTGGTGCTCGCGACCGGCCTCGGCTCCGTCCTGAGCGGAGTCAGCGCGAGCAACCTCGGATATGCGGCGCACCTCGCACTCTCGGCGGCGCTCACGCTGATCGGGGGAGCGTTTGCAGTCTGGAAGTTCCCCACTCGCCGCTATCCCTCAAAAATCTGAACCGAAGCTGCTTTGGCCTGGTCATCGATGACGGAAATTTGAGATTCAACCGGCCCACTCCGAAGGCTGGGGTGCGTCAAGTGGTTGTGTTTATTGATAAAATCAAGAAGCTCGCCAGCTCGGCATCGTAGTTGCTCTATACCTGGTCGGATATCAACGAACGGATGAGGAACACGATGAAACGGAATGCAAACTGGCAATGGTGGCTTTCGGCCTCGGCGATCGCTCTCGCATCGGCATGTGTGGACGGCCCCGAGGGCCCTTCACCGAACCCCGACCCCGATCCAGTGATCGTGCCGAACGAACCCCAGCCGATGCCCCGCGAGGGGCAGTCGGATTTCGTCTCGGCCGACGGCCAGGCGGGGGAAGCGACGGCGGACGAAAGGGGGAACAATGGTCAGGACCTCGATACGGGCGCGGAGGCCGACGGCGCAGGCGACGAAGAACGTACGGTGGAGGAGGGGGACATCTACCGAGTCCTCGACGGGACCGACAAGATCCTCAACCTGAACGCTTACCGCGGCCTTCAGATCATCGACTTCTCGGACGTGGACAACCCTGAGATCATCGGGCACGTCCAGGTGTCGGGTACGCCGGTCGAGATGTACTCGGTCGGCGACCGGGTCTACGTGCTGCTCAACAACTGGCAGGGCTACTGGGGCGGTCGAGACGACGTCGACGTGCAGACGTTCAATGGCGGTCTTGTCCTCGCGATCGATACCTCCGACCCGACGAAACCGGTCGTGACGGGGCGCGCGAAGGTGCCGGGGTACATTCAGCGCAGCCGGCTGACCCGCGGGAGCGGCGACGAAGCCCTCTTCGTGGTCACCACCGACTGGCAGAGCCAGACGACGTACGTGCAATCCTACAGCGTCTCCGACGGGGGGCGCCTCGCCGAGAAGACACGGATCGACGTCGACACGCAGGGATATCTCACCGACATCCAGGCTTCGAACGAGCTGTTGATGGTGGCTCGCTGGGACTGGAATCGCGGCAACTCGCAGGGGAGCGAGGTGACCTTGATCGACATCTCGAACCCCGACGGAACGATGGTGGAGGGAGATACGATCGAGGTCGACGGCTACGTCGCCAAGAAAACGAACATGAGTCACCACGGAGACATGCTGCGGGTGGTGTCTGGCAACAGTTGGAGGTCGCAGGGCGACACGAACTACGTACAGACCTTCGACATCAGCGACATCGCCGACGCGAAGCCCGTCGACTCCGAGACGTTCGGGGACGGCGAATCCCTCTTCGCCACGATCTTCCTCGGAGAGAAAGCTTTCTTCGTGACGTACGAGCAGGTCGACCCGTTTCACGCGTTCAGCATCGACGGTACCGGGCAGATCGAAGAGAAGTCGGAGTTCGTGATCTCAGGCTGGAACGATTTCTTCAAGCCCGTCTCGAACGAGACGCGCCTCGTCGGCATCGGCAAGAACGACCAGAATGGTGTGACGCTCGCCGTCAGCCTGTACGACATCGAAGACCTCACGAACCCCAATCCGCTGGTCGATCGCGAGGAGCTCGACCTCGACTGGAGCTGGTCCGAGGCGAACTGGGACGACCGAGCATTCACCGTCCTCGAGGGAGGAACGTCGGCCGTCGCGCCGACCGGAGAAGTCGAAACGGGCCTCGTGCTGCTCCCGTTCAGCGGGTGGGACGACAGCTCCTCCACGTACAAGAGCGGCGTTCAGATCTTCACGTTCTCGGACGACACGCTCACGAAGCGCGGAACGATGGAGCAGGACACGCAGGTGCGCCGAAGCTTCGTCGCCGATCCCGACGCGAACACCACCGGCAACCTCTCCGAGGCCGAGCTGAGCCTCTTCGACACGACCAACCCGGATCAGCCGCAGGAGCTGAGCCGGCTCGAGCTCGCTCCGAACTATCGGGACATCCTGGTCTTCGGTGACCACGGCGTCCGCCGCCGAAGCAATCAGGCGTACTGGGGGTGGTGGGGCTACAACCACAACGTCCAGTTGACCGACACCGTGCAGGTCATCGGCCTCGCTGGCGATGTCGACCAGGCCGCAACGATCGCGGAGTTCGAGATTCCGGCGGGGGCGCGCCTCATCCAGATGGACGACAAGCTCGTGGCCATCTCGAACGAGTACGTCGGTAACGGCAACAATACCGGCCCCGGCCAGGGATACCGTACGTCCCTCGAGGTGTGGGACCTGGCCGACCCGACGCAGCCGACCCCGAAAGGGACGCTCGTGTCGGACAAACTCCCGCCGCTCCACTACGGCTACTACGACTACTACGGTGGAGGGCCGTTCGTCGAAGGAGGCGGTGCCGTGGACGGACTGAGCTACTACTGGCACGGGCAGTTTCAGGCACCGATCCACGTCGTCGGGGACGCGCTCGTCCTCATCGAACGCGGCTGGGAGCAGAAGCTCGAGGGCGAGGAGACCGTCGTCTACACGCAGCCGTCCAACTACAACTGGGACGATTGCTGGGACGACCAAACCTACGAGCCGAAAGCGTGCACGTACCTGCAGGGTTCGACCTCGTGCCGCCAGTTGACCCGTCTCGACGGAACGAAGGAAGCCGAAGTTTGCACCGGTGCTTTCCATCAGTGCACTCAGGACGCCGACGGCGAGACCGAGTGCACGCCGTACACGCCCGACCCGAGCGAGGTGGAGGAACACACCTACACGCACGAGAAGTACCGGTACTGGACGACGATGAACTTCCACGGCATCGACGTCACCGACGCTTCGAACCCGAAGCTCGGTCCGGTCAAGAACGGAGGCCAGAACAACGAGGCTGCCGGGGTGCTCGCCAAGGACGACATTCTCTACTTCAGCTACCGACGACCCTACCGTGTCCCGGGAGACAACCGTCCGTTCGTGAAGTACTTCTTCCGAGCGATCGACTACTCCAACCCCGCCGCCCCGGTGAAGGGAGCTGCGGTGAACGTCCCCGGACAGGTCATCCAGGTCGAGGGCAACACGGTCCTCACTCAGGACGCGCTGTGGGGTTCGAACATCGTCGAGACGGCGATCAACAAGCTGAAGGTGGTGGGTAACCGCGCCTACCTCCAGGGCGGGAACCGCTTCACCGACCGCCTCGTGGACAGCGTGCAACTGGACGGAGCCGGGCACGTCCTCGTCTCCCATCGCGAGTCGTGGCTGTCGAACTACGCTCGACACGGCTACGACTGGGAGGACTGGGACAACATGGTCGACCTCTCCATTCTCGACCTGAACGACGCCAACCTGAAGGAGCTCTCGCGGGTCGACATCGACCACTGGGCCACCCTCTACGGGGCCGTCGATGGCAAAGCGCTCTTCCAGGTCCCCGGCGGGATGCTCGTCGTCAACGTCAGCGATGCAGCGAACGCTCACGCCCAGGCATACTTCGCGTTGCGAGGCTGGCCTCAGGACTTCGCGCTCGACGGGGACACGATCCTCTTCGCAGCGGGACCGTTCGGGCTCTACAGCTTCGACACCGACGATTACAACCTGCTCGCGCCCTGAACGGAGCGCTCTGGGTTTCGCCGGGCCGCCTTCGGGCGGCCCTTTCTTTTGGCCACCATCACGTCGTTTCGGCACAAAGCGAGCCGAGGACCGTTGCAGCGACAGCGGTGATGAGCTACCCGTGTAAGTGTCGGGCGTGACGAACTTCCCACAGAGTGTGGCGAGCTCGCGCCCCAGGACCGGAGAAACGATGCGAGCAATTGGCGTCGGAAACTGTACGTTGGACTACATCGGTGTCGTCGATCGCTTCGTCGATCCCGACTTCAAGAAGGAGTTCACGCAGTTCTCCACTCAGGGTGGGGGCGCAGCGGCGACCGCCATCGTCGCGCTCTCTCGATGGGGAATCGACACGGGGTTCGTCGGTAAGGTCGGCTCCGATTCCCGAGGAGACGAGATCGTGCGCACCCTCGCGGAGGAGGGCGTGGACACTGATCACATGGTCCATCAGGAAGACGCCATCAGCCAGATGACGTTCGTCGTGGTGGAGCGCACGACGGGGCGCCGCAACGTCTACATGACGGGCGGAAACGTCGCACCGTTGGGGGCAGAAGAGGTCCGGGAGAGCGTGCTGGAGGGAGCCGACCTCCTCCTCGTCGACTCGACCCACAACGAAGCGGAACTGTCGCTGATGAAGGCCGCCAAAGCGAAGGGGATCAAGGTCGTGCTCGACGCGAACGAGATCTCCGGAAGCACTCGCGAGGCGGTCGCGCATGCCGACTACCTCGTCACCTCGGAGCGCTTCGCCAGCCAGTTCGCTGGGGTCGGCGAGCTCGAGAACCTCTGCCACGCGCTCCTCGAGCGAGGCCCCTCCGTCACGATCGTAACGCTCGGCAACGAGGGATGCGTGGCGATGTCGTCCGCCCAGCGTGAGCTCATCCGAATCCCAGCCTACGAGGATGTGGACGTCCTCGACACGACCGGCGCCGGCGACGTCTTCCACGGGGCGATCATCTACGGCGTGCTCCACGACTGGGAGTTGAACAAGATCGCGTCGTTCGCCAACGTCGCGGCGGCACTCTCCTGCGAAGGTCTCGGGGGGCGCAGTGCCATCCCGACGATCGACGAGATCGAGCAGCGCCTCGGGTAACGACCGCTCCGGTCCACCCTCACGCATCCGAACGTCTGCGCTACACCCGCGCGTAAAGAAAGCGCCGCTCCGTTACCGGAGGGCGCTCGTGTCGTCCTGCGTCGAGGCACGGAGGTCAGGCTCAATCGCGTTTGGAGCGACCGCGGCTCCGACCGCCGCCGCCGCTGCGACCTCCGCCGCTGCGACCGCGACCTCCACCTCCACCACTTCGGCCTCGTCCGCCGCCGCTGCGTCCACGTCCGCCGCCTCCGCCGCCACGTCCGCCGCGACTGTCATCGTCGCTGCGAGGGGTGCGCTTCGGTTTGGGGCTCTCGCCGAACTGGATCGCCCAGTACTCCGAGTCGCGCAGCGCGTTGACGAACTGCTGCTGGGTCTGGATGTCTTCTTCGAAGAACGTCGCGTATCGGCCCATGCTGTCTGCCGAAGTCGGGTCGGTTCCGCCGCACGTCGGTACGCCCATGAACTTGGCAGCCTCCAGCGCGAAGTCGCATTGGATCTGGCCGCACCGGCTGTTGAAGACTTCGACGCCGTGCAGGTTGTCGAGCGTGAAGATGAGGTCGCCCATGTTGTACGGGATCGACAGGTCGTACGGCCGAGAGGCCACGACGGCGCCACCGATCTCGTTGAACATCTTGATGATCTGCTGAGCCGGAGGCGTCGCGAATTCCGTCATCTGACGCCATTCCTCCTCGAGGAAGAAGCTGTCGATCTCCGGCGGGAACGCGAGCAAGATGCCCTTGTCCGTCGGGATCTCGACCCCGACGAACGCCGGAATGCCGGCTTTTTCGGCGGCGGCCAGCGTATCCTCGCAGCTCGCCGTCGAGAGGGTCTCGCAGAAGGCGAGGCCATCGAGCTTGGCGGTTTTGGCGCGAGAGAAGATGTCGTCCAGCCCGGCTTTCACACCGTTGGACGTCGAGGACTTCACATGCAGGTCAACCAGCATTTCATCACTTCGAATGAGTTTTCCGCCGCGCGAAACCGGGGTTAGGCCGGATGCCGCTCGTTGGCGGGGGTAATGTCGATGACGTCGTCATCCATCACGCGGCGTCCGATCGACGGGCGCTGCGACCGCCCATCGATAACGGTGGTGTAGGAATTCTGCAACAGCTTTGTGATCCTGCGCTTGATGTAACCCTTCAACGGACTACGAACCGCGGGAATCAAAAGCGCCATGCCGACCGCGTCGGTCAAGACGCCGGGGGTCATCAGAAAGGCGCATGCGACCAGCACGGCGACGCCATCGACCATCGCGTCCTGGGGGAGGGCTCCCGTGGCGAGTTCTTCGCGAAACCGCCGCCATGCTCCCAGACCTTCTCTTCGCGCCAGCCATGCCCCGACGATACCGGTCACTACGATGATCGCGATCGTGGGACCGACGCCGATCTGGCTCGCGAGTGGGATCAGTACGAAGAGCTCCAACATCGGTATGGTGATGAGAAGCAGTGCGAGTTTCAGAAGCATTTCTTTCCCGTGTCGAAGGCGTCGGGGCGTTCGGGAGTCTGAACCTTGGTCCGCCGCGACGCATTCCAATCGTAAGCGCTCACGGCGTCGAATCGAGGCAGAACCGGTCTTCTCCGAAGAACTGCTCGCATCCCTCCGGGTCCCCGCTCCCGGAGCAGTTCTCGGCCCCCATGCACCGAAACCCGGCGTTGAAGCGGCACTCCGAGTCGTGGCCGCAACGGTCGAAACAGACGGCGACGTCGGGGGACGACGGGTGCTTCACGCAGACAGCGTCCCCGGGACATTCGAGGTCCACGCTGCATGGGCGGGTGCAATAACCGCTCGCGAAGATCGACGCAACCTCCGGCATCGACGTGCTGCATTCCAGGCCCTGTGCGCAGTCCGCGCCGGGGCAGGGGGCACCAACCTCCTCGCGACAAAATCCCGCGCCCGATGCGAGCCGCAGGCAATACTCGCCTCCCCGGCACCCGTCGCGCTCATCGCA
Source organism: uncultured Bradymonadales bacterium (assembly GCA_964411125.1). Taxonomy (GTDB): domain Bacteria; phylum Myxococcota_A; class Bradymonadia; order Bradymonadales; family Bradymonadaceae; genus JBFIHF01. The sequence continues at coordinate 20,746 of CAYPJU010000021.1, read as the reverse complement.
AGCGGGGCGGCAGTAGAACTCCCCGTCGGCTCCGAAGCAGAGGTTGCCCGATGCGCAATCGAGATTGCTCGTGCACGACGCGCTCTGTTCCACCCCTCCGCCGAGATAGCAGACCGCCGCGTTACCACTCATGACGGGGAGACACACGCTGCCGTCCACACACAGGTCGTACGGGACGGAGCATGTCGCCATGCAGGCGAACCCGCCTTCCGCCTTTCCGATGCAGAGGGCATTCGGTCCGCATTCGGTCGGTCCGGCACAGGGTGAGCCCGGGGCGGGCGGTCCAAGGTCGCGCAGGCCGGTGTCGGGGGCCTGGGCGTCCTGGCCGCCGCCGTCTTCGCGGGCTCCGAGGTCGCGGTCGTCACCGAATCCATCCCTTCGGTTCGACGAGCAGCCGACCAGGACGACGACGATCAGGAGATGAACGAAGCGGAGGCGCATCGAGAGAGCCGTAAAAGGCTACCCGTAGCAGATGGCGCGGCTTTCGTCATGCCTCGCGCTGTGCTAATCGGGCGATGGTCACAGCCCGAGAAGGAGTGGGAATGCTCGACATCAAGTTCATCCGAGAGAACGTCGACATCGTCAAGAAGGCCGCCGCCGACAAGCGGTTCGACGTCGACATCGACCGCCTCGTCGCGCTCGACGAGCGCCGCCGCGAAATCATGACCGAGTCGGAGCGCGCCCGGGCGCGACGAAACGAGGTCTCGAGCGCGATCCCGTCGGCTTCGAACGAAGACCGCCCGGCGCTCATCCAGGAAGGGAAAGAACTGAAAGAAAAGGTTCAGAGTCTGGAATCCGAGCTGGCCGAAGTGAAGACAGAGTACGACCACCTGCTGTTGATGGTTCCCAACGTTCCGCTCGATCGCGTCCCGGTGGGGGAGGGGGAAGAGGACAACGAAGTCATCCGGCACGTGGGTGAACCACGTGAGTTCGGCTTCGAACCGCGAGACCACGAAGAGCTGGGACAGATCCTCGGCATCATCGACAAAGAGAGCGCCATCAAGTTCGCCGGCGCTCGCTCCTACCTTCTTCGCGGCGCCGGCGCGCTCCTCGAGCTCGCCGTCATGCGTTTCGCGCTCGACATACTGATGGCCGACGGCCTCGAGCCGGTCCTGGGCCCGCTGATGGTGAACGAGGAGGCGATGACGGGGACCGGTTTCTTCCCCTACGGCCGCGAGGACACCTACCACCTCGACAAGGACGACAAGTATCTCATCGGGACGAGCGAGGTCTTTCTCGTCTCGATGAACCGCGACGAGATCATCGACGCATCCGAGCTCCCGCGCCGTATCGCTGGCTGGTCGTCGTGCTTTCGCCGCGAAGCGGGCAGCGCCGGCAAGGATACCCGCGGTGTCTATCGCGTCCACCAGTTCTCCAAAGTGGAGCAGGTCGTCGTCTGCCGCAACGACCCCGAAGAAAGCCTCGAGCATCACATGAGGTTGCTGGGGAACGCCGAAACACTGCTGCAGAAACTCGGCATCCCATACCGCGTCGCCGTCGCCTGCACCGGGGAGATCGGGCTCGGGCAGGTCCTCAAGCACGAGGTCGAGTCCTGGATGCCTTCGCGAAAGGGGTATTTCGAGACCCACTCGTGTTCGTCGCTGTACGATTACCAGGCACGGCGTTCCGCGATTCGCTGGCGCGACGAGGACGGCACCATTCAGCATTGCTTCACCTTGAACAACACCATGGTAGCTAGCCCTCGCATCTTGATTCCCATCCTCGAGAACAACCAGAACGAGGACGGGTCGGTCACGGTTCCCGAGGCTCTCCGCCCCTACATGAACGGACTCGAGGTCATCGAGCCGAAGTAGCTCCCGGGAATTCTCCCCCCCGTTCGAGTGTCCTCTCAGCGTGTCTCGCAACCGAACCATGCGGGGTTCCTTGACCTGCTCCGGGGAATCCGAGATCGTTTCGACGGAGGTGGCTCGATCATGAAATCGCTGAGAAAACTCGCGGCAATTGGGCTCGTTCTTCTTGCGGGATTCGGCGCCACCGGATGTCCGCAGGAGGTCCCGGAAGACGGCGACGGCGAAGCGAAGCGCGGCACCCAGCGCCTCCTCATCGAGTACGACCAGAACGTCGTCTTCCAGACGTCGATCCTCACCTTTCGGATGAAGGGGAGCGACCGGATGGTCCCCCACACCGCCGAGATCACTTTCGAAGGGCAGGACGGCTCCGGTCGCGAGATCGCCTATACGGGAACCGTGCAGTCCACTCCCACTGTTCCGTTCGCTCGAAGCGACGGAGACCAGGGCGACGTGTTGGTGAGGCTCGCCGTCTCCGACGGCCTCTGGAGTGAGCTTTCCCCCACGCCTACCGCACGCTACACAGGCGCGATCGGGGTTTCGCTCGTCGACGAGATCGGGGTCGTCGCTGAAGGACGGCTCGAGGGAATGCTGATCGATTTTCAGGCCGACGCGACGCCGACCGTTCAGGGAGTTCCCGGGGGGCAGTACTTCCCCAACGAGACGATCCCCGTCAGCGGGTCGAACTTCCTACGTCCCGACGAAGGCGGAACCTTCGCGGTCGTCAACGGCACGTACACCTATCAAGACACCGAGCTCGGCGAGAAACTCATTGCCAACCAGCGTGTCCCGATCGAGTGGACCGGATCGCGAACCTCCGCGCAGTTCAGGCTCGATCCCGCGGTCTTCGGAGTTCGCCCCGGCTCCTTCCAGGGGTCCCTCGAATTCCTGAACGAGCTTTCGAACCTGCAGTCGTACCCGGGCAACTCCCAACCATCGTTCATCTTCGATCAGGGACAGCCATTCCTCGCGTCGCTGAACCCGCCCGAGGGGAGTCGTGGGCAGCGCATCGTCTTCGAAGGGCGCGGTTTCGTGCCCCAGGACGACGTCGCCGGCATCAGCATGATCTTCGTGTTCGACGGGATCTTCACCTACGACGATGGCGGCACTCTCGACATCACCGGCGCCAACGCACTGCCACGGGTTCCCGACGAGGTCCTCAGTGGGACGCAGACCGAGATGTCGGTCTGGTACGAGATCCGCGAGAATCAGCTCTTCGGTCTCGGGGCGAGCCCCGGAGTCTTTGAGGGGACGATCACCCCGATCTATCAGGACCAGTTCGGGGAGTACACCGGGGTCGACTGGCAAGGGACGTTCCGCGTATTGCCGACGAAACAGATGGTCTACTTGAAGTATCTGCCCGGTTTTTCCAAGGGCCTCGAGAAGTTCGGCCTGCAGAACGTCGAGTTCGAGATCCGGCGCCGAATCCTGGAAGTGACGAACCGCGACTACCAGGGGGTCAACGTCGTCTTTGTCGACCGGCCTCCGACCGACTTCATCGACTTCGCCACCGTAGAGATCGGAGGTCCCGACCCCACCGGAGGCAACAAGTTCGGCTACGACAACACGTGCAACTCCACCGAGCAGAAGTGCAAGGACACCCGCAACCTGTTCCTCGCCGACTACCTCGGGGGAGTGAATTCGAACAGCGCTGACCAGTTCAACACCCCCTACGGTGGGATCTTCATCGAATCCTTCGACTTCTTCAGTCCCACGCTCAACCCCGAATCGAGCGACACCTCTCCGGCGTTCGACCGCATCATGTCCCCGTTCATGCCCGACCTCGGCGGGACGCCGGTCAAAGGCACCGAATACCCGAACGGCGAGCGTGACGCCGAGATCAACGAAGCGATCCACCTCGTCGGCTCCGTCATCGGCAACACTTGCACCCACGAGGTCGGACACAGCCTCGGCCTCGCCTTCTTCGCGCAAGATCTTCTCCAGTCGCGACCGAGCGAGGAGTTTCACAACACGATCCCGGGTGACAACTACATCATGGACCGAGGCGCCGACCGACCGTTCGAGGAGCGAGGCGAGATCGAAGGGAAGGGCCCGGCGCGGTTCAACGATCGCAACCTCGAGTACCTCAAAGATTTTCTCCCCGTCCCTCAATGAGCCGACGCTGCGAGCCACCCGACCGGCGGGCCGGTGCTCTCCTCTTCGCCGCGAGTCTCGCGGTGAGCGCATGTGCACAGGGGGCCCCGCCCACGACCAACGAGCGTTCGATCGACGTCGTGGAGGTGGAGTTCGAGCAAGACATCGTCGTCCGTAGCTCCGTGCTGCGCTTCCGATTCCTCGACACTGCCGACCACGAGGCACGGCTCGGGACGGTCACGTTCTCCGGGTCGCTCGGGGAGGGGAGGGCGCTCGAGAAGTCGTTCGACGTCCCCGTCGACCGACTGGGCGACCGCGGGGACCTCATCGTCGAAATCCGGGTGAAGGACGAACTATGGGAGCTGGTCGAGCCCGATCCCGAGCGAACTTTGACCGGCCACGTAGACCTGACCCTCGAAGACGACATCGGGACGTTCGCGGTCGGGGAGGTCGAGTCCACCGCGCTGCGCTTTCGGGCGTCCTATCCGCCCCAGGTCGAACCACTGCAGACGGGGCGCTCCGTTTTCCCGAACCAACAGTTGAAGATCGTCGGGGACGGCTTTCTGCGTCCCGAAGAAGGGACTACCTGGGCGATCGTCGACACCGGGCGCGTCGATTTCGACGACGGCTCGTCCCGCAGCGTGACGAACGCGCGCGCGCCCGTTCGCTGGTCCGGTGCGAGGACCGAAGCGACACTCCCCGTCGACCCAGCGCTCTTCGGCATCGCGACGGGCACCTTCTCCGGAGCGCTCCGTTTCGAGAACGAGCTTCGGACCGGCGAGACCTACGAGGGCTCGTCCCAGGCTCGGTTCGACGCCGAGCTCCTCCCGCCCCGCGTCGAGTCGCTGTCGCCCGACCGAGGGAGTCGCGGCCAGAAGATCACCGTGAAGGGGCGCGGCTTCGTTCCCGAAGAACTCCGCACCAACTCGGGCACTTACTTCGTGCTGGAGGGGGTGCTCGAGCCGGACGACCCAGAACTCCCGAAGATCGAGGTGGAGGGGAACGACCAGTTGGTCGTTACGCCGTTTCGGGTCCTGGACGAAACGACGGCCGAGCAGAACGTCTCCTACGAGATCGTCCCCGGTACGCGACGGATCACCGGGTTGGGGGCCGTCCCGGGCGTTTTCACCGGCACCGTGACACCCTGGATTTACCGCGGCGACGAGCTGCAGGAAGGAGCCCCCTGGTCTGGCGAGTTCACCGTGCTCCCGACGCGTCAGGTGGTCTACCTGAAGTTCCTGCCCGGGTTTTCCAAGGCGCTCGAGAACTACGGTCTGCGCGCGACCGAGGCCGCGATTCGCGACCGAATCGTCGAGGTCCTCGAGCGCGACTACGCTGAGGCGAACGTCGAGATCGTCGCCGTCGAGCCCGACCACTTCATCGAGTACACGACCATCGAGATCGGTGGCCCGGACCCGTCCGGTTTGTTGAACTTCGGCTACGACAATTCGTTCAATGACGGCGGGAAGGACATCGACAACCTCTACCTGAGCGACTATCTCGGCGGCGTCAACCGGCACTCGCAGGAGGCGGGATACCTGCCGTATGGCGGCGTCTTCATCGAGTCGTTCATCTCCTTCAGCCCGACCCTCTTTCCCGACAACTTCGGCACCTCGGCGGAGTTCGACCGCGTGATCGCTCCCTTCATGTTCGCCTTTGGCGGACGACCGGTCTCGGACGACGAATGGCCGGAAGGTCCGAGGGAGGCGGCGATCGCGCAGGCCGTGGCCATGATCGGCAACCTGACGGGCCACACCGCCAGCCACGAAGTGGGGCACAGCCTCGGGCTCGCCTACTTCGACGAGTCCGAAGAGATGTTCGACGAACGGTTTCACAACGATCCGCCCGGACCGAACCTCATCATGGATTCGGGAGCGGACCGTCCTTTCACGGAGCGCGCCGAGCTCAACGGCGACGGTCCGGCGCGTTTCAGCCGCGTGAACACGCGGTACCTCCAGTCCGTCTTGCCGCTCCCCTGACGAAGAGATTTTCGAACGGTGCATCGGTTCCGGTGGCCAAATTCCCCGGATCATCCCCGCGTGCTGCGCTTTTCGGTGCTTCGACCGCGTCTACGTTGAACGAGTCGGAGGTGCACCGACAGCGCGGCCCACGTTCGCTCGACTTTGAAAGCGGGTGGTCGCCCCAATGATGATGATGGATGGCTTGCGCCACACAATTGCAATGGATGGAAACGGATGGACGACCAAGGACGCCCCATTTTCGGGGAGCTCACTGACAGATTCTACGACGCGGAACACTCGCGAAGACTCCCGATGCTGGGCGTTTTGATCATCGTCCTGCTCGGTTTGCTCTCTTCCGGTTTCACCGCGTACTGGATCATGAGCTGACTCCGACTCTCGCGACCTGTACCGTGCGGAGGTGATCGACGCACACAATCACCTGCACTTTGCCGCGTTCGACGACGACCGCGACGAAACGCTACGACGCGCTGCCCGCGCCGACGTGGAGGGGATGGTGCTGGCCGGCTACGACTCGTCGCGCCGTGATCTGGCCGCTTCGCTCGCCCGCCGTCCGGGAATCTGGGCCACAGCGGGTGTCCACCCCTGGGCCCTATCGGACCTCGACGACCAGCGGCTGGAAGACGAACTCTGCGCCCTCGAGACGCTCGACTGGCGCAGGTTCGTCGGTCTCGGCGAGCTCGGCCTCGATCGCACCCGTCCAGAGCTCGACCGTCAGAAGACTGCATTCCGCAGGCAGCTCGCCCTCGCTAGAGAGCAGGACCTCCCCATCGTCATTCACTCCGTCCGAACCAACTCCGAAGTTCTCGAAGTCTTGAAGCGCGACGGCGTTCCGCCCGCAGGTGGGATCGTCCACTCGTTCTGGGGGTCGCCCGAGGAGGCGACCGCCCTCGTCGAGGTCGGGCTCTATCTGTCGATCGGAACGCAGATCACGAAAAAGGCGGGAAGGAAGGTGCGCGATGGCCTGTTGTCGGTGGGGCTGGGGAGGCTGATGGTGGAGACTGATTCCCCCTCTCGCCCCCCCGAAGGCGTGGAGGCGAAGCGCAACGAACCCGCCCATTTGTCTTGTGTTGTGCGCAGCCTGGCGCTACTTCTCCGCGAAGAAGAGGCGCACGTCGCCAGGACTACCGCGACCAACGCCCGCGAAGTGTTTCGGCTCCCCACGGGGGAGGCCATCTGTGACGGAATCGAAGAAGATGACGACTGAAGTAGAAATCGATCTCGAAAGCCACGGCGCCTGCTCCCACGTCGAAGCGCGGGAAGAGGAGGACGACAAGGGAACGGTCGAGTTCCCTGCTCGGAAGATGAAGGAGTGGCGGCTCCATCGTCGCTGGGATCGCGCCGGCCGGTTGCTCGGGGAGGGCTCGATGAAGACGCTCGCCGAGTCACACGTCGCGGTCTTTGGCCTCGGTGGCGTCGGCAGCTTCACTGCCGAGGCGCTCGCGCGCACCGGCTTCGGCAAGCTGACGCTCGTCGACTTCGACCGCGTCTGCGGGACGAACACGAACCGCCAGCTTCACTGCATGAAGGGGACGTACGGGGAGTACAAGAGCGACCTGATGGCCGAGCGGTGCAGCCTCATAAGCCCGGAGACGACCGTCGTAGGTCGGCGCGCCTTCTATCGCGATCGGACGAGTGAGCGGCTCCTCGCCGAGCGTCCCGATTTCGTCGTCGACGCGATCGACAACATCACTGCCAAGGTCCACCTCCTCATGACGTGCCTGGAGCAGGGCATTCCCGTCGTCTCCTGTATGGGGGCCGCCGGAAAGCTCGATCCGACGAAGATCGAGGTCGCAGACATCACCGCGACCCACACCGATCCGCTCGCGCGGGCCGTTCGGAAGATCCTCCGCGAGAAGGGGGTGTCGCTCGACGAACCCCTGGGCATCCCCACGGTCTTCTCGACCGAACCGCGCCACGAGCCGCAATCGCTCTCATACGACGGCACCTCCGGCTTCATGTGCATTTGCCCGACGAAGGGCAACAATCTTCATGGTTGCGAGTCCCGCAATCTCATCGAAGGGACCGTGAGTTGGGTCACCGGCTCCTTCGGTCTGACCGCGGCGAGCGTCGTCGTTCGTCAACTGACAGGGAAGTAGCCCGGAGCCGCGATGCTGGACGAAGAGCGACGCCATTTGATCGAAGAGGCATGTGGGGTCTTCGGCATCGCGAACGAACCGGAGGCGGCCAACCTCACGTATCTGGGCCTCCACGCGCTGCAGCACCGTGGCCAGGAGAGCGGCGGCATCGCCGTCCGCATCGACGACGACATCATCGTGCAGCGGCGCCTGGGGCTCGTAGGCGAGGCGTTCACCCAGGACGTCCTCGCCACGCTGCGCGGGGACACCTGTATCGGACACGTTCGGTATAGTACGACCGGGGAATCGACGATCCGCAACGCCCAGCCGATCACGGTCAGCACCAAGTTCGGAGCGCTCGCGCTCGCCCACAACGGGAACCTCACCAACGCCGACCGGCTGCGGACTCGCCTCGAGGAGTCGGGCTCCATCTTCGGAACCACGACTGACACCGAAGTGATCGCGCACCTGGTGGCCAAGAGCTTTGCCTCGGATGGTCTCGGCGCGCTGGTAGACGCGTTGCGGCAGGTGGAAGGGGCCTTCAGCCTCGTGGGTCTTCATCGCGATTTCATGGTCGCCGTGCGGGACCCGCACGGGGTCAGGCCGCTCGTCCTCGGCAAGATGCCGAACGGAGCCCGCGTGCTCGCCAGCGAACCAACCTGCTTCCGGCTGTTGGGCGCCGACTACGAACGTGAGCTCGAACCCGGCGAGATGCTCGTCGTCTACGCGGACGGTAGGGAGGAAGTGCGGCGACCGTTCGAGGCAGTCCAACCCAAACCGTGCATCTTCGAGCTCGTCTACTTCGCGAGACCCGACAACGCGATCTTCGGCCGAGACGTCTACCACGCCCGCAAGAACATGGGGCACATTCTCGCCCGTGAGAGCGGCGCCGACGCCGACGTCGTGGTGCCGGTCCCCGACTCGGGGGTCCCTGCGGCCCTCGGTTTCGCTCAGGAGAGCGGCATACCGTATGAGATGGGGCTCGTCCGAAGCCACTACGTTGGCCGTACGTTCATCGAGCCTTCGAGCTCGATCCGTCACTTCGGTGTGAAGCTCAAGCTCGCGCCGGTCGCCTCGGTGCTCGAGGGAAAGCGTGTCGTCGTCGTCGACGATTCGATCGTGCGGGGCACCACGTCCCGCAAGATCATCAAGATGCTGCGCGACGCCGGCGCGGCCGAGGTGCATTTCCGCGTGGCCAGCCCGCGCACCACGAACCCCTGCTTTTACGGCATCGACACACCCGACAAGGACCAGCTGATCGCCGCGAACCACGACCTCGAGCAGATCCGCGAGTTCATCACCGCCGACACGCTCGCCTACCTCTCCGTCGACGGGCTGCGTGAAGCGGCCGGTGCGTCGGGCGCAGGGGAGTTCTGCGAGGCCTGCTTCACCGGTATCTACCCGCTCTGATCGTCACCGGATGCGGTTGTCCGGGACGCCACTGGGCGCGGGAATCCGACGATCTTCAGCGGGACGTTCCGCATCTTCGGGATCGTCTCGAATCGGCCGGCCGATACGGCTCCGGAGGGCCTGAGGCAACCCCTGGGGGTACCTCGCCCACTTCGCCTCGGGTTCCGTCCCGGTGCCGATCATGCGGGTGTAGAGGTAAGACACCCCCGTCATCGCAACCCAGGCAGGCGCCGTAAGGATGAAGAAGAAACCGTGAGAGAACGTCGTCGCGGTCCCGAGCCCCCCCCACACCACCAGCGTCGTCCCGCTCGCTTTGTAGTTCACGACGTTGAATCGGGCCGTGCCGTCGCGCGGAACCTCGATGATGCCGCTCCGGGGAACCAGCACGTATACGCGGTCTGATTCCACGGCCAACAGCTCCCCGTCGACGAACCCCATCGGGGTGGTCACTCTCACCGCCGCTCCGTAGGCGTAACTGGACGACATCTTGTGGGTCGGCGCCGCGTACTTCGGCGTGCCGCAGCCGACCACGGCGAGCAGCGCGACCAATGCGGCGAACCGAACGCGGCGGACTTCAGCGCTCATACTTGCTCCCCCAGAACACCTGCTCCATCTGAAGCTCTCGCTCCTTGAACTCCGGCGCCAGGAGCCGAAGTGCACGGCGCGGCGACGCCATCATGATCGCCGCGCGAACCGGGTCTTCCTCTGCGACCCACTCGTCCCGCATCCACTCGATGTAGTAGCCGCGGGAACGGAGCAGATAGGCGTGGGGCCCCGCCCCTGGAGACTCGAACGTGAGCTCGACCTCCTCGCCCGGCATCGTCACGACCGTCCGTGCCGGATCGTGCAGCGCCCCGACGACGTCCTCGCCGGCGAGGGTTTTGGCGGTGACGGGACGCAGTACCTTCGGCGTGATGGGGGCGCCGAGAGCTGCCACAGCGAGCTGTTCGAAGCGCCAGTTCGCCCGGGTCACGTCGAGCCGTACGCGGACGTCCCGCGACCCGGCCCAGGCGGGGAGGGCGAGGGCGACGGTGTTCTTCGCCAGCGGACCGGCTTCCGTGGTCCGGCCGACAGCGCGCCATTCCGACGTCGTCGGGTCCCAGGCTTCCACCTCGATCCAGCCAATCGCGTCGTTGAACTCGGCGAGCGGGTCGAACGGTAGAACTCCCCGTTCGAGCGCGGCGAAGACCTCCCCAGTCTGCTCTCCGAGATAACCGAGCATCGTGTAGAAGAGGAACGTCGTCAGCAGGCTCTGCCGAAATCGCAGCAGGAGCGCCAGCTCTCCTTGCGGGAGTTCCTCGAACCGAAGCTCGATGTGCTCACGGCTGCCGAGGTCCTCGCCGTCGCTGGTCGAGTACCACTCCTGGCGGTCGGAGCTGGTGACCAGAGCGGTGCAGTCGCCCTGTTCGGCCTCACACGACGTCGGCGCATGCAGCGACGCCACCCCGCGATACTCCCCCGTCGTCATCTGGACGGCTTCGTCGACGTCGCCAAGGGGCAGGGCCAGCAGCTCGACACCCCGCACTACGTGAGTCTCGAGGGCCTCGTTTCGCATCACTACGCGCAGCTCGTCGGGGGCAGGCTTCCACCCCCACAGTGCGTCGACGTCCGACTTCTCGAGCGACGGAGCGATCGCGTCGGAAAATCCTTCGGCCGACAATCGAAGCTCGCCGTCTGCCCCTGCGACGTAAAACGTCGGGCAAGACCCGAAGCAGGCCTTGGGGTCGACGATGCAGAGGGTCGTCAGCCCGAGGGAAGCGCCGGTCACGATCGCCATGATCGCCGCGGACGCAGGCAGCCGCTGTTCGTTGGTCTCGATGAGTGCGATGTTCGAGAACGGCTCACGAAAAGCCTGGCGGGTCTGCTCCGATCGGTCGACGGAGTGACGAACGCCGTGGCCGACGATGCCCCCCTGGGTGAAGCTCCACTCGTCGAACACGAGCAGTTCTCCCGATTTCAGGTGCGCTTTGAGATGCTTGGTGCTCGACTTCTCGACCGCTCGCAGGCCCTCCGGCGTGACGGGATGGATCTCGCGTTTCACCGCGCCACGACATCCCGCCGAGATCACAACCAGGGCGAGGACCATCGCGATGCGGCGGGCCAGCCGACGAGAGGGAGGGGCGCCGCTCATGCGTAGCGTCCTCGAATTGCCTCGTGGTCCTCGACCGCCTGATACAGCGTATCGATCTTGGGGAACGCGTCGAAGTACGTCGGAGCGATGTGATCCAGTCCGCCGCGACGGAACCAACGGATGATGTTGAAGAGCTTGATGTCGGCGACGTTGATCTGGTCGCCCTCCAGAAACGGCCCCGTGATCTGGTCGGAGATCGACGTCGCCCACTGTCGCAACCACCCCTGGGCGAACTCCTCACGGCGCGCTCGCTTTTCTTCTTCGTCGTCGCTCGCCGTCCGAGCGACGCGGTGCCGCAGGTCTTCGACGGACTCCATCACCGCTTCGTGGACCATCGCTTCCCAAGGGGTCGCCGGGTGTAGACCGTGCTTTCTCCCGATGTAGACCAGGATTGCGTTCGACTGCGCCACCTTCCCGCGTCCGTCGACCTCCAGCACGGGGAGAGCCCCGAAGGGTGTCTCGGCCTTCATTGCCTCCCATTCGCCGTGCTTCACGCGGTGGTCGTCGAATTCGACGCCGGCTACCACGAAGGCCAACCGACACTCTTCTCCACGTCCGCCGTCGAAATCGAAATAGGTCAATCGGGGCTTCGTCATGCGTGCTCCATCTGTCGAGGTTTCGCTCGTTATAGCACCGGCGCTTTCGCACCGCACGAGGAGCCGATCGACTTCGACCGCAGACGCGAGCGAGACAGAGCAGTGGCGCCTACCCGGCGTCCCCTTCGAACCGCGCCCGGAGCTCTTCGACCGCCTCGGGGTTTCCGATGACCGTCAGCCGGTCTCCCGCCTCGACACGAAATGCCGAGGTGGGGACGAACGACTGACCATCCCGATGCACGAGCGCGATGAGAGCACCCTGCGGGAACCGCAGGTCGACCAGGCCTTTGTCGACGAGGACGGAAGTGGTGTCGTCCGTGCGGACGTGGAGCTGGAGAAATCGTTCGTCGCGAAGCAAGACCTGCCGCAGCTCGTCTTCCGACTTGCAGGCCATCCAGATCTCCAGGAAGTCTGGAGATTCGACGGACGTGGCGATCTGCGCGACGCTTCGAAGGTGGAAGCCGAGCTCGCGCTCCGGGCTGACGAGGAACACGAACGCGTGGACCGGTTGGTCGAGCTCGAGGTGGCCGAACGACTTGCTGAGGTCGACATCGACCCCCTTTTCGGAGCGTACCAGGACCATCATCGGGTGCTCCACGTCGTGATGGCGCATGTTCGGCGCGGCGATGCCGTGATCGAGGGGCATCAAGCCCGCGCGAGACTCGGCGAGGAAGCCCTCTACCAGCTCCCTCGGGTCGACGTTCGCCGCGACTGCGATGGCCGAGCAGACGTCGGCGACGATCTCCTCGAAGTCTACCTCGCGATCGTAGTCGAGCACCGTGGCATGCGCGATGACCTCCTCGTAGGCGTCTTCCTCGCGCAGTCCCTTGTCGCCGAGAATGCCCCGAAGCTCGCGGTCGATCGCGTCGTCTCGAACGCGGCCGAGCCGCTCGAAGACGTGATGGACCGCGCCGTGTCGCTCGACACGGTGGCGCGCGTAGACCCGGTACCAGATGATCGCGAGCACGATCACCACGGTGCTCATGAGCGACGGGAGCCATCCCATCTCGGCGATGAGCCAGACCGGGATGATGAGTCCCGCGATCTGAACCCAAGGGTAGAGCGGTGACCGGAAGCCGGGGTGATAGTACTCGAGCTTGCTCTCACGCATCACGATGACGCAGAGGTTGATCAGCCCGAAGATGATCAACTGAAACGCACTGCCGAGTTTGGCGACGGTCGCCACGTCCGCGAAGACCACGGTCGCGATCATCGCGGCGGCGGTCACCAGAATGCCCATCGTCGGTGTGGAAAAGCGACCGATCTTGGTGAACGTCTCGGGCACTAGACGGTCGCGCCCCATCGCCAGAGGGTAGCGCGACGCCGACATGATCCCCGCGTTTCCGGTGGAGGCGAACGCGGCGACGGCGGCAGCGACCGCGAGCCCCACACCGATGCCGTCCGGTAGCCAGGAAAAGAAGGCGTCGGCGGCCGTCGCCACGGGGGTCATGTCGGAGCGGAATTCGTCGGGGTCGAGCACGGTGACCATCACGAACACGCCCACGCAGTAGACGAAGGTCGCCGTCGCCACGGAGAGCAGCATCCCGAGCGGAATCGCGCGATCGGGATCCTCCACCTCTTCGGCGACGCTCGCGACCTTCGTGAGGCCGGCGTAGGAGACGAAGACCAGGCCGACCGTTCCGATGAACCCTTCGATGCCGTCGGTGAAGAACGGCGTGAACTCGCTCAGGATCGCCGTCGCTCCCTTGTTGTCCGCAATGTAGTAGAGGCCCTGGGCGATGAAGTACGCGAGTACCGCCAGGAGCACGGTCACCAGCATGCGCTGCAGGCCGCTCGACTCCTTTGCACCCACGATGTTCAGGACGGTGAAGGCGACGGTGAGCCCGATCGCGAGCGGTTTGATCGGTAGCTCGACGTAGATCGCGAGGTAGGCCCCCATGCCGATGAGCGCGAAGGCCGTCTTGAAGACCAGGGACAGCCACGTCCCGAGCCCGCCGATCGTCCCGATGAGCGGCCCCATCGCCCGGTCGATGTAGTAGTAGCTGCCGCCTGCTTTGGGCATTGCGGTGGCCAACTCCGCCTTGCTCAGCATGGCGGGTAAGATCAACAACCCAGCCACGAAGTACGCCAGGATCACCGAGGGGCCCGTCTGCGCAGCCGCAAGTCCAGGCAGCAGGAAGAACCCCGAGCTGAACATCGCTCCGGTACTGATGACGTAGACGTCGAACAGATTGAGCGACTTCTTCAGCGACTTCGTCGAGTTGTCGCTCGATGAACTGTCTTCCACGGCGTTTCCGGGTGTGAGTGTCGTGTCGGGCAGAGATGTGGGTACTTCGGATAGATGCGAGAAAACCAGTCAGGACTCATAACCCGGTCCGAGGTTGTGCCCAAGGCCCTTCGGAGGCCATGCCTTGACGGCGAAGGGTGGTGCAGGTATAGAACCGGCGTTTCCGGCAGCCCCAGATAATTAGCGGGGTTGAACCCCTCACGGATTTCTCGATGAACATTCACGAGTATCAAGGCAAAGAGCTCTTTCGCTCGTATGGAATTGCCGTGCCTGAAGGCATTCCTGCGTTTTCGGTCGACGAAGCAGTCGAGGCCGCCGAGAAACTCGGCGGAAACTTCTGGGTCGTGAAGGCCCAGATTCACGCCGGAGGCCGCGGAAAGGGCGGCGGCGTGAAACTCGCTCGCAGCATCGACGAGGTGCGCGAGCTCGCCGACGAGATCCTCGGCATGAACCTCGTGACGCACCAGACCGGGCCCGAAGGCCAGAAGGTCCGCCGCCTCTACATCGAGAGTGGCGCCGACATCGCTCAGGAGCTGTACCTCGGCGTCATCGTCGACCGCCAGACGAGCAAGATCGTCTTCATGGCGTCGACCGAAGGCGGCGTGGAGATCGAAAAGGTCGCGGCCGAGACTCCCGACAAGATCCACTACGCCCACGTCGACCCGCTCGTCGGACTCGCCGACTACCAGTGCCGCCAGCTAGCGTTCAAGCTCGGGATGGAAGGAAAGACGGTCCGCGCGGCGACGAAGTTCATGAAGGCGCTCTACAGCCTCTTCACCGACCTCGACTGCTCTCTCCTCGAGATCAACCCACTGGTCATCACGAAGTCCGGGGAAGTCATCGCTCTCGATGCGAAGATCAACTTCGACGACAACGCGCTCTTCCGGCACCAGAACATCGCCGAGCTGCGCGACGAAGAAGAAGAAGACGCCTCGGAGCGTGAAGCCAAAGCGTACGGCCTCAGCTACGTGAACCTCGACGGTAACATCGGCTGCATGGTCAACGGCGCCGGGCTCGCCATGGCGACGATGGACATCATCAAGCACTACGGCGCCGAACCCGCCAACTTCCTCGACGTCGGCGGTGGCGCCGACAAGGAAGCCGTCGCGGCGGCCTTCAAGATCATCACCGAAGACCCCCGCGTTCAGGGCATCTTCATCAACATCTTCGGCGGCATCATGAAGTGCGACCTCCTCGCCCAGGGCGTGGTGGAAGCCGCTCGAGAGCTCGGACTGGAAGTCCCCCTCGTCGTCCGGCTCGAAGGGACGAACGTCGAGGAGGGCAAGCGCATCCTCCGCGAGAGCGGTCTGAAGATCACCCCGGCCGACAGCATGGCGGAAGGGGCGAAGAAAATCATTGAAGCGATCGGGTAACCCGAGCACTGGAGAACCAAGATGAGCATTCTGGTCGACGAGAACACTCGGGTCATCTGTCAGGGCATCACCGGCTCGGCAGGACTCTTTCACAGCACCCAGATGATCGAATACGGCACCAAGCTGGTCGGTGGAGTCACCCCCGGCAAGGGCGGTAAGGAAGCTGCCGGCGTCCCCGTTTTCGACACGGTGGAACAGGCGGTCGCCGAGACGGGAGCCAACGCCAGCGTCATCTACGTGCCACCACCCTTCGCTGCCGACGCGATCCTCGAGGCGATCGACGCCGAGGTCGAACTGATCATCGCGATCACCGAAGGGATCCCCGTCCAGGACATGATCCCGGTCAAACAGGCGCTCATGCAGAGCAAGAGCCGCCTCGTCGGGCCGAACTGCCCCGGCGTCATCAGCCCCGGCAAATGCAAGATCGGTATCATGCCCGGACACATCCACAAGCAGGGCAAGGTCGGCGTCCTCAGCCGCTCCGGCACCCTGACCTACGAAGCGGTCGGCCAGCTCAGCGCAATCGGTGTCGGGCAGTCCACCTGCGTCGGTATCGGCGGCGACCCGATCAACGGCACCAACTTCATCGACGTCCTCGAACTCTTCCAGAACGACGACCAGACCGAGGCCGTGATCATGATTGGCGAGATCGGAGGCTCGGCGGAGGAAGAAGCCGCCGCCTGGATCGCCGACAACTTCACGAAACCAATCGTCGGCTTCATCGCAGGACGAACCGCCCCCAAAGGCAAACGGATGGGCCACGCAGGTGCCATCATCGCCGGCGGCAAAGGCGGAGCCGAAGACAAGATCAAGGCGCTCGAAGCCGCAGGAGTGAAAGTCGCTCCGTCCCCCGCCGAAATGGCGTCGACGCTTCAACCAATGCTTTAAGATACCCCGAACACCTCAGAGGTACGCAGTATGGCTACGCAACGAACCTTCAGCATCATCAAGCCCGACGCCGTCGAACGGAACCTGGTCGGCACGATCATCACCCGCTTCGAAGAAGCGGGCCTGCGCCCCGTCGCGCTGCGGATGCAGCACCTGTCGCGCAAAGAGGCGGAGGGCTTCTATGCCGTCCACAGCGAGCGTCCGTTCTTCGGTGAGCTCGTCGACTTCATGACCCGTAGCCCCGTGGTCCTCATGGTCCTCGAAGGCGACGACGCCGTCGCGAAGAACCGAAAGATCATGGGTGCGACGAACCCCGCCGAAGCCGACGAAGGTACGATCCGAAAGGATTTCGCGAAGAGCATCGGCGAGAACTCCGTCCACGGGTCCGACAGCCCCGAGAACGCAGCGATCGAGATCGCCCACTTCTTCCGCACGACGGAACTTTCTGATCGCTGATCGCTCACTCCGGCGCGCATGGCGCGCCGGCCCCACAGCTCCTGCCGCTGACGGCGGCGGGAGCGGCGAGACTCGCCATGGCGGCTACACCGCAACAGCTCCTCGAAACTGCGATCGAGCGCCTCACGGCTGCCCGTGATGCAGGTGAACTGCAGTTCGAGGATGACGAACGAATCGACCTGAAAAATTTCACCCGCGACGAGCTGGAACGGCTCGTCGTCGAGGGCTACGGCGAGAAGAAGTTCCGCGCCGCACAGCTCTACGAGTGGCTTTACAAACACCTCGCGGCCTCTTTCGAGGAAATGACGAACCTCTCGAAGGCGTTCCGCGCGGTGCTCATCTCCACCGCTCGAGTTGCTCCACTCGCGCGACAAGGGATCTTCGTCGCTTCCGACGGAACATCGAAGCTCACCTTCGAGTGCGACGACCAGGCGGTCGTCGAATCCGTGTACATCCCGTACGCCAGCCACAACACGCTCTGCATCTCGAGCCAGGTGGGCTGCGCCATGGGGTGCACCTTCTGCTACACCGCGAAGATGGGGCTCGTTCGGCACCTCTCGACCGCCGAGATTGTCGATCAGGTCGTCCAGGCGCGGCGCCTCGCGAGAGAGCAGGGCGAGCTCGTGACCAACATCGTCTTCATGGGGATGGGCGAGCCGCTTCACAACCTCGCCCACGTCCTGCAGGCGACCAAGATCTTGATCGACCAGGAGGGGCTCGATTTCTCGAAGCGTCGCGTCACCGTATCGACGTCAGGCCTCGTCCCCGAGATGATCGAGTTCATGAACGAGACGGAGGCGCAGCTCGCCGTATCGCTCAACGCGACGAACGACGTCGTGCGCTCCAAGATCATGCCGATCAACGACCGGTACGATCTCGACCAGTTGATGACCGCGCTGCGAGACCTCGACCTCGACCGCCGACAGCGAATAACGCTCGAGTACGTTCTCCTGGCGAACCTGAACGACTCGATCGAGGACGCCAAAAGACTCGTGGAGCTCGTCCGCGGCCTGCCGTGCAAGGTCAACATCATCCCGTTCAATCCTCACCCGAAGACTCCGTTCCAGACCCCTACGGAAGAGCGGATTGACGCGTTTCGGGACCACCTCATCGAAAACCACGTCAGCGTCTTCCGCCGGCAGACCCGCGGCCGCGACGAGATGGCCGCATGTGGGCAGCTCGGCAAGCCCGGAACCCGACGCGAACCCGCGCACCTGCGGAAACGCCTCGAGAACTTTCGCGAAGAACTCGCGTAACCCCGCCCCCCCCCGGCTCGGCAGGAGAATTCGATTATGAGTTTGTTGGTTGTTGGTTCCGTCGCGTTCGACACCGTCGAAACGCCCTTCGGCAAGCGTGAAGACGCCCTCGGGGGTTCCGCGCTCTTCTTCTCCGCCTCGGCGAGCTTCTTCACCGACGTCAGCCTCGTGGCCGTCGTCGGCGACGATTTTCCCGACGAACCCGTCGACTTTCTACGGGGCCGAGGAGTGGATCTCGAAGGGTTGAAGCGGACCCAAGGAGAGACCTTCCGGTGGACTGGACGCTACGGTTTCGACCTCAACGAAGCGCAGACGCTCGACACGCAGCTCAACGTCTTCGGAGACTTTCGTCCCGAG
Source organism: uncultured Bradymonadales bacterium (assembly GCA_964411125.1). GTDB lineage: Bacteria > Myxococcota_A > Bradymonadia > Bradymonadales > Bradymonadaceae > JBFIHF01. The sequence continues at coordinate 2,072 of CAYPJU010000021.1, read as the reverse complement.
CTCAGCGCCGAGTACCGCAAGTCCGACTACGTCTTCCTCGCGAACATCGACCCGGAACTTCAGCTCGAAGTGCTCGACCAGGTCGAGGCTCCGAAGTTCGTCGCGTGCGATACGATGAACTTCTGGATCGAGGGGAAAATCGACGAGCTCCGAAAGACCCTCTCCCGCGTCGACATGGTCGTCATCAACGAGAGCGAGGCCCGCGCCCTCGCCGGGGAGTCCAACATCGTCAAGGCGGCAAAAGCGATCCGCTCGATCGGACCGGAGTACGTCGTCATCAAGCGCGGCGAGTACGGTGCGCTCACCTTCATGGGCGACGACGTCTTCTTCGCGCCGGCATACCCCCTCGAGGACGTCTACGACCCGACCGGTGCCGGAGACACCTTCGCCGGCGGGATGATCGGCTCCATCGCACGCAACGGCAAGCTCACCCCCGCGGCGCTGCGCCGCGCCACGGTAAACGGCTGCGTCATGGCGAGCTTCGTCGTCGAGAACTTCAGCTTCGATGCGATGCGCGAGCTCGACGAAAAGATGATCAGCCAGCGTCTCAACGCCTTCCGTGAGCTCGTCACGTTCGATCACCTCACCGAGCTTTGAACTGCAATCGGCCCTCGGGTACGCTCCGCGCATACATCAACTAGAGAGAATACGATGCGAAATTGGATGTCGATGGTCGGATTCGCGGCGCTGCTGGCGGCTTGCGGTCCGGGGAACAATGGTAACAACGGTGCCTCGAACAACGGCGCGAGCAACAACGGGGCTTCGAACAACGGCACCGCCGGGACTTCGAACCAGACGGTCGACAACTCGGGCGCAGAATACGCGGACGAATACGAACTGAAGTTCGACACGCTCGCGTTCACCAACACGCCGGCGAGTAGCCTGAACTCGATCGTCGCCAACAGCCTCGACCTCGACGAGGAGTTCCCGATCGTCGTCCTCATTCAAATGGGGGATTTCGACCAGGAGGCCGGCACCGGCGTCCTCACGGGCGGCTCCGGCTTCAAGACCGACGACGACACCGTCTTCACGTTCGACGAAGACTCCGACCCCACCCCCACCGAGTTCACGATCGACTTCGCCACCGGAGCCTTCGACGCGCTCGTGCCGTACTTCGGGTTCGTCTCGACCTTCAAGTTCGAGAACGACGTCTCCAAGACGATCCTCCCGATCCAGCAACTGCAGATCAACGGCAACCTCTCGCTCTCGGACGACGGGGCCGAAGCCACGATCGGGAACGGAACGATGGCCGGCTACATCACCAAGGAAGACGGAGACGTCACCGAGATCACGCTCGTCCCCGGCAACCCCCCCGCGACCCTCACGCAGATCTTCAAGGCCGAGAACCTCAACTGGGACTCCGAGGCCGGAATGGAGGTCGACAAAGGCGAGGGTGACGCCTGGTACATCACCGGCGAGTTCACCGCGATCGACGTCGAAATCGACGACTGAACGAGTGACCATCCTCCCCATCTCGAACTCGAAGCGGCGTCTCCTGGCGCCGCTTTGCTTTTCGGCGGCCGTCGCTTGCGGTTCCCCCGAGGGCGATCCCGATGCCGAGGGTCGTCCGCCCGTTGCGTGCGCGGGGGAGGGGGACTTCGAGTTCGCCGACGAGCTGGTGGAGGCTCCCGGGACCGTCACGGCTCCATCTGCCGTGAACGTGCCGCAAAACGCAGTCAACGGCGTGGTAGAGGGCGATCGAAAGAGCGGCAGCCTCGACGTCTTCTCGCGCGGGCTGTCGACCGCCCCCCCGAACAACTACCTCGTACTGCGGTGGAGCGGGCGAACCCTCGCGGACGTCCCGGGCCCCGACTTCGTCGTCTTCGAGAACGCCTTCGAGGCCCCGGGCGGCGTCTTCATGGATCCGGCCATCGTGTCGGTCTCGAGTGATGGAACCCACTGGGTCGAATTCCCGCACGACTATCTCGCCGAAGACGAGACCGTTTACTCCTCCGACCCCTCCGACTGGCAGGGATTCGCGGGCGTTTCGCCCGTCGCGTGGCGATCGGACGACCCCCGCTGCCTCGACCCGATCGACCCCGCGGCTGGCGGGGACCGGTTCGACATCGCCG